>JBFXEJ010000077.1:0-30959 GCA_050180235.1 Desulfococcaceae bacterium
AAACCTATTGTAAACTTAGTCGAACAAATATTGGCTAAAAAAGAAACAGGAGAAAACACCGCCACCCTTGAAAAGCAAATAGACCAGTTGGTTTACAACCTTTACGACCTGACGGAAGAAGAAATTAAAATCATTGAGAGCGCATAAGAAGAGTAAGGACTTGTAAAAAAATAAGATGATTTCTTAAAATGAATATACCTGTTCAGTTATCTTAAAGATTTGACAACTTTTGGAAAGTTGTCAAATATGCGGGATGTTTTTTCCGGAAATCGACTAACGCAGACAATCTTTTTCTTAAAAACTATATACAAAAAAAGCATCTGTTCCCTTTGATTTTATGAGTTGAAGTATACAGAAAAACTGGATTTTTTGGAAAAATCCGGTTTTTGCAACTCACAGATTCATCGCCGACAGAGTACTGCTGTTTGACATTCATACCGGAATCAGTTATGCTGGATATAAAGAAAATAAAAGAAAATCTGGTAGTGGGTCTGCACATACTGACAAAAAAATAACTGCTTAATATTATTATATTTTCAAAAATATACTGATTTTTGTCTATACATAATAAATACAAACAGTTATACGATACATCCATGATACTGCTTATACTGATTATAAATAACATATTGATTTATATATTAAAAAAATCAGCATGAAAAGTCCCACTACCGAAAATCTGTATAAACGGGAAGAGATCCAAAGACAGGCACGGCGTAAACGCTTTGATGCCGCTGCAGATGATTTCTCTGCCATTGTTCAGATGATTATCAGCAAATATTCCCCAAAAAAAATTGTGCAGTGGTGATCATTGCTGCATCCTGAACATTTTGATGAAAATTCCGATATTGATAATGCGAATTAAGAGTTAAATCCGGTAAATTAAAATCAGGCAGTTGCAAAACAGCTCCGGCAGGTTCAGCTTTATAACTTTCTGTTTTTGCTGATTCCGGAGTTTTTAACCCTTAATTGGCATTGATATTGCCACAGAAGGGATTACAGATGCCGCACAGTATTTTGCACTGCTGGGTGATGCAATGGAAATGACACGGTTTCCTCTGGATATTGTTCAACTGGAAAAAAAGGAAGATATGAGAAATGAATGTATATTGATCCAAATCTGGGTTGGACATGAAATGAAAACTTAAAATCAATTCAAACAGTTTCAAATTTGAGGGATGAGATGACTGATTCTGGTACTGAATATTTTCGGCAAGATCAAACAAATGGTGTAACTGCCCCAGATCTTACTAAAGACTGCACTTACGCTGAACATATTGTAAGAGCAAGAGGAAAGCGAACCCGGTTTACGAGTGTATCGCTTGATAAGTTTAAAATTGATGATTTCGGACCTCAGTTATACTCTTTGGTGAGAGATTTTATAGATAATAATGGACATGAAATCATAGAGCACGAGGAACTGATTAATAATCTCAGAGACACTGCGCTTTCGGGTAATAAAAGTGAACGCGCAAGAGCAATACAGGCTCAGAGATATGCAAAGAGACGCCTTGAATGTTTAGTGAACTGGAATTTCCAGATTGATGGCATAGAAAGAAAAAGTATTATTACCTGGGCATTTAACAGAATCCAGAAATATTTTCAGAAGGTATAGTATGGATAAAATATACAGTTGCAGAAATTGTATTCATAATGGCGGACAAAGCTTATTAATTGGCAGAGGTTATGGCTTTTGCATAAAGCATGACTCTGTTATCTGCAAGCCTTCACAGACAACCTGCAAGTATTTGCACAGAAAAGACCTTCCTTATATCGTTGTGGATGAGGGATTACGGGAACATGCAAGTGAGTTTGCAGGATTTTCTGCAATGGCAGATCTGATCACACATGAGCCTATTCCCAGGCTGCGCTACAGTGAAAAATTTGTATGGGAACGACGGCAATTTGATCCGGTAAACCACAGTTTGGCCCTGTATCATAAAACAAATCCAACATGGATATTTCTTCAGACAATGTCAGGAGGCATAGATGGTCGACGCAGTTTGGCCCATGCATCAGTCGTCAGGCGTTATATGGATAACTGCGGAACATGGCAAAGTTCATATCGTTTCATTCTCTTAATTATTCAGGAACTTTCACTCAGACCAATATTTAACGAAAGTGATCTCAATGATGAAGAAGGAGACATAGGGGAAGAAATTTACGAGGATGCCATTTGGGATGTATTCTTCACGCGGCTGGCAGGAATTCAGGAATATGGTTTTCATTCCGGCATAGAAGAACTCATGTGGGCTACAGACAAACTGAATGGTGCTTTGGTATCACTCGACTGGATGAAATTGAAAAATGAATTGAACAAAAAAACGGAAGAGTGGACTCAAATTGTAATTGAGCATGCGAGTAAAGAGGGCGAATTTTTTAAAATGGATGAGTCTGTTTGTGAGATTGGCAATCAATATCAATTTTAGTCTGCAAACCTGCCTAGGCAAAAAGGTATTGTATCCTTAATGAATTGAAGAGATTATCAGAAAGCAATCCCTGACAATAAGGCTTATTGGATTTACTGACATCCATTCACTGAAATTTGCTTTTCAAAAATTTTTTCCCCATTTTCACAAAGGAAATGACTTATGATCTGTCCGGTTATACTTGCAGGCGGTTCCGGCACAAGGCTCTGGCCTCTTTCCCGTGAACTTTGGCCCAAACAGCTTATTGAACTCACAGGCGAGCATACCATGCTGCAGGATACGGTTCTGCGGCTCAAAGATTTTGCGGGAATGCAGCCGCCAATGATTATCTGCAATGAAAAACACCGTTTCATGGTGGCTGAGCAGTTGCGGATGATTGACATCCGCGCGGCTTCCATTCTTCTGGAACCTGTGGGCAGAAACACCGCGCCAGCAGTCTGTCTTGCGGCACTCAAAGCGGTTTCTGCCGGAGACGATCCACTGCTCCTGGTTCTGCCTGCGGATCATTTTATCAAAGATATTAAAGCATTTCATCAGGCTTTGGAAACCGCAGCCCATTTTGCAGAGCAGGATTTTCTCATCACCTTTGGCATTGTGCCGGAATCTCCTGAAACCGGTTACGGCTATATCCGCAAGGGAAAAGAACTTTCTGCACGCGGAGATGCCCGTATCACAGGAGCCGCATTTGCCATTGAACAGTTTGTGGAAAAACCGGATGCAAAAACCGCAGAGCAGTATCTGAAATCCGGCGCGTACTGCTGGAACAGCGGCATGTTCATGTTCCGGGCCTCCGCAGTGCTGGCAGGAATGGAAAAACATGTTCTGGATATTCTGAATGCGTGCAGAAATGCAATGGAAAAAGGAAAGGAAGACCTTGATTTCTTCCGGGTGGACACTGCCGCGTTTGAGGCATGTCCGTCTGATTCCATTGACTATGCCATTATGGAAAAAACAGACAAAGGAGCAATGGTTCCGTTTCAGGCCGGATGGAATGATCTGGGATCATGGGAAGCCCTGTGGCAGACAGGCGCAAAGGACAGTCAGGGAAATGTGGTTCAGGGAGATGTGCTTCTCCATGACGTGCATGATTCCTATCTGCACGCTGGAACCCGGCTGCTCGCGGCTGTGGGACTGGAAAACCATATTGTGGTGGAAACTGCGGATGCTGTGCTGATTTCCCCGCGATCCCGTGTGCAGGATGTGAAGATTCTGGTCAACCGGCTCAAATCAGCTTCACGGGAGGAAACCGTTTCCCACAAAAAAAGATATATGCCCTGGGGTTCTGCGGAAACCCTGGTCAAATCCGGACGGTTTATCATCAAACGGGTGAAAGTCAAACCCGGAGCCGTGATTTCCCTGCAAACCCATTTCAACCGCGCGGAGCATTGGATTGTCCTGAGCGGAACCGCGCAGGTCATAAAAGGAAATGAGGAAATCATTCTTACCGAAGACCGATCCACCTATATTCCGCCCGGAATGCCGCATCGGCTGGTCAATCCCGGAAAAATTCCCCTGGAAATGGTGGAGGTGCAGTCCGGCAGTTACCTGGGCGAGGATGATATTGCAAGACTGGAGGATGTGTATCTGAAGTGAAAGAAGCTTTGGAAATTTACGGGAAACTTATGCGCAATATTGAATCCGTCATCATCGGTCAGACCTCTGCCATCCGCAAACTTCTGGCCGTGTTTGCAGGCGGAGGCCATGTGCTGCTGGAAGACTATCCCGGAACCGGAAAAACAACCCTTGCAAAAGCCCTGGCCCGGTCTGTTGATGCCCATTTCCGGCGCATACAGTTTACGCCGGATCTGCTGCCTTCGGATATTCTGGGAATGACCGTGTTTGATCAGAATCAGGGAAAATTCCATTTTCACAAAGGCCCTGTTTTTACCAATATTCTTCTGGCAGATGAAATCAACCGGGCTTCTCCGCGCACCCAGTCCGCGCTGCTGGAGGCAATGGCCGAATCCCAGGTCAGCATTGACGGAAACCGCTATGATCTGGAAGACCTTTTTTTCGTGATTGCCACCCAGAATCCTGTGGAATCCAGAGGAACATATCCACTTCCTGAAGCACAGATGGATCGCTTTGCTGCGCGTTTCAGCCTAGGATATGTCAGCCCGGAGCAGGAAGTGGAGATTCTCTCGGATCACAGCCCGGCCCATGCAGTGGAAAATCTTGCACCCTGCATTTCCCTGCCCCAGGTTCTTGTACTGAAGCAATCCGTGCGCAGCATCCGCATCAGCGAGGAACTGAAACATTATATTGTGGCACTTGTCCGCTCCACCCGCTCGGCAGCAGGCGTGGAACTGGGTGCAAGTCCCAGAGCTTCGCTGTTTCTGATGAAAACCGCACAGGCCCTGGCCCTGTTTGACGGTCTGGAATATGTCCGGCCCGAACATATTCAGGAAATGGCTGTTTCCCTGATAGCCCACCGCATGGTCATGGCCCCGGAAGCCCGGTTTTCCGGCAGCAGTGCGGAGGGAACTGTTGAGAAAATCCTTGAAACTGTTCCGGTTCCTGCGTAATTACATGAAACGCTTTTTTTATCTCAATTTCCGCTATTATTACCTTGTCCGCCATTATCTCCTCCGCAGACTGACAAAGGCCGGAATTCTGGTGCTGTCAGCTTGCGTGCTGTCCGCTGTTCTGGGTCTGAACACCTACCGCGCGCTTGTTTATCAGATTTTCACTTTTCTTGTCTCTCTGATACTGATCTCATTTGTGTGGTCCCGTTTTTTCCGTGTCCGGATAAGCGCGGAGCGCATACTGCCCCGTTTTGCCACCGCAGGAAAACCCTTTGCTTACAGCATAATAATCCGCAATCTCAGCAGAAAAATGCAGATCGGACTGTGTTTTGCAGAAGAATTCAGTGATCCCAGACCGGATTTTGAAACCTTTGTGCATACTCCTGAACCGGGAGAGAATTTCCGGAATATAGCGGATCGCTTCATGGGATTTTACCGATGGGAATGGCTGCTTTCCCGCAAAGAGCCGTCCGGAACCGGATACCGGGAAGTGCCGGTTCTTCCGCCCCGCGGGGAAGTGCGTGTACAGGCGGAACTTGTTCCCCGGAACCGGGGCGTGCTGCATTTCACGGGAATCACCCCTGCCCGGACTGATCCCTTTGGTCTTTTTTATGCCTGCAGATTTTTTCCCCTTCCGGGTTCCCTGACGGTTCTGCCTGCGCGCTATGATCTGCCGCATTTCAGGCTTCCCGGAACCCGGAGACATCAGTCCGGCGGCATTGCCCTGATTTCCTCTGTGGGCGATTCTGAGGAATTCATATCACTGCGGGATTACCGGCCCGGTGATCCGTTGCGCAAAATCCACTGGAAAAGCTGGGCAAAAACCGGAAAACCCGTTGTCAGGGAATTTCAGGGCGAGTATTTTGTGCGCCATGCCCTGATTCTGGACACCTTTCAGCAGGAGGAATACACTGATGTTTTTGAGGAGGCTGTGGCTGTGACCGCTTCTTTTGCCTGCACAGTCCAGACCCAGGAATCCCTTCTGGATCTGATGTTTGTGGGAACCGAAACCGTGTGCATCACATCAGGCCGTGGGCTGGGACATCAGGACAGAACACTGGAAGTTCTGGCCTCAGTCCGTCCCTGCCGGGACAGTGAATTTGTCCGTCTTGCCTCTTCTGTGCTTGAACGCGCGGCTCTTCTGAGCGGGTGCATCTGCGTGCTGCTGAAATGGGATACGGAGCGCAGGAATTTCATAGCGCAGCTTCGGGCCAAAGGACTGCCTGTTCTGGTGCTGGTGACTGTTCCTCCCCGGCAGCCCGGAGAAGCAGAACCTGACACAGGCCCCATGTCTGATAAGGCTGATTTTTTCCATGTTCTGGAAGCCGGACGCATTGCAGAGGGACTGGCACGGCTGCCGGTGCGGGAATATAAATAACGTGAGTCCGATGAGTTTTTCCATACTATTATACTGATTCTCCATTGAGAAGATACAATACCGTCAGTTTTTCCGCTGTTCAGCGTGTGCAAAAAACCGCTCTGCTTAATTTTTGCACTCCTCCGGATCAGTCCGGGGCGGGACTGCAGACTGTATCAGGTCAATGGCGAATCGGTATTATATCAGTCAAAAAAAATACCACTGCCCCATTTTTTTGCGTTGTGGCTGGCAGACCGTTTTATTTCAATATATTATCTCGTTAAATATAAAATAATAATTGTATTATAATTTTTTCAGGTGTATATACAGCTTTTCGTTATGATTTCTTAATTTTTATCTCATATTGCACACCGGCGTCACTTTGAGGCAGGACTCTGCATACTTTGCAGTTATTCATTTACAGAGGCATTCAGGAACTTATTGTTTAAACTGATTGGATAATGGAAAATCACAGCGAAAAACCACATATTGTTGTCATATGCGGACCCACAGGAATAGGAAAAACCAGAGCAGCCATTGATGCGGCCCGTATTTTCGGTGGAGAAATTGTCAGTGCGGATTCCATGCAGATATACCGGTATATGGATATTGGCACTGCCAAACCCACAGCAGAGGAAAAAGCAGCAGCAGTGCATCATCTGGTGGATATTGTAAATCCGGATGAGGATTTTGACGCAGCACAGTATGCAGAAGAGGCCCGCAAAGTGATTGCCTGCCTGCATAAACAGGGAATTGTTCCGGTTGTTGCAGGCGGAACCGGTCTGTATATCAAAGCACTGCTGAAAGGAATCTTTCAGGCTCCGGCTGCGGCTCCGGAACTGCGGGCGCGGCTTCGAGCGGAGGCTCAACTGCACGGAACAGCATATCTGCATGAACGGCTGCTCTGCTGCGATCCGGAAAGCGGCAGAAAAATCCATCCTAACGATACTTTCCGGGTTATCCGCGCACTGGAGATTTTTGAAACCACCGGACAGAGCATTTCCGAATACCACAGGAGCCACGGATTTGCGGAAAATCCCTTTCATGTGTATAAAATCGGATTGCAGGCAGACAGGGAAACATTGTATAAACGGATTGATATGCGCGTGGATGCCATGATGGAGGCAGGTCTGGAGCATGAGGTGCGGCATCTTCTGCAAAAGGGATATTGCCCTGAACTCAAATCCATGCAGGCCATCGGATACCGGCATATGACAGATTATCTTCAGGGCAGGCTCAGCTTTGCCGAGGCTGTCAATACACTGAAACAGGATACCCGGCGATATGCCAAACGCCAGTTCACATGGTTCAGGGCAGACCCGGAGATTGTCTGGACAGAAGCGGAAAAAATTCAAAATCTGTATCCTGACATAAAAAAGTTCTTGCAGAACAGATGAAATTGTATGAGAATGGAAAAACTCGGATTTGGAGACTGAACAGGTTTTCCGAACGCCGTGTAACCATCAAGAGGGAAATGACAGGTTTTATAACTAAAATGATTAAATTTTCTTTTTCAGGGCATGAAAAGTTTCACTGTCGGCAATTTTGGCTCAAAAAAGGTTATGACTTTCTTACAGCCGGGAAGAATTTTTCAGATGACGATGCGGTTGTTGCTTTGGGTGTTGGCAGAAATATGGCAAACTCCATCCGGTATTGGATGAAGGTATTTGATCTGGTTAATTAAAATCAAAAAATCTATTTCAGGAGATAAAATTTGGGAGAAATATTAAAAATTATAGAAAACTTGAGCGGAGGCACGTGTTATCAGACAGAGAGATTTTCTTTAGACCATTTTGTTCCGCCTGAATATCAGGATGAAAAAGAGATTTTCAACAGCGAGAAAATATTTGAGACTGATAATAAGGAAAGAAAGAATATTCGGATAGATATTGATGGTTCTGTTGGTTCGCTTTTCAAATATTTTTTAGATGGTTCAAGACGGACGTATAAAATTGCAGATTTTGGCTCTACAGACGGAAAATTTTTACCGATTGTAGCTGGTCAGATTGGTACAGCAATCTGTTTTAGACAAGATAAAAAATTGAAAAAATATAAACTTAAACGTAAAAATGTTATCGCTGTTCCTGACCGTATGGGAGATGAATTTGAAAAAATTGCTCAAAAAATTCCCAAAATAAGAATACCAAAAGATAAAAAAAACAGTTTGTCTATTGATCAGGTGTTAAAATACACTCTTAAATCTAATACGGATAGCCCTATTGAAAATCTTGCAATTGCAGTTATTCAGGTTGAGATGATGAAAATGGAAATAGAGGTTGTTCGTGAAATGGTACGTTCAAATAAACTTAAAACAGATGAATTGCTTATAGTTGACGGTTCACTTCAATTCAGCGGAGTTGAAGACGAAGATACTATTTTTGAAAATGTTATAGGTATTTCGAAATCGTTCAATCCGAATCTTCCAGGCGTTTTGAAATCAAAGAATAAACAGATAGGAAGTTATTTGACAAATCTTGAATTTGGAGAACGTACCCCTGTATTCTCTTATGATGCTCAAGGTAAAAAGAAAACAAAAACGAAAATAGGGGCTTGGTATTTACGGATTCATCCTAAAGAAAACTTAAAAAAGCCTTTAGACGGAGTTATTAAAATTGAAAAAATTGCAACAAAGCGATCTGAAAAAGATAAACTTGATACTTACACCATAAATGAAATTTCCAAATCAGTTTTACTAGAGAGAAATGTTACATGCTATGGTAATGATGAAAGATGGGCAAACCACATATATCCGATTTATCTTACTGAATTATTAATAAAAAATAGCTTTGCAAGTAATACCTTTTTTCTGAATATTTTTTAAAGGAGTTATTATGTTAATCGGTAAAGTATCTGCTACTGAAAAGCAGCCGACAACGGTTGATGAATTTCATTTTTGGATTCAGGATCAAACTCTTGTCAGACCGTTTGATATTGTAAAAGTGGAACATTACAGCCAATCGGTTACTTATGGAATTATTGAAGAAATTTTCCATATTACAGATAGTCCGGGACATATCGGCAGTTATGTATCCTCTGATTTCGGAGATGTTGGTTCAGATCCGCAGACTTTACGTCTCGGATTATCTTTTGCCAGATGCAAGGTGCTTTCAAATCATCCGAGGAATGGTAAAGAACAAATTTATATGCCTATTCAAGACGGCTCCCGTGTTTATTTTCCCAATGAATCTGAAATCATTGAGGCTCTTGGTCTGAAAGATATTCAAAATCCTATTCCTGCGGGATTTATTGAAACATCAAATGCAAGTGTTCCTATCAGTTTTAACAGAGAGTTTCTCATCGGCCCCGAAGGAGCGCATCTTAACATTTCGGGCATATCAGGGTTGGCAACAAAAACTTCTTATGCAATGTTTCTGCTTCAGGCTCTTCAGCAAAAAGAAAAAAATATTGCAATCATTATTTTAAATGTTAAAGGATCGGATTTGCTTCGTTTGGATGAGGAAAATCCTAAACTTGAAAATAAGGATAAAGAGGGATATGAAAAATCAGGTTTGCTCTGTAAATGTTTTGAAGGAACAAGATATTTCTATCCCTATCAAAAAAATGAAGATAAATTTTACAGCAATACATACTTATCCAAAGATATATTGGAAGGTCAGCATAACAAAAATGAGGCATTCAATTATATTTATACATATGAGGAAGATAGAGAAAATTTAGATCTCCTTTTCAGTAATATTGATGATCAACAAAAAACGATAGAATCTATTCTTAATGAAGTTATTGAGAATCCTGAATTTGATGGATTAAGTTGGGAAACATTTTTGGCAGAAATAAAAGAATATACTCAAAAAGGACACGGTAAAAATCAAGATATTCATGTTGCATCATGGCGAAAATTTTCGCGTCTTATTCGGAAATCTGTCAACAATGATATTTTTCAGGAATGTCCCGGAGCAAAAAATAAAAAACATATACATCTCCGGGTAGTGGGACTGCTCATACTGATTTTTTTAATATATAAATCAATATGTTATTTATAATCAGTATAAGCAGTATCATGGATGTATCGTATAACTATTTGTATTTATTATGTATAGACAAAAATCAGTATATTTTTTAAAATATAATAATATCAAATAGTTAATTTTTTGTCAGTATGTGCAGACCCACTACCCATCTCCGTAAAGAGATTCAGAATATTAAAAAAGGCAATGTTTATGCCATAGACATTGCAAAACTTGATGAACAGTTACAATGTTTTGTTTTTGGTGACATAGTAAAAGCTGTTTATAATCTTAAACTTGGCGAAACTGAACGGACAGAAGAGGATATACCTAAACGTATAGTGATATTTGTTGATGAATTAAATAAATATGCGTCTGCTTCTGCTCCGAAAAATTCACCGATTTTAAATTCTATTCTGGAAATAACAGAACGTGGGCGTTCAATGGGAATTATTCTTTTTTCTGCTGAGCAATTCAAAAGCGCAATTCATGAAAGAGCCACAGGGAATTGTTCAACCCATGTTTATGGGCGGACGAATGCCATTGAAATTTCCAAACCTGGTTATCGTTTTATTCCAAAGGTGTTTGCCAATATGATGACAAGATTGTCAAAAGGTGAACTTATTGTTGAACATCCTGTTTTCAGGACATTGTTAAAAGTAAAATTTCCAATACCTTCTTATCATCAGGGAGAAGAATAAAAAAAAATGGCAGAAGATTCAAGAGTTGTGGGAAAAAATTTATTAGATGCTCTGACAGTAGGCATGTATGCGGATAATAGAATTATCTTCAGAGAGTATATTCAAAATTCTGCTGATGCCATAGATAAAGCTGTTGCTGAAGGAGTGATTAATAGCAGAGAAGAAGGTCGTATTGACATTGCAATTGATTCAGATAAAAGACAGATCCTTATCCGTGATAATGGAATTGGTATTTCATCAAAAGATATTTATCATATATTGGGTGATATTGGCAACTCTCAAAAGAGTCATATTGAAAATAGAGGATTTAGAGGAATTGGTCGGCTTGGAGGGTTGGCATACTGTGAAGAATTGCAATTTATCACAAGTTATAGGGGTGAAAACTGTAAAACAATAATGCTTTGGGATTGTAAAGAACTAAAAAAATATCTTCAACCCGGCAAATATCAGGATATGAGTCTGATTGATGTTATAAATGCAATAACAGTACTGGAAGCGCAATCAGAACAGACAGAAGAACATTATTTTGAAGTTATTCTTAACGGAATACAACAGGGACATGATAATTTATTAGATATTGATGATATTCAGGATTATTTATCTCAGGTAGCACCCGTTTCTTTTGATTGTCAGACACTTATTGCTTTACAGAAAATAAATCAAAAACTCAAAGAGGTTGGGAAAGAACCGGAAGAATTTAATATTTTTTTAAATAGGGAGAAAATCTATAAACCTTATAAAGTCAATTTTTTCGCAAATAAGAAGAAAGATTTTATAACAGATATTAATTTCTTTGAATCATATAAACGGGATGGTTCTTTATTTTTTCTTGGCTGGTATGGTATAACTGATTTATTGGGAATGGTTGAAGAAGAGAATGTCAGCGGATTGCGTGCCAGAAAAGGAAATATTCTAATTGGGACAAACAGAACCTTTGATATTTTTTTCGGCTCCGGAACAAATCAACGCTTTAATCGTTGGTTTATAGGTGAAATATATATCTTTGACAATGGATTAATCCCAAATACAAGACGTGATGATTTTGAAAAAAATGATGCTTATTTTGATTTTAAGAGAGAACTTGAAAAAATAATAAAAGAAAAATTATCCCGCTTACCTCGTGAATATTCAGATGTCCGTTCAAACGAAAAAATAGTTCTCAACGCTCCTAAAGAAATTGAGAAAATACAAAAAGAACTATCAGTTTCAGGTATTACTGAACCTAGAAGAGAAAATTTATCAGAACAGGTAAAAAAACTTAAACAACAGGTGAAACGTATTAATCCAGATGTTTATTCTAAACAAACGCTTCCAGTTACCGGAACAAAATCTGATGAAATATCGAATTTTATATCTGATAACTCATCAAATGAGACTGACAAAGTTATTAATTCAGCAAAAATTGAAAAAACCAAAGAAGTGAAAGATAAACTTCTCAATCAACTTGAACTATTGGAGAATAAAGTTGAAACGATTAAAAAACGTCCGTCAGATAAAATTCCAAGTAGCTATTCAAGGGAATGCAGAAAAATGTTTGACATAATATGTGAAGAAATTGATGTAGCTTTACCTGATGAACAGGCAGCTCAAGAATTAAAACAACGCATTATTAAAAGATTAGAGGCTGAAACTAAGCCTAAAAGAAATAAAAAGTAAGGAGTTTTTTTGTCAATTGAATAGAAAGAATCCAAATTCACATAATCAGACACAGAGGCAAATTCTTCTTATAGAACCCAACTATCGGAATAAATATCCACCATTGGGTTTAATGAAACTGAGTGCATATCACCGGCAGTTAGGGGATAATATTGTCTTTTTCAAGGGAAATTATTCAGAATATTTTTTAAATGACAAAATTAACAGGTGTATTGCAAAGATAAAACTTCAGGGATTTGAATTGCAGGACTGGACAAATTTTGAAAATCTTGTTCGGTTATATCTGAAATCCCCTAATCAGACAATGATTCAGAATATTATGGATTTAATCCCATTCGGATATCCACATACAGTTAAAAATATTCTTTTATCTTATGCAAAAAAATATCAATGCCAAAAAGTATGGGACAGGATTTATATAACAACTTTATTTACTTTCTATTATAAAGAGATAATAGACTCAATCAATTTTGCCAAGAAAGTTGTAAAAAGCATTGATGAATTATATGTCGGAGGTGTTGCTGCTTCACTTATTCCTGAAATGATTGGAAAAGATACAGGGCTTACTGTTGGCAGAAATATCATCAAAGGTTTATTGGATAAACCAGGAATGCTTGATGATAATAAGATAATCATTGATGAAATTGTTCCGGATTACAGTATTCTTGAAACAATTGACTATCATTATCCGCTTAATACTGGCTACTTAACTTATATGACCAAAGGATGCACCCGTAAATGCAAATTTTGTGCTGTTCCTATATTAGAACCTGAATATAAAGATAAAATTTCTGTTAAAGATCAAATCAGTTCTATTTCAGAAAGATATGGAGAACGCAAGGATTTAATTTTAATGGATAACAATGTATTAGGTTCACCAAAATTTCCGGAAATTATACAGGAAATCTTGGAAATGGGATTTAAAAAAAATGCAAAATTTGTTGAACCTAATCAATTTTTAATTCTTACAGATTACTTGAACAAAAGTGGCAATCAACATAATGAACACAAATATTTATTAAAATTATTTGATTTTATTACGGAATTTGGGAACAAAAAAATAAAAAATTCAAAAATCAGGCAGCAATATTATCAGTTACTTGCTGAACAAGGATTAGATTCTTTAGCCACTTTTAAAAAAGAAAACCTTTTTGCTTCAAGAGATGAACTTAATGAATTTATTGAAAAATATCGGACAAAATCAAAAAAACTGCGATATGTGGATTTTAATCAAGGGCTTGATTGCCGATATATTGATGAAGAAAAAATGAAAATTTTATCTCAGATTCCTATCCGCCCTATGAGAATTTCTTTTGATTTTCTTAAATTTCGTAAAAACTATGAAAATGCGGTTCGTTTAGCAGATAAATACGGTGTGCATAACTTATCAAATTATATGCTTTATAATTATACAGATAAGCCAGATGATTTTTGGAAAAGAATGAAAATCACCATTGATTTGAATGGAAAATTAAAAGAAACAAAAATTTATTCATTTCCAATGAAATATATTCCTATCAGCGGTAAAGATGCAATAAATCGTTTATATATCGGCAAGTATTGGAATCGCAAGTATTTGAGAGCAATACAGGTTGTTTTGACTGTAACAAAAGGAGTTGTTTCAACAAATCCGCCATTTTTTGAAAGAGCTTTTGGCAAGAATGTTGAAGAATTCAATAAAATTATGATGATGCCGGAACCTTATATCCGTAACCGTGATTATTTTGAAAAAAATGGACAGACAGAAGAATGGTGGTATCAGTATCAAAATTTGAATTCAAAAGAATTGACTCAGGTGAAACCGATAATATATTCCAATGAATTTAACATAACCTGCTTCAAAAACAAAACCATCATTGAATTTTTAAAGCATTATCAGGTTCAATACAGACCAGAAAAAAACCGGAAAGGAACATGATTAAAAATTGGTGATAGAAAGGATGTGAAATAAGTAGGGTCAACGAAAATTTTCGTGTATAAAAAAAGCATATTTTTCAGGAAAACCGGATATCCTGAAAACTTTATACTCGAAGATTTATGGAACCTGCTTATTAACCAGATGAAATTCCCTGTATCCGGAAAATGGAAGAATTGACAGTTGCATAATGATAAAGATTTGAAATCAAAAAGATAAGGAGATTCGGATATGGAAATGACACTCAGCGAGGAAAAGACAAAAGAGCTTCTTACCGAGGTTCTTATCGAAATGATTCAGAAAAAAAGGGAAGTTTTTTATGATATCGTGCGGGAAGCCCTGGAAGAAATCGGATTGGCAAATGCCATTGAAGAAGGCAGAAAAGATGATTTTGTCAGTGAAGATGAAATTTTTGATATATTAGAAGGAAAAAATGAAGATCAGGTATAAGTCAGGTTTTAAAAAAGATCTGAAAAATATCAGAGATAAAAACCTGTTACAAAAAATCAAAAATATTATCAATGAAATCAGAATATCGGATGATCTTTCAGAAATAAGCAATATGAAAAAACTGAAAGGTTATGATTCTTTTTACAGAACCCGGGCGGGAGACTTTCAAATCGGAATTGAAATAATTGAAAATGAATTGATTTTCGTAAGAATTCTGAACAGAAAAGATATGTACAGATTTTTTCCCTGATATCCAAACATAAAAATACAGCAGATCGAAAACTTATCCGCAGGGCAGTTTCCGGAGTGCAAAAATACAATTTTTGCACTCCGGAGGAAAATTTTCGATCTGCTGATACTCAATGGAGGAATGAGATGAATACTTATGTGGGACTGGTTGCACTGGGAATCATTGGTGTGGGCATTTCATCGTCTTTGCCGTTTCTGATTCCGAATCCTGCCATATCGTTTATTACGGTGATTCTTGCCTCTGTTTTCACGTTGCTGATCACCTTTATGGTGACAAAAAAATGGATGGAAGACGGTTTTCAGATGAAAACGCTCAAACTCAAAGAAGAAAATGAGCGCAGAATCAGCCATATCAAAAAGGAGCATGACACCACCACTTTGGAAAAAACAATCCGGGACGGAACACAGACCCTGATCAAGAATGCTCTGGATTATTTCAAAATCGAGAATATCAAAAATGAGATTGGCACATCTGCGGCCATAGAAAACCTTCAGTTGGACAAATACGGGCAGATTATCGAACTTCTGGCGGATTTTTCCCTGATTCTTCCGGATATAAAAGAAAACAAAAAGATTGTGGAAGAGGAAATTGTCCACCAGATTCAGATATACCGGATTGATGAAAATCCCTTTGCGCTTTTCCTGGAGCGGATCATGAAAAAGTACAACGTGACTGTGGAAAAGAAGATCCGGGAAAAGATTGATCAGGAAATTTCCGAAAAAATGAGACGGTGTCCCCAGTGCGCTGAAAGGATTATGCCCCAGGCCAAAGTCTGCAAGCACTGCGGTTTTGAACTCAGACCGGCCAGCCGCAAGGTTATTACCCTCAATCCAATGGAAAGAGGGAAGAAGTTTTATAAACTGGGACGTTATGAAGATGCTATCAGGGAATTCGATACAGTAATCAGGGAAAAAACAGATGACCCGGAAGCCTACTTCAACAGAGCCATTGTTTACAATAAAATGGGAAAATTCAGAATGGCCAAGTCTGATCTGGAAGAGGCCTCCCAGCGGGGTCATGAAAAAGCCAGGGAACTGCTGAACATAAAGTCTGAAACTGCCAAAAACCGCTGATTCTGTCACAGTTTTTTTTACATCCTGCTGTAAAAAATACCGACAGATTTTCCTTCCGTCCTGATATATCCGGACTGATATTGTTATATAAAATCACTCATCAGGAATTTTTTCTTTCTATTATAACTGTGCAAAAAACCGCTTTGCTTAATTTTTGCACTCCTCCGGTTTTACAGTGACAAAAATTGGTAAAAGAACTATATGTTGATACAGACAGACCCAAAGGATGCAAAAAAAGTCTTTATTAACAGATGCCCGGCAATCAGAACCCAATATATTCAAGCATTAACCATTTAACATTAAGCATTCAACATTAAATGAAATACGCTTATTTTCCGGGATGCGAAATCCCAGCCCGTCTTCCTGAATACGGCATAGCGACGCGTGCAGTGCTGGATCGTCTGGGCGTGCGTCTGATCGATCTGCGTTTCAACTGCTGCGGTTATCCTGTACGGCAAAGGAGTTTTGAAGCCTCGGCTTTGTCCGGAGCACGGAATCTGGCATTAGCCCGGCGGGAGCATCTTAGCATTGTTACGCCCTGCAAATGCTGTTACGGCAACCTGAAACATGCCGAATACTGGATGAAACAGAGTCCCAGGCTGCGGGACAGAATCAACGGAATACTTGCTGAAGAAGGACTGGAATGGAAAGAGGATGTACGGGTGATTCATCTGCTCACCCTGCTGACAGAGGATATCGGAACCGATATGATCCGCTCCAGCGTGACAAATCCCCTGCATGGCCTGAAAGTGGCCGCACATTACGGATGCCACGCGCTGCGTCCTGACAATGTGGTGCAGTTTGACAATCCCCTGGCTCCCACAATTTTTGAAAAACTGATCGCGGCCATTGGTGCGGAACCTGTCAACTGGCCCCTGCGTCTGGAATGCTGCGGCAATCCCCTATGGGAAAAAAACAGCCGCCTTTCCATAAAACTTATGAACAGAAAAATTGCCAATGCGTATGAATCCGGTGCTGATGTGCTGGCAACAGCCTGCACCCACTGCCAAATTCAGTTTGACAAAATCCGGAACAGTCTGCCGGAAAAAGAAAGGAAATATCCCGAACTTGAATCCGTTCTTTATATTCAGATGCTGGGGATGAGTATGGGACTGGAAGCGGGGCAGATCAGGCTTTCTTCAGATTTTTCCATTTCCGGATGATGCTTTTTTCTGTTCTTTGTTTTTGAAATACAGCTATTTTCCTTCGACAATCCGGACAGCAGTTGTTCAGTTATACCGATTCGCTATTGATTTGATCCAATACTGTCAGTTTTCCCGCAGCTCCGGGTGTGCAAAAAACCGCTCCGCTTAATTTTTGCACTCCTCCGGATCAGATGCAGATGTATCAAGTCAATGGAGAATCGGTATTACATGGTATCGGTATTTTTTTGACTGACAAATCTCACCGCATTAAATTTTCATTATAATGGCTGATAAACATTCTTATGCGCTTTCCGTGCATTTCCCGGCTTCTGCTGAAGGGGAGAGTCTTTACGCACCATGCAGGCGCAACGCTGATGTAACTGATGTTAGGTGATTTACGGAAAAAAATATACCAACAAAGTATCAAAAGCTTCCAGCTTTTGCCTATGAACTGAAATGGTATATTTATTTTCAGAAATCACCTTACGCAGATTCGTCATACCGGCGAAACCCGGTATCCGTAACCGTCTGAAAATACCGGATTCAGGCTTTCTCCGGAATGACGGGAAATACAGCAGTCTGCCGGATTCTGAAGGTTTGGCGTAACATCAGTTATATCAGACAATAGGGCGATGATTTCATCATGGTGTCAATATCATTGCGGATTTTCCGGTCAAAATGCCTGATCCGGGCATTATTGCCCATAATCATGTCCAGTTGCCGGGTGTGCAGGCTGAGATAGCCCAGAATACGGATGCGGTTTTCCATAAAACTGCGTTCATGCCCTTCCATTCTTGAACTCAGATGATCGTTTTTCACCTGAACGCGGAAACCGTAATCTTCGAGAATATCCTGAATAAATTCTATGCGCCGTTCGCGGCGCATATCATCCGCTGCTCCGCCCTTGAACTGGAAACTGATATAATTCTCCGAATCCCGTTCGCTGATCATGGCCTCCATCATGGAAAAATGGTATCCCAGCCGGGAACTGAGACTACAGTAATTTTTTGAAATCATGAAATAATTGTGCTGTGCATACGCGGATTTCACGCCTGTGGTCAGAGCAGTGTTGGCAGTAGACTGAAACATGACCGACATCAGCCCTTTTCCGTCTGCTGCCGGAGGCCCGTCCCAGGGAATGGCCACAAATCCCTCCCAGAAAGCCAGCATGGGAATGGACACAATATTGTCCAGATTCACGGATTTTTCATCTGTATCCTCACGGAATCCGTCATCCAGATTCAGAATCCACCACTGCATCAGGGTTTTCTTATACACCAGTTGTTTCGCGGATCGTTCAGGAAAATGATGCTCTTTTCCAAAACTGAACATCTCGTGAACTGATTTTTCATGGAGGAAACGGGTGATGTCGTGAAGGGTCTGGCAGTTTTCCGGAGTGAAGGAGCGGGAATCCGGATCCAGCAGATTCAGGGGAACAATCAGCCTGCCTGCCCTTCGCAGAATGCGGAAAACCGGGCTGCCTTCCATGAAATTCCGGCTTTCCCGCCGTCCCCCTTCCGGCAAATCCCTGAATCCCCGGTATATGCACAGACTGTCCGCATCCACGGTAATCCGGTCTCCGTTTTTCAGTTTTTCCATCACGCCTTCCACACCAAACAGGGCAGGAATGCCGAATTCCCTTGCCACATTTGCCAGATGCCCTGCAATGCCGCCCTGTTCTGAAACCACTGCTGCTGCCCGGCTGAGCAAAGCAGCCCATTCAGGAAGAGCCTGTGTGATGAGCAAAACAGCACCCTGGGGAAAACGCAGAACATCCGCAGCTTTTGCAGCCACAAACACCTCACCGCAGGCCATGCCCGGACTGGCTGTAACACCTCCGGATGCAATAAGATTTTCATCCGCTTCCCTGTCATACACAGGCTGCCCATCTTTTTTCTGCAACTGCTGCAGGGGTCTGCACTGCAGAATGAAGATGCGGTCATCCTGATCCACAGCCCATTCAATATCCTGGGGGCCTTCGTAATAATTTTCCAGTGTCAGTGCAAATTCAGCGAGCTGTTTTATCTGTTCGTCAGTGAGAGCCGGTTTTTCCGCGTCCTCTTCACTGATTTCCATCCGGCAGATGCCTTCTTCGGGATAACAGACGAATTTTCTGTCTTTTCTGGCAATCTCCCGGCGCACGATTTCCATTTTTTCCCCACGGGAAACCACAAAGAGATCACACGCTGCAGTGCCGTCCACCACAGCTTTGGGCAGCCCCTGGGCCGCGTTGATGAACACAGTGTCATCCTCCCGGTTTACCGGATTGCGGGAATAGGTGACACCTCCGGCCTGGGCATCCACCATGACAACACATCCCACAGGCATGGGAATATCTTCATCACGGAATCCCCTTGTAAGCCGGTAAGTTATAGCCTGAAGGGTGTATTTGCTCGCAACCACTGTTTTGTAGGCATCCAGCACATTCTCATAACTTACATTGAGTTCTGAATGATACTGGCCTGCGAATGAACTGGCCCCGGAATCTTCGCCCAGCGCGCTGCTGCGCAAAGCTGCCCTGATTTTTTTCCCTGCTTTTTCTTCAATTCTGCGCCAGTGTTTGCGGATTTCCTCTGCAATATCAGCAGGAACTTCTGCACGCATGATGAACTGCCGGGCTTCCGCGCTCAGGCGGTAAAGCTGTTCCGCATCCGCTGTATCAGCAGACTGGAACAGACGGTTGATTTCGGTCTGAATGCCGGTTTCATTCATAAAACGGTTATAGGCATGGGAAGTGATGACAAAACCGGCCGGAATACTGATGTGCATAATCTTTCCGATCTCGCACAGCCCTGCCATTTTTCCGCCCGTGAGTTCCCGCAGACCCTGATCCACATCCGCAAACGCGATGACAGATATTTCCGGTATCTCCGGTTTTTCCGCTTCCAGCACATGATCAATGCCTTCCCGGATAGCCGTAAAACGGGCATTCAGTCCGCTGTATTTTCCCGGAGCCAGACGCTCCATGTTTTTGATCATCTGCAGAACATTGACAGCCGCAGCAGTGCAGTGACCGCGCACAAAGGCCATGTCAAAGGGAAACATGCCCATCAGGGCCTGCTCCATACCGGCCATGACTTCCAATGCCCGGTTGTTCGCGCTCAGCAGGAGTTTGAAGCTGTGATACCGTTCCCTGAATGTCATCCGCAGGGTTTCGGTGTCTTCAGGTTCAGGTACGGGTTTGTTTCCGGAAAGCAGGTTTTTCACAAAATCGGATATACGTTTCATTTTTTATTCCAGTTTGTTTATAAGTGTTCTGTCAAATAAATTTTTTAACAAAGCAGAACCGGCATCCTGCGGGTTTCCGGGGCGGCAGACTACTTTATTTGCATACAGACCGGAAGCTGTTTTATAAACCCCGGCACAAAAAAACAGAGGCAGTTTCAAATCCGCCAAAACTGTCATACCAATTCTCCATTGATTCTGTATAATACAGAATACAAATCCGGAGGAGTGCAAAAATTAAGCGGAGCGGTTTTTTGCAAACACTGAACCGGGGAAAAACTGACAATAAATATTGTATCAAATCAATGGAGAATTGGTATCATACCAACAAAAGCCTGTGTCCGGAAAAGTCCGGAAATACAGGATTCAGGTTTACACCGGAATGACAAAGATGGATTTTTGCAACTGGCTAAGGTGATTTCCATTAATGATTATACCGTTTTCGTAGGGCGGGCACGGCTTTTTGTGCCCGCCGTCCTGCTGAAACGGTGGGCACAAAAAGCCGTGCCCGCCCTGCAATGATGGTACATTTTTTCATGGAAATCGCCTAAACAGAATATTATAAAACCGGATCCACCGAGCCTGTTTTGTAACCCACTGATTTTAAATTGCCAAATTCAATCCTTAATTCGGTTCAGAAGCGGCACTGCCAATTTTCCCATAGGCGGCAGACTGGTTTATGTTAAGGTATCAAAAAAACTTTCCACCTTTCCTTCGGTTCCGCAGTAAAGACAGCGGTTCTGGTTTTTGTTCATGATGCGGCCGCATGCGGGGCATGTCTCGGTTTTTTTATCTGCCACCTTCAGTTCCTCAATGCGTTTGATCAATGTGTCTTCTGTAAGTTCCGGATGCTGCAGCCGGATGAAAAACCAGAGCGCCTCACAGATCAGTGACAGTTTTTCCACTTTCTGCTTGAGTTTTTCATACTCCTGCTCTTCCGATTTTGCCTCCAGAAGCCGCATCTTGGCCTCAAAATCCGCATCCATTCCAAATCTCCCTTTTGATCGTGAACTTTTTCCGAACAAACTCATTTCCGGCTCCGGTTTTCATCTGTTATCATACAATAAATCAATCCTGCCCCTTTCTCACCCATGAAACCGCATATCGCATCAGTTCCGCTGCATTCTTGAGATTGAGTTTTTCCTTGATACGCTCCCGGTAGGTGCTGATGGTTTTTACACTCAGATTCAGTTTCTCGGCAACCTCTTTGGTGGTATAACCTTCGCCCATAAACTGCAGCACCTCCATTTCCCGGTTGGTCAGGACATCCACAGGTGAAGCCCCCGCATCCTGCTGTCTCTGTGTGAATTTGCTGAGAAGGCTTTCCATGAATTTTTCGCTGGCATATATCTTTCCGCTCAGAACACAGCGGATGGCCCTGACAATGGATTCAGACGCGGACTGTTTCATGATATATCCCTTTGCACCTGCATGAAATGCCCGTTCCGCATACAGGGATTCATCGTGCATGGAAAGCACCAGAACAGGCATATCTTTGTAATCTCTGCTGATATCGCGGATCAGATCAATGCCGTTTCTGCCTTTCAGGGAAATATCCACAATCACCATATCCGGTTTCAGTTCCCTGATTCTGTTCCATCCGGCCGTAATATCATCTGCCTCGCCGCATACGCACAGTTCCTCCTCCTGATTTATGAGTTCCTTCATTCCCAGCCGGAAAATGGGATGATCCTCTACTATCATAATCCGTGTTCTGCACTGATCTGAACTGTTTTCTGTCATACATATATCTCCCCGTGTACCGGATTCGCCGGAGCGGTTTTGAAGGAAATGCCCACAGTGGTTCCGCCTCTGCTGTTGATCTGTATATCAAAGGACGCTCCGATTTTCTTTGCCCGGAAATTCATGATGCGCAGTCCCATTCCCCGGCTTGCGTTCACATCAGATATGCCTGTGCCGTCATCAATGATTTTCAGGGATACAGACTGATCTGCTGTCACCAACAGATCAATGGAAATGCGCGAGGCCCTGCCATGCTTTATGGCATTGTAAACCGCCTCCTGTGTGATATAAAACAGATGAATGGCATCAGTCTGGTTGCGGAACACCACAGGCCGGTTATACCGGAATTCGCAGAGTATGCCAAACACATACTGGGTATTTTTTGCCAGTTCCTCCAAAGAGAATTCAAATCCCTGCTCCACAAGGTGAACCGGGCAGAGACCCCTGGCCATTGCCCTGGTTTTGCGGATCGCGTCTTTAATCAGATTCCGGATACTGTCCGCGGCCGCTGCCTCAGGACTGGATGCCCGCTCCAGTTTATGCTGCAGTACCTTGGTGAGCACCTCAATGCCGATGAGATGGGGGCAGAGATCATCATGCAGATCCTGACCGATCTTCTGCCTCTCTTTTTCCCCGATGTCCAGAATTCTTTCCTCCAGACGCCGGATGTCTGTAATATCCTCCAGAGTGGCCAGAATGCAGCGCTCATTCCACAGTTCAATAAAATCCCCGGATATCAGGGCCAGCCGGTTTTCTCCCTTTTTGGTGACAAATCCGGTCTCATAATTGCGAAGTTTTCCGCTTTTTTCCAGCGTGGCAAACATGGCATCACGCTCATCCTGATGCTGCAGAAAAGTGATTTCCGAAAAATGTTTTCCCAGCACATCAGTTTCGGAACTGCCAATGGCCCTGAGAAAACTGGCGTTCACATTGATGAACCGTCTGTCCTCCCATGAAATGATGGCAAGACCGTTGGGACTGAGACTGAATGCTTTGGAAAACATTTCCTCAGAAAGGCGCAGGGCCTGCTCTGCCTGCCTGCGTTCGCTGATTTCAGCCCGGAGGCTGTTGCTGTATGTTTCCAGACGTTCCATAAAGGAATTGAAATATCCGGCAAGCTGACCGGCCTCATCATGGGACATGGACTCAATCCGCACAGTGAAATCCCCGGCCGGCACGGAAAAAAAACGTTTCATCAGCTCCCGCAGCGGTTCTGTGATGGATGCACTGATGCGCAGGGATATGAAAAAGAGCAGCACAAGGGAAATGATCAGGGTGATAAAAATCGTATTCCGGATCATGCGCAGCGGGGTATAGAGTTCATCCAGATAACTTGATGAGGCCACAATCCAGTCAAATTCCGGAATATGGTTGAATATGACCAGTTTTTCACGGGGATAATTTTCTTCGGGATTTTTCCATGAATAAATGATCTTCCCGTTTTTCTGCTTCAGTATCTCCTGAATAAAAAAGCGGTTTCCGGGATTTTTTTCATCCAGGACGTTTTCCCCCTCCAGCTTGGGGTGTATAATCAGATTTCCTTTCAGATCCATCACATAGGAATAACCTGTCTTTCCGAACTGAAGAGAGAGAACACTTTCCCGGAAATCATCCACTTTTACGAGTTCGCTGAATTCCTCCCGGTATGCAGTTACAGAAATAATCCAGTCCCAGGGCTCAAACCATGTCATATAAAGGGCTTTGGGGCGTTCATGGGACTCACCCGGATTTTTCCATTCATATTCCAGATAACCGTTTTTCCGCATTCCCTGTTCCCTGGCAAAACTGTATTCGGAAATATCCGCGCCGATCAGGGCATTTTTCGGATGAACCCGGAGGACACTGCTGCTGTCAATGCAGTAAATATAACCGGATTTTCCGATCTGCTGGTTGAGAAGCACCTGAGATGCCCGAATCCGGGCCTCATCTTCCGGCAGTATTCCCTCTTTGTACCCCAGATAAAAAAATTGTGCAATATCCCGGTTTTTTTCCGATACCGCACGCAGATAGTTTTTCAGGGAAACCGCAGCAGAAGTCCTGACCATGTTCAGGAGCGTGGCTGTGGAATTTTTCAGTTCACTTTCAATATTTTCCTCAATGCTTTTCCTGACAACAACATAGATGACAGTGGTAACCGCTGTGAGGGTCAGCAGAAAAGCCAGTGTATAACTGAAAAGCAGTTTGTAACGTATGGGAAGGTTGTTGAAGGTCTGCAGCAGTTTCATGGTGTCTCCCGGTGCGATGTTCCTGTTGATCTCATTTTATTCCACTGCCACCGCATACACAGAACTTCCCGCGCCGAAATACAGGATTCCCTGTGAAAAAACAAGCGGTGTCATAACAGTTGATTTGGCATTGAAATTCCATTTTTCCTTTCCGTCCCTGATGTCAAGGCCGTACACATAACCGTCACCTGAGCCGAAATACACAGTGTCGCCAATCACAATGGAAGAGGAGCGGATTTCAATCCCCGCGCTGTCCTCAAACCGCCATTTTTCTTTTCCGCTGTCTGCATCCAGTGCGTAAAAATTCCCGTCATCACTGCCAAAATACACTGTGCCGTATGCAAAACAGGGGCGGGAATACACAAGACCGTCTGTTTCAAATTTCCATTTTTCCTCTCCGGTTTTCCGGTCAAACGCGGAGAAATCTGTTTCACCGCTTCCGAAATACAGCATATCCTTTTCCACCAGAGGAGTAAGCCGTATTCCCGGAATTTTCTTTTTCCAGATTTCTTTTGCGCTTTTGCTGTCAATGGCATACAGAAAATCCCCCGCGCTGAAGTATTCGGTTTCATTGCTGAACACAGGGGAAGTGCTGATGTGTATTTCCGCTTTGAACCGGGAAATTTCCTTTCCGCTGTCCGCGTCCACTGCATACAGCACATCATCCGCAGCACAGTAAACCTTACCGTCTTTGATCACAGGGGCAGAATATATCCGGGCATTCTCATCAGGTTTGAAAATCCATTTTTCCGTGCCGTTTTCCGCATTCAGGGCGTACAGACTGTTTTTTGCACACAGATAAACAGTTCCTTTGTCTGCAACCGGTGCGGAAGTCATTTCATGTCCGGTTCTGTAACGCCATTTCTCTGCTCCCGAAACTCTGTCCAGTGCGTAGCAGCACGTATCTGTGTCTGTGAAATAAACTGTTTTTTCATTCACAGAAGGCATGGAATTCACCCATGCCTGTGTTTTGAATTTCCACAGCAGTTTTGCATTTGAGGCCGGATGTTCCCGTTTTTTCCTGTCCGGGGGAATATCCCACTTGAGTTTGCTGTCAATACGGATGTTTTCCTCTTTCGCGTCTGTCTGAATCCAATCTGAGTTGCTCATCTGCAGCAGAAAAAATCCTGCCATACCGGCACGGAACATTTCCGCATTCATTTCTCTGATGATTTTCATCTCATTTTTTTCTGTATCAAAAATGCCGTATCCTCCACTGCTGCCTTCCCCCTCAACAGACATCAGAGAAACCATGCGGGAATCATGGGGAGAAAACTGCTGAAAAATCGGATTTTTTTCTTTGGTGTCAACAGGAAGATTCTTTTTTGCCGGAATATCGGTCAGAATATACGCGGGGGACCGGCCTGCGGGATTGCGGAGCAGCAGATACCGGCCATCATGGCTCACAAGCGAATACCGGGCATATATCATGGGGTTCCATTGTGCAGATGCGGAATCCGGAGCATAAAACTGCAGGGTGTGCAGTTTTTCTTTTTTCTGCGTCTGCACATCCCATTGCCAGATGTCAAACATCCATTTTTCAGGACTTGAAAGCGCAATGATTTTTTTTCCGTCAGATGTGACAAAGGCCCGTATAAAATCCGTGCTGATAGTTTGGGACGTATTTTCCGCAGTATTGACCACCAGGGTTTCATCGTGTCCGGACAGGAGCAGATGAAGATTGTCCGGAAACCATTGCAGGGCAAAGGGGGCTGTCCCGTCCCGTTTCTGTATCAGTCTGTCATACACCTGACTGGCCTTTGCTGCTGTAAAATCAAAAATCAGCACCCGTGACTGAATTCCGCTTTTTTTCCGGTTTCCTGATATTTTTTCCCGCAGTTGTGAAACAGCCAGTCTGTCGCCTTTGGGAGACCAGGAATACACAGGCATATTCATCATATCCCCCCTAAAAATCAGAAGCTGTTCGATTCTTCCTTCCTGATCCGATACGCACAGTTCATAATGTTCCTCATATTTTTCATGGGGTCTGACAAACGCGGCATATTTTCCGCCGCGCGAGAGTTTCGGCATAAGTCCTTTGACGGATCTTTCATTTTTCAGATTCCCGTCTGTGTCATAGAAACAGATGCGGGTTTCAGCCTGCTGCACATCTGTCTTTGGTTCCGCAAGATACAGCAGCGTCTGTGCATGGCACAGTCCGGTGATAAGCAGAACTGCCGGAAATATCATCCATTGCATTTTTTTGATATTGATCTCCTTTTTGCATCAAAATAAGCTCTTGAAAATTGATGAAAAAAACGGACATTAAAAATCTTTGTGAATCTTTGTGCCTTTGTGTCTTCGTGGCAGAAAACACAGGGGAATGCTGAAATAAGATTTGATAACTTTTAAAAAGTTGTCAAATCTGTCAGGCGTCAAATCCTGGCGCAAAATAAGATTTGACAACTCAGTTTATTTCTCTGTAGTTCCTTTGGCAAGAATTTCTTTGATCTGTTCATTCACGGCCATATCCGAAGCTGTGAAACCCAACTGGTTTCTTGCTGTTGCGTCCGCTCCCTTTTCCAGCAGAAGCCGCACAAGTTCCGCATTTCCCTTTTGTGTCGCAACCATCAGGGGCGTGGTTCCGGAGCGTTTTTCCGCAGCATTCACATCCGCACCTTTTTGGATAAAAAGCCTGACCATTTTCGTTCTCCCGCTTTCACAGGCCATGAGAACAAAGGGCAGTCCGGTTTCCGAATCCGCAGCACGGGGATCAGCTCCCTGCTGAATCAGCATTTCTGCCATGTCTGCATTGCCTGTGCGTATCGCGGCTTTTAATAATTGAGACAGATCCGGGGCAGACGTTTTCAGCAGCAGTTGGACAGTTTCTGTACGCCCGCGCAAAACTGCGGTCATCAGCGGGGATACACCGTCTTTGTCTGCCAGATTTGCATCCGCGCCATTTTCCAAAAGCAGTTGCACAGCTTTTGTCTGACCGGATTCACAGGCTTTGGAAAGGGCTGTTTTTCCGGAACTTCCTTTGGCATCAGCCGGAACCCCTTTTTCCAGAAGGATTTTCATGCTGTCCGTGCGTCCGTTTCCTGCCGCGGCAAGCAGTGCGTCCGCGCAGGACCGGGATAGCGGGTCTTCCTTTTCCAGCAGAATTTTCAGGGCATCCACGCGGTTGCGTTCCGCTGCCCTGACCAGAGGCACTTTGTTCCATCTGTCTCCAATTTTGGGATCCGCACCATGATCCAGCAGCATCTGAAGCACACGGGTGTTATTGTTTTCCACAGCCTTTGTTAAAGCCGTATCCCCGTAAGGATTGCGTTCATTCATGGGCGCGCCTTTTTCCAGAAGGATTCTCACCACTTCCTCACTGCCGGTTCCGCAGGCCATCATCAGAACCGTGTTTCCCTGTTTATCTGCGGCGGATATATCGGCTCCTTTTTCCAGCAGTTTTTTCACAATCGCCCCGTTTTTTGCCAACACCGCAACCATGAGCGCAGTCTGTCCCATTTCATTTTTCAGATTGGGATCTGCGTCCTTTTCCAGCAGAAGTTCAGCCATATTGGGAAAGGCTCCCCAAAGACTCCGCAAAAGTGCGGTCTCCCCGTTTTTGTCCTGTGCATTCAGATCGGTTCCTTTTTCAGCAAGATATTTCACAGATTCCCGGCATCCCTTTTCTGCTGCGGCTCTGAGTGCGGCCTGTGCAGGAAGCGAATCCGGAGACGGTGCTTTTTCAAACAGAATTTTGACAATCTGATCCGAATGGCAGTGAGATGCCGCGCGGACAAGTGCGGTATGACCGTTTTTGTCTTCTGTATAAATATCCGCTCCATTTTTCAGAAGCAGATTTGTCAAAGCTGTATTGCCGGTTTCGGCTGCTGCCATCAGGGGACTTTCGCCCTGCTCATTGACCGCATTCACATCTGCTTTGTGCCGGAGCAGAAATTCTGCCATTTCCATGTGATTTTTCCCGGCTGCAATCATCAGCGCGGTGTTTCCCTTTTTGTCTCTGAGATTGATATCCGCCCCATGTTTCAGCAGAGTTTCAGCAATGGGGATATGATTTTTTTCTGCCGCGGCTGTCAGGGGAGTTGCTCCGGTATCCGGAGAAAGGGTATTGGGATTTGCTTTTGCTTCCAAAAATATGTTCACGATTTCCGCATTGCCCCGTGAAGCCGCATCTGCAAACGCGGTTATGGCTCCTGATGCCAAAGGATCGGAAACACCGGACAGAAGAACACGGACAGTTTCCGGATGCTCATACAAAACAGCCAGTGTGATGGCCGTGCTTTTCTCATTGTTTTGGGCATTGATATCCGCGCCTTTGTCCAGAAGTTTGCGGATAATTTCCGCATGTCCCTGTGCAGCAGTCAGCGTCAGTGCCGTGTTTTTGGATGTATGTATGATATTCACATCCGCACCCCGTGCTAAAAGCAGGTCTGCAATTTCCCCATGCCCTTCCTGCGCGGCCGCCATGAGAGCGGTCAATCCGCCGGGGCCGTATTTGACAGCGGTTCTTTTCCCGGTATCCGCTTCTGACCGTAACCGGAACCCGCTGCTGCCTGGCACAGGCTTAATCAGACTGAGAGGAACTGGAACAGCCCGCCCGATTCTGACCTGTTCCATATCTTCCGGAGGCTGAGGCTGTTCCTGTGTCTGAAAAATCAGGGCAGGTTCAGTCTGGCCGATTTTTACCGGTGTCATCTCTTTCGGTGGCAAAGGAACAGGTTCAGCCTGACCGGTTTTTACCCGCTCAGATGCAGCCTGTTTCGGTGGCAAAGAATCCGGAACAGCTTCAGCCCCGCGCGCATATATTGGCGGGGTCGCAGTCTCTTCACGCTTTTCCAAAGGCAAAGGAACCGGGGCAGGTTCAGTCTGGCCGATTTTTACCGGCAAGGGTGCAGTCTGTTCACGAGGTTTCCGCTGCAAAGGAACAGAGACAGGTTTTGCCCCGCGTGCCTGTATTGGCACAGGTGTAACCGAAACAATTCCAGCACGCGGATCTTCTGATAAAACCATCGGGATTGCCAATGGTTTGCCCAGTTCAGAAGACAAAGGGCCGGTTTTCCATACCGCATTCACATCCGCGCCTTTGTCCAGAAGCAGCCGGACTGTGGCAATATGACCTTTGGCACAGGCTTCTGTCAAAGCTGTCCGGCCTTCGATTTTCAGCATAAGGTTGACATCTGCTCCGTGAGAGATAAGCATATCCGCAACTTCCCAATGATCTTCGGATGCTGCCAGAATCAGAGCGGTAAACCCGCTTCTGTCGCTCAGGTTCGGATCAGCACCTTTTTCCAGCAGAAATCTGACCATTTCCCCGTATCCCAGTGAACTGGCCGTCATCAAAGCAGTTCTGTACGTGTATTCACTCACTTTGTTGACATCGGTTCCCTGATCCAGATATTTTTTCACCTCTTCCATGCGGTTGCTGCGGCAGGCTTCAAAAAAGCCTTTTTCCGCATCTCCGGTCTGTGCATGGGCCTGCAATGTGCAGAATGCGGCACACAGCATAATGATTGCAAATCCTGTGAATTTCATCATTGTGTATCCTTTTCTGTATGATTTGGCACTGATATGAGATACTGAAAAATATTTTGCCATTGATTCCGGCAGAATTTTCCACCCTCTCATTCCGGCAAAAGCCGGAATCCGGTAATATCAAATAATTCCGGATACCAGTGTTCGCCAGTATGACGATGCTGCGTAAAATCAGATAGTGGGACTTTTCATGCTGACTTAGGTGATTTCTAAAAATAAATATCCCGTTTCAGTTCACAGGCACAGGGCAAAAGCTGGAAGTTTTTGATACTTTGGCCGGGATATTCTTTTCCGGAAATCATCTAATGTTTCATTGCATTTAAAATTGTAGCGACTGTGTTAAATGTCAAGCAGATTTTGGGTTCCATGCCTCATTTTTTGCAACCATGCTGTTGACAGTGACAATGAGTTTCCTCATGCAGGCCGTGACGGCAACCATTTTGTTTTTGCCTGCAGAAACAAGCCGTTGGTAAAATATACGGATTACCGGGTTGTGACGGATTGCGGCCAGGGTGGGCATGAACATCAGACTCCTGATTTCGCCCCTGCCTCCGCCGGTCATGCGTTTTCCCCGGAACTGCCCGCTGTCCCGGTTCACGGGGGCCGTGCCTGTAAGGGCGGCGATTTCCTTACTGTTCATGGTGCCGATCTCCGGCAGTCCGGATATCAGGGCGGCGGCAGTGTTGGTAGTGGGACTTTTCATGCTGATAATGTAAAATTATAATGATCAATAAAACTTCGGATACGGATTTTATGAAAATCATCATCACGGCTGAAAGAAAGCGTTTTTCTTACCAAATTCGGGCATCT
>JBFXEJ010000078.1:0-30822 GCA_050180235.1 Desulfococcaceae bacterium
TTTGGATGCCAGTCCCCTCTGGCATCTGGAATTTTCCGGTATACCGCCCATTCATCAGCAGGACGCGGAAGGACTGTGGAAACCCGCGTGGAGGCCCTGGGCAGGAGAAAAAATTGAACACATCATAAGCAAACCAGCGGCAGTGGACGGCCAGAACGTGACCATTGATCACGCTTTCCTGAAATGGAGTCCGGGAAAACGCATGGGCAGCGCTGGACTTGAAATGAGGGTTCGCTCTTCCAAAGGAATCCGGCATGTTATCACTCTGCCGGAGGGTGCGGAACTCAAAGACGTGAAAATTGATAAGCAAAGCAAACCCATCCGTCAGGAAGGCCGTACCGTGACCATTCCCCTGAAACCGGGCAGTCAGGAAATTGAACTGCAATGGCAGGAGAACAGGGCCATTTCCTTTAAGGAAAAAGGGCCGGAGATTCATATCGGCGAAAGAGCGGTCAATGCAAAGGTTCAGTTTGAAATGCCCGGAGATCGCTGGATTCTTCTGGCAGGCGGGCCGAAAATGGGGCCTGCGGTTCTGTTCTGGAGTTATCTTTTTGTGATTGCATTGTCTGCGGCTGTTATGGGCAGGATTCCGATCACACCTTTAAAAACCCGGCACTGGGCATTGCTGGGACTGGGACTGACGCAGATTGATCCTCTGGGAGCGATTCTTGTTGTCGGATGGTTTCTGTCTCTGGGATTGCGGAAAAAAGCGGAGCTGCCCAAAGGATGGTTTGTCTTCAATGTCATGCAACTGTTTCTTGCCGCATTGACGCTGGCTGCGATGATCTGCTTTTATATTGCCATCAAAAACGGGCTACTCGGTGTTCCGGAAATGCAGATCTCCGGCAACGGCTCAAACAGTTCCGTTCTGTACTGGACACAGGATCGCATTGACGGAAACATGCCGATTCCCTGGGCATTGTCCCTGCCCAGATTTACCTACCATATTTTCATACTGCTGTGGTCACTCTGGCTGGCAACGGCTCTGGTCAAATGGCTGCGCTGGGGATGGGAATGCTTCTCGCATGAAAAATTCTGGGCAAAAGCGGATTTGAAATTTGGAAGAGGAAAGAAAACAGGGGAGGAAAAACCGGCTCCTTCTGCTGGGCCGCCGCCTTTGAAAACAGAAACGGAAAATCAGTAGTACATGACCAATTTAGATTTTATGGTATCAATTCCCCTCTTGAGAGGGCATGGGTGTGTTGGCCGGACATACACTTCCGGACACCCCTGCCCCTCTCAGGAGGGGAATATATAAAATTCAACGTGGTCATGTACTACCCGAACTGGTATGACATGGTCAGATCTGACCAGAGATGTTCAGATTTGACCGGAGCCGCGCCAGATTCGTATTTCAGGACAGGCAAAAAAACGCTTTCTGTTTTTTGAAAAAATATTTATAAAAACAAAGTAATAGATAAAAATTACATTTTTTTTCTGCAAAAAGCAGGCTGTGGCACATAATTTGCTTATTCTGTCTGCATGAAAAGACTTCTTGCCATATTCATACTGCTGTCGTTTTTCTGCTTCGGACTTGCTGTAAATATCCGGGCTGAAGAAGACAGCACAATTGAGCCGAGCGCACAGGAACTGCGTCTGCTGGAGCTTATCAATGAAGCTCGCAGGGCTCCTCTGGATATGGCTGTGTCTTTGGGTATGGACAGAGAGCAGATACTGCGTGATCTTCCGGAATTAGAGGATGTGCTGACACAGGGAATGAAACCTGTGGCATTTAACCTGCAGTTGTATCTGGCTGCAACGGCACATAATAAGGATATGCTGACCAATAATTATTATTCCCACACATCTTTGGACGGGCAGAGTTATAAGGATCGGATTTCGGACAGGGGAATTCTTTCTCTTCTTACCGGTGAACGACTTGGAATGATTAGTTTTAAAAATTTTATTTCTTCCAATGATGCAGTGGAAATCATTTTTGAAAATATGTTCCGTGCGGAATTGGCAGCAGCAGCAAATGAAGAGATGAATATGCTGAATCCGGATATGGAGAAAATAGGAATCAGTCTTCAGGCAGGTGCGCTGCATATCGGAGGAGAAAGCAGAAATGCTTATTTAACCGTCTGTGATTTTGCAGGGGCAGAAATTGACTGGCATGCAGTGGAAGAATATTTTTACAGACGGGTAAATGCGTTCCGGGTTAATCCTGTGCAGGCGCTGGAGGGGAAAAAAGAGAGAAAAGACGAAGTTTTTGAAGATCTTGCATGGTGGGGAATACAACCACTTTCCCGAAATTCAAAACTGTATGAATCGGCCAGCAGACATGTCAATGATATGATAAACCGGGTTTATTTTGACACTGTCTCACCGGAAGGCATGGGACCTTTTGAACGATCTGAATCAGTGGGCTATTCAGCAAAACGGACAGAAGAGGTGCTGGGGATATGTGTGGTTGCTGAGGATATGACTGCCAAAGATATTGCTGAGAGTATTTATGAAAATCTGCTGTCCGGGACATTGCAATATCGGAATGATGGGTTTTGGAAAATGGTTCAGGATTCTGGTATGCGGGAAGTTGGGATTGCGGTGCAGGCATTTTTTTTTGATATCGGAGCCAGTGAAAAGGTTCTTGTCTGTGTACTGGTGGCGGATTTTGCTGATCCGGCTGATCAAGTTTCCTTTATTATGGGCAATGTTTACCGGGGGGATAAAAATGCAGATTCCGGCAGTACAGGGAATGATGGTATCTGTCAGATTTCCGGAAATGAAACAGAAAACGGGATTCCGGAGATGAAGGTTTATGTTACGCCCTTTGGAGGAAAAAACATCATAGCGACAACAGTGACGGGTACTTACGGAAATTTCCAGATGGAGATACCGGGCGGTTTTTCAGAACTGTTGGTTGAAGATTTTGAAGGGAATGTTGTTGCAGTGGAATATGTGTATTTTCAGGGGCAGAATGTATGGAAAGATATCTGGGTATGTCCCTGATGCAGATTTTTCTTGACGGAAATCATTATGAAGTGTATATAGAGAAGTTACAGTGCGATTCAGATAAATATAAAGTTGCAAGCTGTCATAAACCTGCTTTATGTGTTTGCTTGAAATGTAAGGGATCAGGGGATACGGATGATGTTTATAAGACAATTTTTCAGTTATTGTATGCTGACAGTGATAATCAGCATGGTTTCACCGGGATGGGCTGCGGAAGAGATTGTGGCAGTGGGGGATGGTTTTAAAGTGACAATGGATTATGTGAAAAAACTGGAAGAGCGGATGGGGAATGAGTCGGCTTCTGTCACTTTTACCAGCTCGGAGGAGGAGCATCGCAAAGCTGCCATAAAGATAAGGGTTTTTGCAGAAGAGGCAAAGGCTTTGGGGCTTGATAAACTGGAGAAGGAAAAAATCAGGGCAGAGAGTAAAGACAAAACATGGAATATCAATGAGGATTCTGTGGAATGGCATATGACATTGGCATGGCGCTATAACACAAAGCTGATGAAGGAGTATCATCTGGATGATGTGGTGATGGAATCCTATTACCGGGCTAATCAGGAAAAATTTGTGGATAAGGAAAGTGGCGAACTTCTGCCTTTGGATGAGAATTTGAAAGAGGATATACGAAAATGGATTGTGCTGGCCAAAAAGACCAGAATAGCCAATACTGCTTTTGAAAACCTGAAAGAAAAATATCATGTTCGGATTTGCGAACAGGGAACAGGAAAATGTCAATAATGCGAAACTGTAAAACATATATCGGTATAATACTGTTTATTGTATTCGTTTTCGGAGGCTGTGCTTCACAGAAGGCAATGATAAGTTATTCTTCCGGTTCAGCAGCCGGTTTGTGGCCGGACAAAAAACTGGAGGATGCATTTTCCTCTTATTGGTGGTGGCGTTTTCAGGGGCCTGTGGAAAAGATTTTTTCTTTTGAGGCTCCCTACTTTCAGGAAATGGTTCCACACAACAATTACAATATTGCCATGACAGCTTTTATCCGGAATGAACTGAAGGATATTGAGGTTTACAATATACAGAAAGCAGAAGGGGCGGAGCATCTGTATGTTGTTGAGAACAAAATACGTTTTGTTGATACACTGGGGAAAGAAAGGGAGATGGATATTCCTGATCTTTGGGTATATGCCGGAGAGAAATGGTACCATGTAATTAAGGATCCGGTACTGTTTCCTATGGCCCAGTAACTTTTTAACCCTGTCAGAGGGATTGCATAAAAGGAGGTGAGGAAAAAGGAGATTCAGAAAAGATGGTTCCGGTTTTGTTTGTTTCAGTTAACTGATTTTTTTTGAGATTAAATTTTTTGGAGGAGATTCATGAAAAAACTTGCAAGTTTGGCGGTTGTATTGGTTGCAGTGTTCGCTATGTGCGGATCTGTATGGGCATTTAATGCAGCGGAGCATCTGTCTGTGGCTCCTAATGGCAAGGGGGATGTGCTGATTTTCCCCCAGTATATTGCAATGCCGGGTGGATGGCAGACCAAACTGACGGTAATCAACACCTGTGATTCCATGAGTGTTGTGGCAAAGGTGGTTGTCCGAAGCGGTGGCTGGACAAAAGAGCTTCTGGACTTTTTTATCTTTCTGTCCCCCACAGATGTGTGGACTGGTACGCTTGATTATGCCGGAAGCAACGTAAGACTGTACAGCACGGATGACAGTATCATCAAAGATGAAGCCGGAAATTTTGCCACACCGACAGATCCTTTTAATGTCAATCTCCAGTCTGTTTGTGCTGGCGATCTTCCGCTGACAGGTGTTCCGGGCAATCAGTTGGGATATGTAACTGTAGTAGAGACATGGAATTATGATGGTACATGGAATTGGGTCAGAAATGGTGTTACCACAACAGTTGATTTTTCACAGCCCCCTGTGCAGAAAGCTGCAATCCGGGATGTCTTTAATTGGTATAATTCTTCCAACCCAAATGTCTCCAGTATCCCTTTTGCAGGAGATGTGAATGAGGTGGCAAATGTATTGGCCGGAAGTTATGAGATCAGCAATTTTTCTCTTGGCTGGTATGCTGCCAATGATGCCACAGTAATTCAGAATGCAAATGTTTTCGATTGGACTAAGGTTAAGCTTGCTCAGGAAACGCGGCTGGGTGATAGCACCTTCCGGAATGACTATTGTGAGTTTGAAGCAGCGCTTGCAAAGAACCGTGTCGCCATGCATTACTACAGCGCTAACAACAGCTACGGAAATGTCACCGTGCATTTTAACACCTTCCCGACAAAATACACATTGGTAAGCAACTGTCAGATTGTTGCACCGGGTGTAAAAAGTGAGTTTTTCCTGGATAATGGTCTGAACCAGGTTGGTGGAAGTGTTTCCGATATGCATCAGTATATCCGATATGGACTGATTTGGTATGATCTGTCGGAAAATACAACGACGACAAGCGGTTTTGTGTCACCTGTTCGGCCAGAAGATTCATATCATTTCCCCTATGAACTGAACCTTACAGAAAAAATATGGTCAATTACTTACACTGAAGGTTGGGCAAATTATGAGTATGACTATAATACGGCCTGTACCGCAGCAGATACAGTGACTGCTGTTGAATTTACCGGTGCTCCGGTGATTCCTGTCACCATGTATTACAACCTTGCGGGCATGGCATTGCACGGTGCTGCATGGAACGATGGTTATGTTGAAGTTGGAGGTGCTATGGATTATCTGTATAAATATAATTGGAGAGCCTACGATGGTGTGAATACCATTCCCAATTTCTGTGAGGCTGTACCTGCTACACTTCCGGTAACCTTTTAATTCGTTCTGAATTAGTTTGAGTGTGAGGGGGGAGAATTTTTTCTCCCCCTGAAGCCGGAAGATTTTAAGGAAAGTGACGAATTATCGAAAATTTATCGAAAATATTCCTATTTCCATATTCATGCGGAAAATTTTCTCAAATACGGGAATAGGAATGTGATTTTGATTTTATCAGAGTGTTTTAATCCTTGATATATGATGGCCGTGAGTCATGACTTGGCCAAGGGGGAATAATGAAAAATAAAATTGCGTTGATAATGATGGTGTTTTTTTTTGTGAAAGGAAATGTCTATGGAGGAGAGAGTCCTGCTTTATATACGCCAATTGATCTGGATTTTCCCAAAGTTGCAGCACAATCTTCTGGTACCCGATATACACTGAGTACAGGAACAATTCCGCAAAGCAGGTTTCGCTTTTTCATCCCGCCGGGGACAGATTGGATAAGCATGAAACTTTTCTGTCCTCAGGAAGCAAGAATCGCTGTTGTTGTCCGTCTAGGACAGCCGCCTGTCTGTGAATATGATACAGGCAAGGAATATACCCTGTTGCATTGGCCCGCAAACAGCGGAACTACTTTGTCTAACATAGCATCAAATGATCATCAGACAAGAAATTGTGGGGGAAGTTTTGATGTGATTTCTTCACCAGCTTCCGATTATACTGGAAAATGGGTATACGGCAAAGTGTTAAAATATGAAAACAATGGAGATGATTATCTTTCCGCAAGCAGCATTTCGCTGTGGATTAACGTAAATGATACATTTTTGACTTGGTATAATAACGGCCAATATTCAATGTTGCCGGAGTTAGGCTATACTGCAACAACAGGAGACTGCTCTGCTTTTGAGGCAGGTGTGCCGGATGCCTCCAGTTACACCCCTCCCACAACTGATACAGAAACCCCAACGACCGGTGGAGGGCTTCCCACACCCGGAGCGCCCACAGGATATATTCCGGCAGCACCCGATGATAATGCTGGTGAAAATGACTATACCGGTGGTGAGACTGATAACACGGTCGATCCTGTTTTCACTCCGTCTGTCACTCTTGAAAAAGGAGAGTGGGTTACTAACAGTTACACTTTGTCACAATTGGGAAGCCGCACAGAAGTGATTCTGAAACCCAACCTCACGGTGACAGATATACCCACATCCGCTATGTATGATTATTATGCAGGCATCTTGAAAAACAATGTTTTTTACATAGCACAGAAGGACATAACCGAGCAAATTGTATTTTCCCGATATTATGACGGAAAGGTTCCAAGTTACAAAACCGCAAGTCTGGGCAACAGTTCCTATGCAATGGACATTTTTTATGCTATAATGGATGATTGGAACTATTCGCCATCAGCACTGGCCAGCAGCGGACTCCGTTTTTATCTGGGATTTGCACCCCAGGGCAGCAATCTGGACTTGCAGGATTTCAGGGGAACGGTGATTTATTTTACGCCATAACGGGCTATAAAAATTCTAAATTGCCAACAAACAAGAATGCCAGGGCATAGTGCAACAATATGCTCTGGCTTTTTTGTGCATATGATTCAGATATGACAGAAGAGCAGATCATCCACAGCAAAAAAGGACAGTATATCATCCGTCCCTACCAGAAAGAGGATGCAGAAGAGGTGATCTCTCTGTGGAACCTTGTTTTTGGCAAAGAAATGTCCCGCGATATTTGGAACTGGAAATATACAAACAATCCTTATGGATACAATATCCTTCTGTGTGTCAGTGAAAACAAAACTGTGGCTGTTTTTTATGGTGGGATCTCCTATACAGCAAATTGTATGGGACAGACCGTAAAAATTGCCAATCTTATGGATGTCATGGCACATCCGGAACACAGGGGCTGGATGTTTATCAAAACTGTAAAAGCCTATTATGACACATACGGCAGTCCCGAAAAACTGACATTCCTGTACGGATTTCCCGGAGAAAAGCATTATATTATCGGCCAGAAACTGCTAAGATACAAAAAACTGGAAAAAGGACTGACATACCTGCTTGCCAATGCCGCAGACAATGCAACCTGCGGATCCCATTTTGGAAATTATATCAGAAAAACAGAAAAAGCAGACGGTGCATTCGGCCTGCTTTGGAATAAATGTGCAGATGCCTATCCCTTTGCGGTTATCAGAGATGACAGATTCATGCAGTGGCGTTTTTTTGATCATCCTGTTCACCGCTATGAAATATGGGGATATTTTTCCATATTTTCCAAGCAACTAAAAGGCTATGCAGCAGTACTGCATGAAAATGAAAAAATATACCTGATCGATCTTTTTGTCATTCCCTGTGAAAAAACAGCCAAAGATTTTCTTAGCCAGATTATCTGTCAGCTTGGAAAACAGGGAAAAAAAGAAATTGCAGCATGGCTTCCAACCGGTCATTTTCTCATGAATGCAGCCATATCATCCGGATTCAAAACAGCCAAAGAACCGCTGGGCATTATCCCTGTTGGCATGAGCTTTGATCCGGATGTATCACTCAACTGGGCATCGGAAAATATGTTTTACACAATGGCAGATGGAGATTTATATTAAAAAGGGGATCAGGATTCAGGGATTAGAGGTTAGGGAAGATCGGGGAATGACTCAGCCCAATCCTCAACCCCTGATCCCTCAACTCCTGATCCCTCAACCCTGATCCCTATGAAATATTACAAACACATAACTACCCCATTCGCATCTGTTTTCTCCCATCCTTACCTGTTTGCCGGATTTCTGAAAAAAGAAATCAAAGGCAGGTTTGCAGGTACTCTGGCAGGGATGCTATGGACATTGATCAGTCCTCTTGCCAGTATCATTATCTATCTGTTTATTTTCTCTCAGGTGCTTCGTATTGAAATACATGCAGCGGAAAACGGCACAGACAGTTTTGTGATATTTTTTCTTTCCGGATTTTTCCCCTGGCTTTTTTTTTCAGAAGGACTTTCCCGGTCTGTTGGGATACTTATTCAAAATGCCAACCTGATAAGCAAAGTGGTATTTCCGGTTGAACTTCTTCCTGCCTGTTCCGTTATTTCAGCATTTGTCATCAACGGCATTGGCCTGGCCATGTTTCTTATATACCTCGGGTTTCAGGGATATGCCCATCCCGTGTGGCTGCTGCTTTTTTTTCTGATACCGGTGCAGATTGTTTTTATCTGGGGACTGGCAAACCTTTTGTCTGCAATCTGTGTTTTTATCCGTGATATAAATGAACTGCTGCCTATCATCCTTATGGTGTGGTTTTATGCCACACCTGTGATCTATCCCCTTTCCATGATCCCGGACGCACTGAAACCGCTTGTCTCTATGAACCCCGGATTCTGGTTTACCGAACTGTACCGATCTGTTCTGATTGTGCATCAGATGCAGTGGCAGATATTTTTTCAGATGTGCAGCGCTGCTATTCTCAGTTTCGCATTTGGGTCATGGTTTTTCATGCGCGCAAAACCCGCTTTCGGGGATGTGCTGTAAAAAACTACTGCTTTGTCAGCTTTGATTTTATGATCTGAAGTGTGCAGAAAAACCGGATTTTTCTGAAAAATAAGGTTTTTGCAACGCACAGATTCAGGGTTGACAGTACTTGGAATAAAAATGAAAACAGAATTCTGGAAAAATCTTATGAAAGAAGCCGCTCATCTGGATTATGGCAGTCCTCTGCCGGAACTGGATAAACAGTTTCTTTCTGTCTGGTCTTCACATTATGCCCGCATAGCGGACATGACTGTACCGGGAAAAACAATTCTTGAAATCGGAGCGGGTTTTGGCATTCTGGCAGCAGGACTGGGACGGATTGGCGGCAGAAAGATATGGGCAAGTGAGCATCCTTCCCGTTCTTATCTTTTTCAGCAGGAATATCAAAATTTTATGAATCAGAACAATGTGTTGCTGATTGCAAACAACCTCAGTGAAGGACTTCCCTTTTCAGACAGGGTCTTCAGTCAGGTTTATTTCTGTGATGTCATTGAACACCTGTTTTTTCAGGATGTGAATAAAATTCTTCCGGAAATATTCCGGGTTTTGTCTGATGAAGGAGAATTGATTCTGTCCACCCCCAATCTGAACCGCTTGTCAAATATTTTCCGTTTTTTCATGGGATATTCAGTCAATCCGCCTTTTCAGGTGGAAAAATGCGGAGATACCTTCGGACATATCCGGGAATTTGCCCCAAGAGAGATTGACAGGCTCCTGCGCGGTTTCGGGCTGGAGCCGATACGGTATAAATTCGCACTGAATCCCTATTTTACTGCTGAGGCATTTGGGGCTGAAAATATTTTTTCTCCCGTACAGGCAAAAATCATTAACCGGCTTACCTCTGTATGCTCAAAATTTTTTCCCCGGCTGGGGGATGAAATCTATCTTGTCGCCAGACGTTCCCGGAATTCATGAATTTAGGCATCCCATAATCATGTACGCCATAGAACTGCACAATATTTCCAAAACATACCGCTTTTACAGCAAACCTTCTGACAGGCTGAAAGAAGCCCTGTTCCGAAAAAAACTGCACCAGACCTATGAAAGCCTCAAAGATATTTCCTTTTCTGTTCCGGCAGGAGATACGCTGGGTATCATTGGCGAAAACGGAGCGGGAAAAAGCACTCTCCTGAAAATACTGGCAGGAACCCTGACGCCAAGTTCCGGGAATTTTGCTGCCAGGGGGCGGGTGGCCGCACTTTTGGAACTGGGGGCAGGTTTTCATCCTGAATTCACGGGCCGTCAGAATATTTATCTGAATGCCTCTCTGATGGGACTTAACCAGTCTGAAATCAGAAAAATGGAAGATTCCATTATTGCATTTGCCGAACTGGGAATTTTTATTGACAGACCCATCAAAATCTATTCTTCCGGGATGAGTGTGCGCCTGGCATTTTCCATTGCCACGAGTGTTGATCCGGATATTCTGATTATAGACGAAGCCCTGAGTGTGGGAGATCAGTATTTTCAGAAAAAATGCATTGACCGGATGCTTTCCTTCCGTGAACGGGGGAAAACCATTGTTTTTTGCAGTCATGCCATGTATACAGTAAACATGCTGTGCAGCCGGGCCGTATGGCTGGAAAACGGAACCATCCGCATGACGGGGCTTACCAGCCATGTCATAGCCGCGTATGAAAATTTTCTGCGTGCAAAATCTTCAGCTTCTGAAGAGAAAAATAAAACTGCTGCTGAAACGGCTCCTCCGCCTGTATATATCCGCAAAATTGCACTCAATGAACAGGAAGACAGGCTCTCATTGAAATATAAAGAAAATCTTTCCATAATGATAGAATATGAAAGTTCACAGGATCGCCCTTTTTTTCTGGCTGTGGGAATCCGGCGCAATGATGAACTGATTTGTCATGCAGTCAGCATGAAAAAAGACAATATTACGCCAATACAGAGAAAGGGAGTCGGACAGGTTCGGTTTGACTATTTTTCTCTTCCTTTTTTTCATGGGGAATATGCTGTTGTTGTCCATATTCTTGACGAGACCGGATTTCACTGTTATCACAGCAAAGAATCCGCTCCCTTTTCCATTGTTCCGCCTGAAAAATGGCAGAATGAAATCGGACTTCTGGATTTAGTCCATGAATGGAAAATCCTCTGATGAAAATGAATATTGTCTATCTTCTTGAATCCACTGTACTGTGCGGCGGTGTGAAGGTTGTTTTCCGTCAGGCAGAGGCTCTGCTGAAAAAAGGACACAGGGTGCTGATTGTATCTCCGGAACCTTATCCGCAATGGTTTAAAGGGAATGTTCTGTTTGAACAAAAGGAACTGTTTCATATCCCATTGCTCAGGGATTTTGATCACATCATAGCGACCACCCCTCTGCAGGTCTTATATTTGTATGACAATCCGCAATTGCGGTCAAAGATATATCATCTTGTTCAGGGATATGAAGGGGATTACGCAGAAGCGGTATCCAGCCTGCCTGTGATTCAAAAAGCCTATTCCCTGCCGGTTCCCAAAATGACAGTTTCAGAAAATCTTGCAGAGCGGCTGAGGCAGTTGTATCCTGAAAGAGCGTTTTGTTCCATAGGTCAGGGAATTGAATCACAGTATTTTTTTCCGCCACAGGATATTTGGACATCTAACTGTGATGAAATTAAAAACATCATCATCATCGGCCCCTATCCGATCTCTGTCAAGCAGATAGGACCTGGTCTGCGGGCTTTTTCACTGGCAGCACGGAAAAATGAAAAACTGAAACTTATCCGTATATCCACAGTAGACACACAAAAGCAGGAAGAGGATATTGCAGATGCTGCAATCCAATATCATATACATCTGCTTCCTGAGGAAGTGGGAGAGGTGCTGAGACAGGAACCTGCGATATTTTTTTCTCCATCCGGTCCCGGAGAAGGGTTCGGTCTTCCGGCTGTGGAGGCAATGGCCTGCGGTCTTCCCACTGTACTGACAGATATACCCAGCTACCGGTCTTTTGCTGTTCCCTGTGATTATACCCTGTTTGTTCCCCATGACAATATCAGTTTAATGGCAGAGGCCCTTTGCCGTCTGGCATGGGACAAAGAGGAGTGCTCCCGTCTGATGAAAAGAGGGTTTGATGTTGCAGCCGGATTCTCTTTTGAAAACGTGGCTGCTGCTATAGAAGGAGTTTTGCTCAATGGCTGATGAAAATATATTTTATCCATCTGAAATTATACTTGAAGTTACCAATCATTGCAATCTCAGATGCAGGCATTGCCATTTTCACGGACAGGGCGCAGTGCGTAAAAGATCTCTGGGATATATGGACAGAGAAGTATGGGAAAAAGTGCTGGACGAAATCCGCAACTGGCACAGACCCCTTACACTGATGACACATGGTGCAGGCGAACCTTTGCTGTACAAAAATCTGCCTGAACTGCTGTATAAGGCAAAACAGATCCCTTTTCTCAGTGTCGGATTCATGTGCAATGGTATGCTGCTGAATGAAAAATGTATCTCTGATCTGCTGGAAATGCAGGTTGACTGGCTGGCATTGAGCATTGACGGAATCAATCCCCAAACCCATGATTTTTTCAGGGTGAATGCCGATCTTGAACATATTGAGAAAAATCTGCACAGACTGATTGAGATGAAACAGCAGAGAAACAGCCGGCTGCCTGCTTTGTTTTTCAATATGGTGGCATATCCGGAAATTGCGGACCAGTCAGAAGACTATGTTATGAAATGGCTGCCTTATGCGGAATCTGTGATGATTTCCGCATTCCGTCCTGTGGGCATAAAAAAACTGTGGGAGGGGGAGCCGCGTTTTCCCTTCCGGCCCTGTCCCCTGCTGCGAAGACAGGCTGTTATCAGTTGGGATGGACAGATGGGGTTATGCTGTGAAGACATAAATCTGGATGTTCCTCTGGGCAGTATCCGCAGCAATTCAATCGCGGATATTTTCAATCAGAGTCCGAAACTGACAGCCTATCGGCGACTTCATGATGAAAAGAAAATTGACAGACTTGCCCTTTGTTCAGACTGCCATGTATGGGGAGGTGATATTCTGCTTGAAAAAAATGTGATTCATATAGGAAATATGAAAGTGGAAAAAACTGTCACTCCCGCGTATCAACTTTATAAAAAAACGGACTGATGATGAAGACACAGATTACAGTTTTCTGGCCTGTGAAAAAAGCCCCTGATATTGAAGAAGTCAGCTTTTCCTATGATTTTTGCAAAAAAATCAGCCGTAACAACTGTCTCAATGGCATTCCGGCCTGTCAATGGAAAGATTATATTCCGGGAAGCTGCACTGCTGATATGACGGAGCAGGCAGAAGGGGAATATCTTCTTGTGGTGACAGATCCGGAAACTGTTCTGACCGCAGAAGCTGTCACGCATATGACAGATGTGATGGAAAAGGGAAATTATCCAATTGCCGTTCCTGTTTTTAATGAAACTCCTTTTACTGTGCAGCAGGCTGAACTGTTTTTTCGCTATATAAATATGTCCACTTATCTGGAAATTGTAAAAAGCATGTCGGAAAGGACGGATAAGGGGATTATCCCAATCTCCCGTCCTGATCCGGCCTGCATACTCTACCGCAGGGACAGTTTTGTGCGGTTCGGAGACATGCTGTCATTTTCTTCCTCTTCTGAGCCCATTGAGACAGGAGCGGTTGTGGACAAAGATGCTTTGGTTCACCGTTTTGGCAATTATTACCATGGGGAACGCCCGGATCTTGCACAGCTTGTCCCGGAGAGCGTGAAAAATTTGCTGGATGTGGGATGTGCCATGGGCGGATACGGCAGAAAACTCAGGCAGATGCGGCCGGATATTGTGCTGACAGGCGTGGAAATGAATCCCCTGATGGCAGAAGCAGCGCGTAAATATTATGACAGAATCATAGACTGTCCAATTGAAAAGGCTGATTTGACGTGTGATTTTGATCTGATTAACTGCGGGGATGTGATAGAGCATATTATGAATCCCTGGGATATGCTGAAGCATTTTTACAAACTTCTCAGGCCGAACGGCTTTTTGGTGTTAAGCATACCCAATGCCGGTCACTGGTCCATTGTCAGGGATTTGCTCAAAGGTGAGTTTCCGTATATTCCTGTGGGACTTACCTGTATAACCCATATCAGATGGTTTACTGAATCTTCCATACGGCAGGCTTTGGAGAACTCCGGGTTTTCCATTGAGATTCTTCAGAAAGCGCAAATCCCGCCCACTCCGGAAGGTAGCCGTTTTATCCGGGATATGTGTGAAAAAGGATATGGAAATGAAGATTCTCTTCTGACAAATGAAATCACCATCAGGGCCGTAAAAAAATGTGCATAACAGCCATTATTGTAAATTATCACACAGCCTCTCTGCTACTGCCGCTGCTGAAGCACTTGGAAGAAAACCCTCTTGTTTCCCAGATTGTCATTGCGGATAACAGCAATGAACTGTCGGCTTCCGGTTTTCAGAAAGATTTTTCCACAGAAATCAGAATGATTCTGAACGGACAGAACAGGGGATTCGGGGCAGCAGTGAATCAGGCGGCTGCCTATGCAGACAAAGAATGGATACTGCTTGTAAATCCGGATATAAGATTTGAAGAAAACTGTATTGCCCGTCTTCTTGATGCAGCCCGAAAATATAATACCCCTTTGGCAGGCCCCAGATTTTACTGGGATGATGAGATGAGTTTCCGGCTGCCGCCTTCCTCAGGTTCATGTTTATGGACAACATTTGCAGGAAAATGCGCGGAAGGATATCAACTGGATGCAGAAATGCTTTCATTTTACTGGATGCTGAGGCATGATCGATTCTGGAATGCTGTTGAGCCTTTTTACGAGCCTTTTCTTTCCGGAGCCTGTATTCTGATAGAGAAAAAATGGATCAGTGATTCCGGCGGCAGTATTTTTGATGAACGTTTTTTTTTATATTATGAAGACACGGATCTTTGTGCCAGAGCTGTCTGCAATGGAATCAGGCCCATATGCGTTCCTGATGCAAAAGCTGTGCATTACTATGATCAGGCCCCTTCTCCGGACAGTCCGAAAAGCGATCTGATGCATCAGTCATTCTGTTCTTTTTTTTCAAAATATTATAAAAACATCAGGTTGCCGGAGATTCAGGAAAAATATATTCCTTTCCATCTGGAGGATATGGGAACAGTAAAGGATTCTCCGCAGTTTCAGTTTCATAAAGACATGCTTGGTGATGAACAGTATTTTCTGGAAATCGGAATCAATTCTTTTTTTGTTCCATTTGCCCAGACTTTTTATGAAAAAAATTTTCCGCAGATTCCGACCAGTATCTGGTCACATCTTTCACCCGGTCAGTATTTTACGAGGATAAGAGCTGAAATATCCGGAACCCGCAGAATATGGAAATGGGAAAAGACGGATTCCTGATAGATCACGGATTGTTCTGTGACAATATGAAATTGGATATGCCTGTATAACCATACTTTTCTTGAGACCCCACCTAATTTTCTGCAATACCCCATGCACAGGAGGCATTATGGAATCTCTTCAGGAACTGCATACAAAGAGAAATTTGGAACAGATTTTTTTATTCAAAAAAAGCAGATCAATATTCTATTAATAAGCTGTGTTAAAAATCCTCCTGGCAAGGTTTTCAGACTTAATCCGGGATATGGACATTGCACTTTTTCTGTGTCTGAGGGACAAAACGTACCCGTTTTTTTTCATTTTTCAGAGATTGCGGATATTTTTAAAACAGAAACGGAGTTGATATGAAAGAAATTATTCTTGATATTCTCAGAGAGAGCCTGTCTGTAAAAGAGAGGTTCATCACTTCCTATGCGGATGAAATTCTGCGGGCTGCGGATCGGGCAGCCGCATGTCTGGCATCGGGGCATAAGATTCTGATTTTCGGCAACGGGGGCAGTGCTGCGGATGCACAGCATATAGCGGCAGAATTTGTCAACCGTTTCCGGATTGAACGTCCCCCGCTCGCGGCCATTGCCCTGACTACGGATACTTCGATTATTACCAGCATAGGAAATGATTACCATTTTGATGAAATTTTTGACAAACAGGTGCGTGCCATTGGTAATAAAGATGATATGGCCTGGGGAATCAGTACCAGCGGCAATTCTCCGAATGTGGTAAAGGCCATGAAAACAGCCAGAGAAATGGGACTGCAGACTCTTGCACTGACCGGAAGTGGCGGGGGACAACTGGCAGAATCTGCAGATATGCTTTTTGCTGTGGATTCAAAGGTTACGGCCAGAATACAGGAAACCCATATCACTCTGGGCCATATCCTATGCGAACTGACTGACCGGATCCTTTTTCCGTCTGCATTCCGTGAATGAATCATTGCTTGTTACGCACAACACTGAAATGATTCAGAGAAGACTGGTGACTGGTTCTTTGGGAGTTTGCAGGGTTGAGTAAAATAAAGGCAGATTTTCTGACTTTTCAAACAGGAATTATTCCGATATAATGTAATACCGATTCTCCATTGATTTGATACAAGAGTGTCAGTTTTTCCCCGGTTCCGCATGTGCAAAAAACCGCTCCGCTTAATTTTTGCACTCCTCCGGATTGTATAAAACCAATGGCGAATTGGTATAAATCATAACAAAGGAATCGGAATAATGAATGAATCTGCCGAGGTTTCCCCCGGAATCTAATACCAATTCTCCATTGAAAATATACTTATGATTCGGTTTCCCACAGAGAACACAGAGAGAAAAAACCACAGAGAACACAGAGGAAATAACTCACATTATTGTATAAATTCAATAGCGAATTGGTATAAGATATCAGAACACAGGGTACGGAAGAAAACGGGGTAGTGGGACTCTTCATACTGACAGATTCAAATTGTAATGATCAATAAAACACTGCTGTATTGACATTATTATCAGGAAATCTGTCCTATTTTTCAGAACAGGGTTTCTATGGCCTGCACAACGGTTGCTGCGCCTGTGACATCGATTCCTTTTACGGCATTCATGCGTTTCAGGTTGCTTTCCGGGATGATACATTTGGTAAATCCCATTTTCCGGGTTTCAGTCACACGGGTTTCCACATGACTGACAGCCCGGACTTCTCCGGTCAGCCCCACCTCTCCGATGACAATATATCCGTCCGGAACCGGTCTGTCCAGAAAACTGGAAGCCACTGCCGCCACAATTGCCATATCCACAGCAGGTTCATACACTTTTACCCCGCCTGCCACATTCATGAAAATATCATGTCCCATTAGGTGCATTCCCAGTTTTTTCTCCATCACGGCCACGAGCAGGGCAACGCGGTTGCTGTCCAGTCCCAGAACCGTCCTTCGGGGCGTTCCCAGACTGCTGCGGCTGACCAGAGCCTGCAGTTCAATCAGGATAGGCCGGGTTCCCTCCATGCAGGCCGTGACCACAGAACCCGCCGCGCTGCCGGGGCGTTCGGAAAGAAATACAGATGATGGATTCGGCACTTCGTCAAGTCCTTTTTCCTTCATCTCAAACACACCGATTTCATTGGTGGAACCAAAACGGTTTTTCACTGCGCGGAGAATGCGGAACACATGGCTCCGGTCTCCCTCAAAATACAGCACAGTATCCACCATATGCTCCAGCAGCCTCGGCCCTGCAATAGCCCCTTCTTTGGTGACATGTCCCACAATGAAAATCGGAATGCCGGATTTTTTTGCCATAATCATCAGACGCATGGCAGATTCCCGCACCTGGGTCACACTTCCGGGAGCGGAGGACAGATCGCTGTTGAACATGGTCTGAATGGAGTCAATGACCGCGACAGCCGGTTTTACTTCGCTGATAATCTGCATGACCGATTCCATGTCAATCTCTGACACCACCAGAAGATTGGGCGACAGCGTGCCCAGCCGTCTGCTGCGGAGCCGGAGCTGGCGCACGGATTCCTCACCGGACACATACAGCACTTTATGCCCCTGCACCGAAAGCTGATGCAGGGCCTGCAGCATCAGGGTGGATTTGCCGATTCCCGGATCACCCCCGATGAGCACCAAAGACCCGGCAACGAGCCCTCCGCCGAGTACCCGGTCAAATTCCTTTATACCTGTATCTGTCCGGATTTCGTCTTCCAGTTCTGCCGCATCAATGGGAACCGGTTTTGCCTGCACAACAGGCGTTCCCTTCAAAGGCCCGTGTGAGGCTTCTTTGCGCTGGGTTTCTTCGGCGAAACTGTCCCAACTGCCGCAGTCCGGGCATTTTCCAATCCATTTGGAACTTGTGCTGCCGCAGGACTGGCAGACAAACACTGTTTTGTGAGTTTTTTTCATGTTTGCACAATACCGTAATATATGTTTTTATTTGCAAATAATTATAGTAGTCCGGGTTGAACGGAGTGAAACCCAAAAGTTTAATTTTGTTGGGTTTCGTTCCTAAACCCAACCTGCGGGAATCTCCGCCAATTGGTAGTGGTGCAAATCTGTTGATCCAAAAATTCCCCTCCCCCGGTGGGATGGGTCAGGGGAGGGGGATAATCAGTGATGTTTTCACCCTCCCCCTGCCCCTCCCTCAAGGGAGGGGAGACCTTATCAACGGATTTGACCCACTACCCGCCAATTGTGCAAAAAACCGCTCCGCTTAATTTTTGCACTCCGCCAAGTATGCAAAAAACCGCTCCGCTTAATTTTTGCACTCCGCGAATATGGTTTTATTCCGCACTCAGCACTTTCATGGCCTCTTCCCCGAACTGGGAAATGACGCGCACAGCGATTTTCTGTCCCTTTTTCTTTATGGCAAAAGGCTGGGAAGTGTGACTGTAAAGCCGGTCAAACGCGTGTTCATCAATTTCAATTTTCAGCAGTTTTTCCGCATTTTTCCGGGCATTGACAGCGGCCACCCGATCCAGTCCCTTTTTCCATGCCTCAAACTCTTTTTTCTCCCCGCCGCAGAAAAACACCTGTTTTACAATAAAACTGCTGCCGTCATAATCCTCATCCAGCATCCAGAAGGCAATATCTTTGATATTCCGGTCTTTTACCTCGTCTTTTACCGGATCATAAATATCCAGCCCCAGAATTTCCACCTGCGCTGTATTGTCTTTGGGGTTTTTGTGCAAACGCAGATCCGGCTCTCCGATGGTGACAAAGGACGCGGCTTTTTTGTCTTTTTTCAGCAGACCTTCCTGCATGAGATCATCATGCATCCGCACTTTGCTCACTTCAAAAGAACCCAGACGGGTGGTCACATTCTGACTGCTGATGTCACTTTCAAAGGAAAATCCCAGAATAATCAGCCAGTCCGCATCACCCCGCATACGTGCCTCTTTCACTGCTTCGCTGACCATAGATTTGCTGACTGTGCCGAATTTTGGGCCAATGTGAATATAGGCTTTACGTTCGCCCTGCGCGCTTTGGTAAAATCCCTCTGCATGAAGAGCCGGGCTGCTGAGCGCGTCCACACGGGTAAAAACAGCCTGTTCATTTCTGATGCCGTTTTTCACTCCTGCGGACAGAAGATGTTCAAATATGCGGTTTTCAAATTTGTCTTCCGGATCATGTTTCTGTATTACAGATTCCGGAGCCATCACATCCAGACTTTGCAGGGTTTCCACAGTGAACGGGCCGGAAACACGGAGTTTTTTCTTATCCTCAAAAGGCTGATCATAGAGAGTTTCCTCTTCCGCAGGTTCATCATTGGCAAGGGATTTGAGAGTGATATGCGGCACTTTTTTGTATTCAAATCCCTGGCGGATGTCCTCTTCTTTGGGATCATGGAGTTTGTAATACGGAAATGTGGCTGTCATAATGCGGGTTTTGGCAATGTTCAGGGCAATGCGCGAAGTGTCAATGGTAATCCAGCGGCGTCCCCATTGCTCGGCAACATAAGCGGTTGTGCCGGAGCCGCAAGTGGGGTCAAGGATGAGATCTCCGGGGTCGGTGGTCATGAGGATGCAGCGTTGGATGACTTTAATTGCAGTTTGAACAACATACTTTTTATTTTGTTCTGCTGTTCCCATTGTATCAGCCCATAAATTATTAATTGGCGTATATGGAAAGTCATCAAAATACATTTTGTAGTTCACATAAGTTTTGGTTGAAATTATCCTGTTTTTTTGTATTAATCGCATCATTCCATCATAATTTGTTTTCCATCCTCCTTTGTTGGGTTTATACCTGTTTCCATTAAATTCAAACTCGAATAATGTTGAATCACTTGGGGTCTGTGAAGTCAGGGGGCTTCCCAGATATACTTTTGAATCTTTTGGTAGAAGTTTGGGATTAATTTGCTCTTCTCTTTTAATAGGTCGTACATCTCCTTCTTTCAATTCTACTTGATTGTATCTTGCACCCGTTCCTGATGCGAGATCTTTTTCTTGATATAAATTCCTATATTTTAAATAAGATTTTTCTTTAGCATACCAAATTAAATAGTCACTTATATTATCAATTAGAGACTCTCCCATACCGCCTGTCTTTTTAACAGTAATCAAACTCACAAAATTTCCGCTTCCAAACACCTCATCCATCAGACATCTCACCAAATGCACATTCTCATCAGAAATCTGCACAAAACACGAGCCGCTTTCTGTCAGCAGATTCTTTGCCACAAGCAGCCGATCCCGCAGATAACTCAGATAAGAATGAATGCCCAGTTCCCATGTATCCCGATATGCCTTGATTTGTTCCGGTTCCCCGCTTACATGTTCATCTTTTCCGTCTGTCACATTCCGGTCACTGAGTTTCATCTGCCAGTTGGAGCCGTATTTGATGCCATAAGGCGGATCAATATAAATCATCTGCACTTTTCCGGACATAAACTCCCGTTCCAGCAGGGAATTCATCACCAAAAGCGAATCGCCCAGAATCATGCGGTTGCTCCATTTATCCAGATAATCATGACTGTAATACGTGGTGGGTTTTTCCAGTTCATCCACATCAAAGCCATTGCCAAACTGATCAAAAATATCGCTCTGCCGGTGTCCTTCACTTTCTTTGATTTCATACAGACGGCTGATGAGCATTTCCGGAGAAATATGCTCGTGCCGGTACAAAGAGCGGATGTCAAGCGTGATTTTGTCTTCCTGATCATCACTGCCGTATTTGTTCATCCAGAACAGTTCCGGATCATTTCCCCTGCTTACCACCGGATTTTTGGGATAAACAGACACCTGCTTTTCCATCACTTTTTCATTCACCAGTTCATAACCGGCCTCTTCTTTGGATGGAATATGCACACGCTTTTCTTTGGAATGTTTGATTGATTTTACAGTCATTTTTCTTTCCTTCCATTTTGTAATAATACTTTATTTGATAAGATTTGACAACTTTCAGTTTGGGGAGTTTCCCACAGAGAGGAATGATTTGCACTTAAACAAAAAAATCTCTGTGTTCTCTGCGGGTTTTTCTCTGTGTTCTCTGCGGGAAACAAATGCACACGGGAAGTTTCCCACAGAGAGCACAGAGGATAAAAAACCACAGAGGACACAGAGGGGAAAAACATTTTTAAACAAAAATATCTCTGTGTTCTCTGCGGGTTTTTCTCTAAACAAAAACATCTCTGTGTTCTCTGTGGGAAACAAATGCACACGGGAAGTTTCCCACAGAGAGCACAGAGGATAAAAAACCACAGAGAACACAGAGAGGAATGATTTGCACTTAAACAAAAAAATCTCTGTGTCCTCTGTGGGTTTTTCTCTGTGTTCTCTGTGGGAAACAAATGCACCGCGTGAAAACAAATGCACACGGGAAGTTTCCCACAGAGAGCACAGAGGATAAAAAACCACAGAGAGCACAGAGGATAAAAAACCACAGAGAGCACAGAGGATAAAAAACCACAGAGGACACAGAGGGGAAAAACATTTTTAAACAAAAACATCTCTGTGTTCTCTGCGGGTTTTTCTCTGTGTTCTCTGTGGGAAACAAATGCACACGGGAAGTTTCCCACAGAGAACACAGAGAGGAATGATTTGCACTTAAACAAAAAAATCTCTGTGTCCTCTGTGGGTTTTTCTCTGTGTCCTCTGTGGGAAACAAATGCACAGCATGAAAACAAATGCACACGGTGAGTTTCCCACAGAGGACACAGAGGGGAGAAACATTTTTAAACAAAAATATCTCTGTGTTCTCTGCGGGAAACTAAAACTTGTGCCTGGATGCTGTTTTGTCAGGACAGGTTTCTGACATTCCCTGAATTTTTTCCCGCAGCTCATTTTTGATGTCCCGGATGTCTCCGCTGATTTCAATGAAAGCCCATCTGTCAAATCCGTACTGCTCCCGTATGCTGTTGACCCCAGGCAGCCACCGGTTTTCCACATACCATTTTTTGTCTTCCTTGTCCTGACTCATGCCGCTGATTTCAATAATCAGATTCAGCATTTCCCCGTTTCCGCTTCTGCACCGGGCAATAAAATCAGGATAATACAGCCGGTCTTTGATGCCTTTGTACACATAGGGAACGGCAAAATCCAGAAACTGGTTTTTCACATAGGAAACAACCTCTTCCATTTCCTCCAGGGTTTTGGCTGCGATCTGCTCCCATTTGCCGGTGTCTGCGATCACATAATTCACATGACTTTTTTCCGTGACCCAGGGCCTGTTTTTCCGGCGTGTGACTGCGTGAACATCCGATGTTGTGCCAAAATTATTGTAGGGATGCAGCACAGGCAGAATCCTGTCGGTTTTGCGGGATTGTGCCTGAATACCCTGAATGATATGATTGCAGTATTCCCGTTCATCAAAATGAAACAGCAGATTGACAAACGCGTCGCCTATACATTTCACTCTGTTTTCCAGCCAGTAATGCACAATGTCTTTCATTACCGGAAAATACTGAAATTTCGGATTTCCGTCATCATCCCGGAAATGCAGGGAAATAAGGTTGCGGGTGATATGATACACCAACGCCTGTTTCCGCTTTCCTGCGGCCTGTTCCGGTGTCATGATTTCACTTTCCCCGCTGAACGCGGTTCCCATTTTTGTCTGCGCGGGAATTCTGGAACCGTCTATTTCAAAATCCTTCACATGGCTGAAATCCGCGTGAATGCAGTCATTTTCCCTTTCAATGCGATATCCGCTTATATTGGGAAAAACAATCTCATGGAGATTTTTTCTTTCCTCCAAAGCAGTCACCACATAAATTTCGCCTGCTTCCGGAGGTTCGGGACTGCCGCCTTTTTTGAAAAAGGGAAAAGGCACACCAATTACATGCGCATTTTCCGGCGGATATTTTCCGTCTTTTCCCCTGTTGTAATCAACCCGGCGCAGCGCACGTCCCACCACCTGTTCACACAGGAGCTGGGAGCCGAATGCGCGCAGTCCCATGATATGGGTTACAGTATTGGTGTCCCATCCTTCGGTCAGCATGGAAACAGACACCACGCACCGCACATGCTCGCCCAGTTTGCCGGGTTTTCCCACCGTATTTACCACTTCCCGCAGAATATCTGAATCTGTGATATTTTCCGGGGATTTTCCTGCCCGGCTCCGGTAATTTTCCCTGAACTGCCGGATTTCCGCATCAAATATTTTTTTGAACTGGGGCGTAATCTGTCCGGAATTGTCAATTTCCTCTGAATCAATGAGCAGGCTGGGCGGTTTTCTCCGGGGCAGGCCCTGCTGATCAAAATTGTCAAAAAGGGGAAGATGGCCGTTGACTGTCCTTTTGCTTCCGTCTTTTTCCTCCATTTCATACCCGGCCGCATAGCGGAAAATTTCATGGGAAACAGTGGTATTGCTGCACACAATGATAAACACCGGAGGCGTGTCAAACATGCTTTTCTGTTTTTTCCGGTTTTCCTCAAATTCTGCCGTATGTTTCACATAATGGGAATAAAACTGATCCAGCGCGTTGACAATCAGCCCAGGAATTTGGGGATGCCGGGGAAGAGAGTTTTTGTCAGAAATGCTGCGCGGCAGATCCCTGCTTACATAGTCATAAAGATTGCGAAGAACAGGCATATCCAGTTCATGGGTGCTGTCACTTTCCGGTATAAAGGGAATTTTCACCAGCCCGGATTCCATTGCCTCGACCAGTCCGAAATCACTGACCACCCAGGGAAACATTTCATAGGGCGTATATCCGGAACCCATGAGAAAATAGGGCGTGGCACTCAGATCATACACAGCCCGGATTTTGCAGCGTTTGCTTATTTCCGCAAGGCCGGTCATCCACACAGCCGCGCGCCGGTTTTCCTTATCCCCTCCGCTTTTTTTTGGCAGATAGCAGTGATGTGCCTCGTCATTGAGAATCAGGACCCGTGATCCTTTTTTCAGTTCACCTATTTCCCGCCGGAGCATCACCGTGTAATCCTCCAGCGCACTGTCCCGATCTGTTCCTGCCTTGCCGTCAAAGGGACTGCGTTTATTGTCTTTGAAGGTTTTCCGTTCCAGTGCATGGCGGTTGATGACAATCAGACGGGAAGCCAGACCGGGCAGATCTTTTTTTTCATATTTTCCGGGAACAAGGCCGCGTTCATGGTAATAATCCCCTGCCCCGGTTCCTTTTCTCTGCATATCCGGATACAGAACCTGCAAACGATCCCGGATGGTAATGCCGGGAGCGATAACCAGAAACCTGTCTGCAAAGCGATCATCCCTGCGGTAATTGATGCGGTTGAAATAATGATACAGAATAAACATGGCCATGACCACAGTTTTGCCTGTGCCGGTTGCCATTTTGAACGCTATGCGGGGCAGATTGAATTCCGGCAGATTCCGGCTTACACTCCGGCTTTTCTGCAATTCATTCAGGATATGGGAACCGGCATTGGATTTTTCCGCGGCTTCGTTAAGCCATACGCCTGTTTCCACAGCCTCCTGCTGCGCGAAAAACAGGGGTTTTGTTCTCTCCGCATTGGCAAACCAGAAGGTCAGAAGTTCCCTTGTCACGCCTGTGGTATGGGGATATGCCTGTTTCCGCCATTCTCCCACTTCCCTGCGGATCAGATTGATCAGATGGCTTTCATACACACCGGGCATATCTTTGATTGTGAACATATCTTTTGGTTTGTGCTTTTCCGGTTTCACCGGAACAGCGGGAATGCTTGGCACAAATGGCCTTCTGCCTTCCATGATATTTTCATAATCCAGACTGCCGTCCAGCAGGGTCGCGTAATAGCGGGAAGGCTCTGCAAAGGGATTGTTGAGAATGGGGTTGAACAGCTTTTTTTTTGCCATGAATGTTTTCTCCGTTTTCTATGCCGGAATCTGCTGCTGATATTTTTCTGACAGACAGGCTCCGGGATTGTTTCCCACAGAAGACACAGAGTTTTTTCCCTGTGTATCTGTGTTTTCTGCGGGAAAATTTTCTGTCCGTGATTCAAACACTGTCAGTCAGTCATAACAGAATCACTACCCGGAATTTTTTCACAACAGGGTTTCTGTGTTCTGCACAAAAGTTGCAGCGCCTTTCATCTCTGTCCATTTCAGACAAAAACTGTCCTGTAATTTTTTTCATAGTTGCACAATCCCGTAAAATATGTTTTTATTCGTCCATACCTATAGCATGAAAATCTGAAATCTGAAACATGAAATCTGAAATCCGCAGCCTGTAAACCCAGGCAAAACAGGAGGGATATTATGAGCCTTGCACTGAAAATGCCGGAGAGTTGAAGTCTCGTCTCGCAAAAGCGGAAGAAACCGCTCAGATCGAAAAAAACCGGGTTTATGAAGCGGAGGAAACCGCGAAAGCAGAAAGAATGCGCGCTGAATCTGAAAAAATGCGTGCTGACGAAGCAGAGAAATCCGCAGAAACTGAAAGGGAGAAAAACCGGATAATGCTTGAAAAACTCAGATCATTGGGAATTGATCCTGAATCACTTCAACTGTAACCCTGAAAATGAAACCTGAAACACACAACCCGGATACCCCAATATCCGAAACATGAAGGAATGAGATCATGCAGACTGTAAAATATTTTTTTCTGGTCGCAGTATGTCTGATATTTGGCCCCGGTCTTTACTGTGCCGGATTTGCATCCGAATCTGTCAGCAGAAATGAATATTATTTTGCGCACCTGCGGAAGCAGTTGACTGCGGACGGATTCAATGCCCGTCAGATTCAGACACTTTACAGCAGTCCCTCGGTATATTTTGACACCAAAGGGGTTTCCTCCTATTTTGTTTACCGGGAAGGCAAACTGAATTATGATCAGTTTCTGGCCGATGAGCCGATTCAGAATGCAAAAATCTATCTGGAAACCCATAAAAACGCCATGCTCCGGGCTGAACAGGGATTCGGGGTAAGCCGTTATGCCATTGCTGCCATTCTGCTGGTGGAAACCCGGCTGGGAACCTATGTGGGAAGCAAATCTGTATTCAACATCCTTTCCACAATGGCGGCTCTTTCAGACCCTAAGGTTCGCAATATTCTGTGGCAGGCCGTGTCTGCGGAAAGCCGTCTTTCCGTGGAAGAGTATGCGGAAAAAGCCCGGAAAAAATCAGGATGGGCCTATCAGGAACTCAAAGCGTTTCTCCGCTATACGGCCAAAGAGGGGCTGAACCCTTTGGAAATCATCGGTTCTTTTGCCGGTGCAATGGGATACTGCCAGTTCATGCCCAGCAATATTTCCCTGTATGCCAAAGACGGAAACGGAGATGGCCGGATCGATCTTTTCACCCATCCTGATGCCATTATGAGCATAGCAAGTTATCTGAATCATTACGGATGGCATTCCGGAATTACCCGTGAACAGGCATACAAAGTGGTATATAATTACAACCGCAGCAGATATTATGTTGAAACCGTGCTGAAAATTATTGAGATGCTGAGGAGCTGAACATGGAAACAGTATTATTTGTTGCAGGAGCCGGACTTTTGTTTCTGCTCCTGACCTGGTGGGCCATTGTGGATATTGCCCTTAGAGAGTTCCCGTCCCAGAAGGTAAAAATCGGATGGGGAATTGCTGTGGCACTGATCCCTTTTGCCGGATGCCTGGTCTATTTCATTTTCGGAACCAGAATGGGAAAACGCAGGAAAGAAACCGGTTCTGAAGCAAAGAAGTGAAGTGGCAGGGCAGATGAATTTTCAGGTTTGGCTTTGCAGGGCTGTTTATGAATTGGCGGCAGATTAGGTACTCAACCGAAAATTTTCTTGTATACTGATCCAATTTTGGTTTTGTTTGGCACGGAAATTGCGTATTCGCCAAAAGGGGGCTTTTCAGTCCATACGCGGGGTTTTTCAGGCCAAAAACGGATGATTTTTCCCGATCAGACTGTCAGGCAAAAAACATGCCAAACAAAACCAAAATTGTTTCAGTATATTAAAGTCCCGATGCGGTTCCCTTTGATTTGTATTCCATGTAAAAACGGCCGCACCTTTTCAGGGTTCTTCAGCAAATCTGACACCCTGCCGGAAGATGCGGGATTTTATTCTCAGGCAGGAAATATATTGGCAAAATTGTTTTGACATATCCCTGTCATTTGCGATAACATAATCTTCACGGATGGGAGACAGAATGAACTGTCGCGAAAAGCGGCAATCAGAAAGGAGAATTTGCTATGGAACGAGAGGATATTATCCGGATTGTGGAAGGACTGAAACTCATTGAGGAGGGGGTTGAGAAGATTCAGGGCGTAATGAGAGCCAAAAAAATCAAATCCCTCAAGGATGTTGCAACAGAACTGATTCCTATATTTCAGAGGGATGATGATTCCCTGACCGATTCGGTTATCAAGCATCTCAGCCACTGATGCGCGGGTGAAAAAGGAAAATCCGGGCTTTCGGAAAAGCGGCATACACGGAATTTTTTCCGATTCCTGTGTTTGCATCCCTTTTCAGCAGTTGCGCAGAATTATAACTTCACTGCTGAGAAAAGCCTGATTTTTTTTAGGTAAGGCTGCTGCATATTTCAGATCCGGAAGCCCGTTTGCCGGTTCATGTATGAGCGGATACACATTAACCATCTTCCGTGAGTCCTGTTTTTCACAGCAGCAGGTCTCACGGACAGTTTTTTTCATTTACAGATATTTTCATGATGTCAGACTGTTCATCGCAAAGTTCACGCTTTCTCATACTTTTCCCTGTTATTTTTTTTCATATTATTTTTTCCCCTTTCATGTCCGTAACGTATGCTGCCGGAGAGGAGAAAACGCTGTCTCCGGATGATATTTCAGAGGAAAACAGCGCACGGGCATCTGAGGAAATCGAAAAAATCCGCAGTTATGCGGAAATGAGTCTGCAGACGGAGACAGAACAGGCACAGCAGACGGAAAACCGGCTCCAGGATACGCAAAAGCTTGCCAAAGAGATTGAATCGGAAATGAATCTGTATGAGATTCAGTTGTCCAATCACGCCAACCTTATTCTTCTGCCTGACACCCCTTTTGAAGATTTGATCAAAGCCCGGTCACAGCACCATGCCGCTCTGAAAAACACCCTGGAATACATCAGCGATATGCAGGGCAAAATCTCACTGCTTACAAAACAGCAGCAGCAGGCAGCGGATCAGTACCGTCTCAATGTCAGCCAGCTGGCAGTCATCAAAAATGAAATAACCGGCATTCCCCCCGGGGAACAGATGGAAAAAGATCTGAACCGGCTCCTTGATCTCATCGAAACCAGACAGGAATCTCTGCAGAAAATCCGTGAACACTATGAAAAAACAGCGAAAAATCTGGTAAGTATGCGCAACAGACTGAGCCTGTTTTCGGAAAAAATTGAAAGGACTATCGCGGAAAAAAAGAAGGAGGCCTTCTTCCGGCGGGAAAAAAACACCATTCAGTCACTCCGTTTCAGCGATATCAGCGAAGAACTGCTTGCCATGCCCATCCGCTCTGCCGATGTTCTTTCCCCAGATTATCAGAGGCTTCTTGAGATGGGCCATGTTCCGATCATTGCCTTTGTGCTGTTTTTCTGCATTGTCGGGATATTCATGTTCCACTTTCAGGCCTGGTGCCTTTCCCTGGATAACCGCTTTAAACTGTCTGAATTTTATCCCTGGCGGCATTTTGCTCTCAGCTTTTTCTCCAAATCCCTGCCTCTGACCGGGGCCGTCCTTTATATTGCGATTTACGGTCATATCCGGGGCATCACCGCATCCATATCCTTTTACAGACCACTTGTGTATATTCTGTATATCTGGCTGTGGTCCCGCTGGTGGCTTGATTTTATGACGCTGTGGAATGCGCAGAAAAAACCGCTGATCCCTGACATCCTGAAAAGGAAACTCAGGAACCTGCTGCTGATTATTCGCTTATTCACTGTTTCCATGCTGCTTATGGCCTGGCTGGGCGGAACATGGAGCAGGACAGTGCTGCTGCTGCGGACAGGGTTTTATATTGTGATGCTGATATGGTGTCTGTTCTTCTGGAAAAAATACCGGGAAATGATTCCCCTTTCCGAAGAAAAAACTGTGCGCACGCGTCTGCACCACAGAATAATGGTGGGAATCTCATATCTGATCCCTTTCGGAGCCATTTTTCTGGAACTGAGCGGTTTCGGAAATATGGCCAATTTCTGGTTTGCCTCCTGGACTTTTTCACTCACCGGGCTGCTCTGGGCATGGCTTTTTTTCTGTCTGATGCGGGAATGGGGGGAAAAATTCAGGGATTCCTCACTGGTCAGTTCCTCGGAAAAGAAAAACAGACGCCCCCTGCAATGGCTGAGCATACAGTTCTGCTGGCTGCTGTGGGGAAGCAATGTATTCCTTGCCGCTGTGTTTGCATGGCATCCGGACAAATCTGCGGTGATCAGCGGATATTTTGAAATCCTCAGCCGTCCCCTGCCCATTCCCAACATTAACATCAGCATACTGAACCTGTTTTACACCGTCATTGCCCTGCTTGTCACCCATGCCGGAACCCGTGTCTGGCGGATGCTGCTTTCTGAAAAACTCCTGACCCACAGCGGTTTTGATATGGGACTGAAAAATTCCATTACTGTGGTGTCTTCCTATCTGCTGTGGTTTTTCGGTATTCTGATTGCACTCAGTATCATTGGAGTGGAGGGACAGTCCCTTGCTGTGGCCTTTGGCGGCCTGGGTATTGGGCTGGGATTCGGACTGCAGGCTGTTTTCAACAATTTCATCAGTGGAATTATCATGCTGTTTGAGCGTCCCATTCAGGTGGGGGACGTGGTGGAGATCGGCGGCATCTGGGGGGAAGTCAGAAAGATCAATGTCCGATCCACTGAAGTGAGAACCTATGAATATGCCACTCTGATTATTCCCAATTCCAAAATGATCAGTGAACAGCTTACCAACTGGAGTTTCAATGACAGACGGGTGCGGCGCAGTGTGTATGTGGGAGTATCTTACAGCAGTGATGTGGAACTGGTGCGGGACACGCTTTTGGAAATCATGCGGGATATGAAAAATATTCTTAAATATCCCCCGCCCGATGTGCTGTTTTCAGATTTCGGCAGCAGTGCACTGCTTTTCCGAATCCGTTACTATACGGATGTGGACATCGGACTTTCCACAGATTCTGCCGTTCGTTTTGAAATTGCCCGTATGTTCCGGGAAAAAGGGATTGATATACCCTTTCCCCAAAGCGATCTGCATCTCCGCTCTGTGGAGAATCATATCCTTTCCCCAGAGAAAACAGGCAACGGGACTTTTCATACTGATAAAATCAGGGCATAATCATGCTGTAGTGACCTGCCCTGTAGTGTCTTGTCAAAATTAAACTGACGCATTATAATTTCTCAATCTGAAAAAAAAATTGAGGGAGAAAACAATGCGGAAAAAATATCTTGTGAGTCTTACAGACAGTGAACGTCAGGAACTTGAAG
>JBFXEJ010000079.1:0-30766 GCA_050180235.1 Desulfococcaceae bacterium
GGAAATGAAAGATTATGTGGCAGATATTCTGATAAAATGTTCCAATAAAATGACAGCATCTCTTACCGGTTTTTCCTATATTTTAAATGCAATTAATGGATCATTACAATAGCGATTTGGTATAAAAAACAAATTGGTTATATACTGGAAAATATTTGGGAAAGATGCTGAAGTTGTGCAACTGCACTGGCTGAATTTTCCTCAATCTTAATAACTGATGTTACGCCGGATCGTCATACCGGAGAAAGCCGGTATCCGGAAGCCATTGAAAATACCGGATTCCGGCTTTTGCAGGAATGAAGGTCAAAGAGAATAACTGCCTTATTTTTGGAAAGGCTGCGTAACATCAGTTAAATAAAATATTGATTTATAAATTTAAAAATATCAGTATAAAAAGTCCCACTACCCATTTTTTGAACCGGAAATGCTTTGAAGCGCAAAAACAGCTTCTTCCACACCGATTCGTTTGTCTCCGTTTATATCAGCCTCTTTTTTCAGAACAGCGTCCGGAGAAATACCGGTGCTGACCTGCAGAGCAAGAATCGCATCTTTCAGATCTATTTCTTTATCTCCGTTCACATCCCCCTGCATCATTGTCGGATCTGTTTCATGGAGATATTCATTCAAATCTGAAATCCCATCTTTGTCAAAATCGTCTGAACCGCCCCTGTCCAACATTCCAAAATATTTGATTTCCCATGAATCCGGCATTCCGTCTGTGTCGCTGTCCAGCCCGGTGATGGTGATGGTGCAGGTTTGTGCGGATTGCAACTGACCGTCAGAAGCAGTGAATGTGATGACATATTTTCCGGACTGTCCCGGCAGGGGCGTCCAGGAAAACATTCCTGTCCCGTTTCCCTGATCCGTAAACTGCGCTCCCGCAGGCAGAGCAGAACAAGTCAGAACCGGAACTGTTCCATTGGGATCACTGGCTGTTACCAGAAAACCCAGTTGCTGATCTTCGGGTTTGCTTCTGTCCGGGATGAACCCAAGATTCGGGGGCTGGGGGCCTTGTTGCGAATTTTGGAATATGACGGTATAAGAACCTGTGGAACTGACATCAAACAGGTTGAAATAATACAGCCAGTTGTTGTCCGCATCCCTTGTTTTGGAAAACCAGGCATTGTCTGCGGGCAGTTTTTTGCCGTCAGCGCGAACAACTTCTTTGACTGTCAAGGTTCCGTTTGCAGGATCAGTGAGTTTCACATAGACAAAACCTGCATTCAGTGAAGTTGACAGGGTGAAGGTGTCACCTGATCCGCTGAGCGTTGAAGAAGCAGACTGATCTGTTACATCCGTATCCATATTTTCCGATTCATAAACCTTGCAGCCATCGCCGGATACGGGTTTAGCCAGAAAATCCTTAATGCTGTCTCTGCCGGTGACATCCACCAGAACATCGTGAATCAGAAAATGGGTGACAGGAGTTCCTTTTACCAGCGAAGTCAGTTCCCCGCCGAGTTCATCAGAATGGGAAATATCTGCGGTAAAATCCACAAATTTGCCGGAAAGCGTACAGGTCATGCTCCATCGGCCTATACCGGCCCTGTTCGGCAGAATGTCTCCGAAATCCGCAAGCAGGGTTGGTTCCGCAGGATTGCCGTTGACCTCACTGCCTTCAATGAGAAAACCGATGGCAAGTCCCTGTTCATTTTCCACAATTTTTGGCTGGGCAGATTGAATTTTCAGATTCTTTGCCGTGCCAAAGCCCTTATTGCTTACCCGGACGCCCAGCGTGAAGGGAACAGGCGTCTCAATCTCAGCAGTGAACGCATCATCTCCGTACACATCTTCAGGGATAAAATAATCCAGTGTGAGTTCAGGCATGGGTTTGACGTAAATATAATCCGGGCTGACTTTGATTTCTTCCTGTTTTCCATTGATATAATAGCTCAAAGTTGCGCCGACATAATACAGGGTTCCGGCCTCCAGACCGTTGGATGCACCCGGCGCAGGGATGATGAGCCAGTGAATATCTGCGGAAGAATCCGGCAGAATAGTTCCGTTGCCATCCACTGCTTCAATGCCTTCCATGCTGTCTATACGGATAAAAAACAGTGCCTGGGTGTCATCGGGATCAGAACTTGCAATAATGCTGTTTCCATTTTCATCGGAAAACAGGACATCCACGCTGACATCATCCAGAAAAATGTTGCCGAATCCGTTGTTGATCCGCATATGCGCGTCAAATGCCTGCCGCTCCAGTGTCATTTCCTGACGGATTTCAATTTTGACACGGGCGCAGATGCCGTCTTCGGCAAAAGAAAAGGTTGGAAACAGAAGTATCCAGCCGCTCAGCAGCCAGAATACAGCAACTTGTTTTAATAATGTATTCTTCATTTTATTCCTCCACAGTCAGTTGAAATTTTGCCGGAACTGTATATCAGCGAATATACTCACGTACAGATTTGACAAAAATACGGAAATCACCGAGCCTCTTTTTGTAAATTCCGAAAGTTATGCTATCGTCAACACCATCATACGCATGAATCAGAAGATTCCGGTATTTTGCCATCAGAGCTTTGTCTGTCATAGATGTTCATCCCGGATACATGTTTGTAAATATCATAATCTGTCATGGTTTTTTCCCTGAATTTTCGGTATATAAGTCTGTCTTTGACAAAAAGCCGTACAGCATGTTTCATCACCTGATGTCTTAAAAAAGCAGAAGCATGATTCAGCACTGCAAGATCAACCTCTTTGCCGGCATATTTGCAAAGCCCGGATATGAAATCCAGCAAATCAAGTCCCTGCGGCGGAGTTAAGAAATAAAGTCCAATATCTATATCGCTGCGGGAATTCTGACACTCTTTTGCATAAGAGCCGAAAACAAGCCCGAATACGATATTTTCATCTTTGATTAATTTCTCTTTCAGTTTCTCCAATATTTTATTCATGCGTTAACACTCTTTGTCCGAACCGCATATGACACGGAATTATGCTGATAATTATTTGAAATTAATAATATATATTTTAAGACAGTCATTATAATCCTTTAATCCTGAAAATCATGGTTCAGACAATTCCCCTCATGCCTGAACACGATGATACAGGATTATACAGAATGCACAGGATTAAAAAATCAAATGAAAATCATGCCTATCCTGTATAATCGTGTATAATCCTGTTCAGGACAGTGAACAATCCCGGTTAATCCTGAAAATCCCGCTTACTGAGCTTGCCGAAGTGCGGTTCAGACAATTGCATCAGCGCAGTCCGTGAAATCCGGGTGAATCAGCAGGAGGCAACCAACCGTTTTTGATGGGTTATCACCCACCACACTGACTGACATCATTATACTCCGATTTCAACAAGACGCTGCTCAATCAGCAAATTCACGATGCTTTCTATGCTCAATCCCCGCATACGGGCAACCGGCTGCAATCGCAACAGCAGATTCCGGTCAAGCGATACCAGATAAAGACGCCGGGCTTTGTGGGAAATTTCAAATTCCGCCGGTTCTGTCTGATCCCAGTAATCTGCCAGACTGCGGTTATCCCAGAACTCAGCCATTTCTTCGTAACTTTCGAATTCGGGAATCTTTTTATCTTCGGTCATACAGCCGCCTTTCTTTGTCATCCATGTCTCTTGCGCTGATAATCAGTGCCTCACGGGAAGTTTTGTAAATGAAAAACACTATGAGATAACGTCCTGCCTCCGACTTTCCCATCGCCGAATACAAATCCTCTCCCGGAATATGTCCTTTCCGCACCCTGCGATATACGGGGTTGTCAAAAAGCACTTCTTCAACCTCCTGCGGACTGACATTATGTTTCCACTCCAGCTTGTCAATAAACTGAGGCAGCCAGATAATATCCGAAATTCGCATCTCCGTTCCTTGATGAATGAAATATGCAACTATGGCTACTGTAACACAATTCACACTATTGAACAATTTTTCTCTTTGTCCGAACGATTCGCAGGATTTCAGGATTACCATGATTAAAAACTATGCCTTCTGTTTGCCGAATCCTGGCAATCTTTCAATCCTGAAAATCCCGGTTCAGACAATCCCCCTCATGCCTGAACACGATGATACAGGATTATACAGAATGCACAGGATTAAAAAATCAAATCAAAATCATGCCAATCCTTTATAATCGTGTATAATCCTGTTCAGGACAGCAGACAATCCCGGTCAATCCCTTACTCCTGAAAATCACGGTTACTGAGCTTGCCGAAGTACGGTTCAGACAATTGCATCAGCGCAGTCCGTGTGAACAGAACTTCCCCGTTGTCCAAACCGGGATTCTCACGAATACCATGATTAAAAATTTGCGTTCTGCTTCTGATCAAGGCAATCTTTTTTCACCCTGAAATCATGGTTCTGACAGCAGAATTAAGCTGTGACTGCGATTTTCACGCCCAGACCGTGCAGAATTTTGATAATGACGTCATAGCCGGGTTTTGCACCAGGAGCCAGTGCTTTATACAGCTTTTCCCGGCTTATTCCCGTAGTTTTGACAATCTGCGCCATTCCCCTGGCTTTTGCAACATCTGATATGGCTGCCAGAAACACATCCGGATTTTCATCTTCCAAAGCAGCGGTCAGATACTCAGCAATGGTTTCTTCGCTGTCCAGATAATCCGCTGCATCAAATTTCGATAACTTTGCCATAAATTACTCCCCAATCGATGCCGCTATGGCTTTGGCTTTTCTGATATCCCGTTTCTGAGACGATTTGTCTCCGCCTGAAAGCAATATGATCAGCACATTGCCCTTTTTCCTGAAATATACCCTGTATCCCGGTCCACAGTGAATCCGCATTTCGCTTACCCCTTCACCCACCGGCTCGGTATCGCCCAAATTGCCATACTCTGCCGAGCGTATGCGGGCAAGTATCCGGGCTTTTCCCTTTGCATCACGCAGTTTGGAAAGCCACTCATCAAATTCTTTTGTCCGGATTACATTATACATTCTGAAATTGTACCTGTTCGGATAATGCCTTGTAATGACTTTCACCGATTGATATGGTTATCATCATTGTCTGAACCCGGATTTACAGGATGAAAGGATTTACCCTGATGAATCTGTCAGGAACAGGGAACCGGAAAATCCCGGTCAATCCCTTAATCCTGAAAATCCCGGTTCAGACAATCCCGAATCATGCGCCCCCTTTGTCTGAACCAAGATTCACATGATTAAAGGATTATCCTGATTTTCAAAATTTCAATCCTGCAAATCCTTTAATCAAGTAAATCATGGTTCAGACAATTCCCCCTGCCTGAACACGATGATACAGGATTATACAGAATGCACAGGATTAAAAAATCAAATTAAAATCATGCCAATCCTGTATAATCCTGTTCAGGACAGTGAACAATCCCGGTTAATCCCTTAATCCTGAAAATCCGGGTTCAGACAATCCCGAATCATGCGCCCCCTTTGTCTGAACCGGGATTCACATGATTAAAGGATTATCCTGATTTTCAAAATTTCAATCCTGCAAATCCTTTAATCAAGTGAATCATGGTTCAGACAATTGCATCAGCGCAATCCATGAAATCTGTGTGAATCAGTAGGGTGGTTGCAACCCACCGTTTTTGATGGGTTATCACTCACCCTACCGACTACTCAATACCCATTTCGTTTTTCCATTGCTGTTCATTAAAATAGCCACGATATGCTGTTGGTCTGGTTTCTTGAGGTATTTCAGATTCTTTTATTTTTCTGAAAATACCACTATCTGTATTAAGAGTATAAAACTCATTGTTTCCATCTTTATCTTTTCCAGCATATATGAAAAGATGACCTGAATGACCATTGCGTGTTTTTACAGCTATGTCTCCGGGTTTAAGATTATAACGGTCAGTAAAATACCAATCAGGTATTTTTTTGTACTCAGGATCACCCCATTCATTTGCAATTGGGGGATATTTATTATTATGAATTTTTGGTATGTTACAACCAGCCTCTTTTAATACGTCATAGACTACCAAATTACATTTTGGTTTAAAATAAGTCCCTAGGTTATTATCCCATTTACATAAATATGTGCAATAATCCCCTCCTTTGTCATTTTTTGCTTTTTCATCTGCTGCTTTTAAAATTTCTTCCGGAGTGCACTTCAATCCTAACGGATCAATCCATTTAAGCGGATTCTCGAAAACATAGACATACAGATTCACCCCGTCCTTCAACGGATCAGTCGCAACGTATCTTCCCACTCCCGCATCATAATACCTATACCAATTATAATACAGCCCCGTCTCCCCATCAAAATACTGCCCCGGAAACCTCAGATTATTCACAACCATCTCAGCCCCAACCTGCACCCTTCCAAAGGCATCATACTTCGCAGACCAAGCCGCATTCCCGGTCCCGTCCGTCATCTGAACCGGCGTTCCCAAATGGTCATTGTGATAAAAATAATACTCGTTTCCCTGTTTCATAAACACAGGATCAGTTGTCCATATGGAATTGGGTTTAAAACCATAGGTTTTGATGACAGCACCGGCAGCATTATATTCTCCGACCAGTCCCTCATCTGCATACAGAAAACAGGTTTTCACGCCATTGACTTCTTTCCACAGTCTGCGGCCAAAGGGATCATAATAATATTTGGCAATCACAGAGCCGTCTGCTTTGTTTTCAACCTGAACAAGCCGGTTTTCCACATCATAAATATAGGTGAAAGCCTCTCCATTGCCGGATTTCTGGGTCATGTTGCCGTTGGCATCATATGCAAAAACAGTTCCGTCATAACTGCCCAGTTCATTGTTGCTGTTATACATCCACTCTCCTGCAGCCTGTGCATCTGTTTTTCGGTTGCCGACAGCATCATAGGTATAGGTTTCATCTGTCAGAACCGCATTGTCCGCAGTTGTCAGACGGTATATGGGATCATAAACGTATCCGTAATTGCCATGCTCGGTCTGTTTTGCTTTGATATTGTTCATCTTATCATAGGCATAGCCATACTGCATCAGCACAGCCTGAGCAGGATTTTTGACCGCAATGCCCTGTAACCGCATAAGGGTATCATAGGAAAAGGTTTTGCTCACGCCGCCCGGAAGCGTTACTGATTCAGGTCTGTTCCACTTGTACGCGCTGTAGGCAATGGTTCCCTTGCCCGGAATTTCAATGCCGGTCAGTTGATTATTGCTGTCATAGGTGTATCCGTAAACCGTGCCATCCGGCATGGTGAAAGTCTTTTTGAGTCCGTTTTTGTAATACGCATAGCCATACACCAACTGAAAATCTCCGTAATTGACGGTCTCGGAAATCTTTCTGTTCAGTTTGTCATAAGTATATGCGGCGGAAGTTTTGCCGTCTGCATAGCTTTTCAGAGTGCCGTTGGGATAATAGTCAAAATTTACGGTTTTCTGCGGCGTATTTTCCGAAGCCGCATAATACCGGATGGTTTTCATCCGGCCTGCATCATCATAATCATACCCGGTTTTCTGCGCTTTTGCATCAGTTTTCCAAATCAGACTGCCTGCGCTGTCATATTCATAAGCCGTTGTCTGACCCAGAGGCCGGATTTCCTTTTTCAGCCGGTTGTTTCGGTCATACTCGAATTGGGTAAAACTTCCGTTGGCATCCCGGAGTGAAATCAGATTGTTCCGGTCATCATAGGTGTATTCGGTAATGCCGCTGATGGCATCGGTCACTTTGAATTTGCGTCCCAGTTTGTCATAACCATAGACAGTGGTATGATTTTCCTTATCCGTTTCTGAAATCAGATTGCCGGAAAAATCATATTTGAACTGGGCAGAATAGGATTCGTCTGCGCTCAGCACATCTTTTTCAATTTCTTTGCGTCCCCGGCTGTCATACTGAAATTCTTTGGCAAAATTCGTGGGATAAATCACCTTTGCCGGCACATCCGAACCTGCGCCCCCGGAACAGCTTGGGCAGGTGCTTCCGTCTGCGCCTTCATATTCATAGGTAATCACATTTCCATTGCCGTCAATGCTTTTCCACAAACGCCCATAAGCATCGTATTCCTGCGTAACTTCTTTTCCTTCCGGATCAATGCGTTTGGTAAGTCTGCCGTTGGTATAGACAAACTGCGTGACATTGCCATAGGCATCGGTAATTTTTTTCAGATGCCGGTCAGAATCATATTCATACAGCGTAATATTTCCGGCAGGGTCAGTATCCTTGATTTTGTTGCCCACTTTGTCATATTCATAAGCCGTTACACTGCCCAACGGATCTGTCAGGGATTTCAGGTTTCCCATATCATCATAGTCATACGTCCAGACTTTTCCTTTGGGATCGGTTTTGGTTTTGACCTGCCCCATGATATTATGCGTAAAGGTTGTTTTGTTTCCTTCCGCATCCGTAAGCGAAATCATATTGCCGTTGTCATCATATTCCATAGTGGTGACAGATTCGGGCGTGGCAGCATCAGCCACAGTTTTTTCTGTCCAAAGGCTGCCGTCAGGATAATAAGTGTATTCTGTAATCCGTTCATTTTCAGTCTGATATGCCTCAATCTTCCGTTTGCGGTTTCCTGCGTCATCATACTCATACTTTGTGATAACGCCTCTTTCATCAGTAATTCCTGTTTTATTGTGAAAAACAGGCTCATATGTGTAAGTGACTGCTGAGCCGTCCGCATAGGTTTCTTTGAGCAGGTTATGCCATTCATCAAATTCCCGTACAGTCTGATTTCCGTTCACGTCCGTAAGGGTTTCTTTCCGGCCTTCGTAAACAATCTTCTGAACGGTTTTGCCGTTGATATCTTCGCGAAGTTTGTCGCCTTTTGCATTATACCAGACCTGTCTGATCTTTCCGCCGCTGTCTGTCACCTGCGCGGAATATTCCTTTTTGCCGCTGTCCTGCGAATAATCAAAAGACTTGAACTGACCGTCACTGCCGGATACTTTGGATACATATCCAAAATCATTATAAGTGATTGTTGTGCTGTTACCTTCCGGGTCCTGTTTGGTTTCAAGCCTTCCCTGTGCGTCATAAAGATATATCCAGTCATATCCCAGAATATCCGTAACTTTGGACAGACGACCGGATTCATAAGTATAACTTACCATTCTTCCATTGGCATCTTTTACCGCAGAAACATCATTGCCAAGATATTCATACCACAAAACCTGTTTTCCGGAATTGTCTTCCAGACCGGTCAGAATTCCGCTGTCATAGATAAAGGAAACCTTCTGATTCATCCGGTTTCCGTAAGAAAGAATTTTTCCTGTGGAATCATAGCGTTTCCAGTTGCCGGAACTGTCTTTCCAGCGATAGCCGTCTGTTTCTTTGAAAATATGGCGGTTTTCATCAAAGGCATAAACCAGTCCTTCCTCATCCGCTTTCTTATAAAACACGCCATGCTTTTTAATGGATTTCGGAGTTTTGCCGTCAGAGTCATAAACAATTTCCAGATGTTCAGTCAGATCAGCGAAATGCCATGCGTTGTCATAAAAATACCGTTTCACTTCCACAACATGCCCCGGCACTTTCACAGACAGATCAACAGCATCATCCCTGTATTCGCCTCTGATGAGATCAATCTGGCTTTTGACCGGTTCGCTTTTGTCCATCAGGCAGCAGGGATCATCAGTCGAACAGATTCTTTCCGGCGGACAAAGAACTCCTGCCATTTGCATGGCAGGCGGGTTGAATATTCCAATGCTGCCGCCATCTCCGCCGGAATATCCTATTGCAATGCCTCCACCAGCAGTGCCAGTACTGCATTGTCCGTAAGCTGCGGACATATAAAAGCATACCTCACCGAAATCATACCACACTTCGTTTATGCACCAGGCTCCGAAACTGATACATATCTTTGCCGAATTAACATAACATCCTCCCGAATCTCTTCTGCTTCGTGCTGCGGTATCTTCGGTAAGACTTTTGAGACAGGTAATTCTGTATGGAATCGTTATGAATTCTTTGGATTCAATGCTGCCGGGCAAATTGTTTGCCAAAATTTCATATTTTAAATACTCATCGCTTTCAGGAAACCCAAATTTCACGTTCTCTGCACGAATCAGACCGTAATTGACAAATTTCACCTCACCGGACAGCACATCCCCGACTTTCATATCAGGAAGACTGATGGAAGCCGGTTCCGCAACTACAACCGGAGCAGGAACATCTGTCTCGTAAACGGCTGTCAGCACAATGTCATATTTGTCCTGTATCGTGGTTTCCGTAACTTCCCACTCCACCGTAACCAGATTGAATGCAAGAAAAATCTTTTCCTCTGAGGTTACTCCGGGCTTACTCCAGACTGTGCCAATCATCTCCTGATGGTTGTCTGCCGAAGCACGGTATTTGTATCTGCCGGTGGGCAAATTTTCAAATCTGGTCTCGCCTTTGCTGTCCAAAGCCTGTTCATATTCTTTTAAAACAGTTCCGTCAGCCGCGATAAGCTGCAATCTGATTTTGCCATTATCCTCAACTCTGATACCTTCAATAATCTGGTTGGTATCTTTGTCAATTGTTTTGGTATAAATATCTTCAACTTTGAATTTTATATTTCCCAATCCGGACTGTGTGACTGTAACCGTCAACGGTATTTGCACAACCGGATAATTGGAACTGCTGATTTTCAGATAAAAATAATAAATTCCTTCGGCAACCGCAGGCGCATCAGTTTTGGCAACCGCATTTGGCGCAAAGGAAATGCTTATGTCCTGTTTTTGTCCCACTGCCACTGTACCGAAATTTTCATCGGCATTCAGGTGTACCCAGTGCGGTGCCGGGGTTCCGTCCTGCTTTACAATGGAAAGCACTGCATTGCTCAATTCTGCCTGTCCTTTGTTTTCCAAAACAAGGGTTTCAGTGGCAATATTATCCAAAGCAAGTCCTGTCACTATATGGTCAGGTGTGTAAGTCAGCACAGGTTTTGCTTCTGAAAACAGAGTATTGACAGCAACGGTTCCCCATGTTTTCTCATCACTTTTGACTTTGAGAACAATCTTTCCTGTGTCTGTTGCCAGATTGTCGGCCCATACAGTGCATTCCAGATTTGCAGACTGACCGGATGACAGGAGCGGAATTACGGAACCGGTTGAAATATGAACACCCGGAGGCAATACACCTCCGGTCTGATCCGCAGCTTCATACACCAGTTGCAGGTTGTGAATGTCAAGCCCGCCGACAGTTACGTTAATCGCATCAATTTTCTGTTCATAGTTTCTGGGAATGTTCAGATCAATGCCTGGGGGACTGACAATCACGCGGCTGATGGTGAATTTGCCCTGGGATGTATTGTCTGTGCTTTCCGGATGAAGCGCGCGGACATCATAATAGCCGGATTCATTCGCATTTGGATAAAACGTGGAATGAAAACCTCCGGTCGCGTCAGTGAATGCTTTGAAAGTCCGGTCAAATCCGTTCAGAGAGACAATAATATTCAGCGGAACATTGGCTAAGGGTGAATTTGTGGCACGGTCAATGGCCTGACCAATGATTTGGATATTGGTACTGCCATCAGATGTTTGCGGAGATACGGAAAGAATTTTGCCGAAATAGGATGTAACAAATGGAACAGGCTGATAATTCTGATAAAGCAATTTGATTTCTGCTTCAGAAAGGGATCTGTTATAAATTCTTATTTCATCCAATTTGCCTTTAAAAGGTAAAGTCCCTTCTACAATTCTGTCAGGGTTAAATGCAAAATATAATTTTCCATTTGAATTAGCTATATTACCGCTTGCTGACTGTGATATATCCAAAACGCCATTTATATAAATTTTAGCAACAGAACCATCGTACACTGCTGTTAAATGTGTCCACTGATTTAAAGGAATAATTTGATTAGAATAATAATTTGTTGGAAGTAAAGGGTATAAATAAAAAAATGCTTTCTGCTCCGAAGTAAATGAAAGATCTTTATCTTCCTGTCCCGATACCCATTTATTGATAATATATCCGATTTGTGTACTAATGGGATTAATCCATACTGAAAAAGACAATGCGCTGCCAAATTGATAATCAAGATTTTCAACTTTTATATAATCATCTATTCCGTCAAAGCTATACGCTTTATCAGAATTTCCAAACCTGTCAGGGGATAAGTCTGCTTCCGAAACGATACCATGTTTTCCGTTTCCTGATTCATCATTGGCGTTACCATTGAAAGGATAATAAGCGACAAGACCGGAATTCAAATCTGCTGCTGGAAAATCTGATCTTTCTATAATTGCTTTTCCATTAGGATTATCCCATTGATCATCCCATTCCCCGGGTAAAAATACATTCATCAGTGCATAATTTTGGCCGCCATAATTGTCAGGCTGACCTGGTGACCAGTTTGTATAAAAAACAGGTTCTCCGCTTACCCATTTCCAATTTCCTTCTTCAGCTTCGTCAGTCAAACCAATTGCAAATACTGTATTTCTACTGAAAGTATCTACCAGCCACTGCTGCTCTGCGGCATCATTGACTGTAACAAGATGTGCGCCCTGAGCAACTGCCATGTTTTCACAAACTTTCCAGTCAGTACCGCAGTCAATAACTTTGTAATAATGATTATTTGACGGGTTGATAAACCAGTCTGTTGGAGATTTTTCGATAATAGCCATAGTCAGGTTCTGATTTAATAAGGATAAAGTACAAGCCCCTAAATCATTCCAGCCCTGCGCAATCAACAGATTCATTACTGCATAATTTTCACAATCATAGCCATTATCAGGTTGTCCACCTCCCCAATTTGTATAAGTAACAGGCTCTCCACTAATCCATTTCCATACACCTTCCTGAGCTTCATCTGTGAAACCAATCCAGAATAAAGTAGTGCTTCCGAAAGTATCAAGCAGCCATTGCTGCTCTGCGGCATCATTCACTGTAACAAGATGTGCGATCTGAGCATTTGCCATATTTTCGCAAACTTTAAAATCATTGCCGCAGTCAATAATTTTATATGAATTTTTGTTTGACGGATTAAGAATCCAGCCCGAATTGATTGTGCCTTCAATCAATGATAAACGCACATTATCCAGGATAAGACCCACATTATCACCGCCTTCATGTGAAAAACGCAGATTGGCGGTAATCGGTGTTGTAACGGTAATAAATCGTATAATTGTTGATAACGATCTGCCCGGTTCAAAAGTGAAACTTTCATTGTATACAGATCCTAACGATACAGTAACTGTATTTGCATCTCCCCGTTGACTGCCTCCCAAATCAAACTTAAACTCATAAATTCCCGGATTAAAATTAAACATAGTTTTTGAAACCAAATCTCCGGCATCTTCGGCAGTACCATCAAGCTCAACGTAAAGACCATTTCCGGGATAAAAATCAAAATAGTCATTCCCAATCAAATCTACAGAGCCATTTTCCACATTCCACTTTGCAAAACTTTCGTAATTTAAAGTGTTATCACTGGCAGTACTACCATTTTCATTGTTGAAATTGTCTTCCAACAAAACAGTATTTGCCCATACCGCAACAGGAAAGAACAGAAAAAACAGAACACCTGCACACACAGCACAAAATCTCTTCATTTGGGATGACATGGGTTTGCTCCTTTATTTATAATTGGTTGGATAACGACAGTATTGGCAGAACAGACATTCGTTGACAGGTGCGTATTTCCTGCTCCGGATGTTTTTCCATTTCATCTTCAGCAACCGCCAGGTCATAATGTGCCTGCATTCCCATCCAGAACCGGGGGGAAATTCCAAAATATCTGCCAAGACGCAGGGCAGTATCCGCTGTAACCGGTTTTTTTCCTTCTGTGATTTCTTTTATAAGCATTTCCGGAACATTTACATATTCTGCTATCTGGCCTGTACTGATTCCCATAGGCTCCAGAAATTCTTTCAGGAGTGTTTCTCCCGGATGAACCGGGGAAATTTTCTTTTCATTCATGACATATCTCCTTTTAATGATAATTTACAGTTTCAGCATCATAGGCATCATTATCTCTCCATTCAAAACAAATACGCCACTGATCGTTGATCCTGATGCTGTACTGACCTTTCCGATCATCCTGCAATACCTCCAGCCGGTTCCCCGGAGGAACCCGCAAACTGGACAGTTCAGTTGCCACATCGATCATCCATAATTTTTCCAAAGCCTTGCGCTGAATGTCATTTGGCAGTTTTTTTGAAAAACTGCGGCTGAACACCTTTTCCGTTTCTTTGTCTTTAAAAGATTTAATCATATCATTTTTCGTCTGATTCCGCAACTGTCTGCCCGGCATCCGGAAGGCACATGAAAAACAGAACACCAACACACACAGCATAAAAACTCTTCATTTTGGATGACATGGGTTTGCTCTTTATTTTTATTGATTTGATTTTACAGATTATACCAGAACATCCTCAACCCTTTCCGCCTTGAGCAGACGGATACTCCATTCTTCAATACGTTTCATGTCAGCCTGTCTGATTTTTTCTTCCGCCCATTCCGGAACCCCGCCGAAACGGATTTCCATCTGCCGGAGAAAAATCTTTGCCATCTGCTGTAATCCCTGCTGCATTCCCAACTGCATTCCCTGATTGATATATTTGTCTATGAATGTCTGCATAATATCCTCCCTTATGGATGTCTGTCCGATGATTTTCCTGATGTCACCCTCTTCAAATTTCCCGGTTGCCTGTGTCACGTATCTGAGCAGAACCTCAAGGATTTCCAGAGCCGTCTCCTGATTTACCACTTCCTGAAACAGCCGGGCTGTCTCAAAAACCTTCTCTTTCATGTCAGGTTTGAAAATGTATTTTGCAATCAAAAGAACGATCCTTGCCAGAACCTCCCCCTTAATCTGCTCATCCGGCATATGGGAAATGTCATAGATTTCATAGCAGAATTTGGGAATATACGCCTTCATCAGGCCCTTTTCATCCTGAACCGTGTCCTCAAATTTTTCGGAAATGTTCCATTTCCCTCTTCCGTGATACAGCACCATGGGAAACACAGGGGGAAGTTTTTTTGTCTTCGGGTTCTGTTTGACATGCTGATCCCATATCTTCACCATATACCGCAGAATCTGAAGGGAAACAAACCGCTCCTGCCTGCTTTTATGCTCGAAAAGAAGGTAAATGTAAAGAAGATTTTCTTTGATCTGAACAGTATACAGGATATCGGAAAAATGTTCCCGCAGCTCTTTGTCAACAAAACTGTCCTTCACAATGGTCAGCGTGCTGAAATCCATCTGTGAAACAAGGGACTGCGGAAGATGGTGCCTGATAAAACTTTCCGCGATTTCCCTGCGGGAGAAGGTTTCCTGAAAAAATCTGTCATGATAATTGACGGTCTCATTCATTTTCCGCACACTCCGGTTTCACCCCTCAGTGTCACCCCGGCATTGACCGTGACATTGTCTGTGACAATATACGGACTGCCTGCCGCATTCCATACACCAACACACACAGCACAAAAACTCTTCATTTGGGATGACATGGGTTTGCTCCTTATTTTTGTGTTAAACATTATGATTTAACTGCTGTTTTAAAAATATCTGAAGTTCCTCTCTGACCTGCTTCCATATTCCGGATACAGGAATCACCAGTTTTTCCAGTTTCATCCAATCCAGAAAAAAAATGAATACGAATGCCGGTGAAAATGCCTGAATCCCATATATTCAGTCAATGCCTCAGACAGATCCGCTGACAGCACTGCCTTCCGGTTTGGTGTTTCCTCTGCCATCCTTATCAGCAGTTTGCGGTGCCATGCCGAATCTGCCGGAACATCTTTGTCAATTCCTTTGGCAATGTGCAGAAAAATATTTTCCAGTCCGTTGTAAAACGAATGCAGCACAGAAGCCAGGGCAGTCAGTTCCACCAAATCAGGATCATGCTGTTTCACTTTATCCAAAACTTCTGAATACAACTCAAAAAGACAGTCTATTTGCTTAATTTCAAATGATATTTTTTTAAAAGTATTATCACCCAATCTGCACAAGCCTTTCATTTTGGATTAAATAACAGGGGAATGCATCATTTTCATCCAGATCAACCAAATCCACATCAATATCCAGCTTCAGCAAAAGTTTTCCCAGCAGATGAAAAAATTTCCCCTTCGGACATCCGCGTACTGCAATGTCAATATCCGAACCTTCTCTGATTGCGTTTTCAGCCAGAGAACCGAACAGAAATATCTCACGGCATCCGGCCTGTTTCAGTATTTCCACTGCCTGACGTATATTTTTATCATAATTTTCCGTGAGCATAAAAGTATTTCCCTGTTTATCAGTCAGAAACAACTGACCTGCTGACATTCGTATCCGCCCATCCCGCAGCCGGAAGGCACACGGAACACAGCACACTGACACACCGCATAAAAACTTCTCATTTGGAATGACATGGGTTTGTTCCTTATTTTTATTGATTTAATTTTGTATGTTATACCAGAACATCCTCAACCCTTTCCGCCTTGAGCAGACGGATGCTCCATTCTTCAATACGTTTCATGTCAGCCTGTCTGATTTTTTCTTCCGCCCATTCCGGAATCCCGCCGAAACGGACTTCCATCTGCCGGAGAAAAATTTTTGCCATCTGCTGCTGTTTTCCCTGACTGATATATCTGTCAATGAATGTCTGCATAAAATCCTCCCTCATGGATGTCTGTTTTATGCTTCTTCTTTATTCAGACAGTTATGCAATTTTTTGTCAAAAGTGAAAACTTCCCGCCCTTCAACCGTATGATATGCCCATAACAGGGCATCAACAATATCAATATTTTTTATGCACCAGACTGTCAAAGCCTGTTTCACCACTTCCGGTTTTTCAGGATTAACCAGATTTTCATCCATTAAATCAGATAGTTTTAACTGAATCTGCTCTTTGGATACATGATACACTTTCTGAAGAACATAGACCACCTCACACATTACCTCCACAGGCATCACCGCGTCATGCTGTTCAAGAATTTCAGCGGCTTTCAGGGAAAGTTCAGGGTGATCATCAAGAACATACCGCAGCACAATATTGGCATCAACAAGGCACATATTTTTCCCTCACTGACTCCTGCCATGCTTCTTCCTCGTTTGCAATCAGTTCAGGTTTGGCATAGTGGTGCAAACATCCCCGCCGACTTTTTTTTTGAAATATCTTTGCATCATCTGCCGGGGGAATTACACGTGCGATAATTTTGCCCTGTGAGATGATAAAAATCTCTTTTCCCGTGCCTGCCATTTTCAGATATGTCATAACATCTCTGCTGAATTCTGTCAGATTCACCTGCATTTTTGCACCTCTCAAGTTTTTCAGAAACGTTCCATTTCCTCTTCCGTGATACAGCACCATGGGAAACACAGGGGGAAGTTTTTTTGTCTTCGGGTTCTGTTTGATGTGCTGATCCCATATTTTCAACATATAGCGCAGAATCTGGAGAGAGACAAACCGTTCCTTTCTGCTTTTATGCTCGAAAAGAAGGTAAATGTAAAGAAGATTTTTTTTGATCTGAACAGTATACAGAATATCGGAAAAATGTTCCCGCAGTTCTTTGTCAGCAAAACTGTCCTTCACAATGGTCAGAGTGCTGAAATCCAGATGCGGAATCAAAAATTGGGGAAGATGGTTTTTCAGAAAACTTTCAGCTATTTCCATGCGGCTGAAGGCTTACTGAAAATATCTGCCGTGAATGCTGATATACCATTACTCAGAAAATTTTATGGTACAGCCACGAATTGCACGAATTATGGTTTGAGCAATTTGTGCGGATTCGTGTCATTCGCTGCTTATTTAAATTATATTAAATTGTTATATACTGTTAATCAGAAGAGTTCATGCCCTGTATATTTCGGAGTCCGGAAGTTCCGGAAACAGGATAACTGAAATGTTTTAATGATTCGGTATAAATCAATGGCGAACCGGTATAAAACAAATGCGGGCCCCAAAAACCGGCCCGCATCTGTTTATACATTCAGATCACAAATTTTTACAGTGACAAACTTACAGTCTCACCGCATCCCTCAAAGGTTTAAACATCCTCCGCAGGGCCATGTGCCGGTTCATGCCAAAGGGTTTGTGGCTGGCCACGGCGTTTTTATGGTATTTCATGGGATCAAATCCCGTCAGATAAATCACCCGCACGCTGTCTTTGTCAATGAGTGTCGCATTGGGGTATTTCTTTTTGGCGGTCTCCAGATGCTTTTCAGCCAAAGCCTTCATCTCCTCCAGTTCCCCGAAGTTCATGGTTCCGGTGGGACATGTTTTCACGCACGCGGGCAGCAGACCGTTGATGACCCGGTCATTGCACATGTCGCATTTGGCCAGAATTCCCGCGTCATTTTTGCGCGGGATATTGTAGGGACAGGAGGCGATAACATCATCCGCGCTCAGATCCTTTGTATTGGCCGTAAAAATAACCGCTCCTGTATGTTCATCTCTGAAAATCGCGGATGGCTCGCCCGCACTTTCCATGCAGGGCGGTTCAATGCAGTGGCGGCACTGTTCCGGAAAAAAGAGCCATTGCAGTCTGCCGTCAATCACATCCTCTGTCATGCGCACCAGTTTGTAGGTGTCAAAGGACAGATCCGGCGGATTCTGAAAGGTTCCCAGATTCACCGTGTGCTCGGCAGGCAGATCATGCCACTGCTTGCAGGCCACCTGACAGGCCCGGCAGGCTGTGCACAGGGTTGTGTCAATAAAAAATCCTTTACTCATCTCTCACCTCCTTTACTTTTTGGCCACATTGACCATGAACGCCTTGGTTTCCGGAATCCGTGTATTGGGATCACCGGTCGGAGGCGTGAGCAGGTTTGCGCTGTCTTCCGCATTTGTATCCGGCCATCTCCATCCGTAATGCCAGGGTATGCCCACCTGATGCACCACGGTTTCACCAATCTTGAAGGGTTTGAAACGCTTGGTGACAATTGCCGTGCATTCCAGTTGTCCCCGTGAACTGCTCACAATCACCCGTTCCCCGTTTTTGATGCCCCGGAGATCCGCGAGTTCCTCGCTCATTTCCACAAAAACCTGGGGCTGGAGTTCCATAAGCCAGGGCTGGGGACGGGTCATGAGACCGGTCTGCCAATGCTCGGACACGCGGTAGGTGGTTCCCACATAGGGATAGCGCGGATCACAGGTGGCATAACTGTCCGCATCTGTTCCATACACGGGTGCGACCGGGTTCATGCGCTGGGAATTCATGAAATTCTTTTCCACAGGACATTCCAGAGGTTCATAATGTTCCGGGAAAGGCCCGTCAACAAGTCCGGGACCGTAAATCTGCGCATGGCCGTGTTTTGTCATGATAAAGGGATATTTGGACTTGTCATTGGCACTGCCGTCAGCATTCTGCAGAGGAGGCCATGCTCCGTCCGGTACATCCCCTTCCCATTTTTCACCGGTCCAGCGCACCACCCATTTCTCCTTACTCCAGGGCTGCCCTTTGGCATCAACCGAGGCCCGGTTATAGATAATGCGGCGGTTGACCGGCCAGGCCCAGGCAAATTCCGGATACAGCCCAATATTGTTGGGCGCATCCTGCTGGCCTCTTCTCGCGGACATATTGCCTTTTTCCGTGTAACTGTTGCAGTATATCCAGTTGCCGGAAGAGGTGGTTCCGTCATCCTTCAGGAATGCGAAACTGGGAACCAGTGTGCCTTTTTTGTAGGTCTGATCCTTGTCTGCAACATCTGCAAGATAATAGCCGTTGATTTGTTTGGCGACCTTGTGCGGATCATAGGCTTCGCCTGTCATATAATCCCATTTGAGATTCAGAATGGCTTCAGGGAATTTGCCGCCTTTTTTGTAGAGTTCCTTGAGCATGAACCCCAGTTCCATGATGATGTCGCCGTCCGGGCGGCTGTTGCCCAGGGGTTTGGGCCCCTGATAGCGCCACTGCATCCAGCGTCCGCTGTTGCTGATACTGCCCTCTTTTTCCACAAACATGCAGGCCGGAAGCATGAAAACCTCGGTTTTGATTTCTTTGGGATTCATGCCGGGGCCACGCCAGAAGGATGCGGTTTCATTGTCAAAAAGATTGACATTGACCAGCCAGTCCAGTTCGGCCATGGCTTTGCGGATTTTGCCCACATTGGAGCCGGAGCAGGCAGGATTCATGCCCCAGGCAAACAATCCTTTGATTTCTTTGTTGTACATCGCATCAAAAATGTCAAACCAGGAATAGACCTTGTCATCATCTGCCTTGGGCAGCCAGGAATAACCGAAATCATTTTCCTTTTTCGCGGCATCCCCGAAATATGCCTTGAGCAGGCTTACCGCATATTTGGGATAGTTCTGCCACCAGTTCGCACTCAGGGGATCTGTGCTTACAGGAGTGGCAGCCTTGATATAATCTGCCAAATTGGCTTTGGATGCTGTGGGAATTTTTAAGTATCCGGGCAGAATATGCCAGAGCAGAGCCTGATCTGTGGAACCCTGCACATTGGATTCCCCGCGCAGAGCATTCACGCCGCCGCCGGCCATGCCCATATTGCCCAGCAGGAGCTGGATAATGCACATGGTGCGGATATTCTGCACGCCCACCGTATGCTGGGTCCAGCCCATCGCATACATGATGGTTCCTGCTTTGCCGGTCTGTCCGGTTTCGCCATAGGTTTTGTAAACTTCCAGAAGATCGGCCTCGGATGTACCCGTGATCTCTGAAACCAGTTTGGTATTGTAACGCTCATAATGCTTTTTCAGGAGATTGAACACACAGCGTTCATGCTGCAGGGTCCGATCCATCTTGGGAACGCCCTTGTCATCAAGTTCAAAATCCCAAAGGCTTTTGTCATATTTCCGGGCTTTTTTATCATAACCCGCGAACAGACCGTCTGTGAAAGTGAAGGATTCTTTTACAATAAAGCCAGCGTTGGTATACTGTGTAACATATTCCTGATTAAAGAGATTGCTGTCCAGTATGTATTTGATCATGCCTCCGAGAAACGCAATGTCGGTTCCGGATCTCAGGGGAACGTAAATGTCAGCTTTGGAGGATGTGCGGGTGAAGCGGGGATCCACATTGATCAGCTTCGCTCCCTTCTGCATGGCCTCGGTGACATATTTGAAAGAAATGGGATGGTTTTCCGCAGCATTGCTGCCCATGATAAGAATACAGTCACTGTTTTTGAGATCATTCCAGTGATTGGTCATTGCACCGCGTCCGAACGACTCTGCCAGAGCCGCAACAGTTGCGCTGTGTCAGATACGTGCCTGGTGTTCAATATACACCAGGCCCAGAGACCGCATCAGTGCCTGATAAATCCAGCACTCCTCATTGTCCATGGCAGCACTGCCCAGAGATGCCATATTGGTGACCCGGTTGACCACCTGACCTTTGGCATTTTTGGCTGTAAAGCCCGCATCACGGGTTTTTCTGATCCGCTCCGCAATCTGTTCCAAAGCCCAGTCCCAGGATACGGTTTCAAATTTATCCGTATTGGGCGCACGGTACATGGGCTGGGTCAGCCGGTTTTCATTTTCCACCAACTGGCTCAGAGATGAACCCTTGGAGCAGAGAGCTCCCCGGTTGATGACATGATCCGGATCGCCCTCAATATTCATGACCCGTCCGTCACCTTTTCTGCTGGTATGCACAATAAGTCCGCATCCCACTCCGCAGTAGCAGCAGATACTGGTGGTTTCTTTGGCATACTTTGTTTTGAGCATCTGGGCATGGGCTTCAACCGGTTTCAGGTCAAAACCCAGACGGCTCGCGGCAAGCCCTGCTGCGGCTGCGCCTGTCACCTGCATAAACCGCCTTCGTGTTACATTCATGCTTCCTCCTTATTTTTCTGAAGAGTTTGTGTCCCCGGTCTGAATCCCGGCATCCGCGGATCAGACGGATAATCACCAAACAATATTCAGTAGTTAATTATACTTTTATGTTTTCATATCCTTAATTGACGGTATGAGTCAAGAAGATAAATGGATGAAGTGCTATAATAATAAAAACATGCTGAAATTATTGGAATAAAAAGCATAAAACGGCATTTTGTTTTTTAGATATTGAATTTGTTGACAAAAAATTTCAGGCAGGCTTTGTTTGATTTTAATAAAATTAATAAAATCAAAGATATAAATTTATCTTATTTTTTCTGCCGTCTGCGGATGAGAAAAGATGTGTTTTATGGTAATAATAAGTTCATTCTGGTTGTATAAATATTTTTAATAATAATTTTGAATATTGACAGATTTAAAATTTCTGAAAATTCCTTTTTCACAGATGGAGATATTCGGACAGGATGCCGATTCCAATTTTGGCAGGAGACAATTCCGCCGGGGATGCGGGCACCCGTTGCTCCAATGCCATTAAGTTAAGGAAAGTCCTGGCGGAAAGCCCTGAAAGGCGTAATATTATACCAATTCTCCATTGAAAATATACTTATGATTCGGTTTCCCACAGAGGACACAGAGAGAAAAAACCACAGAGAACACAGAGGAAACAACTCATATTATTGTATAAATTCAATAGCGAATTTGTATTACAGCCCGGGGCAGCGCCCTGGGAAAATTGGATAAAATATGACATCAGCCCTGAAAGGGCGTAACAAAAAACAATTCCGGAATGTCAGTCTTATACCGGTTCGCCATTGAAAGTATACTTATGATTCTGTTTCCCACAGAGAACACAGAGAGAAAAACCGCAGAGAACACAGAGGAAACAACTCACCTTATTATATAAATTCAACAGCGAATTGGTATTATATAATCCGCCCTTTCAGGGCTTATCTTTTTTTCATGTATTCCCAGGCCGCCGGCCCGGGCTGTATCAATCTGCCCCTTCGGGGCTTTTCCTTAACTTAATGGCATTGATCCGTTGCTCAGGAATGCAAATCCGGAGGAGTGCAAAAATTGGGCGGAGCGGTTTTTTGCACACACGCCCAACAGCAGAAAAACTGACGGAGGGGCAGGAGTTTGTTTCATAAGTATATTTTCAATGGCGAACCGGTATTAAATCGGCTGATAAATCAGTTGTTCAAAACAGCAAAGGCAGAGAGTCATACTCCCTGCCTTTGTTTCCCATCCGGATAGATTTCCGGATTATCTTTTTCATTGTCCGGCACTGTTGCACCCCGGACTCTATTGTTTGCCATCCCTGAAAAACAGCACTGCTCCGGAACTATTCCGTTTAATACATTTTTTTCCGGCGAAAGTTTTTCCGTTTCGGAAATATGACCAGTTTGCGGTAAAAACCGTCCCCCATGCTCTGGGTTCTGACTTCGCTGTCATCTTTCAGTGCCAGATGTATAATTCTCCGGTCATGGGCATTCATCTGTCCGAGCGTGGAAGGTTTGCCGCTGTGCTTAGACTTGTCTGCCAGCCGCCGGGCAAGACTTTCCAGGTTGATTTTCCGGGTTTGCAGATACCCTTCCACATCCACCTGAATCCGGATCCGTTCCTCGCTGTTCTTGTTCACAATCTTTTCAATAAGGTACTGAATGGCCTCCAGTGTCTGGCCCCGTTTGCCGATCAGAACGCCCGTATCACCGCCTTCCACATTGAACTCCAGCCTGTCTTCACCGTTTTTCACATCAATCCGGGCTCCGGTGGTGATAAAGTCAACAATGCGCTGCAGGGCTTCTTTGCCCATTATGACAGCATTAAGGGAAAGATCCACAGGAACAAAGGGTTTGGGAGCAGGCCTGGGGACTTTTACAAAGGTTTCATCCGAATCATCCGGCTCATCATCAGGAATATCTTCTGTATCACTGTCCGGTGTATCACTGTCCGGAACATCTTCCGGATCATTGAATACTTCCTGCACCGGCGGGGCCGGGCTTTTGGCAGCAGGCCGATCCGTATTCTTCCTGCGCCTGGGCCGGTTGCGTTCCTTCTGCTCCGGCTCCTTTTCTTCCTCAGCTTCATCCGGCAGAAAAACGCAGATTTTGGCTTTTTTCACCCCAACCAGTCCGAAAATGCCGGATGAGCCGTGGGAAACAACATTATATTTAAGTTTGTCTTTGGGGATGTTCAGTTCTTCAGAGGCTTTCTGTACCGCATGCTCAACAGCCTTGCCTTCAAATTCCAAACAGGATGACATATAAGACCCTCCTTGATTTAAGCATTTTTCTTTAAAATATAATACTGCTGCGCAATGGACAGGATGTTGTTTATCAGCCAGTAAAGTACAAGTCCGGATGAAAAATTGATAAAAATCACAGTGAAAATCACGGGCATAAACATCATCATCCTGGCCTGTCCGGGATCCCCGGGCGGCGGAGACATTTTCTGCTGCAGCAGCATGGTGGCCCCCATAATAATCGTCAATACAGGTATACCGTAAGGCGGATCCATGAAGGGGATGGAAAATCCGAAACTGAACAGCCGATCCGGCGCGGACAGATCCGTGATCCACCCGAAAAAGGGAGCGTGCCTGAGTTCAATGGCCTCATAAAGCATACGGTAAAGGGCAAAAAAGACCGGAATCTGAAGAACCATAGGCAGGCATCCGCCCATGGGATTGACCTTGTATATTTTATACAGATTCATCAGTTCTTCGTTCATTTTCCGTTTGTCATCTTTGTATTTTTCCCGTATATCCGCCATAAGCGGCTGAATCCGCTTCATTTCATTCATGGATTTGTAGCTTTTGTTCCCCAGGGGCCAAAGGGCGATCTTGATCAGCAGAGTCAGAAGAATGATTGCCACACCATAGTTGGGAATAAAGTCATAAATCTCATTCATCAGCCATAGGCAGGGTTTGGCAAGAATGTCAAACATGCCGAAATGTACCAGCCTGTCCAGGCCGTTGTGCAGGCTTTTGAGTATTTTCAGACTTTTGGGACCGAAATACAGATCAAATGCAAAACTCTGCTCCATACCCGGAGACAGGGTTTTTTCCGGCCCGGTATAACGGTTTTCCAGTATGTTGTCCGGTCTGACAATAAGCTGCATCCGGGCGCCCGTCTGTTCCGCGGGGATAATGCCGGAAAGAAAATACCGGGTTTCAATGGCTGTCCATCCCACCCTGCCCTCATAGGTGTTTTTATCCTCAATGTCTTTGATCTTGACCTGCTCCAGGGAATTGTCAATCAGAGCGCTGGGCCCCTCAAAAGAATACTGGGTGTTCTCCGGAACCCGGTTGAGCAGGGCAATACTCAGATTTCCCTTCACCGGGGTATCTGAAAGATTTTTCACCTTTACTTCAAGACCGATGAGATAGGTATCGGGAGAAAAAGAGAATTTCTTTTCAAAAACCAGATTGGCCGGAGACTGCCATGAAAAGGTCAGTGATACAGGTTTGTCAAAAATATCAATCTGATCCGAATCCGAATCCGCGCTGAAAAGGGTTTCCCCCATCTGTGCCGTTCCGTCTCCGAACATGGCCGGAACATTTCCTGTTCCAGGGGCAATCAGTTGCTTGGGCAGAGAATCCGCACTGCTTGTTTCCCGGTAATTTTTCAGGATAAAACTCTGAAATACAGCCCCCTTTTCCGAAATTTCCACAGAATAAAACGGGGAACTGACCCGGATTGACCTGGGTTTGCGGTCTGCCGGGGCAGGCATTTCCTCAGACAGTGCCGGATTTGCCGGGGCTGAAGAAGTCACGGGGGGAACCGGCACGGGCAGGGCCGGGGAATCAGCAGGCTGGGCCTGTTTCGCACTTTCCTCTGTCACCGGGGGAACAGGGGATTCCACAAACATACTCCACACAAAAAAAACAAGGAAAGAAAGCGCTATGGCTAATATCAATCGGGCTTGTTCCATTCTTTTCTCCTAGAAATCAGATGGGAATAATAAATCTCACTTCCGCTGCGTATCCTTTTGCACTCATGCTGTATGCCCGAAAAAGGAAGGGTGCGGTTTTTTTCCTGACTGCGGATCAGGGGACAGGATCAAATCCTCCGGGATGAAAGGGATGACACCGCAGAATCCGTTTCAGGGAAAGAACAAGTCCTTTCCATACTCCGTAACGGGATATGGCCTGATAAGCATAATTTGAACAGCTTGGATAAAAACGGCAGGAAGGCCCCAGAACAGGGGATATTATGCACTGATACAACCGTATGATCGTGAGCAGTATGGTTTTAACGATACCCACTGTCAATTCTGTCAAACAGGTTCTGAAGCGATAAAAAAAAACTGCTGCCCGGCAGTTGTGCGGCTTCCTTTGTGACAACAATACTGATATCCCTTTTTTCTGCAATTCTGCTCCTGTGCAAACGGAAAAACTCCCTGCACAGGCGTTTCATCCTGTTGCGGACCACGGCATTGCCTGTTTTTTTTGTAACAGTGACTCCCAGGCGGCTGCGTCCGTTTTTTCCCTCTCCGACATATGCAATAAAATACCTGTTGCGGATTTTCTGCCCGGACTTTGACAGTCGGAGAAATTCGGATCGTTTTAAAATCCTGTCTGCTTTGCTGTAGGAAAATTTCAACAGGTACCGTTTCCGCAGTCCTTGAAGTTTACGCCCATGTATGGCATCAGACCGTCAGCCGTTTTCTGCCTTTGGCTCTGCGCCGTTTGATTATATTGCGTCCCTGTGATGTGGACATCCGTTTGCGGAAACCGTGGGTCCGGGCATGCTTGATCCGGCTGGGCTGGAACGTTCTTTTCATGATACACCTCCGTTTTTGTTAAATAAGTTAAGTATGAAATTAAAAAAACACAGACAAAAAAACCGGGGCTGTTTATGCCCGGCAGATTAACCATACGATTTAAGCATAAACAGCTCTTTCCGTCAAGATGAAAAATGCTCTCAGCATTTTACTGTCTCAAAAATATCAAATTCCTCAATATGAAAATCCGCATTGGGATAAATTACCACCTGTTTTCCCAGAGTGCATTCCAAAGAAACAATGATATGATTTTCCTCACCGTGGAGCAGTTCCGCAATTTCCGGATTCATCCGGATGGTCATCCGTCCCCCGCTCATGTCCTGGGCCTGGCGCATGGCTTCCCGGTAAATACTGTAGCAGATGGACTGGCGGGACATGAGATATCCCTCTCCTTCACAGTAAAAACAGGGTTCGCAAAGGAAACGGTTTAAGGGTTTGCGTATCCGTTTCCGGGTCATCTGGATCAGTCCCATGTCAGACATGGGCAGGATATGGGTTTTGTTCCGGTCCTTTTTCAGGGTATCTTTCAGGGCATTGAAGATTTTCTCCTGGTTTGATTTTTTCTCCATATCGATAAAATCAATAATGATAATGCCGCCAATATCCCGAAGCCGGATCTGATAGGCCAGTTCCTTTACTGCTTCGAGATTGGTTTTGAGAATGGTTTCCTCCAGATTGTGCTTTCCCACATAACGGCCCGTGTTCACGTCAATGGCCACCAAAGCCTCGGTATGCTCTATTACAATATAGCCTCCGGATTTGAGCCATACCTTTTTTTTCAGGGCACGGGATATGTCCCCTTCCAGATTGTAAGCGTCAAAAATGGGTTCACGGCCATCGTAAAATTCCACTGAATCCTTCAGCCGGGGCATGAAGGTGTCAAGAAATTCAAGAATGGATCGGTAGGTTTCCCGTGAATCCACAACCACCTGATCAGCCTCATGGGTCAGCAGATCCCGGACAGCACGGAGACTGACCGTAAGTTCCTGGTGCAGCAGAGACGGAGCCGGAAGACCGGCATATTTTTTCTGTATGTTTTCCCACAGATTTTTCAGAAATTCCATCTCGTTGACAAGTTTTTCCATCTGAACACCTTCCGCTGCGGTTCTGACAATATATCCCGTATCGTCTTTCCGCAGCGATGCAATCAGATTTTTCAGACGGATGCGCTCCTCCTCATCCTCAATCCGCCGGGATACGCCCACATGGTTTGAAGATGGCATGAGCACCAGAAAACGTCCCGGAAGGGAAATATAGGAAGTCACGCGTGATCCCTTTGTTCCGATGGGGGATTTTGCCACCTGCACCATGATTTCCCTGCCTTCGCACAGAATATCCTCAATGTGGATTTCAGGTTCCTGATGTATGGCAGATGTATCGGTTTCCGCCTCCTCCCCATCCCCTTCTTCCGTATCCGGGAACAGATCCTGATATTCCTGTCCTCTGTCTCCGAGCACATCATCCACATAGATAAAGGCAGCCTGGTGCAGGCCAATATCCACAAACGCGGCCTGCATTCCGGGCAGAACCCGCTGCACCCTGCCTTTGTAAATATTTCCGGCTATGTCTGAATCGTCTTTGCGTTCAATGAAAAGTTCCGCAATGGTTCCCTCTTCCAGAAGAGCAACACGGGTTTCATGATTGCTGACGTTGATAACTAGTTTTCTGTGCATTCTGTTCCCTGCTGTATGGGGTTATATTTTTCTGTGATACGGGATGCAGAGTCCATCATCCCTTTCCGTTCCCGACTGCCCTTTCCCTCAGCAGCACTTCGGGCAGTTGCCCGGATGAAAATTTGTTATTATAGCACATAAATTTTGGATGGGCAACCGATACCTTCTGAAAAAGCATGGACGGATGAAAGAGACGGGAAATATTTTGAGATAAATCCCCTTTATCCTGCAAATCCTGTGAACTCACCTTACGCAGTCTCTCCAAAAAATCAGAAAATTACCCGTTTTCACAGTCATTCCGGCAAAAGCCGGAATCCGTTATTCTCAAGGGTTTCCGGATAGCGACTTCCGCCGGTATGACGGCAGTGCGTAAGGTGATCTGTGAATTACTTTTGATGAATCCGTAAAAAATCAGAAATCCCGCCATTTACGCGAAAACCGATTCGCCATTGAAAATATACTTATGAAACACACCTGCCCCTCTCAGGAGGGGATTTTCTGAGAAAATCGGTAGTGGGTCAAACCGGTTGATGACGCGGAAAAAACTCTCCCCTCCCTCAAGGGCGGGTAATTCCAGAATCAAATGATTTGACCCACTATCAAAAAATCAATGGCGAATCGGTATTATACCGAATCGCCAGTGAAGACATGCTTTTAAAAATAGCAAATTTTTGTAATTAAACAGAAAAAAATTTTTTTATTGTATAAATTCAATAGAGATTCGGTATTACATCGTAATGACGCAATACTCTGAAATCAGAGTTTTTAGCGAACCATCATGGTTCAGACAAGAAAAAACCGGAAAGGAACAGGAAAATTCCATTCCGGTTTTTTTATAAAAAATCCGGAGAGTAATGCCTCACAAAGGGAGTGATTCACTTTTTTTGATTTTTTTTCCGTGCGCTGACACCAACTCCCAGAAGTCCGGAGCCGAGGATGACCGGAATTATCCGGTGAACAGAACAGAGCAGAATTCATCAAAAATTAAAGATTAAACCTGCAAAGTGGATCAGTTTCTAACCCTGCAATATCATTTAGGCATATTTCATAATGAATTGGAAAATTCAGTGTTGATTACAGGATAATGATCTGTAATAAAACATATTTTATGAGATTATATTTGAGTAGTGGATCTGCACGAAATGGTCAGGATTCAACTATTTCATATTATTATGTTTTATGACAAATACTGATTTTTATCTATATATAATAAATACAAATGGTTAAATGATACACCCATTATGCTGCTTATACTGATTTTAAATAAGATATTGATTTATAAATTTAAAAATATCAGTATAAAAAGTACCACTACCCATTTTTTCATGGAAATCGCCTAAGTTTCCTGATCAAAAAATTAATCATTCAGAAACCGGAATTTTGCGTCTTGCAGATATATTTTTTCCGGTATAACAATAAATTACCTGAGATATAAACTGTTCAGGTTCCCTATTATTCAGTTGCCCAACAATTTTTAATAATTCATCAAAATGCAATTCTGTTTTGATATGAAACAGTGACATTTTTCTCTCTTTATCATTTATCAGACGCATAAGAATGCGGATGATCAGAGATCGAAGCGAGTCCCCACTAACAACAAGTTCAGTGGCGGGCGGTAGCCCGCCACTGCAACGCTTGGTTATGCCTTTTCACTTCGGATTGTTTTCTCTGTATGTTTTCTGCCACTCCTGAAACTTTCTTAGAGCGTCTCTGTTTATCTCCTCAACAGTTCTGCGACTGAGTTCCTTATGCAGTTCATGCCTTATTTCATGCAGTTCCCACAGCATTATATCTTCATTTTTATCGTAACTGTTTTTATATGTTTCCATATTTCGCTCCTCCGAATAATTCCAACGATCCGGTTTCAATAGCTGAAAAGTTATTTTTCCTGTTGATTTCATGTATTTTTCTTATCGGATTTATACTGACGATATGTTTAAAATTCCACGATGCCAATGCGTCAATCCCATTTATTGTTGCTATTGCAATATGATATGCGTCCTGAGGTTCGGATTTCGGTATAGCCCCTCCGATCATATATTCGTTTGCCAAATCTTTTGCTCTGTCGGAGAGATCGAGAGTTTTCATATTTCACTGTCAGTTCACTGATATTCTGTTTTTTTGACTCATTCTTTATTTTCCCGATTTCCTCAACCGTTATAACCGATATGTACAGTTCATATGACAACGCCTCGTTTTCAAACCATTTCTGCGTGATAAGCTGTCTGACGGGTTTGGAAGTGTCATAAAATGCACTCGGAACTGATGTGTCAAGATACAATCTGATTTTCTGTTTTTCGGACATTTTTAAATCTCTCTGATTTATTTACACTTTTCAAGTCATAGGCATAACGCCCCGCTTCAGGGGCGCAAGACAGTGGGCGCAGACACACTGGCAGGTTGGCAACCAATTTTCCCGCCCGCTGTTTTGAGTCCCCTGCAAGCGGATCGTTAGCCCTATTCACCTACTTAGGCGATTTCCATGAAAAAATATACCCTATTGTAGGGCGGGCACGGCTTTTTGTGCCCGCCGTTTCAGCAGGACGGCGGGCACAAAAAGCCGTGCCCGCCCTACGAAAAACGGTATAATCTTTAATGGAAATCACCTTACCCTTGCGTTAAGGGCGAAGGAGTCCCGAACTGAAAGGTTGTGACACAGAAATGATTGATGTAAATCCGGCCAAAATTCCGGTTCACTTCATTTTTGCACTCCGGAATCG
>JBFXEJ010000080.1:0-7025 GCA_050180235.1 Desulfococcaceae bacterium
GCTTTGCTCTTAATATTCTCAGAGTAAACAAAGTAAAAAATATAGCAGATGAACTTTATTATAATTGTATCAATATGGTAAACATCCTCAGTTATAAAGGAATTGAAGAGAATTGAACAGCCCTGGTCAATGCCCATACCGTCATCTGCCACAGTGATTTCCACCCTGGCCCCCAGGTGTGCGGCTGTCAGAAGGATGGTTCCCTTTCCGGTTTTTCCCTGCTGTTCCCGGATTTCCGGAGATTGGAGACCATGATCCATGCTGTTGCGGATCAGATGGACAAGGGGATCATGCAGACGGTCCAGAATGCTTTTGTCCATTTCGGTTTCACCGCCCTCAATGATCAGTTCCACCTCCTTATGGAGTTCTGCGGCCAGATCCCTGACCATGCGCCGGAATTTGCTGAAAACAGTGTTCACCGGCAGCATACGCATTTCCAGAGCGAAATCCCGAATCTCCCGGTTCAGGCGATCCATCTGACGCACCGGGACAGAAAAAGGGCTCTGCTCATCCTCATCCACCATCTGATTCAGTCTGGCCTGGGTGATGACCATTTCCCCCACAAGACTGATCAGCCTGTCCAATCTGCCGGAGGATATGCGGATGCTGCCGTTATCTGTTATGCCTCTGCGTTTTTCCAGAATCTTCTGCTCGGTCAGGGCAGATTCCACCATTTCCCCTGATACACTGCCGGATTCCACCAGCAGTTCCCCGATCCGTTTCTGTCCCTTCAGCACTTCCTGCACGGTTTCAGCCGCGGTATCTCCCCGGTTCACCAGAATTTCTCCCAGCCGGAGGCGGTTTTCCTCACTCTCATCCAGAGGCTGAATATGGATTTCACTTTCTTCCTGCACAAAAAGGAACACTTCTGACACAGTGTCATAATTGTGGAAAGTAGTCAGAAGAATATCCCAGGAAAGATATGTTTTTTCCGGGTCCAGCCCGCTGAGAACAGGTATATTCCCGGTGCAGGCTGTCACCCTGCAGTCTCCGAGATCCCGAAGTTCATTCAGCAGGGCTGAGGGTTCCATGCCTCGGGACATCATATCCGGATCAGGACGGAAACGGATTCGGAACACGGTTTCTTTTTTTGCAGCATCCGGAACAGAGTCTGCCTTTTCGGGCAAAGGCGCAGCACTTTCTGCGGGTTCCTCCGGGAGCATGGCATTGAGTCTTGCAATAATTGTATCACAAAGGGAAGGAACTGTCTCCCTTCCGGCATCCGGTGCATCCAGCATATCTTTGATCTGATCCCGTGCCAGAAAAATCAGATTGATGAGTTCAACACTGACCGGAATTTCTCCACTCCGGACTTTGTCCAGCACGGTTTCCACATGATGGGTAAATTCCGCGATCCCATGAAAGCCGAACATGGCTCCGGAGCCTTTGATGGTGTGCATGAAACGGAAGATATTGTGAATGCATTCCGGATTACCGGGTTTTTCTTCCATATCCAGCAGGGCTTCCTCAACAGCGGACAGCAGTTCACAGGCCTCCTGCCGGAAGGTCTCTATATACAGGGGTTCCTGATCCATTTTTATTCCTTACGTCTCATCTTCACCTGTCATTTTTGTCTGTGATCCTGGCAAGTTCTTCTTCCGCATGGCGGATGATTCTGTCCATGTCCGGCAGCAGCAGCAGTTCATCATCGTGTCTTATTCCCCCCCGGATGAAATCCGTATTGACTGTGATACCGATTTCCGGCGTGGGAACCATCTGATCCGGATGCACCCGGATGACGTCTTCCACCGAAGTGACAGGCATGGCAATATGCAGACAGTCTTTGCCGGTTCCGGTTTCGAAGATGACAAACCATGCCTTTTGCACAGACATATCCATGCCGAAAATAATGGCCGGATCAATCACTGAAATCAGGCTGCCCCGCAGGTTGATGATACCGGGCAGCCAGAGCGGCATCCTGGGAACTTCGGTTGCAGGTCTGTATTTTATCACTTCCAGAACTCCGGCCGCTTCGAGCGCGAAAAAGTCTTTCTCCAGACGGAAGGTCAGATATTCGCACCCCAGGTTTTTCTGATCTTCACTGATATTAATATGTTTCGAAATCATTTTCACAGGCGCCTTCAATTTCAATGAATGCGTTCTCTTTCCCGCTGTTGTGTCCGATTTTTTCATTTTCGCTGTTATCCGGCATGTCCTTTGCGGATTCAGACAGTTTTTTTCCGTTTGTTTCGCTTACGGGCCTCAGATATTTCATCAGTACAATCCTGTCGGATTCAGGCATTGCCTCCACATCAATGAGGAGTTTCTGCGGGCCGGTTTCCGGAATTTCTGTGTTTTTCTGCATCCGCTGCTTCGCAGATTCGGAAATTTTGAAAAATGAGGCTGTTTTAAGCAGTTTTTCAGCCTGGAATGAAAATTCGCGGCTGGTGGCTGCCATTTCCTCAGTGATGGCTGCGTTTTCCTGTATAATATGATCCAGTTGCTGAATGGCCTTGTTCACCTCTCCTATGCCTCCGGCCTGTTCCGCACCGGATGCGCTGATATCCTGTATCAGATCAGCCGTGTTCTGTATGCCTTTCACCATTTCATCCAGAAGACCGACTGTTTTTTCGGCTATCTCAAGATTGGATACGGAAAGCATATTGATGTCTTTGGCCGCTTTTTTGGTATTCTTTGCCAGCTCCCTGACTTCCGAGGCAACCACGGCAAAACCCTTGCCGTGTTCCCCGGCCCGTGCGGCCTCAATGGCAGCATTCAGAGACAGCATATTGGTCTGTCCCGCGATATCTTCAATGATCAGAATTTTTTCCGAAATGCTTTTCATGGCAGCAACGGTTTCATTAACGGCACTGCTTCCCGCCCGTGCATCCTGTGCGGCCTTCTCCGCAATGATAGCGGTTCTCTGCGCATTATCCGCGTTCTGACTTACCATTGAACTCATTTCCTCCATGGAACTGCTTATTTCCTGAACACCTGCCGCCTGCTGGGAAGTTCCCTGCGAGACCTGCTCCGCACTGCTGCTCAGTTCTTCGCTTCCGGTGGCCACCTGTTCAGCAGCGCTTTGCACATCCACGGCAAAACGGGTGAGATTTTCGATCATTATGTTGATGCTGCTGCGGATCTCATTAAAATCCCCTTTAGCTTCAGTTGCAATGGGTTCCGGCAGGTCGCCTTTGGAAATCCTGTTTACATATCCGGCTGTTGTTCTCAGAGGACTGACAACAGCATCCAGTGTGGCATTCACACCGTGGATAATCCGGGCATATTCCCCTCCGAATTTTTCCGCATCGCCCCGTGTGTTCAGTTTTCCCTCCAGAACAGCATCCGTAAGAGAGTTGATGCTCCTGACAATATCCTTGAGCGTTTTTACCATCCGGATCAGGGATTTGCCAAACATATCCCTGTCTGAAAGAGCTTTTGCCTGTACAGTAAAATCCCCATCCGCTATTTTTTCCGCGATCTGAACCGCTTCTTTGAGATTGGACACCATCATGTCAAGGGATTTGCCGAGCATATCTTTTTCAGAAAGGATATTCACCTTTACGGAAAGATCCCCTTCTGCAATCTTTTCCGCCACCCGGACAGTTCCGCCTATGGTATCTTTCATATGACGGAATGCCGCTGCCAGAGTTCCCAGTTCATCTTTGCTGTGAACCGTGATTTCTTTGCTGAAATCCCCACGGGCCATTGCATTGGCCACTTCCACGATACGGGATACGGGCCGGGTTATGCCGAGTGTGATCAGAAATCCGATGGAAACAAGAGAAATGCTGACAACAATGCAAAAGACATACAGATTCATATAGCGGTTCTGCTTCGTGATGTCGCTGGCAGATGATATTTCATTTTTCAGATCATCTGAAAATGCCGATGTGAACGTTTCCAGTTTTTTGCGTATATCTTCGGTCTCCCGTGCCAGCCGCGCAGCATCCTCCTTAAATTTTTCAGCAGCACCAAGTTCATCTCCGGCCGCTGTTCTGTTCATATCCGCATATATGTTCTGTGCCGCAGCAGTGAAGTCTGTATGCTGTTTCAGTGTTTCCTGCACCTCTTTTAATCTGCCGCTTTCCAGCCCAGACAGCCCTGAAATGCTGCGTAGGGCATTTTCAGCCAGGGCCGATTTTTGTTTTGCGGCCTCCAGAATATCTGTGTCTCCCAATATGACGGACTGCTCGTATCCTGTAATCTGATCGTTGAATGCGGATAGGGCAAGCTGACTTTGAACCGCAGCCGGAAACATATAATCGGATACACCGTGCAGACGCAGCTCGGTCTGCCTTCCCTGTACAAATCCGAATATCATGGAAGCAAAGTAACCGATAATCAGAATACTCAGGCTCAGCCATATTTTTTTTGCAATGCTTAATGATTTCCACATAACTCTTTCCTTTTCATGATATTAATGTTCTGTCTGAAGCATTTTTTGGCAATTCATCTGCCGTGACAGCCGGGGGATTTCCCCGGCCAAGCCTGCAAAGGTTGCAGGGTGGGTGGAGCATAACGGAACCCGCCCTGCGCTGTCAATTGTTAAAAAATGAAGGTCATTTTTGCCGCAAACAGAAAAAAATGTATCCGGCACATCCTTATTCACGATGATGAGGATGTCAGCCATGACCGTGCCTGTCTGAAATACCATGACAATCAGCAGAAAAATCAGAATCTTTTTCATGAACACCTCTTCCTTTGCTTAAAAGCTCATTGGAATACCATTGATCAAAATCCTCCGGATATTTACCATAGTTGTCATATATTGACAAACAATTTATAGTCAATGCCGTTTCCTTAGGCGATTTCTGAAAATAAATATTCCATTTCAGTTCACAGGGCAAAAGCTGGAAGCTTTTGATACTTTGGTGGTATATTTTTTTCTGGAAATCACCTTAAGGCTCCCCTCCCTTGAGGGAGGGGCAGGGGAGGGTGAAAATATCATCTGATTACAAATTGCTGTTTTCCCCCTCCCTGACCCCTCCCGCCGGGGGAGGGGAATTTTCTGCTTAAGGAAACGGCATTGAATTTATAGTTACTGAATATATATCAAAAAATTTCCCATATTCCGTCTGCCCCGAATCTCACACCCATACTGCAAAAATCCGCTTGTCCTGAAACACAATATCCTCCTGTTTATATTCCCTGTTTTTGCTGAAATCATAAATCAGCAGATAGCCTTCCTTCAGGGAAAACATGTCAAGATAGTCACTCAACTGCTGAAGCCCTTCCTGATGTGCTTTGGGGCCGTACCAGCGTTTGAGTTCCAGCACATACCGTCTGTTTTTGTATGTGATGACAATATCCATGCGGCGTTCATCAGACACATTCGGCTCCTTGAATTCAAATCCTTTGCCGTTGATAATGGGTCTGAGGAAGGAAAGAAACAGAAGACGCCCCTCACGTTCCAGAAATTTCTGATCTTTGTGTGAATGGTGCTCTTTCATAAAAGTCTGGAATTTCACAAGTATCAGTCTGAGATTCAGCCCGTCTTCCATGTAATATTCCGGCTGGGGTGACAGTAAAGGTTCATGTTCGGATGTCAGAAGTTTTGTCGTCATATAACTGTAAATACGCTGTTCAAATATCCGGTTGTGAATTTTGCAGTATTCATCTGACTCTGTGAAAATACCGTACAAATATCCCAGATGAATGACAGGCACGCTGATATTGAAAGGAATTCTTTTTCCGTTGATGACAATCTGAAAAACATTTTCATAAAGATCCGGGCTGTTTTCCAGATTCTTTGCCATACTGTCAAAAAGGGTTGTAGTATATTTTTCCCTGACAATCATGGCAAAAGCCTCATCCGCATCCGCGACCGACCAGTTTTTATCCTCTCTTGGGGGAACAATCTGCTCATCAATGAATTTGCAGAGTTTGCTCACCAGATAAGGATAACCGGAGGTATAATAGTATAATTTCTCCGCAATGGCCGGAATATCCGGCTGAATGCCTTTGTCACTGCTGTATTCTTTCAGCATGGTTCCGATTTCTTCAGGATTCAGACTCATATCCACGGTGAAATCAGCCGCTATATTCCAGGGACTGTTGTATTTTCTTTCATCATCAGGCCGTATTTTGGCTTTGAGAGATTTTACATCATGGACACCGGCCAGGATCACGGAATGAAATGTATGGTCTTTTTCCTCATTGCGGTGCAGATATTTGTTCCGCAGCATGCCAAGGAAATCCAGAAAAAGCTGATTGTTTGAACTTTTGTCCACTTCATCAATCAGCAGTACTGTGGATTTTTCCTGCACCATATCGCGGACAAGTTTTGTAATAAAACCGGACAGATCCGGCATCTGTTTTACCGAAGCAGTATGCTTTTCAGTAAAATCCGACAATTCCGGCAGCCCCAGATACTGAAATTCCCTTATGAGCAGATGCAGGAAGGCACAGACAAAGCTTTCCGCATTTTTATACGTGTCTGTATCCAGTTCTTCAAAACTGATTTTCAGAGCCAGATAATCCCTGCGCTGATTCAGTTCTTTTGCCAGAAGTGACAGTACGGTTGTTTTGCCGTACTGCCGCGGACGGTTTATGGTGAAGTATTCCCCCTGTTCCACAAGCCGGACAATCTGACTGATTTTACCGGATATATCAGCCATATAATGCAGGCGGGGTACACACAGCCCGGTATCATTGAATTTTTTTCGCATCTGTGTTTTTCCTTTCTGTTTTGGAATGAGTCTGCGGTTCAATGCCATTATACCATTACCTGAAACATTTCAGTTGTAAAATACCGCATTCGAAAAACCTGCCTCAGCATAGATTATAAAAATGTAAGTATCAGTATAGGTTAAAATGCCACGAATAACACAAATCTGCACGAATGCACAAACCGTAATTCGTGTCATTCGTGCAATTCGTGGCTGTAATACCGATTCTCCATTGATTTGATACAATATTTATTGTCAGTTTTTCCCCGGTTCCGGCTTTGCAAAAAACCGCTCCGCTCAATTTTTGCACTCCTCCGGATTGCTTTGCAAAAAACCGCTCCGCTCAATTTTTGCACTCCTCCGGATTGCTTTGCAAAAAACCGCTCCGCTCAATTTTTGCACTCCTCCGGATTG
>JBFXEJ010000080.1:7035-29991 GCA_050180235.1 Desulfococcaceae bacterium
ACCGCTCCGCTCAATTTTTGCACTCCTCCGGATTGCTTTGCAAAAAACCGCTCCGCTCAATTTTTGCACTCCTCCGGATTGCTTTGCAAAAAACCGCTCCGCTCAATTTTTGCACTCCTCCGGATTGCTTTGCAAAAAACCGCTCCGCTCAATTTTTGCACTCCTCCGGATTGTATAAAAGCAATTGCCTCACACCCATACGGCAAAAATCCGCTTGTCATGAAACACAATATCTTCCTGTTTATATTCTCTGTTTTTGCTGAAATCATAAATCAGCAGATACCCATCCTTCAGGGAAAACATGTCAAGATAATCGCTCAACTGCTGAAGCCCTTCCTGATGTGCTTTGGGGCCGTACCAGCGTTTGAGTTCAACCACATACCGTCTGTTTTTGTATGTGATGACAATATCCATGCGGCGTTCATCAGACACATTCGGCTCCTTGAATTCAAATCCTTTGCCGTTGATAATGGATCTGAGGAAGGAAAGAAACAGAAGACGTCCCTCCCGTTCCAGAAATTTCTGATCTTTGTGTGAATGATGTTCTTTCATGAAAGTCTGGAATTTTTGCAAAATCAGTTTTATATCCAGAATATCATTATGAAAAAACACGGATTCTCCCAGCCCCTGAATCTCTTTATACGCTGTTCTGCCCAGTTTCGACATCATATGTGCATAAATCCGCTGTTCAAAAATCCGGTTATGAATCCGGCACTGCCCTTCATCTGTTTTTGAAATAATACCATAGAGATACCCCAAACTGATAATGGGATCTGAAATGGTAAAAGTCATGGTTCTGCCGTTAATCACCATATTCAGGACAGTATCATAAAGTTCAGCGTTGTTTTCCAAATTCTTTGCCAGACTGTCAAACAGGGTTGTAGTATATCCTTCGTTGACAATCATCCGGAAAGCTGCATCCGCATCCGCGACCGACCAGTTTTTATCCTCTCTTGCGGGAACAATCTGCTCATCAATGAATTTGCAGAGTTTGCTCACCAGATAAGGATAACCGGAGGTATAATAGTATAATTTCTCCGCAATGGCCGGAATATCCGGCTGAATACCTTTGTCACTGCTGTATTCTTTCAGCATGGTTCCGATTTCATCAGGATTCAGACTCATATCCACAGTAAAATCAGCCGCTATATTCCAGGGACTGTTGTATTTCCTTTCATCATCAGGCCGTATTTTTGCTTTGAGAGATTTTACATCATGGACTCCGGCCAGGATGACGGACTGAAATGTATGGTCTTTTCCCTCATTGCGTTGCAGGTATTTGTTCCGCATCATGCCGAGGAAATCCAGGAAGAGCTGATTGTTCGAACTTTTGTCCACTTCATCAATCAGCAGCACAGGTGATTTTTCCTGCACCATATCACGGACAAGTTTTGTGATAAAAACGGACAGATCCGGCATCTGTTTTACCGAAGCCGTATGCTTTTCAGTAAAATCAGACAAATCCGGCAGACCCAGATACTGAAATTCCCTTATGAGCAGATTCAGGAAAGCACAGACAAAGCTTTCCGCATTTTTATACGTGTCTGTATCCAGTTCTTCAAAACTGATTTTCAGTGCCAGATAATCCTTCTCCTGATTAAGCTGTTTAGCCAGAATTGAAAGTACGGTTGTTTTGCCGTACTGCCGAGGACGGTTGATTGTGAAGTATTCCCCCTGTTCCACAAGCCGGACAATCTGACTGATTTTACCGGATATATCAGCCATATAATGCAGGCGGGGTACACACAGCCCGGTATCATTGAATTTTTTTCGCATATGGATTGATTCCTTTCTGTTTCAGCGTGAGTTTGACATAAGTATGTTTCCATATATTTTCAGGCATATACCATTACTCAGAAGATTTGATGGTACAGCCACGAATTGCACGAATTATGGTTTGTGCATTCGTGCAGATTCGTGTTATTCGTGGCTGTTTAAACTATACCGATACTTACATTTTTATAAATTCTGCTGATACAAATTTTTCGAATGCGGTATTTTACAACCGGAATGTTTCAAGTAATGGTATAATTTTTACGAAAAACCGGATTTTTCGGAAAAATCCGGTTTTTTTAATACACGAAAATTTTCGGTTGAGTACTTAAAAAGCGCGGGTGATCAAACCCGGTAAAAGCCTTAACCTCCCAATACCCGGCGCATGAAAGGTGTTTTCAGGAATTCCAGGATGAGAATGCAGACAAATCCTGCCAGCAGACAGTATCCAATATCAGCAGACCGCACAAAACAGAACTGGAACAGGGCATGAAAAAAGGGAAGGGTCATGACCACAATCAGCATGAGTATGGTTGCTCCGCTGATACACCACAGTGCTTTATTGGGCTCTCTGATTGTTGCCAGAATGGATCGGGTTTCGGAGCGGTTGGTAAAAATCAGAGCCAGATTGGAAATCACCAAAGTCATAAAGGCCAGCGCACGGGCTGACTGGTCTCCGTGAATGGACAAGGCCCACCAGTAAATGACAATAACTGCGCCCAGAATGACCATTCCCTGCATCATGCTGATGAGCACGGCCTGTTTTCCGAACAAAGGCTCCCCAATATTACGGGGCGGCTGCTCCATGCAGTTTTTTTCCGCTTCCTCTGCCTCAAAAACAATGGAGCAGGCCGGATCTATAATAAGCTCAAGAAACACAATGTGAACAGGAAACAGGGCCAGAGGCCATTCAAAAAGCACGGGTATCAGGGACATGCCTGCAATGGGAATATGCACAGAAAAAATATAGCGCATGGCCTTGCGGAGATTGGCAAAAATCCTGCGCCCCATTTTCACGGCCTTCACAATGGAAGAAAAATCATCATCCAGCAGCACCAGGGAAGCAGCTTCACGCGCAACATCGGTTCCCCGTCCGCCCATAGCAATGCCGATATGTGCGGCTTTCAGCGCGGGTGCGTCATTGACTCCGTCTCCGGTCATGGCAACGACTTCTCTGTTTTTCTTCAATGCCTCCACCAGCCCCAGTTTCTGCGCCGGAACCATTCGGGCGAAGATATTCACTTCCCGCACACGGCGGGCCAGTTCCTCTGTATCCATCTGCGCAAGTTCCGGGCCTGTGATGCACTCATCCGGATTTTTCAGGCCAAGCTGGAGCGCAATGTTCCGGGCTGTTCCGGGATAATCTCCTGTAATCATAATGGTGCGGATACCGGCAGTATAACATTCTGCAATGGCTTCTTTCACACCGGGTCGCAGTGGATCAGTCAGTCCCAGCAGTCCCTCAAAGGTGAAATGGAACGCGTGCTGTTCTCCGGGCAGTCGGCTTTTGCGGAAACGTGCACTGGCCACAGCAATAACGCGGCGTCCCAGACTGCTGAGATCGTCAATGGCCTTCAGCAAATCTTTGGTCTGTTCCGGGCTGAAATGGCAGAGATCCGCAATGGCCTCAGGCGCGCCTTTGGCAGCAATGATATAATCTTTTCCCTCCGGGGATCGCCAGACGCGGGACATTGCCAGCAGTTCCTGTGAAAGGGGATATTCCCTCTGTAAAATCCAGTCTTTATGCAGATGTTCGGTATGTGCCAGTGTGGAGATGCCCAGTTCTTTCATTGCTTTTTCCATAGGATCAAAGGGATCAGCGGGACTGGCCAGAAGACTGTATTCCACCACTTTGTGAAATTCTTCAGGCAGGGAACTGAGATTGGCACTGACTTCCATGAACCTGCCATTGGCATACAAATCACTGACGGTCATGCGGTTCATAGTCAGGGTTCCGGTTTTGTCCACGCACAGCACAGTGGCAGAACCCAGGGTTTCCACAGCAGGAACCCGCCGTGTCAGCACATTGTGCTGAGAAATGCGCCAGGCTCCGATAGCAAGAAATATGGTAAGTACAACAGGAAATTCCTCCGGCAGCATGGCCATTGCCAGCGACAGTCCCGCGAGAAACGCGTGGAGCCAGTCTCCGCGTGTGAGACCAAATACCACGACAACAAGAATGCAGAGCATAAGTCCCATGAAAGCCAGATTGCGCACCAGTTTTGCAGTCTGCTGCTGCAAAGGCGTATCTTCCGGCTCCAGACTGCGAAGTGCTTTGCCGATTTTCCCGATTTCGGTTTCCGCTCCCGTGTGCAGAACCTGCGCGATTCCCTGGCCGCCTACAATCAGGGAACCGGAATAGACAAAAGGCTGATCATCTCCGCCCGGTGCTGCGGTCTGAGGGCTGTTTTCCTTTGATTTGGATTTGCGCACAGGCACGGATTCACCCGTAAGCAGGGATTCATCCGCAGACAGATTCATGCAGTCAAGAATCACCGCATCAGCCGGAACACGATCCCCCTCACGCAGCATAAGTATATCCTCCCGCACCACTTCCCTGCCCGGAATGCGCATTTTTTCACCATCCCGGATCACCCGTGCAAGGGGACTGGACAAATCCCGCAAAGCCTCCAGCGCGCGTTCGCTTTTGCGTTCCTGATAAAAGGTGATGCCCATGACCACAAAGACAAATCCCAGCAGCATCATTGCTTCCTGCACCTCTCCGGACAGCAGGTAAAGAATGCCGCAGGACAGCAGAAGCAGAAACATGGGTTCCCGCACCACTTCCAATGCAATATGCCAGATCTGCCGTTTCTGGGCAGCAGGCAGTTCGTTGTATCCCTCTTCCACCAGGCGGTCTGCGGCTTCGGCCTGTGAAAGTCCGGGAATGTTTTCTGCATCTGATGTATTCATTTGAAGTCCTGCAATTTTGTTTTCAGCCGATTTTTTCCCCGTTCCCGTGCTGACCGTCAATGCCATTACGTTAAGCACGGAGGAGTGCCAAACTGAAAATTTGACACTCCTTCCTCAGTTATCTTGTTCCTGCAACTTTCTGCAAAATAAACACCGCATCTGCCATTTCGGTTTTATTATCCTCATTTATATCCGAACCGGGCGCGGGTGTCACGTTTTTTCCGGCCATGAGTTTCAGGACAAGAATGGCATCGGCCAGGGTGACGGTTCCGTCCGCGTTCACATCACCGGGATCGGCTTTTGTGCCGTCTGACTGGTTCACGGTGAACAGTCTGGGAAGGGACTGGAAATCCTTCAGGTCTTTGGCATAAACGAAAATATTGTAATATCCCTGCTGTGTGAACTCCTCATAACTGTTCTGATAGGTTGCGCCGTCACTCTGTTTCAGCAGTTTTACAGTGGGCAGCACAATGACCGGCTCTCCCGGAGATACGCACTTTTCCAACGGCGGAATGATTCTGGCCCAGACACGGCTGAGGCCGTTGTCCGCTTTTATGCCGGAAGCGGAAAGCGTTGACGATTTCTCCGGACTGGCAATCATTGCCGGATTTGCGAACGCGGTTCCGATTTCCGGAGGATATGTGTCTTCCACGCGTCCTCTGCCGATGATGATGGTTTCCGGATCACTGCGTCCTGCGGAAAATGTGTCTGGAATTCCGTCTCCGCTCCACTCAATGAGCGGCATCTGCACGGAACCGGTGTTGTTCTTCGCTGTTTTGAAGGATTCGATCAGATCGGCATTGTGAAAAAGGGAATCAAACAGGCGGAAGGAAAAGGAAAACTCCCCATCATCCAGAAACCAGGCTCTTTGATCCGCAGTTGCGGAAGTGATGAGAATGCGGTTTTCCCCGGCCAAAGGGGAAAGGAAGGAACCGGACTGGCACGCGTCATAAATCACAATGACTTTGCAGGAAGCTGCAGATTGCAATGTATCCAGCCAGGAATCCAGCGTTGCTGCGGTGAGATTGTCCGGAGCCGCATTGCTGCCGAACTGAAAACTGCCGTCTCCGCCGGGGCCGGTCATGTAAATCAGGAGTTCATCTGTATTATTCGCAGCCCAGGTTTTGACAGCGTTTTCAAAATTGGCTTTTGTTGCGTCCGCATCAATGTCATTTTCCCCGTTGCCGGTCACATCGGCCCAGAGTTTGCGGCTGAGAAAATTGATATTGTCTGCGAAATATCCCTGAAAGGCAAGGGTCTGATATGCTTTGTTCACGCATTTTTCCGTGGCATTCCACAGGCTGTTGTCAAAATACGGACCGCTTCCGGCAACGACAATGGCTTTCTTTGTATCCAGGGTAGAAGCGGTGGCAAATGTGAGAGCATTTTTCAGCACAGATTCAGATACTTTAAGATGATAATCCCCTGCTGCCTGTGCGGGAACTGTCACCTGAAGGGTTGTATCATTCAGTACCGTGACCAGTGTGATTGCAGCGGGAGTGCCGCCTTCCGGGTAAATGTAAACCGGGGTTGTGCTGCTGAAATTTGTTCCCCTGACAGTGATGTCAAGCGGGGAACCTGCTGTTCCGTATGCGGGAAAAACCGACTGTGCCGTTACAGCGGTGGATGTATCCCGGACAGTGACGCGGACAAGGGAAACCTCTTTTGCCTGAAATGCCGCATATTCACTGACCGTTGACACGATTACCGAGGCCGTCTGATCATTGTCGGGAATGCCGTCATATTCCGGTGTGAGTGTGACTTCTGCTCCGGTATTCCAGTTGGCACTGTTCAGGGTGACGGAAGCCGGGGAAAGGCTGAATTCTCCGGGGTTGGAACTGTAAAGGCGGAGAGTGACATCACTTCCGGGATCATTATTCAGCATGATTCTGAATGTTTCGGAAACACCCGCAGTATTCGGATCTGTGGGTTCTTCCAGAACAACATTGGCGGGGCTGGCTTTCAGGAAACTGCCGATGGTGAAAAGTCCCTGGATTGTGCCTTTGGACGGATCGGACAGATGTTCGATTTTTAACATGCAGTTGAATGAGGGTATGGTGTCAACAGTCCAGTCAAAACTGCCGTCATTGGCCGTATCAGAAATAATATTTTGAAATGTTCCGGGTTTTCCGCCAGAATAGGATATGGCAATATTTACATTGCCTGAAATATTCGCTGTATCCCAACGTATCGGCATATTGCTGCCGATGTTCCAGAGGGAAGCCTGACGGGGAGAAGTAATATAAATATTTCCCTGTATCCTGTCTTGACCGCAGCGGACAGCACGGCATGAGATTGAACTGTCTGTCTTTATTTTTGACATATCGCCAACATCATTTGAAAGATCTGCGTATCGTTTTTCAAATCTCATGGCAAATGCCTGATTCTCATTAGCAGTAACTGTTGTAGAAGACCAACAGGAATATCCTTCGGAGCCAGGGAGAAAATAAGCCATTTGTGAAGGCTGCATAATGCTTCCCAATTCTTTTATTGAAGGAAGACGCCAGTTATTATATCCGCCAAGTTTCATTTCACTGCTGCAATAATGCAGAGATTCTTCCCAGATCAGGTTTGTTTCTGTAGTCTGTTGCCACATCAGACCTGGGTAGTGGGACTGCTCATACTGATTTTTTTAATATATAAATCAATATGTTATTTATAATCAGTATAAGCAGTATCATGGATGTATCGTATAACTATTTGTATTTATTATGTATAGACAAAAATCAGTATATTTTTTTAAATATAATAATATCAAATAGTTAATTTTTTGTCAGTATGTGCAGACCCACTACCCAGACCTGTATTAATATCGGTAACTGTTCCGTCTCCATTTACTATCATAAAATCTGATAAAAAATTTCCATTAATATGGATAGCAATAGCAAAAGAATCTTGATCAATAAAAATAAAAGGGTCATAAATAATATAAGATGCATAAGGACCATCGTAACCTGAATCAGAATTTTCGCTAAGAGTGAAAGTCAGTCTATAATTATGATAGAAGTCAGAAGTAAAATAAATACTACTTGACAAATAATAACCTGAATTCATATTTGAAAAATAAAATGAGTCGAGGGATTGGTCTGTCTTGTCCATCATTGTTAATGAACGAAGCGATTCTAAATTCGGTAGTCGCCAGTCGGAAGAACCTCCAAATGATTGCGAATTAAGGGCGTTGATAAATGTGCTATTATAATAATTATCTGCATCATTAGGATTGTCATAATCCTGAACATCATCTTTATTCTGCTTCACTTCCCATATCAGCCCGGTCACATTGTCCCGCACCATCACCCAAGTTGCAGCGGAATCCGGCAGGTCATTTCCATTGGCATCCAGTTTGGAGTAGGATGGCGGATTGATGGTGTAATTCCCGTCCTGCCCGTAAAAAGGCTCTCCCGGCTGCGGGCAGGGGATTTCCTTTTCATTGTCATAGCATTTGCTCTGCCCGGTATCCGGTATGGGCCAGGCAAAGGACAGACTGTAAGCAAAGAAAAAGAAAAGAACAAAAACCAAAGCCATTGCCAGTTGAACTGATTTTCTCATTCCGCACCTTCCTTTTTTGTTTGCTGAATTGTTTGCTGTGTTTGTCTGAACACTGTCTGAACCGCTGATTAAACTGATTAAACTGATTAAACTGACGGGTGATGAAAAAATCAGGGAAATCAAAAAAATCAGATGAATCAGCGGTTCAGACAATTTGCCCACCCTGCCTGTTTAATCATCCCTGCTTATATGAAAGCTGAAAAATAATTTTGCATTAGGTGATTTCCATTAAAGATTATGCCGTTTTTCCTAGGGTGGGCACGGCTTTTTGTGCCCACCTTTTCAGCAGGACGGCGGGCACAAAAAGCAGTGCCCACCCTGCAATATGGTACATTTTTTCATGTAACTCGCCTTAACCTTTGTGAAACTTTGCGTCTCTGTGTCTTGGTGGCAGATTGGAAATGCTTACTGAAAATTCTCATCAAGGGTTCCGGCTGCAAGGGCAAGCTGCACGGCAGCCACCCGGTAGTCATGAACAGCCCGGAGATGGTTTGTCCTGGCCTGGTGCAATGCGGTTTCCGAATCCAGCAAATCTGTAATGGTGAACAGCCCGGAATTGTAGCGGTTCTGCACAATGCGCAGGGATTCTTCAGCCTGTCCGGTTGCGGCCTGTGCCACTTTGATCCGCTCCCATGCGCTTTGGGCATTGAAAAAAGCCTGCCGGGTCTCTCCGCAGACCTGCTGCTCTGTGGCACGGATCATGGCATTCACCTCTTCCTGGGAAGCCCGTGCCTCACGGATTCCTGCGGATATGCGCCCTCCGGAATACAGATTGAGGGAAACCAGAGCGCCGATATTGTAATTATCTCCGAAATCATCCCCTTTTTCGGAATTAAGTTCATAATTCCCCTCCAGACTGACTGAGGGATAATGAGCGGATCGGGCCTTGTTCACTTCTTTATCAGCAATATTTTCCTGGAGTTTCAGATGAATGAGATCCGGACGCGTTGACAGTGCTTTGGCAATCCAGACATCAAGGGACTCGTCAGGTCCTTTGCCTTTTTCCAGAGGGCTGTTCAGTTCATAACGCATATTCCCGTCCACGCCCATAGCCACATTAAGCATACACCGGCTTATATCGGTCTGGCTTTGGGCCTGCAGTCTCTGCTGTTCCAGATCTGCGATATGCACCTGTGCGCGGAGCAGATCGCTTTTGACCACAAAACCGCCTTTGAACCGGGATTCCACCATGCTGAAATGGGTTCTGGCTGTTTCCAGCGTCTGCTCCATAACCTTCAGGTTTTCATCAGAAAGCAGCACACCCACATAAGACATGATCGTCCGGCCGATCACCTGCTGCCGGACACGATTTGTCATGAAATTCACAGCCTCATGATTCAGCCTGGCCTGCTGTCTGCCGTACCATGTTCTGCCGCTGTCATACACAGGCCATGATACAGATACGGATGTGGCAAAATTGTCAATGGCATCCGGATTATTAAGCCGGCCGGGATCAAAATCCGCTGCCGTGATCCGCTCCTGATTGAGTCTGGTTCCTAATGCCCACATGGGATTGTCGGTATGACTGTAACGCTGACTCAGGTAAGCCTGGGGCATGAGGCCCGCGTCTGCCTGTGCGATTTTTTCCTCTGCCCCAGTAATGCGCTTCTGTGCTGCCTCGAGATTCGGATTATTGGCAAGAGCGGTTTCCACAGCCTGGGAAATGCTCATTTTCGGATTTTCGGCAGTCTGGGAAACACAGGGAAAAAGGATGTCTGATCCCATAAGAGAAACAAGCAGGTAAAACAGTTTGCACAAAAAGGTCCGGTCAATGGTCTGCTGCATTTTTCCCCCTTTTCTGATTTTGACAAAATGTCTGTGTGCGGACAATCACATGATGTGCAGCTTTTCCCGTAATACCGGAGAACTCCGGTATCCAGAATTTTTGGCCGGATTGCGGTTTGCACCGGAATTGCATAATTTCAACTGGTTTAAAAAATTGCACATGACGTGACAATCACAGATAAATAGGCAATCAAAAATTTTCGTGTATTCAAAAAACCGGATTTTTCACAAAAATCCGGTTTTTCTGAAAATTTTATGCCTGAAAATTTATGGAACCTTACTTAGGTGATTTCCATTAATGATTATACCGTTTTTCGTAGGGCGGGCACGGCTTTTTGTGCCCGCCGTCCTGCTGAAACGGCGGGCACAAAAAGCCGTGCCCACCCTGCAATGATGGTACATTTTTTCATGGAAATCGCCTTAAAGCATGAAAATCTGGTGATTAAGACCTGAAACCTTTATTTTACCGTGACCACCGGGCATCGGGCTTCCATAATCACATAACGGGCAGTGGACCCGAAAATGATTTTTCCCACCCGTGAGCGCCGTTTCACACCCACAATGATTTCCTCTATATTGTTCTCATTGGCAAATGTGACAATATCCTCACCCGGTTCCAGCCCCCGAATCAGCAGACGGACATCGCAGAACACTCTGTTTTCCCTGCACAAAGTCTCGGCATAACTCAGATCCCTCTGGGCACTTTCAATTTTTTCCATATCCTCGGCCGCACTGCTTCCCAAAGAGCGGATAATGAAAAGCCTGCCGCCAAAGGCCCTGATATGCCTGATCCCCAGATTCAGGGCCTCCTTTCCGGCATTTGTTCCGTCATATCCCACCAGAATATTCATAGGATTCTCCTCAGAGTTTTTTTCCCCTTATCAGCAAACTGCCGCTTCGTATTACTTAGGTGATTTCCATTAAAGATTATACCGTTTTTCGTAGGGCGGGCACGGCTTTTTGTGCCCGCCGTCCTGCTGAAACGGTGGGCACAAAAGCCGTGCCCACCCTACAATATGGTACATTTTTTCATGGAAATCGCCTTATGCCTTTAAAGGGAATGTACCAGATGTGAACAACTCCCTGTCACTGTTTTTTGACAATGATAAGATACAGTTCCTTTTTTACAAAAAAATGCTCCAGTTCATACTCTGCCCCCGGAACCATATCAAAAACAACCCTGAGATCTGACTGATCTTCCCCATGAAGACCGGTACGGACAGCCTGAATCAGGTTGCCCTTCACCTCGGTTTTCTTTTCAATTCCCTTTCCCGGACGGGTATTGGAAAAATCGCAGATAATCCGGATGGAATCGGCTTTGCTGATAGCAATGTCAGGGGGTTTCGGGCCTTTGTACAGGAAATAAATTTTTTCCTCGTTTTTTCCGCTTTTTTCAATCCTGAGGCCTTCCATTTTATGCAGACGCACTGGGGCACGCTTTGCAAAGAGTTTTTTATGTGCCCATCCATCCCTGCCGTCAGCCAGTTGCACATGATACCATTCCTCACCGTGTTCCTTTATAACCACAGTATCCCCTTTTTTCAGAACACTGAGAACCCCGGCTGTCAGGTCAGGCGACACGCGGATATTGCCGTTACCGGTAAGGGAAATGCTGTCTCCGGGTTTTATATCCTTTCCTCTGACTGTTTTTTCACCCAGAGTGCTTCTGTGCACCCATCCATGCTCCCCGTCATCCAACTGGATATGATACCATTCATCCTTTACCTCGGTAACGGTGACGGCCTGTCCCTTTTTCAACTGTGCATTGATTTTGGCGTTCAGAGAGGCATCTTTCCGCACATTGGCCTTTTTCACCTGTACGGAAAGGGTTTTGGGGGAGATCGGGGAATCCTGATCTTTTTTGCTTTCCGGAGTATCGGATTTTTCAGAGGAAACTGCCGTATTTTTTTCTTCCCCGGTTTTCGGAACATCCGGCTTTTCAGCAGAAGACTCAGCCTTTTTTTCTTCCCCGGTTTTCAGGGCATCCGGCTTTTCAGCAGAAGACTCAGCCTTTTTTTCTTCCCCGGTTTTCAGGGCATCCGGCTTTTCAGCAGAAGACTCAGCCTTTTTTTCTTCCCCGGTTTTCGGAATACCGGATTTCTCAGAGGAAACCGCTTCTGCTTTATTCCGGCCTTCCGTATCCGCACTTTCAGATTCATTGGATGCCGGAATATCTTTTATTTCAGGATTTTTCAATTTTCCGGCTGCCTGAGATGCGGGAACATCTGTTTCTGTCACGGAAGTGCTGCTTTCCCTGTGAGAAGCTTCCTGCTGTGCCGATACAGCCGGGCCAAAGAGCAGAGCAGTCATCAGACTCGTTGAAAAAACAATAGATTTAATACATTTCATCAGAACATTCCTCCTTCATGCAGATTAAGTTGACTGGTAAACAAAACCTTCCATCCGGTTCCTGTCCGGACAGTTATGTATATCTTTGTTCATCTTATGACAAGCATTCCGGATGATCAATATAAAAATGATCAAAGAGTGCCTGAAAAACTGCAAACTGAGAAAAATATATGATTATATCTGAGGCTGAGCTTTCCGGATGAAAAAAAACTTTCCTTATGAACAATTTAATGTTAAAAACAAAGATTCATGTTATGCTTCACCGTGATACCCGCGAAAGCCGGTATCATTAACATGTTGGTGATTTATGAAAATAAATATCCCGGTTCAGTTCACAGGCACAGGGCAAAAACCGGAAACTTCTGCTGCTTTTATAGGATATTCTTTTCCGGAAATCACCTTAAATTACCGGATTCCCGCTTTTGCAGGAATGACAGTGAACGGAAATGACCTGATGATTTTTAAGGCGATTTCCATGAAAAAATGGGTAGTGGGTCAAATCATTTGATTCTGGAATTCCCCTCCCTTGAGGGAGGGGTTAGGGGAGGGGGAAAAATCCCCTGCAGTCATACACTTTTTCCCACCCTCCCCCTGCCCCTCCCTCAAGGGAGGGTAGAGTTTTTTCCGCGTCATCAACCGGTTTGACCCACTACCAAAAAATGTACCATCATTGCAGGGTGGGCACGGCTTTTTGTGCCCGCCGTCCTGCTGAAACGGCGGGCACAAAAAGCCGTGCCCACCCTACGAAAAACGGTATAATCATTAATGGAAATCACCTAAAATGGATTGCGGAACATCAGATGCCAGATTGAGCCGTCAGACAGCAGGTAAGTCATTAGGGAGGTATTTTTGTCTGATTATACAGATGTGTATAAAAGTGACCGTATACTCGCGGAAGTGAAGAAACGCAGAGAAGAGGACAGAATCATTGATACGGAAGAGGAAAAGACCGAACTGGTCATTTTCCGGCTCGGAGAGGATTATTATGCCTTTTTCGGCAGTGATATTAAGGAAATACTTCCGTATGAATCTGTTACTTTTGTTCCGGGATGTCCCGAATATATCATCGGCATTATCAATGTGCGCGGGGATATTGAATCAGTCATTGACATTCATCTTCTCATGGGACTGTCTGCAACCGGAGTTACGAAAAAATCCCGTATTGTGATTGGCAGCAGCGGGGGGGTGCGCTCCGGTATTCTGGTGGATTCCGTTGAAGATGTCATATCGGTTCCCCTGAGCAGTCTCAAACGTCCCATTTCCACACTGGACAGGGCAGTGAAGGATTTTTCCCTGGGTGGTGAAACCATTTATGAAGACAGGTATGTCACCATCCTTGACATGGGAAAACTGTTCGGAAAGATTCTGGAATGAAAACGGAAAGCAGCAGGCAGGTTCCGGAGGAAATCAGAATCCTTACCTTTCGAAGCGCTGATATCTGTTTTGGCATGGATATGGAGCAGATCGCTGGAATGCGGAGTCCGAAACAGATAAATCCCAAAGATTACCGGCTCTGCCGTTTTGAGGAAAAACTTTCTTTCGGCAGACAGGGAATCAGAACAGATGCCGGAGACTCTCCCATGATTCTGATCCTCAATGATGCTGAGAAAATATCGGGCGTCTATATTGGAAGGCCAGAAAATATCAATGTTTCCATACCGGTAAACACCATACAGCCCATGCCCGCTTTTATAGATGCCTGCGTGAAATCATCTCCCATCTGGGGTGTGGCCCTGAGAGAGGGAAAAATGATCCTGCTCACGGATTTTTATAAACTCATGGCCCGAAAGCCGGAACCATGACATTCTGCAAGATCGGAATATATTGAATTTGTTTTCTGTGCACAGATATGTTTATCCCGTGATCAGCGGTCTGCTGCTGACCGGAGCCTTTCCCCGTACCGGACTCTATTGGCTGGCATGGTTTGCCCTGATTCCCCTGCTCTGGTCTCTGCGGAATGTATCCTGCAAAGAAAGCTTCCGGCTGGGATTCATTGCCGGTCTGGTTCATTATCTGGGACTGGTGTACTGGCTGGTTTATACCATGCAGACCTATGGCGGTCTGCCGGTATATCTTTCGGTTCCCCTTCTGTTTCTGCTGGCCGCATACCTGGCCCTGTATCCGGCTTTTTTTTCCCTGCTTATAACATCTGCTGCCCGGAAACCGTTTTTCCTGTTATGCCTGATGCCCTTTGCATGGGTGGCTCTGGAATATGCACGCTCTCATCTGCTGAGCGGTTTTCCCTGGGAACTGCTGGGATATTCCCAGTTCCGATGTCTGCATCTTATTCAGATTTCAGATATAACAGGCGTTTACGGTGTTTCCTTTCTCCTTGTGCTGATCAATGCAGCAGTTTTTGTTCTTGTGCTGTATGTGCTGAAATCAGACTGGCAGGGGGAAAGAACCGGCAAAGGTTTCACATACGCTGTATTGGCAACCGCTCTGATCTGCCTCGGCATCATCGCATTTTACGGGAAAATACGCATTCAGACAGTTGCGGAACTGGAAAAGACATCGCCTGTCATAAAAGCAGCGGCTGTGCAGGGAAATATTGATCAGATGGTCAAATGGGACCCCGCGTTTCAGGAAGGCAGCACCCGGAAATACGTGGAACTTTCTCTTTCGGTAAAGGAAAACCGCCCGGATCTGGTGGTATGGCCCGAAACCGCTGCCCCTTTTTATTTTTCACACAATACAGAACTCACCCGTACAGTTACAGACGGCATCCGGCAGATCGGTGCATGGTTTCTCATCGGCAGTCCTTCCTGGGAGCGCGGGGAACAGGGAGCTGATTATTACAACAGTGCATATCTTATCAGTCCCGAAGGAGAAGTGGCGGGCCGGTTTGACAAAGTTCACCTTGTGCCTTTCGGTGAATATGTGCCCCTGAAAAAATGGCTGCCCTTTGTAAAAAAACTCGTGGCCCAGGTCGGGGATTTCAAAACCGGTACAAAAGGGGAGATTCTGTCTGCCGGCAGATTTGGGATGGGAGTGCTGATCTGCTATGAAATCATTTTTCCGGAACTTTCGGCAGCAGCAGTAAAAAATGGAGCGGATCTGCTGGTCAATATCACCAATGATGCCTGGTACGGAAACAGCAGCGCTCCGTATCAGCATTTTTCCATGTCCGTATTCCGTGCCGTGGAAAACAGACGATCTTTGGTGCGTGCTGCCAATACGGGAATCAGCGGGTTTGTGGATCCGGCCGGCAGCATTTTGCAGACTACCCGGCTTTTCCGGGATGCGGCAGTGACAGAGGATCTGCCTGCTATTAATGCAAAGACATTTTATACCCGTCACGGTGATCTGTTTGCCATAATCTGTGTGCTGACAGCCGTTTTTCTCATAATACTTTTCCGAAACAGGAAAGAGCCGTTTAAGGGGAAATAAATTGTAAAAGTACATTTTCATCATTCCGGCTTTCACCGGAATGACCGCGGATACACTGCGGTTATAGAAAATTCGACGATAAAGAGAAAGACATGCTGCTCAATCCGGATGTGGTTATTGAAGTGATGTCAGACTCAGCCGAAAGTTATAATCGGGGCAAAAAATTCGGGCATTACCGTCAGATCGCGTCTCTGAAAGAATATGTCCTGATTTCCCGGAATATCAGGAAAACAGAAAAATCCTTAAAAACAGATCATCTCCGGTGGATATGGGATGAAACAGACGAAAAAAATCCTGAAATTATTCTGGAATCAGCCGGATGTTCTCTGCATCCTGACGAGATGTATGACAAGTTTTTTTAACGGGAAATGTCGGATTACGCTCACGCTAATCCGACCTTGTATGTTGGGATTGAGTTGACCCGCCCCATGCGTCAGAGTATAAGATTTAAGAAAGTCTGTACCGTTCTGTCCGCCCGGCGGCCGCCGGGCGGACAGGCGGCGGAGAGATCGTTCCGACCCCGGGTTCCGAACCCGTCAGTAGCCGGATCCGCCGCCGCATCCTTAAAAACAGCCCGGACAGTCGCATGGGGCATAAAATGACCCCGCATACAGGGAAGGGATAAATAATATGAATAATTGTATAGTGATAGATATTTCCAAGCACACCTTTGATGTTCACTTTCTGTGTGACTGTTCTGATCATCACATTGATTACAGTCCTGAAAACATACAGAAAACTGTGATGATGTGCCGTTCTGCAAAACCGGAACTCATCGTCATGGAGGCCACCGGGGGGTTACGAACTTCCACTGACCGGAGAACTTTATGCTGCAGGGCTTCCGGTTGCAGTTGTCAATCCGAAACGCATCCGCGATTTTGCCAAAGCCGCAGAAAAAACAGCCAAAACCGATAAAATCGATGCCCGCATCATCGCCCGGTTCGCAGCCGTCATGGAGCCGCCTGTCAGAAATCTGCAGGATGACACATCCTTTGAAATCAGGACATTGGTCGTCAGAAAACGTCAGCTCACGGACATGCGCACAGCGGAAAAGAACCGCATGGAGCACATCCGGGATGAATTCATTGAAGAGAGCATCCGGGCTGTGACTGACACCATTGAAACACAGATCCGCCTGATTCAGGAAAGAATCCGTGATCTCATTGCATCCGTCCCGGAACTGAAACAGAAAAGTGAACTGATTCAGTCTGTTCCGGGCATAGGGGAAAACACCGCCGCCGCCCTGGTGAGCGGACTGCCGGAGATCGGCACACTGAACCGGAGGGAAATCGCGGCACTGACAGGAACGGCCCCCGTGAACCGGGACAGCGGTCAGTTCCGGGGAAAACGCATGACCGGCGGGGGCCGTGGCGAAATCAGACACCTGCTGTATATGCCCGTTTTGGCCGCGATCCGTCACAATCCGGTCATCCGCAAATATTACCAAAGGCTTGTTTCTGCGGGTAAAATCAAAATGGTGGCTGTAACGGCCTGCATGAGAAAGCTCATCGTTATTGTCAACAGCATGGTTGCAAAAAATGAGGTTTGGCGTCCAAAAACCTCTTGACATCTAACACAGTCGCTACAATGTACAATGAACAGAAAATCGCATACATTGAAGAATTACGCATATCATGAAATCCGATGGATTGTAACAGACTGTTTTTGATAAGGAGATACAAAAAAATGACAAACCCCTACCACAATAAAAGTATGCTTCCCCATGATTCCGATATGTTTTTTGGGCGTGAGGCTGAGCTGAAGCGTATTGAAAACATGCTGAATTCTGACAATCCCCAGAGTGTTTCCATTGTGGGGGAACGCCGGATTGGCAAGTCTTCCATTGCCAACCGGGTGTATCACCGGTTTAAGGATGTGAAAAACACGCTGGCTGTTTTTCTGGATTGCAATGGTATGGCTGAAGACTGCAAAAGCAAAGAGGATTTTTTCAGGCTGCTTAACGGAAAATTCACAGAGGCTGCGGAAGCAGGACAGGGGTTTGAGATTGATTTGAATCTGGATAAGGAACTGTTTAAGGATTATCCCGGTTTCAAGAGTTTTGTTTATAAGCAGGCAAAAACAGGCATCCGGTTTCTTGTTTTTATTGATGAATTTGAAAAACTGTCTGTAATGGGTTTTGCTGATGATTCCTTTTTTTCAAACTTGCGGTTTTTGGCAAGCAGACCTGAATATCGGCTGGCATTTGTCACCATATCCCAGAAACGCCTGAAGGATTTGACGCATAAATCTGTTATTTCCTCCGGGTTCTGGAATATTTTTGACAATGTTGTTATCGGGCTGCTGGAAGACAGTCCCCTGACTGACCTGCGGGTAAAAGGTTTTCAGAAAAGCGGTTTTTTTCTTGAAGAACAGGATATTAAAACCATTGATTATTATGCCGGGGCTTTTCCTTTTTTAAATCAGATTGTGTGCAGTCATCTGTTTTTTGCAAAGGATTCCGGGAAAAAGGTGAATCTTGGTCAGATTAAGGCTGAACTGGACGATCATTATGAGGATTTGTGGGAAAAAAGGAGCAGGGAAGAGCAGAAGGTGTTGAAAAAACTGGCTGATGGTAAAAAAGCTGACGAGCATCTGCTGACGGAATTGCAGGTTCGGGGGCTGGTAAAACAGACAGTGGGATATTATTACCCTTTTTCCAAGTTTTTTTCCGAGTTGATCAAAAAGGTTTTCAAAGTCAGGAGCACATCTTCCAATATTTTGGAAAAACTGAAAAAGGTTCAGGATATTACCGAAACAGGAAGCAAGATATTCAAAAATATCAGAGACTTTTTTTCCGGTAAAGAGGAAAAGAAAGAAGACAAAAAATGATCCGCATTTTATCCCAAACCATAAAACTTGGCCCCTGTCTTTTCTGTCAGGCTGTTTTTCAGCCCTCAAAGGCTTATGATTTTATAAGTGAAAAAGAAGAGAATGAATACATTTTTTTATGGACATTTGTTTTTATGGGACTTTTGGCTGGCGGGGTTCTGGCTGTTCCCCATTACTGTCTTTATCATAATCTTTTTCAAAGTATTGCATTCGCATTCGCAGTCGCAGTCACAGTCGCAGGCGCAGGCGCAGTCGCAGTCGCATTCGCAGTCGTACTCACAGTCGCAGGCGCAGTCGCATTCGCAGGCGCATTCGCAGGAGCAGGCGCATTCGCAGGCGCAGTCGCAGGCGCAGGCGCATTCGCATTCGCAGGCGCATTCGCAGGCGCATTCACAGTCGCATTCGCAGTCGCAGTCGCAGGCGCAGTCGCAGGCGCATTCACAGTCGCATTCGCAGTTTTTATAGGTGTCTGGCTGGGAACTGTTCTGCCTGTCTTTGTTTCTGCCGGTTTGATTGCTGCTGGTGTCTGCTGGATTCTGGCAGGTCTTGATGAGGCAGATAAAATTGATTTAAAGTTTGATAATGTCTGGTTATTTTTTATCGGCTGGATATTGATGGGTGTGAGCGGGGGGGGAGGAGTTCCTCACATACAGCCCTATAAAATAATTATATTTCCTATATCGTTTTTCATTACCTATTTCTTTGTTTCAGGGCTGAGATTTATTCATGAGAATCAAAATTTTAAAATAAATTATGAAAAAAAAGACATAAAAAAAGATGATCTTACTCATCAAAAATTCGGCTTTGTTCAGAAATCGTCTTTCATCTGGTGTTCTCTGCTTGCGGTTCTTGTTTATGCACTGACTTTTTTAACTGACAGCCCGGATTTGCAGACCAAAATACGCATAACAGCCGCAGGCTTTGCCATCATGCCCTTTTTTATTCTCCATATTCCTGATTATCTCCTCTGTCTGCCTGTGTGGTATTGGCAGACCCAAAACGCGGTGAAAAACTGTGAAAACAGCCATGCGCTGATACAAATCTATGAAAACTCACTCCTGTTCAAACATGAAATGCTTTATTTTCAGTTACCCGGACTTTATACCTTCATCTCTCTTTTTGCAAAAAACAAAGAACTTGGCATAAAAGAGGCTGTGAAACGGATTGATTATTTATACTGGTTTACCTTTCAGCAGAAACAGGCGCAAAAGGCAATTATTGAACTGGGCAGAGATAAGGAAACCGCGCACCAGTATATTCACTTTTTACTGGAACAGAAAAATCTGCCCCTTTTAAAAACCCTTGCAGCGGAAAACCCTTTAGCCGGGCTGTATCTGATTCTGTTCCATGAAACAGGCAAAACAGAAACACAGGAAAATGCTTTTGCCATATCCCTGCCTGTGCGCAAAGGATTTTCATTTTTCCAAACCCGGCCTGAAAACAGACAGGAAAAACTGCCTAAAACAATAGAGGAAAAAATTGACCATGTGTGCCGGGAAATGGAAAAACAGGATGGACACAGGTTTAACCCGGAATTCTCCCTGAGCCTGAAAGCTGCCCGCACCCTGATGGCATCCTCAGCAGTAAAAGACTTTTATGCGGCATATACAATTCTGGAGCAGATAAGCGGTTTTCCTGAAGAAATAAAATATTTTCAGGATATTCAATCCCTGATTCCCCAGTTGAAAAGAATAAGGAACAGACTGCCTTCCATAGAAATCATCAAAAATTTTGAAACCCGGCGTTCTGAACTGCGGGATCAGCAGCAAAATTTCCTGAATCTGTCTGAAACTGCGGAAACCACCTTTTATGAACCGTTTGCACAGATATGGAAACAGGCTTTCAAAAATTTTGCACTGGTAATTGAGCAGGAAACAACTGTTCAGCAGGGTTCGGCAGATCTTTCGATTCATCTGAAAAACAGTCAAATTTTAAAATCAGAGCAAAAGCAGCATCTTTACTTTGCCATAAGCAATAAGGGGCAGGAATTTGCATCCGGCATATCTGTCACTTTATGGGCAGACAACAAAAACACACTGCAGTTTTGCAAAGAGGCAAAGGCAGATATTCAGATAATTGAAGCAGGTGCTGCAAAAGAAATCTCTTTTCCCGTCATTGCCGCTGCTGCGGATCAGACCCATGTGCGGGGCAGTATCATTTTTTCAGACAGAACCAGAGATGACAAGCAACTGCCGTTTTCCTTTCCGGTTTCCATAAATGAGGAAAAAGCGGAATTCAGGGAAATAACAAATCCTTATATTACCGGAAATCCTCTTGATCAGAGCAGCAGGGTTTATGTGGGCCGTGAGGATGCCTATCACTTCATTGATACAAACATAATGGCCGGAGATGAACACCACACCATTGTCTGTTACGGCCTGCGCAGAACCGGAAAAAGCTCACTGCTGTACAGAATCATGAAAAACGGATTTACGGACAGACGCCTTGTGCCTGTCCTGTTTGACATGCAGGGCATTGATAATGAAGATGATTTTTATTATTCTCTGACAGAGGCCATAAACACAAACCTGGAACTCCAATCAGAATATGATGCCCGGAACTTTGGTGATTTCAAAAAATATCTTAAAAAAATAAAAGCAACTCTGTCAGACAGAATCATTGTTGTTCTGGTTGATGAATTTGAGGAACTGCAGATGCGGGTGGAGGACAAACGGATATCCAGAACAGTGTTCAGCAATATCCGGCACCTGATGCAGCATGAAAAAAACTTTATTTTCCTTTTTGCAGGAACCCATAAAATAGAAGAACTGAGCGCAGATTACTGGTCTGTTTTCTTTAACACTGCCACTTACCTGAAAATCAACTATCTCAGCACAAAAGACACGGAAAAACTGATCACGGAACCGGTGGCGGAACACCTGAACTATGACAGCCTTGCAGTGGAGCAGATAATAAAAATGACTCACGGCCAGCCCTATCTTACCCAGCTTATCTGCCGTACCATTGTAAATGATTTGAATGAGAACAAAAAACGCAATTATGCACTCATAGATGATGTGGATGATGCAGTGGAGAAAATCGTCAGGCAGGGAGATGACCATTTTTCCACACATATCTGGAAAGAATCAAGCCTGCCGGAACGCCTTGCCCTGAGCGCGGCAGCAGAGGAACTGAGCCAGAAGCAGTCGGATGATATTGGCATTGACGGTATTTTCAGCAAAATTGAACTCATAGCCGGAAAAATCACAAGAAGGGAATGTGTGGATACCCTGAGCAGACTGGTTTCCAAAGATATTATGGCAGAAAAAAACATGCGGTATTATTTTCCTGTAAATCTGCTGCGGAAATGGCTATACCGCAGGCATCCTTTGCGGCAGGTGCGGGAAGAGATGGATGAAAGGTATTCACAGATAAGCAAGTCAGCATAAATTTTCGGGTATAAAGTTTTGGCAGTGGGTTAAATCCGTTGGTCTCTCCAATGAATCTGAGCCGGAAAAAATCCGAAAGGATTGACATTATTGGTATGATTCTTCCTCTCAGGGGAAATTCTGTTTTTTTATCCATTTTTCCTGAATTTCGGAGAAAAGTCAAATCCAAAAAACAGGAACCGGTATCATACCAATTCTCCATTTAAACCATATGCTGCAGAAGGCAATGCCGATCAGTGCTGTCCGTTTTTTTTGTGAACTTTGTGCTATCTTTGTGTCCTTTGCGGTTAAAAGAAAGCATGGTTTCAATGGAGAATCGGTATAACGCAGAGTTTTTCACAGAGTCATACAGAGTTTTTTTCTGTGCAAAATCAGGTAGTGGGTCTGCACGAACTGATTAAAATTTAACTATCTTATATTATTATGTTTTCAAAAAATGCTGATTTTTGTTTATACATAATAAATACAGATAGTTATACGATATTTCCATGATACCGCTTATACTGATTACAAATAACATGTTGATTTATATATTAAAAAAATCAGCATGAAAAGTTCCACTACCCAAAATCAGGTTTGAAAAAAATCAGCCGGTTTGATCCGCTGCCGGCATTCCGGATCAGGCGGGATATTCTTTTCCATAAATAGTCTTAGTTTTGCTGACCTGATCTGCACGACTCAGATTGACATCTTGAAAGATAGCTTTTATAATCAGCAATCGGTTTCAGACCTGTTCCCGGAGTGCAAAAATTGGTAGTGGGACTTTTCATGCTGATTTTTTTAATATATAAATCAATATGTTATTTATAATCAGTATAAGCAGTATCATGGATGTATGGTATAACTATTTGTATTTATTATGTATAGACAAAAAATCAGTATATTTTTGAAAATATAATAATATTAAGTAGTTATTTTTTTGTCAGTATGTGCAGACCCACTAGCCAAAATTTAAGGGATGGGGTTTTTTGCTTACATC
>JBFXEJ010000081.1:0-29974 GCA_050180235.1 Desulfococcaceae bacterium
AGTATTCAGAAATATTGCAATAAACATTGTTCGCGGAAACGGTTTTGACTCTGTCAAAAACGCATCAGTCCACTTTGCTGGCAATATCAGAAAACTTCTGAAAATTATGAGAACTTAACAGCCCTGCCTCTTGAGAGGGGCATGGGTGTGTCTTTTCCCATTCCCAAACACCCCTTAATTCCGGAATGAGAACTTAACAGCCCTGCCGCAATGACCGGGGCAGTTTGGTTTTTGGTTATTTGCAAAAAGCATTTTCACTTTTTGGCGGTGTATCTGTTTTCAATTATCAACTGATGTTACGCTGACCTTCCAAAAATGGGCAGGTTGCTGTATCATCCGTCATTCCGGACTAAGCCGTAATACATTGATTTCAGACAGTTCTGGATATATGCTTTCGCTGGTATGACAAAGGTGCGTAACATGAAATTCCATCTGTTTTTTTCAAAGGGAACTGTTAGAGTCGCTCAACTGCCCGCACGCGGCGGAAATGTCCGCTCCCTTGCTGTAGCGTATCACTGCTGTGTAATTTGCATTGACCAGAATCTCCTGAAATCTGCGGATATCCGCCTCTTCCGGGCGATGGAATTCACAGCCCGGATGTTCATTAAAGGGAATGAGATTCACCTTTGCTTTCACAGTCCGGAGCAGTTTCACCACACGTTTTGCATCTTCGGGTGAATCATTGATCCCTTTCATAAGAATATATTCAAAGGTAATCCTCTGCCGGGGTTTCAGGGAATAATTTCTGCACGCGTCCAGCAGGATTTCAAGCGGATATTTGCGGTTAATGGGCATCAGACTGCTTCGGGTGTCATTGTCAGACGCGTTCAGGGAAACCGCCAGATTCACATCACTTTCCCTGCCCAGTTTTTCCATCATGGGAACCAGCCCGGCAGTGGAAACCGTAACTCTGCGGGTGGAAAATTTCATGCCGTAATCCCCGTCTGTTATGATTTGCAAAGCACGGATCAGATTTGGGTAATTGGCAAGGGGCTCGCCCATTCCCATGAAAACCAGATTGCTCAGGCGTCTGGGGTCATTTTCCGCAATGCCTGCGGCAGTGTCCCGAATTTGGGCAAGAATTTCAGCAGTGCTGAGATTTCGTTGCAAACCGGACTGTGCGGTATGGCAGAAACGGCAACCCTGCGCACATCCGGCCTGTGTGGAAATGCAGAGTGTGTAATGGTCTTTTTCCGGAATAAGCACGGACTCAATGCCTTTGCCGTCTTCCAGCCGGAAAAGAAATTTCTTTGTTCCATCTTCCGATGTTTCGATCTTCTCTTTTTCCAGCCGTCCCACATAAAAATGTTCTGCCAGCAACTGCCGTATATCAAGGCTCAGATCGCTCATTTCCTCAAAACGGTCTGTCTGACGAAGATAAATCCAGCGGAAAATCTGCCCCGCGCGGTAGGAAGAAATTTTATGTTCCGCAAGCCATGCCAGAAGTTCCTGACGGCTCAGATTTTTCATATCTGTCTGTTTGGTTTGAAAATTCATTGGTGTTCCGTATTGTAACTTCTTTCGTAGGGTGGGTTACGCTTAGCTTCACCCACCCTACTTGTATATGTAACAATTTGAATTGAAAATATTTTTTTCGTAGGGTGGGTGTAGCGGAGCGTAACCCACCTTTTTTGAAACCGGTTTATTCTGGTGGGTTTCGGCTCCGCTACACCCACCCTGCATATAAAAAAATGCAAAAAGGTTACATCCAGTTGGGCCGGTCAGCCATCCATTGACCCACTGTTTCCCGCAGCCAGTCTTCCATTCCTGCTTTGATGTAAAATTTAGGGAAAAGCAGATTGTCCTCAGCCGAAATCACACCTTCAGCACGCGCAATTTCCGCAAGCAGGGTATGGGGATAAATCCTTATGCCCACTGTGAGTTTCATGGCCTCCAGTTTCAGGGAATCTGCAAATTCAAGACTTTCCAGAACCGATTCCCGTGTTTCATCCGGGCCGCCCAGAAGCAGAAATCCCATGCTGCTGATGCCGGAATCAGCCAGTATCTGTGCGGATTTCCGTATATCTTTGGATGTAAACCGTTTTCTCATGCCGTGCAGCACAGGATCACTGCCGCTTTCAAATCCCAGAGAAACCTGCCTGCATCCGGCCTTTGACATGGCTTTTGCCAGATTTTCACTTACATATCCGGGGTAAATTATACATCTCCATTGCAGATCCGAAACTTCCGCAGCCATAAGTTCACAGAACTGCTTTGCATAGGATGGCGGCAGGTTAAAGGTGTTGTCTGTAAAAAAAATGCGGGAAAAACCTGCCTCACGCCATCTTTTCAGTTCTTTGACAGCAGATGCAGCGGAGCGTTTGCGGATCAGATTCCCTTCTATTACTGATGTGGCGCAGTAACTGCATTTCATGGGACAGCCGCGGCGGGTGTGAAAGGGAAGGTAATAGTCCGGGTTTTGGGAAAGACCGGGATCAAAAATATCCGGGTCAGGGAAAGACCATTTATCAGGCCGGATGCAGACACGCGGAGCCTGCAAACCTTTTCCCCGGATATAAAGACCGGGAAGCCGGAAAGGGATTTTTCCATTTCCATGCAGTTCAGCAGTTCTGTAAAGGCTGTTTCCCCTTCTCCCTGTATGCCCATATCCGCATTCAGATATTCCAGCATGGCCTGGGGAAAAAGACTGTATCCCGCTCCGCCCAGCACAATGGGAGCGGAAGAGAGTTTTTTGCACAGGGTCACAAGGTCTGCGGCATCTTTGATCAGAAAGCGGGGATTTGCACTGACCTGATCATCCACATTGCGGATGGAAATGCCGATGACATCTGCCCGGAATGTTTTCAAAGTGCTTTCCGCCATTTTTTCCGGATTTTCGACTCCCATAAGATCCAGAAAATGCAGACTGTGTCCGGTACGCTGCACAGCAGCGGCAACAAAACCCAGCCCCATAGGCAGCGCGGGCATATTGATTTTTTCCGTGTTTGCGGAAATCAGGAGTATATTCATACCTTCTCCTTTTTTGCATTCAGAATTCAGCAATGAGACCGGGGCGGTTTTTTGTCTTATATGGGAGTTGTTTTGGGAGAGAAATATCACATCCATACGGACTTCAGTCAGGGACAAAAGTGCTCTGCATAAGGTTCAGAAAGATTCCACGGGCTGGGGAGGACGGACAAACATCAGACCGAAACGGAATCCGCCTTCGGGAATCCGCTTGACCCAGACCAGATTGGCCCGGTAATGGTGGAGCCGGTTTTCCAGCTCAAAACGCAGTTCAAAAGGCAGTTCCTCAAACAGTTCAAAACTGATGCCCCCATCGGAAATATCAATCCCCCTGGCATCCACAATATCGAAATCAGTTATAAATTCAATATTGGCCCGCAAACCTTTCCTTTCCTGACGCCGGATCAGTTCCTGCCGTGCTTCGGCTTTCTCCCTTTCCATTCTGCCAAGCTGCGATTCAAGTTCCTCCACTCTTCTGCGCATATGCTCCAGTTCTTCAATCAACTGGAATTTGGTTTTGAGTTCGTCTTTCATTACGGCCTCTCCTGTCTTTTTGATTTCCGACCTGATTTTTCAGATGTTTCAGTTTCCGGCCAGTTTCATTTCCATTTCGGCCAGCAGTTTTTTGTACTGCATGAGATACACAGATTCATCCGGTATGGCGGATGAATCTGATTTAATGACGTTTTTCAGATGATACACATATTCATCATAATCCGGTGATTCGTCAATGGCTTTTTTGGCAAATTCAGCGGCTTTTCTGTACTCCCCTTTCTGTGACCAGCTCATGGCCAGTCCGTAATAAAGTTCAGGAGGAGAAACATTGCGCTGATCCTGGGGAACCGAGAGGACTTTTTCAAAATCGGCAATGGCCCTGTCATAGTCTCCGCGTGCATAAAAACAGCTTCCGCGTCCGATCAGACTTTCCTCGTCTTCGGGCCACAGGGTCAGGGCTTTGGAATACAGTTCTGCCGCTCCTTCCAGCCGGCCTTCCACCTCGTAGATTTTTCCCAGGTAAAAATAGGCTGTATCACCGTTGGATTCACGGTGTTCCGGGCTGATTTCGATGGATCTGTTCAAAGCCTGCACTGCCTTCATGCCGTCAGGCAGATGAAAGCAGCGGATTCCCTCTGCCAGCCATTCTGAAGCTCCCCATTTTTTTCTGTCTGAATTCATATTGTATTTTCCCTGTTTTTTGGGGTAATGAAACAAATATGATGATTTCCGGAGTGCCAAACTGAAAGTTCGGCCGGGTTGTGAAAATCCCAAACTTTCAGTTCGGGACTCCTTTCTCTGATTTCCGGAGTGCCAAACTGAAAGTTCGGCCGGGTTGCGAAAGTCCCAAACTTTCAGTTCGGGACTTCTTTCTCTGATTTCCGGAGTGCCAAACTGAAAATTTGGCACTGCTCATCACAGCGCCAAAAGACTGTGATAACCTTTTTCCTGTGCGTTCATATCCAGATGAAGCGTGACAATTTCCTCCAGCGGAGGATAAAAAAAGCGATCCATTTTCCGTATATCCACAGTTTTCATATATGTCCCGCAGTGATCGCAGACGTCCACCCTGTATTCCTTTTCCTCATCAGTGTAAAAATACTGGTGATGTTTTGCATCCGCAGCATTGCAGGTGAAACAGAGAAAACGTGAAACTGCCCATTCCTTTCGGCAGAAACCGCAGATCATATACCTGTCCCCTTTTTCCCTTAGCACAGAAAGACTGGGCATACTTCCGCAGATCGGGCAGTACCCGGCCTCCCAGTTGTCCGGATCAGTATAAACCGAAAGCTGATGACTGCATACCCTCAGACAGGGAACAAGGCTGCTGAAAGCCAGAAATTCCGGAATCTGCGGAGTCATTCCCATTTCCTGCCCTGTTTTTTCAAACACTTCCCTGTCTTCATTCAGAAGAGCGGAAAACAGATCATCCGGATTGGGTTTGGGAATATCCCTTTTCCCCGCGGAAACAAACGCGGGAAGTCCGTTTTCAGGATTTGCCGCCATTTCCCATATCTCATCAAACAGGGATCGGGAAAGATTCGCGTCAATCAGAAAATCATTTTTTGAAATCAAAGGCATTTTTTCATGTTTTTTCAAAGTGATCAGGTCTTGGGGAAGAAGGATGGAACCGATCCGCACCGCAGAGATGCTCTGCTCCTGGGCCATAAACAGTTTTTCGTAAAATCCCAGCATGTCTGCATAGGCTGGTCTGGCATGTTTCAGTTTTTCCACTGCTTTTTTCAGCAGTTCCGGGGCTATTCCCGAAAGTTTTTCCGGCATGGTTCTGTCCTTTTTATGATTATCCCTCATTTTCATCTGCTTCCTGTTTCGGTATGCAGAATATGATAAAAATATATAAATGTAAACACAAAGAATAAAATCAGGTGATATTCCATTGTCATTCTTTCATTTTTTCCCGGAAAGTCTGGTGATTTTCCGCACATAGTCCCCAATATCGCATTTTCTCTCCAAACCTGATGCGGTCATGCAGCGGATTTTTCCGAAAACCGGTCTTGCCTGCCATGCCCTGTCATGAAGCCCGAAGATCCAGGCAACACCCTCGTAAGAGTTGGGATCGCGGCCATCCAGAAAATATCTGTTGTTCAGGTATAAAAGGGTTTCAAATGCCTGCTCCGGGCTGCGGCTCCACTCCAGAATCTTTTTTCCCCAGTACATGCGCATATGGTTGTGCATATATCCTGTATGGATCATTTCCGACATAGCCGCGTTCCAGTATTCATCATGGGTCCGGGCTTTTTCCAGTTCTTCTGCTTTATAAAGGTATTCCCTGAAATCATCCCGGTGCTGATCCAAAGTTGTCCGCGCCCAGACCGGAAGACAGTCATATCGATCATAATTATCTGTATAATAAACAAAATTCATGGCCAGTTCCCGGCGGACGATTATCTGCTCCAGCCAGGCGGACACGGCTTCAGGATATTTGTTTTCCAGAGTTTTGATCCGCAGGGCCAGCCACAGCGGGGAAATCTGGCCGAAATGCAGATAAGGACTCATGCAGGAAACATCACCTTTTTCCGGCCGGTTGTGATGCTGATCGTAATTGCTGAGTTTCTGCGTGAGGAATTCCTCAAAAAGGGCTTCCGCATGAGAGGTTCCGCCAGTATAAAAACAGGAAACCGGAAGCACGCTGCGGTCAATATTCAGGTCGCGGAGCCAGTCATCCGAATCCCCAATGTCGGGAATCCCCCAATCTGTTTCTGTAGAAGAAATATGCGGCAGAGATCTGCGGAAACCCGTGAGATATGTATCCAGATGTCTGCGGATTTTCGGACGTATGGTACGGGCTGCATATTCAGCTTTGGGCGAAACCGTTTCCACAGGAATGATGACATCACTTTCCGCCTGCACCACGCGGCAAACTGCTTTTTCTGCCACATTCCTCCGCCACTGTTTCTGATGCCGGAGATAACCCCGGTCACAGACAATCAGAGCCGCATTTTTTCCTGCTTCCAGAGCAGCCTCATCCGGCTGAGCCCTGCGGATAATCATGCGGATTCCCTGCCTGACCAGTTCTTCCCGCGTTTCCCGCAGTCCCTCAGTCATAAAGGTGTAATGGCGCAGATTGGCTTCCGGATACTGGGCACTCAGCCCGAAAACCGTCAGCACCGGAATTTTCAGTTCATTGGCCTGCAAAACTGCATATTCCAGAGCATGATTGCACTCCGCGCGCTGGGACTGCTGCATCCAGTACAGCACATAATGTCCGGGCTGAATCTCTTTCCTGTTCAAATGCTGAATACGGGTTTGCTCAATTTTCATGGGCTATTTCCGATGCAATCTTTCCTTCTTTTTTCTGAGATGCTACAAATTCCAATTATAAACAGGATAAGGGATTCATGCAAACAAAAAAATACGCAGGACAAATAAGTAAGGTTCCATAAAATTTATACCCGAAAATTTATGGAACCTTACTTATCCCGCCATTCCGCTTCAGAAAGTCTGCGAAACAAGATGTTCTATGAGAATCCGGCGCACCTCTTCAATGGTAAGGGGGTGTTCCTGGCAGGAGTGTCCGGATTGGATGATGAATTCTGATACCACGCCATCCAAATGAGCACTTCGGTATTCAACAACTCCGTCATTGCTCTGGTACGGGTCACCAGTATCCTTAACCGCAATAATCGAGTGGGACGTGACTCCGGGTTCAACCGGAATGGCAGCCAGGCTCTTCAAAACAGGGTTACTGGGCGACATGCCATCCAGACTGGTCGGCATTTTGCCTTCCAACTGGATGGGCAGTTTCAGTCTTTCTGCAATATTCAGGAAAGAGGTTGCTCCCTTCACCACATTGACAGGAAGGCTCACAATACGGCGGAATACATTCATAACCCAGTTTTTTGCCAGAAAACTTCCCCGATGCGGCGTGGAAATGAAGACAACGCGACTGACAAAGGGCAGCGGTTCAATAAACATCAGTTCGCGGATCGTTTCTTTGGCTTCCGCGTCAAGGTCCATTTTATCAAGAGGCGTATCACTCAGGGAAAGCCAGATTTTGTCATGGGTCTGCACAACGGTCTGTTTGGTCAGCAATCCTCCCTGGCTGTGACCGATGACCACCATCTGACTCATTGCCGGATCAGTCCCGTCAGGATCGAATTCACGGCGTTTTTCAGTCAGAATTCTCCGCAGAGCCGCACCTGAGTCCAAAACAGGACGGCTGCTGTTATAGCGGAAGAACCAGAATTGATAGTGCCTGCGTATCTGGGGGTCACCGCGCAGGGTATTGAGCATCTCGGCCCACCAGACCAGGTCGCTGGCGGTCCCATGCACAAAAACCACAGGAATCCTGCCCCGCTCATAGGGCTGAACCGCTAAAATCTGGGGATCAATCTGCTCTTCAAGCATTAAAAACCGGCGTAAGCCCTGGGACCATGCGTCCGGATTATCCAGTGCCAGCGCGATGTGCGCGGTTGAATCTGTTTCCAGCGGCACTGTCTGGCCACTGACCGTCACCTTCGGATCATCATAGGACGAGTACAGTTCCAGTTCCGCACGGGCCGTTCCTGCCATAAGATCCTTCCTGCCACCGGTGATTCGGAGAAAGGCTGTCATGGGTGCCACACGTTCGCCGGTGAGTGCTGCTGCTTTCGGTTTTACCGCAATCAAAGGCAGTCCCATACCTGCCATCCGGTTCCGGGTCGTGAAACCGCGCACCAGATAATCGTCTGCGCACAGAACTCTCTCAAACTGATTAATATCCCATTTAAGGGCATTGGTATTAATGGTCAGAGACAACTGTCCGACAGGCAGCTTCCGAACCACGGCCTTCAGTGGCACATGGCCGTTTTCCCCGATGGCCAGTCCTTTCCCCAGGGCACGGTTATACAGTTCACAGGCTTCACGGAAGCGGTTGTCATAGGGGCCGGGCATGGGTTCCTGACTGTCTCCCAGCAGAAACATATAGGCATAGACAGCAGATGTGAGAAAATAGTCCGGAGCCAGCACTTTGTTATAGTTATGATCATCTTTTTGAAGAATCTCAGCATACAGAAAGTTCAACTCCGCTAGAGCGAAACGCAGATCCCGCCGGTCATCTTCGCCAGAAGCTTTTTCATGAAGATTAAGAAGGGTTGCATGGGGATCTTTTTTGAACCGGTCCACCAGATTGTAGCGGTGCAGGACAACTTTGGTACTGTAACTGGGTTTTGCATCTGAAAGTGCTGATGAGTTTATTTGCAGATACGCATCCCGCAGCCCCGCGGGCTTGACACCCACAGGCGCTCCACAGCCGGACAGGAAAAAAAACACTATGAAAACCAATATGATCGGAAGAAAACTGTATCTCTGTAACCGGCCGCGCGTAACAGGAATGCAGCCGATACATCCGGAACGGTTTGATCGGGAATCAGGCATTGCTGTCTGATGATATGCAAATCGAATATTCATTTGAAACTCCGTTGGTTAAATTTTTTCATGTTTTTTTTCACATTCCCGGTATTCCTTTGCGGATTCGCTGGGAAAAGGATGAATCAATCTCTCCGGAGCGGGCCTGTGGGTTGATATAACTCTTTTTCTTCAGTTCCGGAAACGGCAGACTCTGATCAATGAAACCCCGTTCATAGATCAATTCGCCAATATATCCGTTCACAATAATACGCCAGTCCCAATTTCCGTCCGGATTATAGGGACGGGTATGTCCGCGAATATTGGTTGTGCAGTTGCTGGTCAGGGCATTGTACCATTCCGGCCTGTCTTTGAGGCTGTTGACAGTTTTCAGGTAATCCAGAAAAACCTTCCGGATCAAATCTGTAGGGGCTTTGAGCCGGTACAGATAGACATCCTCATTCCGATGATTTGTCCGCAGTCCCACAAGATCGCGTTCATCCGCAACCACATAGGTCAGTTCATACTGCCTGAAGAATCCTCTGAGGGCTGAGTAGTCCTGCCCTTTGCGTTTGCGGGTCTCAATGGAAAAACACACATAATCTCCGCCATCAAATCCAAAGCTGAACATGGTGTGGGCAATGGAAGGGGAACCCCAGTACACCAGATACAGATCTACGGAGCGCAGTTGTTTCAGATCAAAGGTTTTATCATAATGCCGGACAGTATAGTCTGTTTCACTGCGGTATTCACAGTTGCGGATATTGTGAACTGTCACCTGATCCCCTTTGATTTCCGCCCAGGGCAGCACAGCCACATCCGGCTGCCAGTCCCTCTCATTGGAAGGCGGTATGGAAAGCCACCAGATCACTGTAATGACAAATATGCCGAGAAAAAGACACATTGATCTGCCTGCGGGGCGAACCATCAGCAATATGCCAAGAGAAAGCAGTGCGATCCCGGCTGCTCCCGGCATTCTGAGGCTTTCCGGCAGTTGGGAATAGTAAACCGCGAAGGCCATCCAGACTGTCAGAACCAGAAATATAAGACTCATCATACCCCACCGGACGATAATACCGAAAAGACTTTGGGAAGGTTTCCTGCCGTCATTCATTTCTTATCTCCACCATCACTTATGTAAAACGGGCGACCCATGCCCTGGCATGACAGCCGCCCGTTTCCGTTCAGATGAACCACAGAAATCGCCCCAATGCCATTAAGTTAAGGAATTGAGGGATTGCCAAACTTTTTCAGTTTGGCAATCCGGACAAACTGTTTCCTGCTTAACTTAATTGCATTACAGGCATCGCCTGCAGTTCAGTATCATTTGGGGTCGATTCTGGAAATTTTCGATCCCTGAATACCCAGCCCTGCCATCAGGCCCTTCTGATCAAAGAAGAAAGCGTAAACTCCTGATCTGGCTGTGGTGGTGGACAGGTTTTTGGCAACACCCGCGTCCACAACTGTAACATTAGGACCAACACCGATTTCCCAGCCGCCGCTTTTGTTCAGATATGCAAGAGACGCATCATCAATAAAAAACAGGGCATATCCGAATTTCTGAGCACCTGCCTGCAATCCGTAGGAAGCGGAAACTGTATTGTAGTAACCGGCTGTTTTCCCGTATTTCCGAAGTGCACCTTCCCCATACTGCCCCCCGACAACAAAACCGCCCTTGATGATGTCAGGAAAAACCAGAATCCCCTTTGCAACCTTGGCGAGTTCCAGAGCAGCCGGGGTACTGGTATAAAGTTTCTGCAATGCGTCATCCACCTTGCTGTCTATCTGGGCAGCGGCAGAATTATCACCTGCGGAGGGTTTGGTATTATCCGCAGTGCTGCAGGCAGTTGCGAAACATACCGTCATAATCATCATTGCAATAAGGGGCAAACGAAACATTTTACGCATAAAAATTTCCTTTTTTTTAAAGTTTGAGTGATCTTAATTCTTCCCATTTCCCTTCTTCCGATTCCGGCATATTACAAACAAATCACGGTGAGCGTCATCACCTCCTTTCTTTTGACAGATATATTTTATACATGAAGAGCCATTTGCAAAAAACAATGTCATTCCCGCGAAAGCCGGAATCCGGTGTTTTCTGTCAGTTTTGGACACCGGCTTTCGCGGTGTGATAACAATTCTCCATTGATTTAATCCAAGCAGATTTGACATTTTTTGAAAAGTTGTCAAATCTTACATCGCAGGTGCAGATTGTATCATGTATCAAACCAATGGCGAATCGGTATGACAGTTGATGTTTTGAAACCGGCTCTGAAGACCGAATCATGGTAAGACCATTAAAATCAAAAATATCCGATGATTATCGCCCTCTTCTCATCTCCGATCCTCTGCCCCCTCTGCTGCCTCCGCCGAAACCTGATCCGGATGAGCGTTCAATTCTGGTGCGCTGACTTAGCTGGTTACCGCGCTGACGGGACTGTGCCTGTGAATTCAGACTCTGTGCGGATTCACGGGAGCGGTTTGAGAAAGCATCTGAAGACTGCCGTGGCTGTGCTGCTGCGCCTGTCTGCCGCTGTGAAGCCGAAGGCTGAACACGGTCGGCAGAGGAAGTGCCTGCAGACTGCCGTGGCTGTGCTGCTGCGCCTGTCTGCCGCTGTGAAGCCGAAGGCTGAACACGGTCGGCAGAGGAAGTGCCCGCAGATTGCCGGTTCTGCACTGCCGGCTGCTGTGTTGTCCCGGTTTGCTTCCGTTCAGTCGAAGACGGATTTCTGGCGGCTGTATTTGCCGTTGTTTTGGTGCTCTTCGGCTGGGGTTTGTCAACCGATTCCCACCCGTCTCCCGTATTGGTGCTCCAGTTGCCGTTACTGTCCTTTTTATACACGTTGCCGTCTTTGCCTGCATATACATTTCCCTGCCTGTCTTTGGCAACCGCTCCCTGTCCGTATTGGGTCTCCCAGGCAGCAGCACCCGTGCCCCTGTTTGTTTTAACAGCAGCAGCGGAACCGTAATCTCCGGTGCGGTATCCTCCGCGCACAGCATTTCCGGTGCTGGGATTGTAAGCAGCTCCTCTTCCTGCCGAGCCATAGGCCGTGTCAACCCGTGCAGCGCTTGCGCGTGCTCCTGTATAAGGATTGTATGCCTGCCGCACAGATGCACTGCCTGAGGGTCCGTAAGCGTATGCGCCCCGTGCGTATGTTCCGGTATAAGGATTGTAAGCAGCAGCGGCTCCTGCACCCCCGTAAGGTCCGTATGAGACATGGGCGGAACTGTAGTAACCTCCGTAGGCATAACTGTAACGTGCACCGCAGCCGTAAGAATAGTGGACCGGATATGGCGGATAATAATAATAGTCATCGTGGTCGTCTGCAATCATTGCACCAATGATCATTCCCGCTCCGAACATGAGCACTCCGGTGGCTGCCACGTATTCTCCGCTGTAGCCGGAGGTCTGTGTGTAGACAACCGTTGTCGGACTGCTTTCCTGAACAACAACATAGGTCACGTTGTGGGTTGGATGGGAGGGCGGAATGGCGTAAATGGCCTTTGGAACATTCGTGCAGAATGACCACGGGCCGCCGGCCGATTTTGACATGAACCAGACTCCCTGATCACAGCAGTAATAACTGCCATCCACAAGAAAAACCGTACTGGGAGTGTTCACCGCGTATTGAACAGTAGTGCCCTGTATGGTCTGAAACTTCGGATCTCCGCTGTAAGTCACCTGCACAGGTTTGGTCTTTGTTATATCCACCACTGTTGATGTGGGAATGGAAGCCAGCAGCACCGCATCTTTTGCCTCAGTGGTGCCCGGAACAGATGCCTTGACAAAAGCAGAGGGATTATCATCCGGAATCCGGGAAAAATCTGCTGGAATATCTGTACTGGCAGCCGACCATGTGCCATCCAGACTGTCTGCCCGGAACCACCGGCCTGCGGTCAGAAAGTAATATTTTTTGTCACCGGAGTTGAGAAACAGGACGGAATCTGTATTGGCTACGCGCATCAGTTTGGTTCCGGGAATGGGGCTAAAGCTCGGCTCGCCCTTTGTGAGAATCATTTCAGCAGGTTCTGTACTCAAAAACACCGCAGGCGGATTTTTGACCTTTTTTCCTGGAACCTGCTTTCGCACATCTTCCCAGTTGGCATCCGAAGGCAGAGATGACAGACCGGCAGGCAATGTACCCGCAGGAGTCCATGGTCCGCTAATCGCGTCCGCGGCTGTCAGCCAGTTATCCTGATTCAGAAGGTAGTAACGCTGTCCGGGCGTGTCGTAGAATACATCCCAGTTTGTGTTTACAGCAAACATCAGATCAGTCCTGTCTTTTACCACAGGTTTTAACTGTGGTTCCCCCAGGAATATCACAAGAATGGCAGGTTTGCTGCTGTAAAAAATTTTGGGCGGTTCCAGATTCAGTTCCACAGGGGCCTGCTGCGAATGCTGCTCCGGATCAAGATATGCCAGAACCCGATCCAGGGAAACCGTCATTTCCTGAACCGGCGGATTCAGTTCATCCACAATCGCCCGAAGAGAAGCCTCTTCTTTTTCCGAAGTGTTCGGAAAACGTATCTCCCTTTGTTTCGGGAACATTATCACTGTGCGGGCTTCCTGATCCGCCACAGTTTCCGCCTCTATTTCGGCAACACCGAATTTCTCGTTTTTGGACGATCCGGTTTTCACCGAGATGGCACAGCGAAAGTGAAGCAGCTTGTAATCTTTCCAGAAATCCACCTGTGGCTGGTAGATGGTCAGTTGTTTGCCGTTTTTCTGAATCACACGGGGCCAGCCCGGATCATCGGCAGGGGCCGGTTCTGAAGCGGCAAAGCACAATGCAGATGACATAAGCATCAGCATCAGAAAAATGGAAATTTTACGGATTTTCATAATTTGTCTCCTTTCAATCTCATAAAAATAACATTAAGGTTTTGTCAGACTCCATGCTATTCTGTCAGCCATGAATCTGTGCGCTGCAAAAACCGGATTTTTCCGAAAAATCCGGTTTTCTGAATACACGAAAATTTTCGTTTGCCTAACTTATTTATAATCCGAATCATAACACGTCCGGCATAAATAAACAAGCCCTTTGATTTGCCCGGTCAATGAGCGTAATTTTTGTTTTTACCGAGCATGAATCCATTAAATCCAATTTGTTCCGGATAACGGTTTTGGCCGTTATGACAGGGATGCGTCATTAAATTCCTAAAGACGGAGTTACAGCCCGCCACCCCAGCGGTACTGCCAGACAATCCCGGCCATTTCGTAATCATTGCCGATGCTGGTATGGATCGCTGTGTTGGCGAAAAGTTTGATGGAGTTGTTCCGGTTCAGTGGCATAGCAAATGTGGCTCCCACCCGTGAATTTTCCTGCAAATCATCATTCTCCACCCCATTCACAGTCGTACGCCCGCCGTAATCATAAGTACCGCTCAATGCTGCCCACATGCCCCGGCCTATGTTATAGGTGACATGTAACTGGGTTGTGAAGACCGGTTCCTGTTCCAGCTCCGTGCCGCCGAAGAACTCATCATTGTCAGTGAAAAAGAAAACACCTGCGGAAAGCTCTGTCACAAAATCACCCCATGCTTTGGAAATTCCGATGTCCGGCTTGAAAAACCAGCGGTTATTGCCCAGGTTCACCAGTTTGTCCTCATCATACTGTCCGAGGGGTGCTGAGACCTGAAGGCTTGCGCCAATGATTAAATCCTGCCGGTAGTTGGCAAATTCCGGCAGTGACACCGCAGGGGAACCAAAAAAATTGACGGAAAAACGCAAACGCGGGTCGTTTAATCCGGAAACATCGCGTTCCCGCTGCTGGCCCGCAACCATCGCGGTTCCTGAAAGATCAGCATACGGCACTATCACATCAATTTTTCCTGATTTGCCACATATGTCCAATGCCCGTGCATAAGCCAGAACTCCGTAATGAATTTTGAGTTCCGCGTCCTCAAGGGGCGATGAAGCAGTGGTTGACAAACCTCCGTCCGAATATGAATATCCTGCGATCAGAAAATTGACCCCCACAGGTGTATTGACATAGGATCTGGGCTCAATCTCGCCTGCATATGTCTGTGCTGTCAGGAAAAAGAGCGCTATCACGGCCAGCACCGCACCTGAGCGATCAAACACATCCCGGCAAATCCGCAGGATGGAGAGCGTTCCGGTGGCAGGGAAAAAACACCAATTACATCTGTTCCAATTTAAATTTAACATTTCAAATCTCCGTTTGATGCCTAACGACAAACTAAGCGGCGGCTCTGTCCTACCGCTTCAGTGCAGGGTTGGAACTCTTTCGGAATTTTTCGGATGTTTTGCAGTCATAAGAAAAAAATATAAATTATTACAGATAGTTAATATTATTTTTTGCCCGAAAATATGATATGTTTAAAGTCAGTTTTTTAATCTGGTATTCACCTCTGTTCACTCTTCCAACTTTAAGTTCAACGGCTCTGTCCGGTGCAACGGTTTGCGTTACCTGCGTGTGGGCTGGCGTGGACAATGCTTGGGAGCAGGAAAAACTCGAAGCCAGAAAAACCGCAGAATCCCACACGTCAGGTGCACGCTTTGTTGGTACGCTTTTGACTTAACCAAGTTTTATTGGTTTTTCACCGACATCAACTTTCAATTTCACAATTCCTGTAATTCCTTTTTCTGTGAGTTCAAATGGAATTTCAGTATAACCTTTTGAGTTCAGATAGGACAACGTCTCGTCAATATTACCTGAAACTTCCATTGTTTCGCCATCTATTTTGGAAATCGCTATTCTTATTTTGCTTGATGCAGTATGCTCAAAAGTGTTTTGGTAAACATAAATAAAACTGCCGATTTTTCTCAAAACAAGAAACAAAAGATTTTCATCGTCAAACTCTCTAGTGGCTTGACAATTAATTTCTATATCTTGATTTGAATGGCGCACATTTTTTAGAGTTATTCCATTTGCTCCAAGTGATGTTGTCAATACAACGGCAACGGCTTCTGGTGTATCGTTAGGCTTGTAACCTGCCGATATTAATCCTTCTATATCATTCAAGTTTGAAATGGTGTTTGATAGGCGTAATGGAATCCTAACTCTGCCGATAATTTCCAGCGCATTTTCTAAATCTTGCATAGTCACAACAATTTTTTCTGTGCTTGGAAAAAGTGTAATAACATTCCTGACCACAGAAAAATCTTTGTGTGCGCCAATGTTTCTAAACTGGTTTAGTGTAATATTTGGTAATGGGTCTTGACCGATAAATTTTCCAAGTGGGTTTGGCAAAGATGATGCTGATGAAACAATATTGCCCAAAATCTCGGATTGCCAGCGCAAGGGATTTTTTGTGCTTTTATTTGCAATATCTCGCAAAGCCAACTTTGACCACATTTCCCGTTTGAGAACGCCTTCAATTATTTCTGCGGAAAACGCTAAAATCTCGGAAACCCTGTCACGCGAGAGACTATTTTCATTTCTCCAGGGCATATCTGGATACCGTTTCAGCAAAGACCAAAAGGTTGTTGTTGCCATATCTGAATCAAATGCCGCCCGACTCAAAACCTTCATTGTCTCGTTTTTATCTACGGATAAGGCACGCCATGTAATTTGTGTTGCGCTTGAAACAAGCGATTTTGCCTGCTGGTCGCCAACTAACTTGCAAAGTCGAGCATAAACAATAAATTCAGATTCTAAATGCTTTGCTGCTTCTGAAAACTTTTCTCTTGTCGGGAAAAAATCACGAAAATCATCTTTCGCACGCTCTAAAGATAGAGCCGCAAAAGGGTTCTGGTAAAGATTCGCTAAATCCTGTGCGCTGTACTCGTGCATTAATGTTTTTTACCTTAGTTCTGCAAGGGGTGTGCCAACCATTTGTTATACAGTTTTTTTCATGCTAACATGCGATTCTGCATATTAGCATGAAAAGCAATTTTCATGCCAATTTTGGAATTCTTTTCATCCGGAACCGTTTTTACCGATATATAATGATCCAATTCTGTTTTTTCAAAAAACGGAACAATTTCTTATAAGCGGGTTCCCGAATGCCTTTGACTGACACCTGAAGCGATTTCTGTGCCGGAAAAAAATAAAGTTGGATCAGTATATCTTACTTTTCAGGTCAGATCAACCGTGTCTGCACCGAAACATCCTCCATATGAACTTCGTCAGTGACCTGCCCCGGTTTTGGAGACAGACCTTTGCCGGTCAAACCCGGTTCCCGTGCAAGAAGCTGACGCAATGGCTTTATGTCGGGAAGTCCCAGAGCGCGGGATAAGGCATCATCAATTTCCGCACGAACAGGATCTGCATCAAGCCCGGCAAGTGCCTTCAGCTCTTTATTGCAAATCGCGTCATAGGCTTCGGCAAGCTGTGTTATTACTTTATCCGGCAGGGAACGGACGTCAAGCACAGACATGCTTTCCCACGCAGGCTGTTTGCACATCATCCATGCGCTTCTTGTGGCGACACGGCGTGACAGGAACAGCAGCAGCGATGGTGTACTGTTAAGCCACAGCAGCAAAATCTTTTCCTGTTCCGCAGTTAATTCCGTTTTCAAGGCCCACCATGTATTACCCAGCACAGGTTCATCGAAACCAACCGCTATCACCCGATGAGTAATCGGCCACAACCGCTCAACCAACAAAATTCGGCCAGCACGCGGCCACAGCCTGCGCTCTCCATAATCCGATCCACGCGGTGATTCTGCCCATGTCATAAGGTGTGTATTCGGTTTTTGCCTGATGCGCACTACTTTTTTTGCATCATGATTCCAAAAGGATGGGAAAGGAGACCAGTCTGTTTCAGACGGCTTGAAACCTTCATGTATCCGCTTTCTGTCCGGCCCCAGCTTTCCAATATCTGCCAACTTGCAAAGCGGCACATCCACTGACTTTTTGCCCGGAACTGCCAGTTTTCCCTGTTCCAGTTGCACCGCAGCCCTTAGCGTCAATGTCTGGGCAAACTGCACACCGATCCATTGATCAGCAAGGAGTGTTGCAGGTAATGACACAACTTCTGCCAGCTTGCGACCTTCCAATGCCATTGCTGATGTTATTTCTGCCGAATCAAGGGGGGCCGGTTTGCAGTTCCGAACCCGCTCCGCCACATCCATTGCTTCGTATATTGTTCGCGGGTTGTGCCAGAGGTTGACATAAACCGTTTCACCGGCCTTCTCATTTTCTTTGCGTTTGCGGGCAATAAACATGATCTCGGACAGGTCGGTATTTTCGGAAAAGTTCGGACGGTCTGCGTCATGACTTACCATTATCACTTCAACATGATAACCGTCTGCCAGCAGCTTTCGGCTTTTGCCCCAGGCTTCACCGGCTGCAAGTGCCACAGGAAGAATAAATGCCAGACGGCCGCCGGTACGCAGATATTTGTCGGCAAGTGCCAGAAATACGCTGCCAAGCCCTGCTGTGACTGAAGACTGCAAATCTTTGGAGCGTTTTTTAAGCTCGGTTTGCAGTTTTGTCCGCTCGTCTTCCGGTAAGCTCCCGAATAACAGGTTCCCCCCGACCGACCGCACAAACGGGGGGTTCATCACGAACAGATCAATATTGTTGGGTATTACCGCTTTGGTGTCATGCTCTGCGGCAACTCCGGTCTGCCTGTCAGTCATCTGCCTGTCATGCAGGGAAAACTGAACATCCACGCCGTTGCGGTCTATAAAATCAAGACTTCCCAGACGCAGGGAATTTGTTTTTTTTGTCCCGGCCGGCACTCCCATCGGCATGACAAACAGATTCATACTGCGGTAAGCGATACTGGGCGCAAGCATACCCAGAGTCGAGGCTGTAAGATGAACTGCGGTCGGCAGCACATCATAGCCGTACATCACATTTTCCATGAGGATTTTATGCAGACTGCCGAGGCCGGCATCCGAAAGTTTTCTGCGTTTTTCCACACATGACACAACAAACTGATCGGTAACTGCCTGTGCTGCCGCCATAAGCAGCGTGCCCGTGCCGCAGGCAAGGTCTGCGACAGCGAAACCGGACAGTTTCTTCAGGGAACCGAAATCCTGTCCCTCCCATTTCTGTGCAAACACCAGTTTGAGCAGCAGTGTCGCGGAAGATGTGGCAGTGTAATAAGTGCCGAGATATTTGGAATGATACAGCAGCCAGTGATAGATGCGTCCCATAAGATCGTGCCGGAGCGCGGACTGGTTGGCACAGATGGACTTGGCTTCTGACATCAGCCGGCGGACAGCGGATATGGCAGACTGTGACACAGGGATTTCCTGCAGAATCTCGGAGCCTATTTTGAAAATGGGGACATAGTTTATTTCTGTCCATATCCGGTGCCAGAGACTCTTAATATCTTCAACCGGATCAGCAGAGGTATCGTAGGCACGGAGAGAAACAATGCGGCTGTCATCCCCATGCGAAGCAAGCTGTTCCTGAAATATCATGGCATTGGCAAGCACCAGGGAAGCAACCTTTGTGGCTGTGACACGGCGGGCTTCCTGCTCATCCGCTGTTTCACGCCGCCTCACAGGCATACCCAGCCGGTCCGAAAGCCTGTCACATACAGCAGGCAGACCGATCCACAGGGAGGCGGTAACTTCAATTCTTTCAGAAAGCTGCCTGGCTGATTTGGCAACAATATCATCCTTAATCAGGGTTCCGTGTATATGACGGAGGGATGACAGTATGCCCGCAGGAGTTGCCTCGGCCCACTCTGTCAGACCGGTTTCTGAGATTATCAGGAACCGCAGACTGGAAGATGACAGGATTTTTTCAAGCTGCGATGTGGCTGCGGTACGGATATTTTTCGGATATACCAGCGCAACGGCAATATGGCAAATCCCGCTTTTTACCCGGCTGAAAGCATCTGATTTCACGGCATTGTCGGCATCGGAGGTATCGGAAAACTTGCCTTCGATGATGACGCGAAGTCCGCCAAGCATGAACATGACATCCGGTCTTTGCTGCCCAAGAACAGTTTCCGCCTCGGCAGACACACCATGCCGTGCAAGAAGTACGGCAAGCTGGGCATTGACTGTTTCTTCTCTGTGACGATACTGCGTCATTGTTATTGCTCTCTTTTCTCCTGTTTCAGTCAGGCGTTGATCCCCAGAATGAACTCTCGAAGCATTTTTTCAAAAATATCAAACTGATGTTAGGTGATTTCCAGAAAAAATATCCCGGAAAGCAGCATAAGCTTCCAGCTTGTGCTCTGTGCCAGAAAGTAGCACAAGCTTCCATTTAACGAATATGCTGAGTGAAAGAATCAGCGTTCCTCTGGGCAAGTTTTGCCGCCATTTCTTTCATGCACCTGAAAAGTAACAGAATCTAATTCAATTATTTCATGTGGTTCCCCCCTGAGGTCAATGCTGTTGTCTTAGGCGATTTCCATGAAAAAATGGGTAGTGCTACACAAGTAATGCTGACGGCTTTAACATTATTTACAGGATATTATCCTGTTTTTCCGTTTCCGGGCATTCTTCTCCGAACCGGTATCCGGAACACAGGAAACCGCTGTACTGCGGTACCTGACAGCTTTCCGGTTTCAGAAAAACGCAGTATCTTCCATATGGGCTGATTTGAAAAAACTGCGTTATAAATCTGAAATTGCATATAATAATATCAGCATTACTTGTGTAGCACTACCAAAAAATGTACCATCATTGTAGGGTGGGCACGGCTTTTTGTGCCCGCCGTCCTGCTGAAACGGCGGGCACAAAAAGCCGTGCCCGCCCTACGAAAAACGGTATAATCATTAATGGAAATCACCTTAAGACTCCCCTCCCTTGAGGGAGGGACCGGGGAATGCTGTAAAAAACATATGATTTCAGAGTGTTGTTCCTCTCACTCTGGGGAGGGAGTTTTTTCTTAAGTCAACAGCATTGCCCCCTGGGGTAGAAGAAATATATTTACCCGATTCTCATCCAACACTTCCGTCCCCTGCAAATGCGGATAGATCTTTTATAAATCCCTGCATTTGCGATACAAGTCCGTCAAGTATCTCACATAGGGATGAAGACTCTTCAGCGCTGGCGGCATATTGCAGGCTCAGGCTCTCAAGAGATGAAACCGCTTCATTCACCTGGGATATTCCTTTTGCCTGTTCATTTGAGGCAACGGCGATTTCATCTACCAGGGCCATGATCCTTACTGTAATGTCCTTAACCTGGGAAAAGGATTCATTCGATTTCGCTATCTGTTCAGCCCCACCTTTTGCAGTTGTTACGGTGTTTTCAATTAAATCAGCAGTTTCCAGAGAGGCATCTCCGGCTCGGATGGCAAGATTTCTGACTTCATCCGCCACAACTGAAAAACCGGCTCCTGCTTCTCCGGCTCTTGCAGCCTCTATCGCGGCATTTAAGGCCAGCAGGTTCGTCTGGAAGGCAATCTCGTTGATCGTCTTGACGATTTTTGAAGTATCCTCACTGGCCTGTAAAATTCTCTGCATGGAATGTGTCAGTTGACTGATGGATTCATCGGATTTGCTCACAATGTTTTCAGCATCCTTCACCAGACTGTTTGCAGCACCGGCATTTTCAGCATTGGCCAGGGTCATTGAAGCCACTTCTTCCATAACGGAGGCGGTCTCTTCTACCGAGGCCGCCTGTTGCGATGAGGTTCCGGCAAGGGTGTTGCTTGCGGTTGAAATCTGTGCGGATGCGGAGGACAGTTGCACAGAACTTGAATTGAGCCCGGAAATAATTATTTTTACGGGTTTTGTAATGCTTCGGGTTATGAATACGGCAATCGCTATGCTGAAAATAAAGGTGATGAGGCCCAGGGAAAGCATAAGCAGCTTCATTTGCACTGAAGATGTCAGAATGGTGCGAAATCGTGTTTGGGTTTGATCAATGTTCTGACTTTGAAGGCTGTCCATGGAAGCCGTGAGTTCTTTGGCTGCTGTGTCGAATTCATCCACCAGTTCATTCCCCTGTTCCGTACCTTCGGTGAAATAGACAAAGGCCATCTCTTTTCCGAGTTCATAATATGCTTCAAAAACCTTTTCCAATGATTCAATGTTTTTCAGTCCCGCCCGGTTGTCCTGACTTTCATATAACCTTTTGAAGTCCAGAAGATTTGCCCGAAAACTTTCTACAACTTTTTCGGCTTCGGAAAAACCTTCAGATTTCCTGGTGGTTGACGCATACAGCATGAGCTTCATGACATTCAGGGTTTGAAAGGCCATTTTATCTGCAAGAAGCGCATACGGCAGGTACTCCTTTTCAACCATACGTGTATTCTTATGAACGTTATCAAAAGAGACGATGCTGACGGATATTGTTACAACAGAGGTAAAGACAATCAGCCCAAACCCCGATGCAAGTCGGGAGCCGATTTTCATTTTACGGAAAGACACCATGCTCATTCCTCATTTCAGTGAAAGTATTTTTACACCTTTGTGGGGCGTGGATGCATCAATATAGCCGACAGATCCTTTAGTTTCGGCAATGTATCGTACCAGTTCGGTTTCATCGCGAAAAATTTTCGGCGGACTGCCTGTTCCGGTGAAAATCGCTTTTTTCCAAATAGTTATTAATTTTGAAGGCGAGATACCGATTACATTATCGGCAAAATTTTCATGCACGGGACCGCTTTTCAGCATGACGACCCGTATCATTTCCCCGTTATCCCATTGGATTCGGATTCCCTGATATATTTCGGTAAGCATTCTCTTCTCAATTTCATCAATCCCCACACTCTCATTGACGATGATCAGGATATCTTTTGCCCGCACGTTTGCGGAAAAAACGATCAGAGGAATGAAAACAACCACAAGCCATATCCTTTTTATCATAGCAATTTTCATTACAACCCCTCCATCTTATTAAAAACTGAAAGTGGTTTTGATAGCGTATAAGGTCCAGTCCTGGTCAAAACCATCGGGATTGTCCTCATATGAGCATAAGGCAACGCCGTCCATAAAATGAACTTCCAGTTTGATGAGCCAGAAATCGGTGATATCAAAGCGTGCGCTTAAGGCCCAATCTTTCTGCCAGGCCAGATAGTCCGGTTTTCCCGCTTTTTCGAAACGTTCCCCATCGCGATCATCTTTATCCGGATAAAACACGGAATAGCAGGCCCCTGCCTCGAACCAGTCCGTGAACCTGTAAGATATCAACCCGTAATAGGATTCATCGTCAATTTCTAATTCCATCGGAGGCGGGTTCGGGCGTCCGAGCTTTGATAAGTCCGTGGTAACGGTGAGGTTCTTCCGCCGTGTTCCGTATTCGGCGGCCAGCGTCAGATCACCGATACTGTATTCGGCAGAGCCGATAATGAACTGCATATCGGGATTTTCAATCACCGAATCAATGGCGACTTCCATCGGCGGGCCAATCGGACCCAAACTGATATAGGCGTTCCGGTGGGCCTGATAGATAATATCAAGTTGTTGATAACTGGCTGACAAAAGAAGGCCCGAAAGGGGCGTGTACCATTTCAACCTGCCGCCGTAAACATGATCCGCCTCCCCCGAGTCGAAAGTGAGTTCATCTGTGGACAGGTATTTGAGCAGGCCGCCATCGTCATCAATTTCCATTGTACCGCCTATGAGATCATAGCCCAGTGTACCGGCATTTCCCATTGAAACAGTGCCGTAAATGCCCGCTCCCGTGTAACTGATGGCGGTCTCCCTGAGATATTGATGATACATTCCCTGGGGGAGGAGAATAGAGGGCCGCAGCATGTCGTAATCCTGTAACTCATTGTAAAGGCCCAGGGGATTTTTAATTTTTCCGATTCTCAGGCCGAGTTCATTTTTCCATTTATAATCCATGAAAGCCCAATCCAGATTGACATCGTTGTTTCCGATGTCTCCTAAATCAAATGAATAGAACTGAAGGCCGATGCGCATATTATCGGTCACTGAAACCCCGAAGTTTATCCCGGTTTCATTAAACTGAAAACTGCCATCTTCAGAATCGAGAAGAAAATTATTATCTGTGGATTGCATGTATCCGGTGCTTATAAAACCGTGTATTTCTACGTTACCAAGATCGTAGCCGTAGGCCGGATAAAGAAATGTAAAAATCAGCAAAAAAAATAACAAACTCCATTTTTTCAACATTATCACTCCCTCCTTATCCCTTTACAATTTTGCTTTAAAATCCGGACGGTCAATAGTTTTCATAAGCTGATGAAATCATTAATGCCAGCGGATTAACTCATAAAAGGTCTGTTTCTATGAATTCACATGCTCCGCGTTCCTCTGGGCAAGTTTTGCTGCGATTTCCTCCATATGCCTGAAAAGCGACTGATACAGTTCACAATAGGGGTCTTTTCTGAAAATATCTTTGTAAACCGTATAGGTTCTGATCGGACAGCCACCATGACACAGCGTCAGGTAATCACAAGTGATGCAGTCTTCTTTCTGAATCAGCATACCGGGTCTGGCCTGAAAACGTGTCCGGGCCTGGGATTTTTGCAGAAGTTCGGAAAGACTGTTTCCTTCAAAAATATTGCCGAAACGGTATTCAGGATAGCTGCTTACCCAGCAGTCGCACTGGGAAACATGGCCTTTGGGATCAATGCAGACAAATTCATTCACACAGTTATGCCGCCAGATACAGGGCAGGGTTGCGCTTCCGCAGGTGAAATATTCCAGCAACGAACTGAAGGGATTGAGCTTTACACCCCTGTCGTAGCCCTGTTCCAGCCATACAGTTGCCAAATCCGTAAGGAAGTTGCTGAATCTGCCGGTTTCAGGAAGAAAACCTGTTTTCGCATCCCTGAATTCTCCGCCCGGAAAGGGGGTATTAATCTGAAATTCCCTCATTTCCAGTTCATCCGCAAAATAGGAATAAAATCTTTCTGCGCCCATTTCCATGCTTTGGGTATTGGGAATGGATATGACACCGGTTTCAATGCCTGATTCCTTTGCTTCAAGATATTTCTGTTTCCATATCCTGTCGTACTCTTCGGGGCTTCCGCGTTTGACTTTCCTGTAAGGATTTGGAAAATCAAGGGAAGAACCGATTCTGTTCCCGAACATCCCGGAAAGAACCGAATTCCATTTTTTATCATAGGCCAGCAGATTGGTCTGGATATAATGAAGAATGTGCTTTTTTTTCGATTCAGCAATTTTTCCAATGATTTCATTGGCTTTTTCAAACCATTGGGGAGATAAGGTCATAACTTCCCCACCCTGCCAATAGATTGCCAGAGTTTCCATGCCGTTTTCATCAAGATAATCCAAAACTTTGGAAATGATAATGGAAAGCCCGTCATACGTGAGAATGTCATCTGTTTTGACTTCAAAACAGTACTCACAATCCGCATTACACCTGAGCGTGGGAAGCAGTATCAGGGAAAAATCAGGGGATTTCATGAAGATTTTTCCTTTGCTGCGGACAGTTCCATGTCTTTTTTCAATTCCTCCGCAGCCTGTTTCAGCATGTGGAAAATCTCTTTTATTCCCCTGCAGGAATATTCTTTGCACGGGAATTTGAAATAAGCGCAGCAGGTTTCGATAAACTCACACCCGGAACACTCTGTTTTTCCTGTTGCAAATTCTTTTTTCAAATCCGTAAAAGATGAAAAATTCACGTATTGCCCGGAAAGCCGCAGTGCAAGGGTTTCTTTTCCCTCGTCCGTGATAAATCGGAAGTGATCCGGATTTTCTTCCTGAATATCCCAAAGGGTGACAGGATTTCCATGATAAAAAGCCAGAAGCAGGCTGTGAAAAAACTCAATAGGCTGAGAAACCGTTGACAGATGAAGGTACTCATTGAGAACCTGAGCCATTTCTGCAATCAAATTTTGTTCCGGCTGCAATACTTCCAGTTTTACTGCAAAATGCAGGGAAACTGCCAGTTTTGCCGCTTTGCTGAATCCCGCAGCAACCGGCAGGGAAACCCGCACAGGACATTTGGCAGACAACGGAGCATAATTGTACAGAAAAGGCAGGTCTTTCACCGGATCGTGAATGCGCAGATCCAGTGGAACCGGAAACTGCAGACGCATTAAAGGTGTGATGTCAGCATCCTGGACAGGCACTTGAATATACAGTATATTTTCAGGAATTTCTTTCCCGGTCATTTCTGAAAGTTCTGAAAGATGATAAAAACGGACAATCAGGTTTTCTTCCTGAAAGTTTTTCATTTCAGATACAGGGATATGATAAACAATGGATTTCATATGTTTTTTCATCATTCTTTCACAAATGCAAATCATAAAAAAATTGGGTTTATGACCTTTCGGTTAGCTGATCTGTCAGGCATTCATTTCTGCGGAGACGGGTTGATTTGAGGAAAAAGAATAACAACAAATTCAATGGCAGAGCGATAGCCCCCGTCCAATGCAATAACTGGTTATGCTTTTTCCCATCTCTTATGAAGCCACTGTAAAATCATGTCATCCCTGCGGGCTTTTTCCGGACTTTAAGTAAGGTTCCATATATTTTTATGTGTTCTTATGTGTTCAAATTCAAGCTGCTCAATGGAATGGGCGCTGAACCAGTTCAGTTTTTCCTCTTTCCGCATTTCATCCGTCAGAGTGAAATAATATATCTTTGCTTTTTTCATTGCCGTACCTTTTTTGTACTGCAAATTGTTTCACAGAGGAGTTTCCCACAGAGATCACAGAGAGTTTCCCACAGAGGACACAGAGAATTTCCCACAGAGATCACAGAGAGTTAAACCCTAAGGGTCTTTGAGACCCTTAGGGTTTTCGACCGCAGATAAACCGTCATTCAAACCTTGACAGAACAATATATCCTTCTCTCCGTTTTTTTATAAACTCCTCTGTGTCCTCTGTGGGAAACAAAACATCAACAGAGAGTTTCCCACAGAGATCACAGAGTTTTTTCTCTGTGTTCTCTGTGGTCTTTTACTCCTCTGTGTTCTCTGTGGGAAACAAAATTCCTCCTCCGTGTCCTCTGTGGGAAACATTTCCCTCAGAAATCCAAGAGTTTTTTCTCTGTGCAAAGCCCTATTCCCCGCCCTCCAGACGCCTCATGCCTTCAACCATCGGGTGCCAACCGAACACAAGCGAGACCATGAAACCGTCCATGCTCAGGTCATCCGGATCATCATCGCCGACGGTTGACTTGTACCCGACAGTGAGGTTCAGGTTGTTGTTGATCTGGTATCCGAGCGTAAACCCCAATCCGAGGTTGTTGAGCTTTTCCCCGGAATTGCCGTCAATGCTTGCCTCACCGCCGTAAAACCAGGCAGCGTCAAGCGATCCCCAGAAATGTTCCGTGAGATCGCGTGTCAGGTGCGCATCCAACTGGAACATGGGATCAGTCTCCATCGTATGCCCGACATAATCGTCATTGTCTCCGAAAAGCCACACAGCAGGCAGGAGTTCCAAAGTCATGCGCCGTCCCGGAACCCAGGGGCCGATCTGCCAGATGATCGGCACGCCCAGCCGGCCATACCAGCGGTTCTGCCCAATATTCAGTGGCTGATCGCTGTCATATTCGCCGATTGGCAGAGCCAGATCAACGAGCAGGTCAACAGAAAATCCCGGCTCGTAACGCAGGACATCCGGGATGTTCTTCTGCGCGGGCGGGCCGAGGAGATTGAGGTTGAATTCAATCATCGGGTCGCCGAACCCGTTGGCGGATTGACTGAAAGTTCTGCCGTCCACTGTTACATCTCCTGAGATTCTGCCCATCGGCACAAGGATCGCAGCCATTGCCGCGTGATCAAACAGAGAAAAAGTGTGTGCATAACCCGCTATGGCAATTGTTGCATCAAAGTTCGCTCCTGCTGTAATGGTATGCGCAGGATCAAAGGGGTTTGTGTTGCCGCTCAGGGACTCGAAAATGAGGGGCACTGCATTGGCATTCGACAGGGTTTTCCAGTAGAAGCGCGCCGGGGTTTGGGCAGAAGCCTGTGGCGGCCAGAAAATGCCTGGGGCAAGAATCATTATAAAGATCAGCCCCAGACAGGCAAACGGTTTCATTATACTTTCCTTGTTTTTCATGTGATATCCTTCCTTATTTATGAATGATTAATTCCCGGATCAGCAACGCTCAGGGTTTGGGATCAGCCATCATCTCTTTGGGCGGCACAAACTGTTTCTTGTAAACCAGGGGCGGATAACCCGCATCATCCGGAACGCGCTGCGGAAGGACGTCTTCGAGCGTCTCGAACATGGAGCGGCTCGGCAGGATCACGTTGTTTGCCTTGACGTAGCTGTCCCAGAGAGCGAGCATTTCCTTTACCCTGTCCGGATGCTCTGCGGCCAGATCCTTTCGCTCTGAGGGGTCCTTCGCAATGTTGAAAAGCTCCCAGTCTCCCTTTCCATAGGGCTTGTACTCCCAGCGGAGTTTCCACTCTCCCTGCCGTACTGCGCGGTTGCCGAATATTTCCCATGCAAGATAGTCCTGCTCTGTTCGCGGTGAATCCGCCTGACCTGCCAGCACCGGGCCCCAGGACTTGCCGATCAGATCGGGCAGCTCACGCCCTTCATGGGTCTTGGGATATTCAGCACCCGCGACTTCGAGCAGGGTAGGCATGATGTCCGCCACATGCATCAGCCCGTTGTTGAGGCTCCCCTTTGCCCGTTTGACGGCAGGGCCGCTGACGATGAGAGCATTCCGGATACCGCCTTCCGCAACCCATCCCTTATACTGACTGAAGGGCGTCATCGAGACCTGCGCCCACATGGGGCCGTACCCGACGTATGTGCCCGGATCGCCCCAGGCATTGGGGTGGGTTTGTGACCAGTTGATCGCTGCAAAGAGGTAGTCACGCGTGCCCGGACTGCCCGCTATCATCTTGAAGAGGTCGGTTCCCTCAGCGCCGTTGTCGCCGAATGTGATGAAAATGGTGTTCTCGTACTCGCCGGTTCTTTTAAGGTAGTCAATCAGCCGGCCTACGTGGAAGTCGATGTTTTCCACCATACCAGCGTAAAGTTCCATCTTCTTGCCGAGAATTGCACGGGTCGCGGGAGCAAGCACAATGGGATCGGGAATAAACCACATGCGCTCGGCAAGCAGGGTGTCCGCAGGCATGATACCAAGTTCGATCTGCCGCTTCAGTCGTTCCTGCCGAACAATCTCCCAGCCCTTATCGTATTCACCGATATGGCGGTTGCGCCATTCCCGGGGCAGGTGGTAGGGATCGTGCGGTGCCTGATGGGCAACATAAGCAAAGAAGGGATTGCCATCTTTACGGCCGGACTCGATAAACCCGATCAGTTTGTCGGTGTAGGTCTTGGTCGCGTAGTAATCATCGGGAAGCTCCGTCAGGTAGCGTCCGTCCTCGGTGAAGACCGATTTTGGAGCAGCAGCGGTGAAATTGGTCATGTCCCAGTAGCTGCCCGCGCCGTCGAGCAGAGAGAAGTCCCGCTCGAATCCGCGTGCAGCCGGGATATGTTCCGGATCCTTGCCCAGATGCCACTTGCCGACCATATAGGTGTGATAACCGGCGCCCCTGAGCAGTTGCGGCAATGTAACCACACGTTTACTGAGGTCGCCTTCGTAGCCATCCACGCCCCACTGGTTGGGCGCAGCCCACTCATCCATGTTTCCCAGGCCGTTCAGATGCGTATCCACGCCGCTCAAAAGCATGGATCTTGTGGGAGAGCAGGTTGCATGGGTGTAAAAGTTTGTAAAGCGCACGCCGTCCTTTGCCAGTGAGTCAAAATTCGGCGTTTTGATCTCGCTGCCGAACGCGCCGATGTCCGAAAACCCCATGTCATCAGTGAGGATGATGACAATGTTCGGTCGGCGGGGGGCTTCTGCGGCCTGCACTGCTGTTGCAATGAATATCGCGAACGCGGCAAACAGCACAGCAGTGAGGATGTGTTTGAGACGAAAGGGTTTCATAGTTGTATCCTTTCTGAAATTCCTGGTTATCATTTATATATATTTTCGGGGGCAACTTACCGGTTGATGGATACTTTGCCCTCGTTGTATTTATGAATCAGCATAGAGATAAGCAATTGATACGGAATGCCCTCTTCTATTGCTTTTGCTTTGATTTTCTGCAGATCCCGCTCATACATACGGATGTTGATCCGTTTTTGTTTGTTGAGACTGTAAAGCGCACATTTTTCGGTAGTGGGTCAAATCCGTTGAAAATCCCCCTCCCCCTGTGGGAGGGGTTAGGGGCGGGGTAAAAATAATATCCTGTAACAAACTGATGTTTTCACCCTCCCCTGCCCCTCCCTCAAGGGAGGGGAGACCGTCATCAACGGATTTGACCCACTACTGTTCTGTCAAGGTTTAACTGACGGATAAAGTCGCTTCAGTTTTATTCTCGCATCCTTTGTTCTGAACTGCCAGTCCACACCTTTCATATTCCTGTTCCGTTCTTT
>JBFXEJ010000082.1:0-29305 GCA_050180235.1 Desulfococcaceae bacterium
AGACTGAAGATACTGTTTTTCTTTTTAAATTTTCTGGTACGGAAATACCCCAAAAAATAATCTGCCCATTTTAATCTGAAAGGGAAGCATGGAAGTACGGGTGAGGAATATCGGGAAAAAATACGGCAAAACCCAGGCATTGAAAGGGGTTTCCTTTTCCTTTGCTGCAAAACAGATTTACGGTTTTGTCGGCCCCAACGGGGCAGGAAAAACAACCACCCTGCGCATTCTGGCCACACTGGAGGAGCCATGTTCCGGGGATGCCTGCATAAACGGCATTTCTGTGACCCAGTATCCGGAAAAAATCCGTGAACTGGTGGGGTTCATGCCTGATGCGCTTCCCGCGCACAGTGATATAAGCGTTCATGAATATCTTGACTTTTTTGCACGGGTTTTCCGGCTGAAAGGGGAAAACCGCCGAAAACGTATACAGGTGGTGGAGGAATTCACCGGACTGACCGGAATACAGGACAGGATGCTCAAAGCCCTGTCCAAAGGCATGAAGCAGCGGGTAAGCCTGGCCAGAGCTCTGGTTCATGATCCTCCTGTGCTGCTTATGGATGAACCGGCTTCCGGGCTGGATCCGCGCGCAAGAGTGGAACTGCGGGAACTTCTGAAAATCCTGGCCCGGCAGGGCAAGGCCATTCTTATCAGTTCCCATATTCTCAGCGAGCTGACCGAAATCTGTACCGGAGCCATCATCATTGAGCATGGACGGATTCTCCGCACCGGAGCCATTTCAGAACTCACAGACTCTGACCGGCCCAGTATCACTGTGCTTATCCGCACCTGTGAGGAAGATGAAAATCTGTTCCGTTCTCTCCTGGAAACCCCGTGTGTGTCAAAGGTGAACAGAGCAGGCCGGGAACTTTCTGTTGAAATGGAAGGGGGGGATAAAGAAAGCAGTGAACTGCTGGCCTCCCTGATAAAACAGGGCCACAGAATCTGTGAATTCAAGCCCCGGCATACGGATCTGGAGGATATCTTCATGCGGATTACCAAAGGGGATGTCTAAAAATATTCCTGCAAACCCGGGGGAATGGCTTCAAAACTCTGAATCTGATTCCATATGCTCCGTTCCGGTTCCTGTGCCGGAGACTTTTCCCCTTTGAGAACCATAAGAATTTCAGGGGAAATTCTCACAGGTTCCTGCACCCGCATTTTTTCCACAAAAACCTTTTTGTTCCGGATCAGGGAAATCTCAGCAAAGGGATTGTGATAGGAAACAGAAGGCAGAATTCTGGCATCGCTGTAGCTTACAAATATCTGAATTCTTTCAGGTGAAAGCAAATTTCCCAGACCTTCACTGAAATACAGTCTGTCTTTGGCCGGGGTGAGAAACCACAGATTCGGATCAGTCCCCTTTTGGGAAAAGTCTTCCGCCTGCAGGGCAGGAGCGCTGTTTTCCCCTGTGATGAAAAGGCTTCGGATATATCCGCTTTCTGTGAGGTCTTCATAAGATTTTCTGATGACTGCCGCATTTCTTTTCCGGAATGCGGCAGACTGAAAGCGGTTTTTGTACACAAAGGAACAGTAATTGACGGGCAGGGCAAGAGCATTTTCTGCCGCATAACGGAGCAGCCGCAGGGCTGCAAGTTCGGATTCCAGAACAGTGACTTTTTTTCCATGCAGAAAGGTATAGGGTCTGTGGATCATATTCACACTGTTGTAAGGCGTCAGGCGCAACTGATGGAGATTGAGATAGCTGATTCCGCTTTCCCGCATTTCCCGGATTTTCTCTTTCAGAAGTTCAAACTCCTCGGGAACAGCCGGAATTTCAACAGTTACATTGCCGATAATGCCGACTGCTTTCCGGGCATTGTCCAGCCGGTATTTTGTGGCTCCGATATTGAAGCGGATTTCGTCAAGCCCTGCATCACGCAGTTTTTTCAGATTTTCCCCATTGGCAAAAATCCCGCTGGTATACATCCACAGATAGATGGAAGAACCGAATTTTTTCTTTATGGCTGTGACAAAACTCAGGGTCAGAGGAAAGGTGCCAAAGGGCTCCCCTCCGCTGATGGCCGCTCCCCTGAATCCGAATTTTTCCAGATAACTGAGATATTCTGAAGGATTATGAAAAGGAACGGAATTGGTCATGGGAACGCCGTTTCTGTTCTGCTCTGCCGGACAGTGAAAACAGGCGCATGGGCATTTGCCGTTGACAAACAGACATGACCAGGTTCCCTGACCGCAGGTTACGCAGCCCGGTGACAATTCATGCCAGAAGAATTTTGTATGGTGGCAAACTGTCTGCAACCCGGTTTCCGGCAGGCGCAGAAGTTCTGTGCGCTGCGCGGCTGCATTGGCCGCCTCTTCCGGAGAAATCCATCTGAGCATGGAGTATGTATCTCCGTATTCCTGCCTGTTTTCATTGATAATATGTTCTTTTGTCTGCTGCATAATATATGACTGTCCTTTTTCAGATTTCATATCCGTTCATTTTGAACCACTGCCCTTTGTCAATGTATATATGGAATGGCAATTTAACAGTTTCACCGTCATTCCGGCGAATGCCTGTATCCAGAACTGTTTGAAATAAATTAATTTTGGATTATTCCGGAATGACGGAAATGAATAAATTATTTAATCCCCATTCCATAATACTATACAATATCAGATAAATTTTGTATAGTGAAACCTTATATCAGATAGCAGGGGCAAATATCTGCTGCCGGGACCTGAAATCCAGGAACTCTGAAAAACTGCCGGTATCCGGTCAGAGGGTCTTTTCATACTGATAAAATCAGGGCATACCTGCTGCAGGGGCAGGCTGCCTGCCCCTGCTGTCAGTATAAGGTGATTTACAGAAAAGAATATACCGGAAAATTATCAAAAGCTTCCGGCTTTTGCCCTGTGTCTGTGAACTGAACCGGGATATTTATTTTCATAAATCACCTAAAGTGCCCCACTATCCGTATCCGATAACAAAACTGTTATGGAAAATTATACAGCACAAAAAAAAATACGAAATTTTTCATCGGAATTTCCGCATTTTGACGATCAGCAACTGCGGTTTGTGGAAGATGCTGTTTCCATGGCTGAAGAACTGGTTTCTGATGCCTACAAAATGTCATCAGGCCAGTGGCTTAGGTCAAGATATGACATCAAAACCCTGGCTGATCTGCATGAGAATGAAATTGTGCACGGCCCTCTGGCCCAGGTTATCCGTTATACTGCCAAACGCAAAGATGCCTCACTGGGTTCCGCTGTGTTTGATGTATACAAAATATGCCTTCAGGATCATGCGATACTTGAAAGAATGAAACAGAATCCGGAACTGGAACTGCTGCCCCTTTGCCTGTACATTGTCACCCATGAACTGATTCATGTGGTGAGATTCTGCAAATTTCTCCAAAATTTTGATGCTTCAGAGGAAGAGAAAAAAGCAGAGGAAAACCGGGTGGACAGACGCACCCATGAAATTCTCGGGACTGTCCGGCTTCCGGAAATCGGCAGGGTGATAAGTTTCTTTCATAAATGCCGGGAGCCTGTGGATGCATTGCGGTAAAATTCTGTGGTGACTTTTTTTACTTTCATCCCCTGATCTGAGCCCTGCACAGGGGTGGAAAAAATCTGAAAATATTGATATTATTATATAAACAGTTCAAAAAAACAAATCATACCGGTTCGCCATTGAAAGTATACTTATGATTCGGTTTCCCACAGAGGATACAGAGAGAAAAAACCGCAGAGAACACAGAGGAAACAATTCACCTTATTATATAAATTCAACAGCGAATTGGTATCAGAATCCCGAAAGGGATGACATTGTCACGCGATTTGAGCCATTATCCGCTATAATACCAATTTGCCATTGATTTTTTCAGAAAATCCCCTCCTGAGAGGGGCAGGGCCGTGTTTCATAAGTATAGTTCTTTTATCAACTTTTGTCCTCTGCAAACCTGATGGAGGAGTGCAAAAGTTAAGCGGAGCGGTTTTTTGCAAAGAGGACAAAAGTTGAGGAAAATACTATATATTTTCAATGGCGAACCGGTATAATGTCCAATAATGAAAAAAAAGGGGGGAAAATGTCAGAGGAACTGATCAAAATTGATGAATACAGATGGGAACTTCCCCAGAGCGGAATCATGCGGGTTCCGGGCAGGATTTACACAAATGAATCCATGCTGGAGGCTCTGAAAAAAGAGGGAACCCTGGTTCAGGTGGCAAATGTGGCATCTCTGCCCGGAATTGTCAATGTTTCCCTTGCCATGCCTGATGTGCATCAGGGATACGGTTTTTCCATCGGCGGGGTTGCCGCGTTTGACTGGGACGAGGGAATTATTTCGCCCGGCGGAGTGGGATATGACATCAACTGCGGCGTGCGTCTCGCGGGTACGCATCTGGAGGAAAAAGATGTGCGCCCAAAACTCGACGATCTGGTAAATGCTTTGTATCAGAACATTCCCTCAGGCGTGGGTTCCAAAGGTTCGGTGCGGGTTTCCGGAGATGAGGAAAAAAGGGTTCTCCGTGAGGGAAGCCGCTGGGCCGTGAAACAGGGATTCGGAGATGATACTGACCTGTCTCTGACCGAAGACGGCGGATGTCTGCCTGATGCTGATCCGGATGTAATCAGCGAAAAGGCATTGGATCGGGGCAAAAAGCAGTTGGGAACCCTGGGTTCCGGCAACCATTTTCTGGAAATCGGGGTCGTGGATGAAATCTATGATGAAGACACTGCACGGGTTTTCGGTCTGTTTCAGGGACAGGTGACGGTGCTGCTGCATACCGGATCACGGGGGCTGGGATACCAGATTTGTGATGATTTTCTGGCTTTTATGACAAAGCATGTGAAAAATCTGCCCTTTTATCTGCCGGATCGCCAGCTCTCCTGCGCGATGATTCAGTCTGAAGAAGGGCGGCGTTATATGCGGGCTATGGCCTGCGCTGCCAATTACGCATGGGCCAACCGCCAGATTCTCATGCACCATGCAAAAGAGGTTCTGCTGAAAACCCTGAGTGTCAGTCCCAGAAATCTGGGCATGCGGCTGGTTTATGACATCTGCCACAATATTGCCAAAAAAGAGGAGCATATCGTTGACGGGAAAAAACGCACAGTATGCGTACACCGCAAGGGAGCAACCCGATCCTTTGCGCCGGGGCATCCGGTTCTGTGTGAAGCATACCGGAGCGTGGGACAGCCGGTTCTGGTTCCCGGAGATATGGGAACGGCCTCCTATGTGCTGGTGGGTACACAGAAAGCAATGGAAGAAACCTTTGGCTCCACCTGTCACGGCGCAGGAAGGGTTTTGAGCCGCACTGCCGCGAAAAAAGCAGCAAAAGGCCGTGCCATTTACCGGGAACTCGAAGACAAGGGCATTCTGGTGAGATGGACAGGACGGGCCACTTTGGCAGAGGAAATGCCGGACGCATACAAGGATATTTCGCAGGTGATTGATGTGGTTCACGGCGCGGGCATTTCCAAAAAAGTGGCAAAACTCAGACCTATGGCTGTCATTAAGGGATAAGGTGGTTTCCGGAAAAGAATATACTGCCAAAGTATCAAAAGCTTTCAGCTTTTGCCCTGTGCCTGTGAACTGAACCGGGATATTTATTTTCAGAAATCACCTAAGTATCCAAATCAGAAAGTTTTCCGCAGCCCTTTATCAGAGCTGTCCCCGGAGTGCAGAAACTGCATTTCTGCATGACTGACCGGCAGAAAATGTTCCGTTTCATACCCTTCCGCAGAGCAGAAATACAATTTCTGCACTCCTGCGGAAAGTTTTCGGTCTGCTGCCTTTGGATTCTGAAAAAATAATTATTGACAAACATTTTGCATACTATTATATTGCACACAAGTTATTTGTGTTCAATATACAGGAAGATCAGTCATGAATATTCAGGATTGCATATTTTTTCAACTCTCCAAAGCCAGCCAGTCCGGAATACGCTTCTGGGCCGGGAAAATTTCAGACTGCAATGTAAGTCCGGTACAGGGTCTGGTGCTGATTTCTCTGGCAGAGGAAGATCGTACCACATCCGCACATCTGGGGCAGCGCGTTCAACTGGACAGCGCAACCCTTACCGGCATTATTGACCGGCTGGAAAAAAGCGGGCTGGCGGAAAGACAGAGAAATCCGGATGACCGCCGCGCTATTCTGATCTGCCTGACAGAAAAGGGAAGGCAGGTTGCTGATAAAATACGCGGGATTTCGGAAACAGCCAACCGGGAATTTCTATCGGGCCTGAGCGAAGATGAGGAACGGATTCTGCGCGCACTTCTGCGCAGAATCCGGTGAAAATGCAGGTTTTCAGAAACTGTTTTTGGTGGGAGATATTTTTTGGCATTTTTACTTGTGTACAATTAAAGTTATTACGAGCAAAACAGCACATAAGCACTTTAGTGTCTGTATCAAAATAACCTGTTATAAACCCTGAGGGTTTTCAAAACCCTCAGGGTTTCCGGACAGGAAAATTGTACAGGTTATTTTTTTACAGACCCTTAGTGTACAAAAAAACCGGATTTTTTGGAAAAATCCGGTTTTTGCAACGCACAGATTCAAGGCTGACAGAATTCGTTTTTATAGAATAGACCTCTTGCAAAAGTCAATTTTAATCCAATAAAATCAAAGGTGCAACTCCCAGTTTTGCAAGAGGTCTAATAACTGACTGATTGACAGACTGAATTTTTTTTAAAAATTCAGTCTGTAATCCTGTAAACTTCATCGCGGTCATGTAATGGCAGAAAATTTTTGGTGCATTCACTTTTTCACAGCAGGGAGGGAACCATGTTTAACATTAATGAAATTATTGAGGAATACCGTAAAGGGGATTTTGAGAAACGCCTGTCTTTTTTTCTGGAATACCGGGACATCCGGGATGCGTTTACGGAAATTGATCAGAAAGAGTACTATTCCGGAAAAAGGAAATATGCGGGTGAAACAGCCAAAACAGGTAACAAATTATGCTGGGGACTGAAGGCGTTCTGTCATTAAAAGCAGAACAGGCTTCCAGCCTGTTCATAAAACCCAGCACAGGCTTCCAGCTTGTTCGCAAAACCCGGCACAGGCTGGAAGCTTGTGCTACTTTCTAATCTGCAACAGGGAAAGGAGAAAGAAAATGGCTTTGATTCAGACTGTATCACCGGAAAATGCGGAAGGAAAAGTGAAAGAAATCTATGATATGATGATGGAACGGGCGCGGGTGATTCCCAAACCTTTCCAGATGATGAGCGCAAGCCCGGAACTGCTTGCCATTGTCCATCAGTCCATTGGTTACTATTTCCGGCATCCCCGTCTGAGTTTCGGGCTGCTGACCCATATCCGGATGCTGGTGGCCGATCATCATAATTATGGATACTGCACAGATTTCAATACCGGACTTCTGCAAATGCTGACCGATGCCACTGATGAACAACTGGATGCCGTAAAAAAAGATCCGGCAAAGGCCGCGCTGGATGACAAAGACCGGGCTATGCTGCTATAGCTTTCCTATTTCATTTGTGGAAGAAGTATGTTATACTTCCTGTTGGTATTAATTTTGTACGGAAGTAAATTGACAGATTTATAATTGAAGGAAATTATTATGTTAACAGTAGAAAGTATTATAAGTTCGAAAGCAGGCAGAGAAATCAGAAGATCGCTTGCAGTAAAAATGTCTTTAAAAGGTTTTGAAACGAAAGATATTTGTGAGTTATTGAATGTTTCTGACTCATTTGTAAGTAAATGGAATATTATTTACGAAAACAGGGGGGCCGATGCTTTGCTGCTGGGATACAGAGGGAGTGAAAGTTTTTTGACTGACATTGAGAGAGAAGAAATTATCAGTTATTTACAAAGCAAAACTGATTTCAGCATTGAAGAATTAAGAGATTATATCGAAAAAAAGTACGGTGTTATATATAAATCGAAACAGTCATATTATGAATTGTTTGATTCAGCGAAACTCAGCTGGCATAAAAGTCAGAAAACAAATCCGAAAAAAAACTGTGGGAAAGTTCTGCTTAAACGTGAAGAAATCAAAAAAAACTTAATGAATGTGAATCTGAAATAAAATCAGGTGATTTATGTGTGTTTATGGAAGATGAATGTCATCTTCTGTGGGGAGATACTCTGGGATATGTATGGGGAAAAAGGAATGAACGGATCGAAGTTCCCATAAAAAATGAAAAAGAAAGACAGACATATTACGGTGCAATTGATTTATACAGCAAAGAATTCATATCAAAACCCTGCGACAGGGGAAACGGGGAAAACACAGTTTTTTTTGTCAAATATCTGCAGAGTGTCAGAGAAGGCAAAAAATTGCTGTTAATTTGGGATAAAGCCAGTTATCACCGTTATTCGGCAATGAAGAAATATCTGGGGGAAATCAATAAAGGATTGGAAGAAAAAGACTGGAAGATTACCTGTATGTTATTTGAATCTCATGCACCTGAACAAAATCCGGTTGAAGATATATGGCTTAAAGGAAAAAATTTTTTGCGGAAAAATTTTTATCAGAATAAAACTTTCAATCAGGTAAAAGGAAGTTTTTTAATTTTTTGAATAACCAAATTTTTGACTTTAAAAAATTGGAATGGTATTTATGATATTCCACAAATCATTTAGGAAAGCTATATTTGTTCTCAAAGCAGTCAAAACTTCGGACAGCGTAACGCAGAAGGATATGGATGCTCTGCACGCTCTGGGATGGACGGACAAAGATATTCTGGATGCCACCCATCACGGAGCGGACATGGTGCGCCACGGCATTCTGTTCAAAACATTCAAAATGGATCAGTGAGTCAGACCGATGAAACGGACAAAAATCACAGACCGGATCACGTACATTGAGCCGTCTTCCATGAGCAGTTTCAAATCCTGCGCGGGAGTCATTGTGTCCGGTGCGCAGAAAATACTGATTGATACCAATATGGGGCCGGAGGACACACCGTCTCTCCTGCAATCCGAACGCCCGGATGCTGCTGTGATTTCCCATTATCATGTGGATCATTCGGCATGGGGCGCGCTGGTTGAGCAATATACGGATGCCCAGCTCTTTGTTCCCAAAGGAGAGGAACAGTATCTGTCGGATTTTGCTTATCTGATTGAAAAAACAGCCGGGCCATGCGGTCTGATCCGGGAATGGACTGATTTTGTGCGCAATGTCACCGGGTTCCGGGAAATGAAACAGTGCAGCCTGTATGCGGATGCGGATATGTTTTCTTCCGGCAGTCTGCCCATCGAGTGCATTCCCGCGCCCGGTCATTCGCCTTCCCATATGTCCTTTTATTTCCCGGATGAAAAAATCCTTTTCACCGGAGATATGGGAACCGACCGTTTTGGCCCCTGGTACGGATGGACAGACTGCAGTATTCTGCAACTGATCGCTTCCATACTGAAACTCAGGGAATTGCCAACCGATTTGCTGCTCACCTCTCACGGCGGTATTATCAAAGGTTCAGAAATCAGGGATATTTGGAACACCGGGCTGAAGCAGATAATGGAAAGGGAGCAGAGGATCAGGAAAGACCTTGACAGCGGAGCAGACAAGTCCGGAATTGTGGAAAACGGGATATTCTTTTTCCACAAATCCAAAGTGAAAGAACCTCTGCGCACATTTCTGTACATGTGGGACAGTTTCATGTTTGATCATCATAAATCCCTGCTGGAGGATGGCGGCATAATCCGCTTTTTTCCTGAACTGAAAGAAATTGCATATGGCCAGGATGCGCGCTGAATTGGTTTGAAAAGATAAAAATGCCCCTTGCATTTTCATCCGTTTTGATTATATTTATTCGCAGAGACGAAAATAATTCGTTTCATAAAAAAACAAAACCCCGAATTATGAGGTGATGATATGACATATTCATCTGAAAACAGAGAAAAGGTGTGCATTGACAAATGCTCAGATTCATACAGAAAATGTATTGACAGCCGTGAGCATGAATCCGTATGCAGGATGAAACAGGTTCCCTGTCTTTGCACCTGTTCCGCTGACTGATACCAATTTTTCCATTGACAGATATAAAACAGGCGGCAGAATCCCGATTCTGCCGCTTTTTTATCTTTGGACTGATAATACCAATCCGCTTTCAAAACACAGGAACACACTTTGCTTCCAACTCTTTTTTTCGTGCGGTTCGTGTGTTTCGTGTTTAAAAAAACACCGGTATTTTCATCTTTCCGGTATCACTCTCAGCAAAAACCTGTAAGCCCTGTTGATTTCATTGAATTTTTCGTGAGAGTCCGCTCCTTTGTCCGGATGATGTATCTTTGCAAGTTCCCGGAATTTTCTCTTTACCCCATCCCTGTCCGGAGTTCCGCATATGCCGAGCAGCTTTAAATTTTTTTCATAGTCTTTGTAATATCCCAGAATTTCCCAGGCTCCCCCCATAAATGCACCTGCACTTTTTTCATCCAGCCGGCAGAAATTTTCCGTATCCAGATAAAAATATTTTGCGGATAACTCATCCAGTGCATAATTTTCCATTTTTGACAGGTGGAAATTGCAGTAATTCTCATGCCCGCTGCATCCGGTTTTGCAGAAAGTGCCGGTATGTTCATCATAAAACCGGCATTTTCCCTGCCCCGGATAATCTGTGAGAAATATGCGCATAAAATGGATATAAAGATATTTCCCCTCTGAATAAAAATCCTCCTGCAGACGGTAGAGCAGATGGAACAGAAGAAAATGGCATCGGTAAAGCATAAGCGGGGATGCCTCCGAAATGCTCATTCCGGGGAACGCTGTCCTCAGCAGTTCGCTCTCATAACAGGGAGCGCGGAGAGAAAGCAGATGCGACCTGATTTTTTCCCTGTCAAGAGATGCAAACTGCCCGGAAAATTCATCCATTTTCAGCCCCCTTTTCAGACCTGGTGCAAAATATTGCAATCTGTCATTGATTCTTTGGGTTTTGCCTGTTAAGTTATCTTGTGACGGATCCGGATACCAAAGCATATCCCAATACGTTCAGAAAAGCAAAAGAATAAGGATGTGAAAACATAAATGCCTAATTCTGGGGAAATAAAGCAGATCAGAGAATGGGGAGCCCGGCATTCCGGAGAAACAGAGCTGCGTCTGGTTTCATGCAAAGACAGACGGACAGCGGATTTGAAACAATTCTGTGAAATCCTGGCCGAATACGCTCCCGGAGTCCGCATTGTCACGGAAAAAGCCTCATCAGACCGGGAACTGCCGTTTATTGAAATCCGGACATCTCTCCGTTACATGGCTGTTCCGCTGGGCAGGGAACTGGGGCCTTTTCTGGAGGCTTTGGAAGCAAAAGACAGACAGCCTTCTGTTTTGCTGGAAAAACATATTTCCAAAATCCGGACTCCCGCGTTTCTCCGGCTTCATATTGCCCGGCAGTGTCCTTTCTGCCCGGAAACCCTGGGGCAGATACTGCCCCTGACCCGGTGCGGAGATATGATCCGGCTGACCGTCATTGACGCAGAGCTTTTTCCGGAAATATCCGACTCAGATCAGATTCGCTCGGTTCCGACCCTGGTGCTGGATGAAAATTTCAGATGGACCGGTACTGTCCGGCCCGAAGAAATTGCCCGGATTCTGGCAGACAGAGATCCGGCCTGTCTTACGGCTGATTCCCTGGAGCAGATGCTCAAAGAGGGAAAGGCTGTGCGGCTGGCAGAAATGATGCGGGAAAGAGGTCTGGTTTTTCCGGCTTTCCCGGATCTGCTGTGTCATGAAAAATGGCCGGTGCGTCTGGGTGCGATGGTGGTGGCAGAAACCCTGGCCGAAAGCGGCAGAGATATTCTTTCCGGCCTGACCGGGCATCTGTGGGAAAAATTTGACCGTGCGGATGAGAAAACAGGGGGCGATATTCTTTATGTGATCGGACTGTCCGGCACTGAGGAAGATATTCCCCGGCTGACGGAAATACAGAAAGGGAACGGTTCTGCGGATATTAAAGAGGCAGCGGCAGAGGCTTCCGGCCGTATCGCAGATTTTCATGAAGATGCGCACAGGGAATGCAAAAATTAACCGAAGCGGTTTTTTGCGCGTGCAAAAATAAACTTTTTGCACGCCGGTTTTTCATATAAAAAATAAGGAGGAAACATGGGTGAGATCAGAATGACTGCGGAAGTCCGGACAGATTATGACTGTGAAACCACAGGACTTCCCGCTGAAAGATGGGGGGAGGCTGTGTTCAGGGCCGGGGATGAGGAAATCGTTCTGGAGGTCAGTGTGGAAAAGGATGTCATTGTTTCTCTGATGGTGGGTGAGGATACTGCCTGGCGGGGCACAATCAAAGGACTGAAAAAAATGCTTGCTGATGCCGGCCAGTCAGGATAATTTTTTGTTTCTAAACAATTTACCGCTTTGTCAGCAGTGAATTTGAACGTACAGACTTTGCACCTTCTTTGCGTCTTCTGCGGTTAAAACTCACAGAACAGAACTGGCAGACTCTGTTCTTTTCCGGCAGAGCCCATGCACCGGGAGGCTGTCTCTTTCCCGCATATCCGGGAAAGACTTCTTTTAAACCGGTGTATTTTCTTGACTCTGCATGATAAAATTAATATATAGTTTTTCAGGCAATGCAGTACATGCAGAATCCGGCACAGCATTGTCTGAAAAACATTATCTGAAAATCTGTATCTTTTCCGGATTTGGTATTTTTCATTTCAGTTGCGGGGGTAACTCCGGAAATGCGGCCGGGTGCCAAATCCTCTGGCATTTGATCCAATTGCAACAGTCTGTCAGAGTTATTCCGGAGAAAGCCGGAATCCGGTTTTTCCGTTCTTTTCCGCATACCGGTTTTAGCAGGTTTGGCGGTTTTATGAAATTTTGGAATTGGCGCTGTTTTGTATAAAAAATAAAAATAGTTTGATATTTAAACATATTTTATTAAAAATAATCCATCGGCAGCTTTGATCTGCCACAGAAACCTGGAATTTGAATCCGGTTTCAGGAAACCGGTAAACAGAACCGCCGGACGCTGAATACTGAAACCTGAATGCTGTCGAGGTGTGAATTGAAAACTATCTTGGTTGTTGATGATGAAAAAATGGTACTCAGACTTGCTGCGGAGTCTGTCGCATCCTATGGCGAAGAATATAAAGTACTTACGGCTGAAAACGGAAAACAGGCTGTTGAGATTCTCAATTCTTCAAAAGTGGACCTGGTTCTGACGGATCTGAAAATGCCGGTGATGGACGGTTATGAACTTCTGTCCTATATGAGCAAGAATTACCGCAATATACCTTCCATTGTAATGACTGGATTCGGGTCTGCGGAAATTGCCAAGCGCCTGAAGCAGAAAGGCGTTGTGTATTATATTGAAAAACCTTTTGAAATGGATGATCTCAAAGACAAGGTTTCCAAAGTATTTACTGAAAAATCAAAAGGTTATATTCACGGTTTCACTCTGGCCAATTTTCTTCAGGCTGTGGAAGTGGAGCAGAAAACCCTTACCCTCAGAATCCGATCCAAAGGCAGGATCGGGCATCTGTATCTGGAAAACGGAGAGCTGATTGACGCAGAAAATGATGAGGGGCTTTCGGGCGAGGATGCAGCCATTGCCGTTTTGTGCTGGGACAATGCTGAGATTGAAATCCGGGGAATCCATAACCGGCAGAGAACCATTGACACCGCTCTCATGCACATTCTTCTGGAGGCATCCAAACGCAAAGACGAAAAAAGCAAGGAGGAGGGCGGGGAGGATCTGCTGGAGGAGGCCATCCGGATGGCTGAGGGCCATCATCTCAAAGATGCCCAGGAGATGATAGTCAAATATCTGAAACAGACACCCGGCAGTTTTAAAGGATGGCTCTGGTATTCCCGGATAATCATCAGTGTCAGCAGCATTGAGACGGCTCTGGTAAAAGCAGCGAAAATCAGTCCCAAGGATCCCGAACTTATAGAAGAAGTGAAAAAATTCAAAATGGCCAAAGATCGCCTGGGAAACGAACAGCAGGTACGCCGCTGCCCCTTCTGCTGGTTTCCCATGGAAATCAAGGCTGTGCAGTGTCCGTACTGCCGCGCCCATCTGTTTATCCACAACAGTTTTTTTGCATCCCTGGGCAATGCGGATGAAAAAATTCTCAAGGCTGCCACTGAGCGGTATATGCGTGTGATTTCCAGAGAAAAAAATATCAACGCCCATTATTTTCTGAGTATGGCGCATCTTAACCTGGAGCATTGGGAAGAAGCCCTGAACCTGTTTCACAAAACCGTAAAACTTTCCCCGGACAAAGAAATATTCACAGAACAGTTGAGGGCACTTGTCAACCATATGGCAATGGATTCGACCACATCCTCCTTTGAAAAGGAAGCCGCTGAAAATGCTGCCAAAGAAAAAGAGACTGTTCCGGAAGGACTTTCCGGGAAGAAAAAAGTGCTGGTTGTGGAAGACAGCTCCACCACACGCAAGGTCATTGCCATCACTCTGGGACAGAAGGGCTATGATGTGATTGAGGCCAGGGACGGGCTGGAAGCCCTGAGCCGTCTCAATGAGGAAAAACCGGATCTGATTCTGCTTGACATTATTCTGCCCAAAATGGACGGGTACAAGATTCTGTCCATTATAAAAAGCAATGCAGTGTTCAAGGATATACCTGTAATCATGCTCACAAGCCGGGACGGGTTTATGCACAAGATGAAGGGAAAACTGGCCGGATCTGCGGAATACCTGACCAAACCCTTTGATCCCAAGGTGCTGGTGCAGACAATTGAGAAATATATCTGATGCTGATTAAGGAGTTTCAGCAGATCGAAAACTTTCCGGAGGAGTGCAGAAATTAGGTGATTTACATGAAAAAATGTACCATCATTGCAGGGTGGGCACGGCTTTCTGTGCCCACCGTTTCAGCAGGACGGCGGGCACAAAAAGCCTTGCCCGCCCTACGAAAAACGGTATAATCATTAATGGAAATCACCTTATATTTTATGCACTGCGGAACAGGAGTGAAACAGAGCATTTTCTGCCGGTCAGTCATGCAGAAATACAGTTTCTGCACTCCGGGAACCGTTATGAAACCGGTCTGCGGAAAATTTTTCGCTCTGATACATAAGCAATTTAGTTTTTACAGAACATCTGACTGATTAACAGGCTGAATTTTTAAAAAATTCAGCTTATAATCCTATAAAATTCATCGTGGTCATGTACTGCTGATTTTTTTTGTGTTATATAAACACGGTGAGGTCATACCGGTTTTGTTTCCACTTTCAAATTTGAGGACAGCCAGATTTAGAAATCATGGTTCAGACAGTTTCATTTCCTGATGACTGAAAAAAATTATCATAAACAGAGCCGGTGGCAATGAAGGAAAACGGAAAAAAGAAAAATTTCATCCCGCTTGAGGAACTTGCGGAGCGGACAGACCGGGAGCTTGGCGCGGGGGATTTTCCGGAAAAAACAATGCCGGAATCAGCCGGAGATTTGCCGGGCTCAGTGCCCTATATCCGTTTTATGTTAGATGACATTCTCATGGCTGTTCCCCTGTCCACAGCTCTGGAAATCGGCAGACAGCCAAGAATCACGCAGTTGCCGAATCTGCCGGGCTGGGTTCCGGGTGTTTCCAATATCCGGGGGGAAATTATCTCCATTGTTGATCTCAAGGCATTTTTCAGCATGGCCCCTCCGGGCGTCAAACGGAACCAGCGCTTTATCATTATTCATAATACAGAGATGAAAACCGGCATTGTGGTAGACCGGATTATCGGCATATACACCCCGGAACGGATTGACACCGGAGTCCATACCGGACTTTACCGTGCAGCAGATGCGGAGAAGATGGCATGGACTGCCTATGTTTCAGGTGTTGTTTCCCTGGGGGATACAGTGATCAATATTCTGGACACGGACAGACTTCTGTCCTGCCCGCGCATGAACGCGTTCAGGGGCGAATGAGGCAGGAAAAGATGAATCACCCTGATCCGAAACCGGAGACTGAGGATTTTGCTGCATGAGCGGACCGGCCGATGAGATCATCAAAGGATATATGGAGGAAGTCCGCACCTATATTCCTTCTCTGACAGATGGCATTGAAAAACTTCGGAAAAATCCTGATCAGAAAAAGGTGCTGACCGAACTGCAGCGGCTGGTGCATACCATAAAGGGAGCGTCCCTGATGGTCGGCATTCCGGGCCTGAGCAATATCGCTCAGCAGATGGAAGATCTGCTGTCTGATATTCTGTCCGGAAAACTCAGACTCACAGAACCGGTGTTCCGTGTTCTCCAGTTTGTCACAGGCCATTTTCAGACCTACTGCGATGATATTGCGGGCCCGGGTGTTCCGGCACGGGAAATGCTGCGCAAAACCATGCTGGCCGGCCGCAGGCTCCGGGGCCTGCCAAAGTCGGAAGATGAAAGTGCAACAGCTCCGGTGCTGGAATCAGTTCCGGAAACCGAAGGAATAAGCGGAGAGGAAGAATCCGGGGCGGAATATGATGAGGAAATGGCTGCTCTGGCCGAACTTGCCCGGATGGAGACCGAAGGACAGGAGGAAGCAGAACAGACAGATTCCTCTCCCCATCCGGAGGAAGCTCAGAGCGGAGAATCCGCAGCAATGCCGGAGGTGATGCCGGAACTTTTGGAAAGTTTTTACGAGGAATCCAAAGAGCATCTCGAGGAACTTGACAGTTCTCTGAACAGCCTTGAATCCCGGATCACCGCTCCCGTGCCCATGTCTCCTGCCGTAAAGGAAACCATCCGCAAAATCCGCCGTGCTGTTCATACCCTCAAAGGTGCTGCGGCAGTAATCGGCCTGCCCAATATCTCAGCGTGGGGCCATATCATGGAGGATTTTCTGGACTGGCTCTATGAAGGCACGCAGGATATACGGCCCGAAACAGTGTCCCTGCTCATGGAATCCGCTGATCTGCTGGCCCGTATTGTGGCTATTCCCCAGGATCCCCAGAAATCCAAAGTCCTTTCTCTGCAGGCCCGTTACAAAGAAATAATGAAGACCGGTGACGGGAAAGCGGCTCCGTCAACGGAGAGTTCCGCTCCGGCAGATGAGCATCCGGAAGTGCAGGAACCACCTGAAACCGATGACAGGGGCGCAGACATCTTTTCCCGGCAGACCCAGACTCTGCGGGTGGGAACCGAAAAGGTGGATGAACTGGTAAACCTGATCGGGGAACTGATGATCGCAGCCGGGGCTTTTGATCAGCAGATGAGCATTTTTGCCGAGGCCATACATGAACTGGAACGATCCCGTGAGCGTGTCCGGGAAATCGCACGGAATATGGAACTGGAATATGAGGTCAGGGCTCTGGGAGGACTGACCTCCCGGCCTGTCCATTCCCGCAGATCAGGCACTGCCGGAACAGATGAGCCGGAATTTGGGGATTTTGATTCCCTGGAACTGGATCGCTATTCAGAACTGAGTCTGATCATCCGCACCCTCAATGAATCAGCCATTGATGTGAGCGCCATATTCAGCCGTCTGTCCAATCTGCACAGTGATTTTGACGGCCATCTCAACCGGCAGAGGGTCCTGCTGAGCGAAGTCCAGGACAAAATGATGCGCATCCGTATGATCCCCATGTCCGCACTGGGCAACAAACTGCGCAGAACTGTCCGGGAAGTTGCAAAAGTGCTGAAAAAGAAAATCAGACTGGTGATCACAGGAGAGGAAATAGAACTGGATCGGCTGATCTGGGAAAAAATCACAGATCCCCTGATGCACCTTCTGCGCAATGCGGCTGATCACGGCATTGAAATACCGGATGTCCGGAAGGAAAAGGGAAAACCGCCTATGGCCGTCATCCGGCTGGAGGCTTCCCGTGAAGGAAATCAGGTGGTCATCCGCATCTCGGACGACGGCGCGGGGCTGGATTACCGGGCCATAAGAAAAAAGGCGCGTAAGGCCGGTCTTATTGATGAAAGCAGCAGTGCTACGGAAGAGGAACTGGCAGCTTTGATCTTCCGTCCCGGATTCAGCACACGGGATGCCATCAGCGAGGTATCGGGACGCGGTGTGGGCATGGATGTGGTGCGGGAAAATATCCAGTCCCTCAAGGGAAATGTCCGGGTGCATTCATGGAAGGATAAGGGAACCCGCTTCACCATAAGGATTCCCCTTACTCTCGCGGCCATCCGCGCACTGCTGTTCACAGTTGGCGGCAGCACCTATGCCATTGCCTTAAACGAAATCCGTGAAATCATCCGGGCAGATGCCCAGAATATGATAAAGGTTCCCAAAAGAGCCATAAGGGTGGGAAATGAACTTCTGCCGCTTAACTGTTTAAAGGAATATCTGTTTCCGGCTGATTCACAGGAAGCTCCGTCCCTTACACCGATAGTTCTGGTAACGGAATGCGGTGGAAAAACCGAGGCTTTGGAGATTGATGCACTGCTGGGGCAGCAGGAGATTGTCATCAAAAGCACAGGCACGCATCTGAGGCATGTCCGGGGAATTTCAGGCGTAACCATTGTGGGGGATGGAACAGTGGTGCCCATCCTGAACATCCCGGAACTGCTCGGCATGGAGACAGAGCATGGCAGTATGCGCGGAAGTACTGCGGAAGCCCCCGCGCCCGGAACTGAGCGGCCCCTGAACGTAATGGTTGTGGATGATTCCATCAGTATCCGTCAGGTGGTTTCCCGGCTGATGGAAGATCAGGGATGGAAAGTCAAAACCGCCAAAGACGGCCTGGATGCACTGGAAAAACTTGGAGAGGGCAAACCGGATATTATTATTCTGGATATTGAAATGCCCCGCATGAACGGTTATGAATTTCTGGGAGCGCTGAGCGCGGAACCTGATTACAGGGGAATTCCTGTTGTGATGCTGACCTCACGGGCCACGGCAAAGCATCAGGACAGGGCCGTTGGACTGGGAGCAAAGGGTTTTATGGTCAAACCCTACAATGACAATGAATTTATTGAGCTGGTACTGAAACTGACGGGATGATTATGAAGGAAATCATGCTGTTTCAGGCCGGAGACAGGCAGTTCGGCCTGGATTTGTCATTGGTGAAAGGCATATACCGGGCAGCTGATCTGGCTGAGGGACCGGAAGGGGGCAGTCTGTCCGGGGAAGGTGTCCGTTCCTGCCGTCTGCCGGACGGAGCGGAAATGCCACTTTATGATTTTCCCATGATTTTCGGAATGCTGTCCCATGATCCCCGCGAACTTCGTCTTTACAGAAAAGTTATCCGGATGGAGGTTCAGGGAACTGCCCTGTCCATACTGACAGATCATATTGATCGTGTGGTGGAGACAGATGCAGAGCAGATTGTTCCGCTCCCAACGGTTTTCGGGGAAAAATCACGCAAATGGTTTCCCGGTATACTCAGGACTGATACGCGGCTGATCCCGCTTTTGGACCCCGCGGGAATGGCAGGCATTGTTCCCCGGTCAGACAAACCCGGACAGGAAGAAATTTTCTCCCGCCTTATCAGGGAAGATGCAGTGGAAAAACAGATTATCACAGCCACAGACAGAGAAATCAGACGGGCCCTGCGCGGGGAAATGGCAGGAATGGCGGAAACATTTATGAATACGGTGAGGCATTGAGCGCTCAGCATATTCTGAAAAAAACGGAACAGAGACGGGTGCTGCTGATTCCGGCCCGTACCCCGGAGATTTCCGGCAGAGCGGTTTCTTTTCTTTTCACGCTACGCCAGATCGAGGATATTATCCCGGAAAAATCTCTGTGGTCTGTGCCATTTGCACCCGCATTTGTCAAAGGTCTGACCCTGTGGAGGGATCAGCCTGTTCCTGTCATATCTCTGGAAGAATGTCTGGGAATGCCTTCTGCCGGGGTATCAAATCCCGGACGCATGGTGGTGGTGAGAACCCGTCAGCAGAGGGGAATTCTTTATGCAGATACCGGTGTGCGCCTGATACATCTTCCGGAATTTTATGCTCCGGCTGAGGACATTCCCTGGATTTCCGGAATGCATCTTGTTGACGGAGTTTATGAATGTGTGCACGGATTTCTCGTAGTGGTGCGTATGGAGGCCATTCTGTCAGGATAGCGGACAGTGCTATGTTCTGCGGTTCAGCCACAAAGATCTCAAAGAAGGTTCAAAGGTTACAAAAAATTGCAGCCAATGGAGAATAAAATGAAAAACAGACTGATTCTGGTTGTGGAAGACAGTCCCACAAATATGCGGTTTATCACCGATACCCTGAAGGGAGAGGGATATACCCGGATCATCACTGCCCCGGACGGCGAAGAAGCTTTGGTAAAAGCCGCAGAGCAGAAACCGCATCTGATGATACTGGATGTCATTCTTCCGGGAAAAAACGGGTATCAGGTCTGCCGTCAGATCAGGACATCACCTGAAACAAGGAATATCCGGGTACTGATGCTGACCAGCAAGGATCAGGACAGCGACCGTTTCTGGGGAATGAAACAGGGTGCGGATGCGTATATGACCAAACCCTGTGACAAAGCTGATTTGCTGAACCATGTGGCAAAACTGATGGCATCATAGCAAAAAAAGGAGGAAAACTTGGAACGTCTGAAAAAATGGATACTGGGTCTGAGCATCGGGGCCAAACTGCAGGTCAGCATTGTTCTGATTGTACTGACTGCCCTGGCCGTGGTTTTGTCTATATTCATTTCCTCTTATCTGGACTCTGTTATTGCCGGCAATAAGGAGCTGCTGCAGGCAAGGGCGGATGTGGTGGCCAATTATATTTCAGCGACAGATATTGAAGCACAGCTTCTGACATCCGGTCAGATGATCAGGCTTCCTGAGGACAAACTGAATGAATTCAAACATTACAGCAGCACAGTCATCACCATTCTCAACAAAAGGGATGAAATCGCGGGAATAACGGATTTTGCGGAGAAAGTGCAGGGAAAATCTCCGGACAGACTTCCGGCTGAGTACAGGGAATACTATCCTCCCAAAAGTATCCGGGAGAGGATCAAAGGCATTGCGGAAAATGTTGATCGTCCCTTTGACGGAAAAACAGTATTCTGCGCTTTTTCCCCTATTCCCTCCGGCAACGGCACCGTAGTTATGGATGTGACAAGGGAAGAAATCCTCAAACCTGTCAAAAGCGTGCTGACTTTTATTCTGGGACTCACGGTTGTCATGTTTCTGCTCATTATCCTGGTGATATGGTTTGTGGCAGACAGAACGGTTATCCGTCCGGTGCTCAATATAATGTCTGTATTCGGTGAAATAGGCAAGAAAAACTATGAGGCACGGGCTATGGTTCTCTATGATGATGAACTGGGCAGGATGTCCAAAAGTCTCAATGAGATGCTCGACAATACCCTGAACCTGATCCAAAGCAGTGAGGAGCGGGATTCCATGCAGGGTTCGATTATGAATCTGCTGGAGGAAATCAGCGGTCTGGCAGAAGGGGATCTGACAGCACGCGCGGAAGTGACCGAGGATTTTACCGGCGCGATTGCAGATTCCTTTAATGAAATGGCAGAGCAGCTCAGTGAAGTTGTCAAGAACGTAAAAGATGTGACTTTGCAGGTCATTGCCACCTCACAGGAAGTCAGCAGTTCCACGGAAAATCTGGCTGAAACAAGTGAAATGCAGGCTGTTCAGGTTGGTGAAACCATTGACGCGATCAATGAAATGTCAGCATCCATTCAGCAGGTTGCGGAAAATGCAGGCCGTTCCGCGGGGGTGTCTGAACAGGCCACACTTCATGCAAAAGAGGGAGCCGAAGCTGTGCGGGCCACCAACCGGGCTATGGAATCCATCCGGGAACATGCGCAGGAAACTGCAAGGGCCATCAAACGGCTGGGGGAAAGTTCACAGGAAATCGGCAATATTGTTCAGTTGATCAATGACATTGCGGATCGGACATCCATTCTTGCGCTGAATGCGTCCATTCAGGCAGCTATGGCCGGAGATGCAGGCCGGGGATTTGCAGTTGTGGCCGAGGAAGTGCAAAGACTGGCCGAGCGATCCACCAATGCCACCAAGCAGATTGACACCCTGATCAAAAATATTCAGGCTGAAATCAATGAGGCCGGTTCCAGTATGGAAGAGAGCATCCAGCGGGTGGTGGAGGGTTCCAAACTGGCAGATGGAGCGCGGAAAAAACTTCAGGAAATTGAGACCGTATCCACACAGTTGGGAGAACTGATCCAGGCCATTTCCATGACATCCAAGCAGCAGGCCAAAGCATCGGAAGAGATAGCCAAAACTATGGAGGAAGTGGGAGAAATCAGTTCCCAGACTTCTGCGGCCAGCCGCCAGACAGCGGTTTCCATGAAAAGTCTTGCCAAAATGTCAGCCCAGTTGAATGAATCCGTGTCCGTGTTCCGGCTCAGTGATGACGGAACCAATATCGCTGTATAATACCAATTCGCTATTGAATTTATACAATAATGTGAGTTGGTTCCTCTGTGTTCTCTGTGGTTTTTTCTCTCTGTGTCCTCTGCGGGAAACCGAATCATAAGTATATTTTCAATGGAGAATTGGTATAATTGAGTATGTTTCAGGAGAAAGTCTGCCTGAAGTATCAGGTTTTATTATTGAGTCCGGAGAATAACCAAAACACCAGGAGCCCGAATGTCCATCCGACTGATTGCAAGAGATCTGTACCGCCTGATCAGAGAGGCCGAAGAGATACAGAAAAAAATTGAGATGGCTCCCTATGAAAAACGTGCAAAGTTAGAGGAGCAGTTTCGGAAAGCGACCGCGGAAATAAAACAGATGCGGGATATGCTGGATGGTCAGAAAGACCGGCCTTTGCATCCGAAATTTTACAGATAAACCATCATAATCTTTTTGGCAGATACTTTAACTCGTATTTTGCTGCCGCTGTAATTATCTTTCAGATTGGAATTGACACGTTCGGCACTACAAATCGGGAAAAACACAGCATGTCAAAAAAAGCAGAAAATTTTTCACTTCTGGATCAGGGCTCGGTGTTTGAAGGAACCCTCTCTTTTACCGGAAAGGCTGTCATCAAAGGAACGGTAAAAGGGATTCTTAAGGGGGAATTCATCACCATCGGAGAGGAAGGCATTGTGGAGGCAGATACAAATGCAGACACACTGATTATCGGAGGCCGCTTCAGAGGAAAGGCTGAAGTCAGAGGCCAGTTGAGCATTCTCTCCAAAGGAAACTGCGAGGGTGAAATCCGCTGCGGAGATCTGGTCATTGAACCGGGCGGCATGATGAATGCACGGGTGACAAATTTTTCCCCGGCTGAAACCAGCCCGTCTGCCCAACTGCCCGCACCGGAAGCAAAGAAAAAAAGAGTCCGGGAATCCCTGACATCAGGATAAAAAAAATCGGTAGTGGGTTAAATTCGTTGAAAATTCCCCTCCCCTGCGGGAGGGGTCAGGGGAGGGGTAAAAATAATATCCTGTAACAAATCTATGTTTTCACCCTCCCCTGCCCCTCCCTCAAGGGAGGGGAGACCGTCATCAACTGATTTGACCCACCATCAAAAAATCCTTTATATCCTGTCAAAAACCTGAAAAAATCTGCTGAAAAAGGAGACAGTATGAGCAAATTTCCCCAGGAATACCGGGGTTTTGAGCAGGGGCCTATCCGTCCGCCGAGTGAGGCATACAGTCTGCTCATCCGGGTGACGCGCAACTGTCCCTGGAATTTCTGCACCTTCTGCCCGGTTTACAAAGGAAAAAAATTTTCCCTCCGGCCTGCCGCGCATGTGAAACAGGATATTGACACGGTTCACAAATATCTGCAAATGATCCGGGAAAAAGCGGCAAATTCGGGACGGATTACCCAAAGCGATGTCAGGGATTTGGGCGTTCTCGCAGATGAGGAAAATGCGTTTTACGCAGCGCTCAACTGGTTTGCGACCGGCATGAAATCCATTTTTCTGCAGGATGCGAACAGCCTTATCATCAAACCTGCTGATCTTACGGATATATTGGAGCATCTGCAAAAACGCTTTCCCGGTACGGAACGGATCACATCCTATGCCCGTTCCCATACCATTGCCCGGATCAAAGATGAGGATTTGAAAACCTTCCGGAAAGCCGGACTCAACCGCATCCATATCGGGCTGGAATCCGGTTCAGACGAAGTGCTGAAACTGGTGCACAAGGGAAGCACAAAGGAAATTCATATCAAAGCCGGGCTCAAGGTCAAACAGGCCGGAATGGATTTGTCGGAATATGTCATGCCCGGACTGGGGGGCCGGAAACTTTCCGAAATTCATGCACGGGAAACAGCCGATGCCCTCAATCAGATCAACCCGGATTTCATCCGTCTGCGCACGCTCGCGATTCCCAACCGCATTCCTTTGTTTGCGGATTATCAGTCCGGAACTTTTGAAAAATGCACAGATCTGATGATGGCAAAGGAAATTCTGCTTTTTATTGAACACCTGGACGGCATCACCGGCACTCTGAAAAGTGACCATGTTCTCAATCTGTTTCAGGAAGTCGAAGGGGTTTTCCCCAAAGACAAAGATTATATGACCGGCATTCTGAAAAAATTTCTGAATATGCCCCCACAGGAGCAGTGTTATTATCAGGTGGGGCGCAGACTGGGCATTTTCCATGAACTGGCTGATATGAATTCCCCCCAGCGCATGCGGAAAGTGGAGAAGTTCTGCAAAGAAAACAATATTACGCCCGATAATGCGGATGCCGTTGTTGATGAACTGATGAAACGGTTTATCTGACAGAGTGCGGGACACATTGGCTCAACAGGAGTATTGCAGTTTTTCCTGCAATTTTCACAAAAGAAAGGGGAAAGAGTCCATGCAAATCATGAAAAGTGAATCAATGCAGAATCCTATGGAACGTATAGCGTCTCAGATCAGAATGCTTTCGCCGGATGATCAACTGCATCTTATTGAACTCCTTTTTTTGGAATATAAGAAAAATGTTCAGAAAAAAAAGGCAAAACACAGCATTATGGAACTGCAGGGTCTGGGGGCCGAGATTTGGAAAGGGATTGATGCACAGGAATATGTAAGAAAGGAGCGGGAATCTTGGGACTGATTGATCAGTTGAACGGAACCAAAGTGTGCATTGATACGGCTCCGTTTATCTATTTTATTGAGGAACATCCTGTATACCTGGATATTGTGAAACCGGTCTTTGCTTCAATAGATGCCGGTAATATTGAGGCACTGACATCAACAGTCACTTTACTGGAGGTTCTGGTTCATCCCTTCCGGATGAACAATGAACTGCTGGCCGGAAAGTACCGTAAAATACTCCTGTTTTCTGAAGGAGTCACCACGGTGTCTGTTACAGATGAACTATCTGAAACCGCTGCAAAACTCAGAGCAAAATATTCAATCAAATCACCGGATGCCCTGCAACTTGCCACAGGCATATTTTTCGGTGCAGACATATTTCTGACAAATGACAGGAATCTGAAAAATATAGATGAAACACAAGTGGTTGTATTGGAGGATTTTATTGATTAAAACCGTCCTGCCGCAATTCTTGTAAGCCCGGATGAATGTTACGCAGGAATGACAGACAGGTTATTAAATTCACATTCATGAAATGAATCCGAACCGCAATCCTCAGCTTACCGGAATAATGAATATGGAATTTGTTGACAGCATACTAAAATCATTGAAAATCCTTTCTGAAAAAGCCGGTAGGGTGGGCAAAAGTGAAGCGTTGCCCACCGTTGGAGCCGAAAAAGCTGATGATGCGGCTGCGGAAGAAATTTACACCAGCCTGAAACAGCTTTTGCAGCAACTGTTCCGGGAAAAGCCGGTGGGATTGGTGGCTCTGGATCAGTATGAAAAAAAGCCTGAAATATGGGAAGCCCCGCTGAAAGATTCCCTGCTTGAATCCGGTGCGGACAAAGATGAAAATATTGTCAGAACCCTGATCAAAGGCAGTCAGATCGGTGTGCTGGGGAATGATGTCAAAATTGAAGGCGGGATTCATTTTGGAGAGCGCACAGACATTAAAAGCAATGGAGATGCGGTTTATGTGAAAGATCAGGCAACATCTTTTTTTTTGAAAAATGTGACCATACAATCTCCTGCCGATCCTGATTATTCTGAAAGTCTCAGCACCTACCGCCGCCTGCTCATCAATTCCCTTCAGCACCTTTCCCTGCGCGGACTGAGCAAAGAGGAAAGCGATCCTTCCGGTGATCAGAAACGGCTGGAACTGTACCGGATTTATATTGATCCGGACACAAAAACACAAGTCTGGATTTCAGAAATGGAAAAGAATGAACTGTACCGGATTGATGTTCATTCTAATGCCAAAACTCAGGTCTGGGAAAAGAAGAAATCCAAAGAATATAATTTTGTAGAAAGGGATGAAAAACCCCGCCCCCTTTCCGCATTGGAAGCTGCCAAACTCAACCGCAAACTGGTCATTCTGGGTGATCCGGGTTCCGGCAAATCAACGTTTGTAAATCATCTGGCTCTGTGCCTTGCCTCCCATGATGCGGCGGAAGTCTGCCTGACCGACCGTCTTGCGTACTGGGACAAAGAGGAATGCGATCTCATTCCGGTTCATGTGGTTTTGCGGGATTTTGCCGGACAGATACCGGATAAGAAAAAAGCCGATGCCTCGGTTCTGTGGGAATTTGTCACCAGCCGTCTGAAAGCGCAGAAACTGGATTTTGCGGAAAAAGCCCTTGAAGATGCCCTGAACCGGGGAAAAGCCATTGTGATACTGGACGGGCTGGATGAGATTCCCACAAAGGAAAAACGGACGTTTGTAAGGGATTCGGTCGCGGCTTTTGCCGAACGCTTTGACAAATGCCGTTTTGTTGTCACCTGCCGTGTGCTTTCCTACCAGTACCCGGAATGGAAACTCAATGAAAAAGATTTTCCGGTGTTTGAACTTGCGCCCTTTGATAAGAAAAAAACAGATGCTTTCATCAGCGCATGGTATGAAGACCTTTTCCGCCTGAAGGTGATAAAAACAGAGGAGGAAAAAAACATTCTGGCGCGGCGTCTGAAAACTGCGGTGCGGCGTCCGTATTTATGGCGTCTGGCTTCCAATCCCCTGCTGCTTACGGTCATGGCCCTGGTTCATACCTACAAAGGACGGCTGCCCGATACCCGTGCCCTGCTGTATGAGGAAACCACTGAAATTCTCCTCTGGCGCTGGGAACAGGTCAAGACAGGGGAAAGGGATTTGCCAAGATTGCAGGAACTTCTGCGTCAGGCCGGACGGGCCGAGGTGGATTTGAAAAAACTTCTGCGGCATCTGGCCTATGAAGCCCACAGCAAAACAGAGGGAAACCGTGACGGCCTTGCGGACATAAAGGAATGGGATTTGGAAAAAGCCCTTGCCGCACTCCACCCCGGCAAAAGCAAGGACTGGGCGGATCAGGTGATCCGTACCATAAAAATGAGAGCCGGACTGCTGATTGAAAGGGAACCGGAAGTCTATTCCTTTCCCCACAGAACCTTTCAGGAATATCTGGCCGGGTCCCATCTGTCCCTGCTGCCGGAGTTTGCCGCAAAAGCATCGGAACTGGCGGAAAGCGGAAATTACTGGAGGGAAGTGATTCTGCTGGCAGTGGGAAGGCTGGTTCATGTTTCCGAGGATTATCACAAACCCCTTGCCTTGGCCGGAGAACTCTGCCCGGAGGAAACAGAGCATACAGATGCAGGCTGGCGCAAAGTCTGGCTTGCAGGTGAAGTGCTGAACGAAACCGGCATGAACCGGGTGCAGGACAGCAGGCTGGGCAGGGATTTGGCAAAACGGATCAGAAACAGACTCGCAGAGTTGATTGAGACAGGACAGCTTGAACCCAAAGAAAGAGTTGCTGCCGGAAATGTGCTGGCAAACATCGGAGATCCCCGCTTTGATCCGGAACTGTTTTATCTGCCAAAGGATAAGGATTTGGGATTTGTGAAAATTGAAGCAGGGGAATTTTGGATGGGGAGTGACAAAAAGCGGGATAAAGATGCACGGGATAATGAACGGCTTCACAGGGTCAGACTCTCGGAATATTGGATGGCAAAATATCCGGTGACAGTGGCGCAGTACAGGGCATTTCTGAAAGATACGGACAGAGAAGCAGATGAAGACTGGAAAGAATACAATGAATATGACAGTCATCCGGTTGTCAGGGTTTCCTGGCATGATGCAAATGAATACTGCAAGTGGCTGACAGAAAAACTGAAAGAGCGGGGTTTCAACTGGCAGATAAAACTTCCCACTGAAGCGCAATGGGAAAAAGCAGCGCGGGGAACAGATCAGTTGATTTATCCCTGGGGAGACGATCCTGACCCGGATAAAATGAATTTCCGAGATACCGGAATAAACACAACAAGCCCGGTCGGGTGTTTTCCAAAGGGCAAAAGTCCTTATGACTGTCTTGATATGGCCGGGAATGTGTGGGAATGGTGTGCAGATGATTGGCATGGCAACTATGATGCCGCTCCTGAGGATGGCAGTGCATGGGTTGATACACCGCGGGGCCCGTACCGGGTCCGCCGTGGCGGCCGTTGGTACAACCCGGCGCAGGACTGCCGGTCGGCGTACCGTTACTCCGGAGCCCTTCCCAGCCACCGCTACGTTGGCCTCGGTTTTCGGGTTCAGAGGTCTTAGTTTTTGCCCTTTTACCCTTTTGCAGGATTGTCTGAACCATGATTTTCAGGATTAAAGGATTGACAGGATTGCTGACTGTCTGAACCATGATTCACAGGATTAAGGGATTGACAGGATTGCTGACTGTCTGAACCATGATTCACAGGATTAAGGGATTGACAGGATTGCTGACTGTCTGAACCATGATTCACAGGATTAAGGGATTGACAGGATTGCTGACTGTCTGAACCCTGATTCACATGATTAAAGGATTGACAGGATTGCATTGCTGTTTGAACAGGATTATACAGGATTCACAGGAGAGACAGAATGAAGTAACAGCATTTACAGCCTGCACATCCTTTCAATCGTGTCAATCCTGCAAATCCTGAATAATCGTGTTCAGTAGGGTGGGCACGGTTTTTTTGTGCCCACCTCTGAAATGGCGGGCAGCGCTCCGCTTTTGCCCACCCTACCTGCTGAATAATTGTGTTCAGCAGGGTGGGCACGGTTTTTTTGTGCCCACCTCTGAAATGGCGGGCAGCGCTCCGCTTTTGCCCACCCTACCTGCTGCACATCCTTTAAATTGTGTCAATCCTGCAAATCCTGAATAATCGTGTTCATTAGTAGGGTGGGCACGGCTTTTTGTGCCCACCTCTGAAATGGCGGGCAGCGCTCCGCTTTTGTCCACCCTACCTGCTGAATAATCGTGTTCAGTAGGGTGGGCACGGCTTTTTGTGCCTACCTCTGAAATGGCGGGCACTGTCTGTAACAACCTTATTTTAAAATCTTATTTTTCATATCTTGAAAGGGCTGGTTTCAGAGAGTTATTCAAAAAACAGGTAGTGCTACACAAGTAATGCTGAATTGAATTTCCAGATAAAATAACGGATTGAGCGTATATGATTATCATCTTTTTTGGAAAAGGAAAGAGTCTTTCTTACCAGCCGCGAAACGCGCTGCCGGAG
>JBFXEJ010000083.1:0-29156 GCA_050180235.1 Desulfococcaceae bacterium
CGGCGGGCCGGTTTCCCAACTGTGAGCATAAGCTTATTTTCTCCTGTTCTGTCAGTCGCAAATTCTCAGAAATAAATATCAGAAATCTTCTGTTAATTCAAATTTTGGAGTTTTGCAGGAGGTCTAATCAATCCGCCGGGGCATACCCGGTTCCGGGGGCAGAGGCTCAGTTACATGATCAGTGATCTGATAGGGCTTTTCATCAAAGCATATCACAGGCTGCGCCGGACTGTACGGTTCGGCATGGAGATCAGGGATGTCCTCCATCCTGCAGAGAAACCCGCCGTTCAGTTCCCCGATGCACAACTGCGTTCTCTGCCACGGTTTGATTTTACTTTTTTAAATGCCTGCGGACAGTTTCACCGGATACAGAACCGGCTGCCTCAGGACTTACCAGTTTATCGGCAATCATCTGCATTGTCCATGAACTCTGCCCTTCGGGCGGAGCAGAACATGCAATGGCAATCATAACCGTCTGCGCTTTCCCGTCAGGTTTGGGCGGCTGTCCGGGAAAAGGTTTGCCCTCAAGGGCAAAATCCGGTCCGTTTTCGGCAAAACGTTTTACCGTGCTGCACACTGCTGCCTGACAGACTTTGACAGACTCTGCTGTCTGCTCATATGTTCTGCCTTCAGCGCAGTGCAGAATAATTCCTGCCCGTGCAATATTACGGGCAGACTTTCCTTTTCCGGTGCGGATGTAACTTTCAGGATGCTCCTTCTGAACACCGGTCAGTACAACCTTATATTTTCTATGCCCTCCCATGATATTTTCCTCCTCTGATTTTTTTGAGGGGAATTTTATCATAGTATTATATAAAATTCAATGTGGTTATGTGCTACTTTGTCATCAGTTTCACAGACCCGTCCCAATCCTGGGGCAGGGTTTCGGGATCAAGGGCTTTTATGCGTTCTGCCATCTGCATGGCTGCGGGATCATCGGGTTTCAGGGACAGTGCTTTTTCAAAGAGATGGGCAGCGGTGCTGAAATCACGGTCAAGATATGCGCTGAATGCTTCAGCATAGGTTCTGCAATATTCCTCCTGCTGCGGATCTGCACAGTCTTCCTGAACTCCGCAAACTTCATACACTTTCACTGCCTGGGATTTTCCTTTGACACGGAGAATATCCAGCATCCGTGTCCGGAAACGGCCCGGAGTCAGTGCCGCAAGGGTGAATTCCGAGATCATCAGGGAAGTTCCATAGTTTTTATTGGCTCCTTCCAGACGGGAGGCCAGATTTACGGCATCCCCGATAACCGTGTAATCACAGACCCTGTCCGATCCCATATTGCCCACAATCATTTTTCCGGTGTTGATGCCCACCCGGCAGTAAAGGGGGGGCAGTCCCTTTTGGCGCCATTCCTCCCGAAGCCGGGCCAGCCGCTCCTGCATTTTCAGACCTGCCATTACTGCCTGATCTGCCTGATCCGGTCTGTAAAAGGGAACCCCGAACTCAGCCATGATGGCATCTCCCTGAAATTTGTCAATGATCCCTCCATATTCCATGATAATTGCGGTCATTTCCGTAAGGTATGTGTTGAGCAGGGCCACCAGTTCTGTGGGAGCCATTTTTTCGCAAATAGTTGTAAAATCAGCAATATCTGAAAAAAGAACAGTGACCACCCGCTCCTCCCCTCCCAGTTTCAGATCTTCAGGATTGGCAAGAAGTTTGCTGACAACTGCTTCCGGAAGATACCGGGCAAAGGTGTTCCGGATAAAGGAACGCTCCCGTGTGCCGCTCATTTCCAGGGCAGTCACCAGCCCGAAAAAAATCACAAGGCTGAATAACATGGCTGTGCCAATTGGGAAAAAACGAAAGTGTATGCACTCTGTCCATGTCAGCAGCAGCAGCCCTGCAAGAATCAAAAAACCGGAACTGTACAGGAAGCGGGAAGAACGGAACAAAGCAGCGGTTCCCATTGCAAAACTTACAAAAAGAAAGACAGCCCATACAGCCCAGACCGGCCATCGGCTGTAAAAGGTGCCGGTCAGCAGGGCATTGAGCATATTTGCATGAAGGACAGCCAGGGGCCTGTTTCTTTCAAGGGGCGTGGCTCCCATGTCTGAAATGCCGGAGGCCACATCCGCAGCCAGCACAATGTTTCCTTCTATATACTCTCTCAGGTTGCCCCTGAGTTCCTCATCTTCATAGAACTGCAAAAAACGGTGGGCTTCCATTTCCCTGAAATCCAGTCCCATTTTTCCGGCAAAGGGCACAAAGACCCGTCCCTGTGCATCTATGGGGATTATGAGGTCGGATTTCATTACCGGGGATGAATTGGCCGGAATGGTGATATTCTCGCCCCATGAAATCCTCAGATCATCAGGATCAACTCCTGCCCAATCCAGAAAAATGGCCAGACTGAGGGTGGGAAGGTATTTGTCGTCAACCTTCACCAGCAGGGGAAGATGCCGATACACACTGTCCGCGTCCGCCCGGACGCTGATGTCTCCGGAACCTTTTGCCGTTTCCATAAAAAAAGGGTGCTGCAGGAGAGCATGGACAGCGTGATAGGGACGGCCTTTGCCGGTTTCCTTTGGCCGGATCAAAGATTCAGACCGGAATTTTTCATACGCAGTCCCTTTTTCCCATTTGAAGGGAGCAGGAGTTTCAGAAAGGGCGCATCCAACCGGCAGCCAGGCACAGCCCAGGTGCAGAAAGGAATGACGAAGGGCATTGTCTGCCTCCGGATTTCCGGGGCGGGCAAAGATCAGGTCATAGGCCGCGGCCAGGGGATTGAGCTCTGCCAGTGCATTGCCGATCTCAGCCAGATCCCAGCGATCCAGAATATTTTTTCCAAAATAATCATAACTTTCATCTGTAAAGCTCAGATAAATGATTTGCGGTGTAAAAGCGGGTTTAGGCCCATAGCCCCGTGACACAGCCCCGCGGTAAAAACCGTCGAGCATCATCAAATCCCATCGGTTCCAGAGAATGTCAAAACACACGGAAAACAGGGCCGCGCCTGCCAGAAAGCAGAAAAGCAGACGCAAAATCAGCCTTTGCTGCTTTTCAGTTTTGAAGTTTAAATTCATATTTCCTGACCACAAAGCCCTTCCCGGAAAAGATGGGAAGATTTTTCACAAAAACCTCTGTGTTTTTCAGTTCATCAGCCCCCCGGACATTTCCGGCAAGTTCAACATCAGCCGCAGTCCTCTGACGGCTCAGTTCAATCCCGCTTTTTTTTGTGAGTTCCTCCTGAATGAGCAGCCATCTGTCCCCCGGCATATCCGCGTCCGCGAGGCCGGAAATCTGCGGCAGTTCCTGAGGACTGCACACAATGGTGAAATTTTCCATCGCGCTGTTTCCATCCACTTTGTAATATGCCTGCTCCGAGGGCAGAACCATCAGGGATTCCGGAAGATGCTGCCGGGTTTTGTTAAGCAGTTTCGCAGTCCTGTCATCGGAATACACGACATACACATAGGCACTTTCCAGAGGATGCACATAAATGCGGATGCGATCACCGGCTTTTACCAGTTCCCGTGATCCGGCAGGATTCTGTGCCCGGTCAGAAAAGATTTGAATGCCGATCTTTGCCCGTACCTTCTGCTGTTCCTGGGCAAAGGCCGGGCAAAGGCAGATGAGGAGCATCATAACCGAAACTGCGATGGACAAAAGGGAAAAACTCTGTTTTTTCATGTTTGCCTCCTTATTTCTGTTTTGCGGATTTTTTAACCGGTTTTTTATCCAGAGCGGACAAACCGGCCTTTAGCCCTGACAAAGATACAGGGACGCCCACCCTTTGTCCGTTTATCAACTGAAAAGTGACCCGTGCCGCTTTCCCGGTTTCAAGTTTTTTCCGAAGGTCAGGCTGCAAGGGCCAAAGGGCCATGCACCCGGTTGCAGCGCAGTGATGAAGGGAAACTGTCATTGGTTTATCTTCATCTGTCTGCAGTTGCAGTCCGCTGTCAAGAAGGATGCCCAGGGGAACTTTCAGCACAGCCCAGAGCAGATCTGCCTTTTCTCTGCCTTTGTCTGTTTCCATTTTCCGAAAGGCCATGTGCACCAGAGGGGTTTTCTCATTGCCTTCGATAAAAATCCGCTGTTCGAGAACCCATGCGGAATTTTCCGAAGAAAAGTGCAAAGCCCAGTCCTGATACACTTCTTCCTTATCCCTGCTTTCCCCTGCTTTCGGACTTTCCGCCGCTTTTCCGCTTTCCGCTGCAACAGGGGCAGAACTGCATCCGGTCTGGAAAACAGCGATAATAATCATTGTCCACCCGAACAGACACGCGATTTTCTTTTTTTTCATTTCCGTCTCCTTTGGCAGGATATAGTTCTTTTACCAACTTTTGTCCTCTGCAAAACCCGGTGGAGGAGTGCAAAAATTAAGCGGAGCGGTTTTTTGCACAGAGGACAAAAGTTGAGGAAAACACTATAATCATTAATACGAATCGATCACGTAATCCGGGAACAGTTTTCCCAATTTTCTCTCAAAGCTGAACAGTCATTCAGCATGATGTTTTTTTGCCTGTCCCGCAATGATAATATCGGCGAAATCACACTTCTCTTTATATTGTCTGACAGCTTTTTTTTACGGCAGCAGCATCAGACAGGGCAAAAGCTGGAAGCTTATGCTACTTTGGGGGATATTCATTTTTGTAAACTGCCTTAAACACGGACTGTCTGCCCTTTTGATCCAATACCAAAAATTTCCGTCAGACCTGAACCCATTCCGGTGCTTTCATTCTGCCCCGGCTTATATCCCGCATATGCAAATCCTGCATGATTTCGCAGATATTTCCCATCTGATCATACAGATAAATATCAAAAAACAGCAGTTGTTCATCATATTTCACTGGTATACACCTTGCTTTGTACAATTCATGCAAGCTGGTTGGGCGGATGATATGCCGTGCCTTAAGTCCCACAGGAAAGGCCACGATCCCCGCATACCGCTGCCCCCATGCACAGGCTGCATGAAAGGCCGCATCCGCAGGAAAGGGTGAACCCAAAGGGCTGTATGAAAAATCAGCCATACAATCAAAAAGATGTTTCGGACATCCCTGAACATCAGCCACCGCGTCTTTTTCCGTGAGAATCAGGCTGCCTGTGATATTTTGATAGGCCGGGCCAAAGGGAACCAGTTCAGCATAAATCCGTTCACATGGAATTTCAAAACGATCTTCACCTCTGACTGTTTCAGGCATTTCAGATTTGATGTTCTGCGGCAATTCATCTGCTGAAAAATGCAATGCAACATGCTCTTTTACACGGGTAATGCCGGTTTTTTCCGAATAACTCCTTGTAATGAGTTTGGAAACAATCTCTCCGTCTTTGCGGATTTCCATATCATGAATGGCAGAGATTTTTTTCTGATCGGGCGGAATCAGAAGAAACCTGTCAAAATCTGCTTTGAAAATATGCCGCAAATGGATTTTTGGCATAAGGGAGTGCAAGGATTCCGCCAGAATCCGCATGGCTTCAACCGCAGGAAACACGGCCTTTCCCATAAACCGGTGATCCTGAAGATATAAAGGAAGCGGTATGTCAAGGGGCAGTTGCATGTGCTGCGTTATTGGGGAAAGTTTTTCCATAAAAGAAGAGTCTTTTCATCCACGCCCACAGGGATTCCTGATGAATTGGTAGCGCAGTGCCGGGTAAATCCCCTGCATACAATATCCCCGTTCTGCTCATTGGTAATGACATAATCAAAGCGGAGTTTCACCCGTTCCAGTTCCGAAGGCCGGGTATGAATGAACATGCCGTCATCATAGCGTAACGGACTGTAATAACTGAGTTCAACCTGTATAATGGGATAGATGTACCCGCTTTCCTCAATTTCCCGGTAGGGATAGGCCGCATCCCGCATAAGGCTGGCGCGTCCCAGTTCAAAATAGCGCAGATAATTGGCATGATACACCACCTGGGATCGGTCCGTATCCGCATACAGCACCCGGCTGACGCATCTGTGCCAAATCTGTCCTTCGGTTCTGTCCCGCACATAGGATGGACGGTCTTTGAGGATTTCCGGAACAAAGGGTTTGGGTTTCATAATATTCCTGCGGAGATTCAGTTGCATCCCCTGAAAACAATACAGCAGTTGGTTCCCCCAAATCCAAAGGCATTGGAAAGGAAAAATTCATAATTCTGCCGTCTGGCCCGGTTGGAAACCACATCAATATCAGACAGAGCCGGATCATGGATATGATTGATTGTTGGCAGAATCCAGCCTTTTTGCATTCCCTCAATTCCCAGAGCAGCTTCAATAGCGGCCGCTGCCCCAAGCGTATGTCCTATCTGGGATTTGTTCGAAGATACAGGAATATGCTCCATATGATGGCCGAACACGGTTCGCAGACATTCGATTTCCGTGAGATCTCCGCGCGGTGTGGAAGTGCCGTGTGCATTGACATACTGAATATCTCCGGGCTGAATCTGCGCATCCTCAAGCGTCTCACGGATAGCCCGGATAATGGTTTCAGGATTGGGCTGGGTGAAATGATGCGCGTCCGAAGTCCATCCAATGCCCAGAACCTCTGCTTTGGGTTTGAGTCCGTAAACAGAGAGCATTTCCTCTGCCGCGAGCACAAGTACGCCCCCGCCTTCGGAAAGAACCATGCCTTTCCGGTCAATGCTGAAAGGCCGGGAAGCCTGACCGGGATCTTCAAAAGCCCTGTCCCCCTCCACAATTTTGACAGTTGCATTCATATTGGCAAAACCGTGAATGATTTCCGGCATCAGGCATGTATCCGCTCCCCCGGCCAGAATGAAATCACAGTCTCCGTCACGGATCATCCTTGCTGCAATGCCAATGGCATAATTGCCTGAAGCGCAGGCTCCCTGGGGGGAAAAAATCGGCCCTGTGAAACCCAGCAGCATTCCGGCCTTGCCTGATGGCAGATTCGCGCACAGATTGGGAAGCAGATAGGGACTGACCTTGAACGGCCCTTTGTTAAGATAATTGTCCATTGCAATGCGGAAGGCATCTGTGCCGTTTAACGCGGAACCTATCATACATCCGGTGCGGGGGCCGGTCTCCCCTGTGATTTCCAGCCCGGAATGCTCCAAAGCAGCCTTGCACAGCGCCATTGTCAGGAGCACAAAACCTGCATTCCAGTTGTACACGTCCCTGCGATCCGCAAAATCAAAAGACAGCGGATCCCAGTCCGGTATCTCTCCCACCACATTGCTGAGGGAATTGACCTGACAACGGGTAACTTTACGGAAACCGGCTTCTCCTCTGACTGCCCGTTCCCATGTTTTTTCAAAGGTGATGCCCAGCGGCGTGGCAACTGCATAACCAATCACAAATACCCGTCTGTTTTTCGGTGCTTTCATTTATTGTAAAGTTCCTCGGAAAGGACAATAGCCTCGGCCACCTCCCGCATGGATTTCCGGGAATCCATACTCTGCCTCTGCAGCCAGCGGTATGCCTCTTCACCCTTTATGCCGCGGCGGTTCATAATGATTTCCTTTGCCCGTTCCACACGTTTCCGGGTTTCCAATTCCTCCCGGATTACCTCGGTTTTGACCATCAGTTCAGTATTCAGTATGGCAACTGCGGCCTGATTTGCCACCGCAGTGATCAGATTCACCTCGGTTTCGGAAAAATCATGGATTTCAGAGGTGAAGCAGTTGAGCACACCGATGACTTTCTGGTTCTTTAATTTCAGGGGAACCCCGATCATGGATACCAGACCAAGTTTTCCCGCCATTTCCTTTTCTTTGAATTTCTCATTTTTCAGCACATTAAGGATGATAAGCGGTTTTTTGGTGCTGATCACCTGGCCCACCACACCTTCATCCATATGAAGAACCCTGTCCTGAACATATTCCGGCTCAATGGCCTGTGTGGCCTTCAGACGGATAAGCGGCGGCTTTTCGCTCTCATCCACCATCCACAGGGAACAGATGGTTGTATTGGTGACTTTGGCAGTGACCATGACTATGAGTTTCAGCAAATCCTCCAGAAAGATGTCGGAAGTGATGGCCCGGCTGATATTCATCAGAGCTTTGATATATTCATCATATGTTTTCTGACTGATTTTTTCCATAAAAGAACCTATATATTAAAAACAAATTCTTTTCAACACCGTACCTGCACAATTTCAAAAAAAGGCTTTTTTCATAACAATCCTCCATTGATTTGATACATCAGACCTGTCTTATCCTGACATCCGCGGTGTTTTGAAAATTTCCACTTCCCCAAACCTTCAGTCCGGCACTCCTCTCTGAAACTGGCATCCTCTGTTTTGTGTGAAAAATATATATACAAAAATCCGTTCATCGTGTAAACAGTCAGATGTCAGTTATCAGTGAACAGTTATCAGGGCCAGTTGCCTTTGTCAGTTTCATTCATCAGGTGCAGAAAATGATAAATCACCTTACGCAGCACATTATACTGTATTACATAACCAATTTATTTTTTGTATTATCAAAATCACCTGATTATTCAAAAATTAAGTTGGTTATGCAGTATTCAGCTTTTCACCGAAATGACGGATGGTACCATAAACATCTGATTTCTGAAAGGACTGCGCAATATGAGATGATAACTGTTCACTGATAACTGATAACTGAACAGAGGAGATACCATGTACCGGAATAATTATATAGTTTCGCTTCAGTCGGAAATTGCGGAAATGGTGGCAGAGCATTTCACTCCGTCCGCTCTGCGTTACGGATATGCGGAAATGCCTTTGGAAACCCATATCCGATGGCGCCCCATGGTGCTGATTATCGGCAATTATTCATCCGGAAAATCCTCTCTGATCAATGAATTTCTGGGTGCAAAGATTCAGGATACAGGTCAGGCTCCCACAGATGATTCCTTTACTGTGCTGAGTTATGATGATTCTGTGCCGCCGGAAAAGGGCATACAGGTGACAGAGGAGCGGGACGGCAAAGCCCTGCTCAATGATCCGGAGTTTCCCTTTGCCACCCTGAGAAAACAGGGGCAGAGATTTGCCGCGCATTTCCGTCTCAAAAAAATCAATTCCCCTTTTCTCAAAGATCTGGCCATTGTGGATACACCCGGAATGCTGGACAGCATCACGGAAAGGGATCGGGGGTATGATTATCAGGAAGTTATCGCGGATCTGGCGCAGAAGGCCGGGCTGGTGCTGGTGCTTTTTGACGCGCACAAGGCAGGAACGGTCCGGGAAGCCTACAAAAGCATCCGGGAGACCCTGGCTGCGGCCACATTTGAGGACAGAATCATTTTTGTGCTCAACCGGATTGATGAATGCAGCTCTTTCAGTGATCTGCTCCGGGTTTACGGAACCCTGTGCTGGAATCTGTCCCAGATTACCGGCCGCAAGGATATTCCCATGATCCGCCTGACCTATTCCCCCAATGCTGTACGCTCATCCGGTATGGCAGGGCCGGAGTATCTTCCTCTTCTGGAAAACCAGAGGGAGGAACTGAAACAGGCATTACTGCAGACGCCTCTGCGCAGACTGGATCATCTGGCCACATTTGTGGAGGTTCACGGAGAACGCCTGTGCCATTATCTGGAGGCTTTGCTCTCTTTCCGCAGGGAACAGCGCAGCTACCGGTTCAGAAAACTGTTCACCGGACTGCTGACCGGTATTCTCATGGCCTGTCTGACAATTTTTTCTGCCACAGGTCTGGGATTGGGAATGTCTCCGGAAATTATGGCAGTAGTGATGGCAGGCATCACAGGTATCAGCATGATGTTCTGGATGTCTTTGATACAGGGAAGACTGGAACGCAGTTTCCGCAAAAAACGCGTGGAGAATATTGATACTCTTACTCCGCTTGATGATCAGACCCGGAAGGACAGTTGGGCTGCCATACGGGAATCGCTTATCCGGCATCTGGAAAAAAATGATGCAGCATATTCCCTGCATGAACTCAGACGGGATTTAAACACCATGCGCAAAACCTGTGCGCAGGCCTCACAGGAGATCAGGGAAGCACTCAGCGAACTGGCTGAAATACCTGATGACGAAAGCGGTGAATCCGATGAAACAGGGGGGCGGCCCATATTCTCTGAGATTTCTGCCGTCAGAGAGGAAACTTCAGAAGGTAAGGCAGATCAGAATTTCCACAGGGGATGAAAATATAAGTATTTGAAATATAATTTTTTATCCTCTTTAAAGGGAGCATCTGATCTGCTGATACTGTGTAACGGGAAATAATATACTGAAATAAAAAAATTAATTGTTAAGGCATATTATATTTTTGTAATCCGGTTTTTGATTTGACATTCGAAGCAGTTTTCGGTAAATATGGTCTGCAGAAAAATATCTGTCTGCAAAGATGCCGGGGATTCCACAATGCCGGAATTTTTTGGGCCAACTGTTTTTTTCTTAAAATCTGTAAGCACAATGGGGAGGAATAGGCTTCCCCTTTAGTGAAATATTTGAAGACGCAGGGATAAATTAATATGGATATACTGAAAAAATATCCGGCCATCTGCCTGGGTGCGGCAATCACATTGCTTTTTCTGGCAATGAACCTGGCCGGAATCGGTTTTTTTGAAAATCTGGAACTGGCTTTTTACGATCTTCGCATGAAATACAGGGATGTTCCCGGTGATTCGGACGAAATCCTTGTGGTGGATATTGATGACAGATCCATTGAAAAACTGGGACGCTGGCCCTGGCCCCGTTCCGTGATTGCCCGCGGACTGGAGAAAATAGCACAGGGCAAACCCAAAATCATCGGTCTCAATGTCTTATACAGCGAACCTGAAGACAGCAGCGGGCTGAAGCAGATCAGAACTCTGATAGAACTGGTTGAAAAATCCGGAAAAAGTGATCCCACTCTCCTGAAGACCATGAAACTGTCCTTGGAGGAACTCGACAACGACAGCAAACTGGAAGCCGCTATTGCCTCTGCGGGAAATGTGGTCATGCCGGTTTCCCTGAAGGAAACAAGCATACAGAGCGGAGCCGGAAAGGAAGAAGACCCGGAACTGATTCAGAGATCCATAGCCGGGGGAAGCGTGGATACCGCATCAGGAGACGCCCGTTTTGCGGATGAAATCCTGCGGCCTGTTCCGGCCTTTCTGAAAAACGCGGCAGGCATAGGTCATGTGAACATGGCCTATGATACGGACGGAAAAGTGCGGGGGGATATTCTTCTGTACCGTTACAGGGACATTTACATTCCCTCCTTTCCCCTGAGTCTGGCCGCCTTTTACCTGGATATTCCTGTGGAAGCCATACAGGCAAGGCCGGGGGCATCGATTGATCTGGATAAATCTGTCAGCATTCCGGTCACACGTGACACCATGCTGCTGGCCGGTTTCAAAGGAGAGGAAAACACGTTCAAAAGTCTTTCCTTTTCCGATATTCTGTCAGGAGAAATCCCTTCTGCCGTGTTTCAGAACAAAATCGTTCTGATCACCCCCACGGCTTCAGGCACCCTCAATCCCATCAGCACACCGACAGCGCAGCGGATGTCTGTGGGCGAATTCACAGCCAATATTATCTGGTCGGTTCTGCACAAACAGTTTATCAGAAAACCCGGGTGGGACAGATATGCGGGCCCGGCCCTGATACTGCTTGTGGGCGTTCTGATCAGTCTGGTGCTTCCCCGGATAAAGGCTGCTGCGGCAGGTCTGACATTTGCCGCTGCTCTGGCTGTTCTGGCCGGTGCATCCTTTTATCTGTTCAAATCCGCAGGCATATGGATGAAGGTCACCTATCCGGTTCTGCAACTGATTGCAGGATATATCGGCGCGGTTTCCATCAATTTTTTTGTCACTGAGGCAGGAAAGGAAAAAGTGGAGGGAGAATCTGCGGAAACCAACCGTATGCTCGGACTCTCATTTCAGAGCCAGGGAATGCTGGACATGGCCTTTGACAAATTCCGCAAAGTTCCGGTTGATGATCCCACCAAGGACCTGCTTTACAACCTGGCCCTGGATTATGAACGCAAACGCCAGTACAACAAGGCTGCTTCCGTATATGAATATATTGAGCAGCATGATCCCGGATACAAAAACATATCCCAGAGAAAACAGAAACTCCTGCAGGCCAGTGAAACTATGGTATTCGGAGACGGATTCCTCACCGGAACCTCAGGAGGAGATCCCCTTCTGTCCGGAGGCGACACCGGAACACGTCCCACCCTGGGCCGGTATGAGATCATGAAACAGCTTGGCAAAGGTGCAATGGGTATTGTCTATCTGGGACAGGATCCCCGCATCAACCGCACCACAGCCATAAAAACCTTCCGCTTTACCGATGATTTCGAGGCCGAAGAAGCTGAAAAAATGAAGCAGAAATTCTTCCGGGAAGCCGAAAGCGCAGGCAAACTCTCCCACCCCAATATTGTCAGCATATATGACGCTGGCGATGAGCATGATCTGGCCTACATAGCTATGGAATTTCTCGACGGAGAGGATTTTCAGAAATACACAAAAAAGAAAAATCTCCTGCCCATGCGCAAAGTCATTGATTATGTGGCCGACATAGCCGATGCTCTGGATTACGCACACCAGAACGGAATTGTTCACCGGGACATCAAACCTGCCAATATTATGCTCCTCAAATCCGGCGTGGTCAAAATAACAGACTTCGGCATAGCCAGAATCACGGCTACCTCCCAGACCCAGACCGGAGTGGTTAAGGGAACACCCCATTATATGTCTCCGGAACAGATTTCCGGAAAAAAAGTGGATGGCCGTTCCGATATTTTTTCCCTGGGCGGAATGCTCTACCAGCTCCTGACCGGTGAACTGCCTTTCCGGGGGGACAGCCCGGCAGCGCTCATGCACCAGATTATGAACGTTCCCCATCCTGACCCCAAACAGTACAACCCCAAAATCATGGCCCCCCTTGTCACCATCATAGACAGGGCTCTGGAAAAAGACCGGAACAAACGCTATCAGAGAGCAATTCACATTGCACAGCATCTGCGTGCCCTGGGCGCCAAAATTGACGCCATCATGGCGCAGAAAAAGTCGCAGCAGGCAAAAGCATAAATCCGTGCCAGACTTTCAGTCCGTCATGGCATGGTATTTCTGATAACAGAATTCCTGCAAAAGTAAAAACAGGGTTTTTGGTTTTAGGTGATTTCCATTAAAGATTATACCGTTTTTCGCAGGGCGGGCAAGGCTTTCTGTGCCCGCCGTCCTGCTGAAACGGCGGGCACAAAAAGCCGTGCCCACCCTACAATATGGTACATTTTTTCATGGAAATCGCCTTAGGTGATTTACAGAAAAGAATATACCACCAAAGTATCAAAAGCTTCCAGCTTTTGGCATGTGCCTGTGAATTGAAATGGGATATTTATTTTCATAAATCAATTTATTATACCAATTCTCCATTGAATTTATATATTTATTTCCCGCAGAGATCACAGAGGACTGCACAGAGTACACAGAAAAACAAAGTTCTTTCAGGGTTTGTAAAAAAATAACCTGTACAATTTTCCCGTCCGGAAACCCTGAGGGTTTTCAAAACCCTCAGGGTTTGGAACAGCTTATTTTGATACAGCCACTTACTCTGTGTTCTCTGTGGTTTTTTCCTCTCTGTGTCCTCTGTGGGAAACCGAATCATAAGTATATTTTCAATGGAGAACTGGTATTATACAGAAAATTGGTAAAATCCGGTTTTGCAGGATATATGCTGATTACAGCAGGGCGGTCCCTGCGGCCGCCCCTTTGAGGTTTGTAAAAAAATAATCTGTAAAATTTTTTGTCCGGAAATCCTGAGGGTTTTGAAAACCCTCAGGATTGTGAAAGGTTCTTTTGATACATTCCCTTAGCCCGGTCATCGGCGGCTGCACTGCATTGTCAGTATAAAAAGTTCCGTTACCGGCAAATCCGGTGTCCGGAGACAGAGATTTTTCATAAAGGATATGATTCATGATTGTTGTCGAATCCGCAGGCATTACAGATGTGGGGATGAAAAGAAAAGGAAACGAGGACGCACTGTTTCTTGATGATGCCCTCAGGCTTTATGTGGTGTCAGACGGAATGGGCGGCCATCAGGCTGGCGAAGTGGCCAGTGATCTGGTGGTAAAAACCGTAAAAGACTACATGGAAAGATTCAGGGGAAAAGAGGAGGTTGAGGAACTGGAAGATTCGGATGCCGACCTTTCCAAACAGGCCAACCGCCTCATGTCCGGAATCCGTCTTGCCAACCAGGTGGTTTACCAGGCTGCACGCAGCAAAAATTCCTACCGGGGCATGGGAGCCACTGTTTCGGCTGTGTGCTTTACTGATGACACTGTGATTGCCATAAATGTGGGAGACAGCCCCATCTGGCTGATCCGCAAAGGTGAAATTTCCCTGATTTCTGTAACCCATACAGTCATGGCTGAACAGGCCGCTTTAAACCGCACCGGTGACAGGCATTTCGGCCCGGAATACGGTCATATGCTGACCCGTGCCATCGGGGTCGGGGACGCTGTCAGCCCCGACACCTGTGAAATTCCCTGTTTTAAGGGAGATATACTGCTTATAGCCTCGGACGGTCTCAGCAATATGGTTTCAGAAAGGGAAATAGCCGAAACTGTCAGCACACGCAAACCTGTCAAAGCCTGCCGGGATCTTGTGGACATGGCCAATGAACGCGGGGGAAACGACAATATCACAGTAATCATCTGCAAAGTCACCTCAGTTCAGCAGGAGAACAGCATCGCGGGATTTTTCTCGCGTCTGATGAGGATAATCGGTTTTAACAAATCATTTTAACTTCAGCAATATTTTCAGAGAGGGTGTGATATGCCAACATTGACTCTTAAATTTCAGAAAGACGAAAAAAAGCTCGGAGAATTTGATCTTGAAAAAGGGAAATCTCTTAGCATCGGACGGCTGCATGAAAATGACATAGTGGTGGAAAACCTGGCCGTATCCGGTCATCATGCCAAAATTGACTCAGTTGGTGACAGGTTTCTGCTTACAGACCTCAACAGCAAAAACGGAACCTTCGTCAATGAGCAGCCTGTCACCGCACCGCACTGGCTGCGGCATGGCGATGTCATTATTGTGGGCAAGCATTATCTGGTCTTCACCTATAATCCGGGCGAAGCCCATGAGGATGAATCCGCTGCCATGCAGCATACTATGGTAATGGATACAGAAAAATACCGGGAAATGATGGCAAAAGCCAAAAAAGCATCAGCCCCCGGATCTGCTGAGGAAGTTAAAAAGGAACCTTTGGGAATGCTGTCTTTTCTGTCCGGTGCCGAAGGCGAAATAGAACTGAGCAGAAAACTCACCAAAATCGGAAAAAATCCATCTTCCGATATTTTGGTCGGAGGTCTGACAATGGGCCAGACAGCCGCCACCATCAGCAAAATGCCCGGAGGTTATTATCTCAGTTATGTGGGCGGAATGGCCAAACCAAAAGTGAACGGGCAGGTGGTCAAAGGCCAGGTGCTGCTCAAACAGTTTGACACCATTGAAATCGGTTCCCTGAAAATGCAGTTTATCTTCAAAGAATAAATGCGGGGAGAGCATTATGACAACATCCGCTACACCCAAATTCTGTCCCAAATGCGGTTACACAGGCATCAGCCCGTCAGCCGCAACCTGCCCCAAATGCGGTGCAAAAATCAGAAAGATGGGCATTGGCTTCCCTTCATTTTCTGCAAAAAAAAGCACAGTGATCATCTTTCTGATCATTGCCCTTGCAGGCGGGGGCCTGACATGGCTTTTTTTTTCCAATGAAAATGTTGCCAATGAACTCCGGCAGCTTCGCCAGCCCCGGCCCAATTCCTTTTTTCTGGGAATAGATGTCTCAGCCACCATCAGCACCGATATCATGGAAAAACTCAAGGATTCTGCCATTGAAAGACTGGGCCTTTTCATCGGTGATCCAAGCGTTTCCTATGACATACGTACTTTTGGCAACCCAGGATGCGCATCCCGCTCCTTTTCCACTGTGGTATCTGCACAGTCTCCGGAAGACGCTCCCACCTTTAACTGGAAAGTAGAGGAACCCATCCGGAAGATATCCATAACCAAAATTGCGCCCCGGGACACCACTCCCCTGACCACTCCCCTGTATCATTTTCTGGATACTGTTCTTCCGGAGAAAAAAGGCGGCCGCGTTATCATCTTTTCAGATCTCCTCAATGATGACAGTGACTGCCCCCAGCTTTTCATATTTCCGGAAAAGGCTGTAGAAGAATTCGGCAGGGACAAAAACGGACAGATCATCTTTCTCTATCCCACCCCCCCTCTTACCAACAATACGGAACTCAACCGGAGGATACTGGGAAAGCAGCAGGAATTTATTGACCGGATGAACAAAATGGCGCAGGATGGAAAGGTAAGGGTTTTCTTTTACCACATCCCTGATGATCCCCTCAAACGCCTGGATTTCATCAAATCCCAACTGGAGAACTCCATCCCCACCACCATGTTTGACGTGGTATGGGAAAGAACCTCCAAAGTCCTGAGCACCATTGTTTCCGCTGTGAGAGGATAAGCATATGTCTGTACAGGAACTGGCCTGGGCTGAAACCGATTTGTCCGCCATTGCCCACAATATGCGCCAACTGCGGAAAATCACTTCCCCGAAGGCCCGGTTTATGGCTGTTGTCAAGGCAAATGCCTACGGACACGGCGCAGTGGAAGTGGCAAAAACCGCTCTGCGCACCGGAGCCGACTGGCTGGGAGTGGCACGGGCTGACGAAGGCATTGCACTGCGCAAAGCCGGAATTTCCTGCCCAATACTTGTTTTCGGCCACACCCCGCCCCAGGCAGCGGGAAATATTGTCCACTGGGATCTGACACAAACTGTCTGTTCAGAAGCAGATGCCCGGATAATCTCGCAGACATCCCTGGCCACTGGGAAAAAAACAAAAATTCACATCAAAACCGACACCGGCATGGGACGTCTGGGACTGCTCACCTTTCCCCATGAAAACGCAGAGAAATCTGTCCGGGAAATCAGGGAAATCCTGCGTCTGCCCGGGCTGGAATCCGAAGGCATATTCACGCATTTTGCAGCCTCTGATGCAAAAGATAAATCCCATGCCCGTATCCAGATGCAGCGTTTTTCGGATTTTTTAGGACATCTCCGCAGGGAAGGCATGGAATTTCCCATACGTCATGCTGCCAACAGCGCTGCCATTATTAATCTGCCGGAATCCCATCTGGATATGGTAAGGGCAGGCATCGCCCTTTACGGTCTCAGACCTTCGGATGAAGTCACAGGGGAGCACCTTTCCCTGAAACCGGCCATGACCCTCAAAACCCGGATTATCCATCTGAAAAAAGCGGATAGGGGATTTTCCGTGAGTTACGGCATGACATACCAAACTCCGGCCCCCACAGTTATCGCTACAGTATCAATTGGATATGCAGACGGTTACAGCCGTCTGCTGTCCAACACAGGAAGTATGCTGGTTCACGGACAGCGTGCTAAAATAGCCGGAAGAGTCTGCATGGATCTGACCATGCTGGATGCAGGGCATATTCCTGACCTGGCCATCGGAGATGAGGTCGTGGCTTTCGGAACCCAGGGACACAGCAGTCTGCCTGCTGAGGAACTGGCCGTCCTGATCGGAACCATCAATTATGAAATTGTGTCTTCCCTTACATCCCGTGTGCAGAGAATCTGCAAACCTGAAATCCCGGAACCTGACATGTGCATGACCTGAAATTTTTGGTAGTGGTTCAAATCCGTTGATTACGGTCTCCACTCCCCTGAGGGAGGGGCAGGGGAGGGTGAAGACATCACTGATTATCCCCCTCCCCTAACCCATCCCACCAGGAGAGGGGAATTTTTGGATCAACAGATTTGTACCGCTACCAAATTTTTTAAGATTTCATAATGGTTTTTCACCTGAAACCCCAATCCCGGACACTCAGCCCTGTAACTCTGAAACCTGAATCCCAACCCTAAGCCCTGAACTCTGTAAACCCGAAACCTGACACCCAACCCCGAATCCGGCAGACCGGGCATACACCCCTGCCAAAACAAAAGGAGCGGAAGATGGTAGAAAAAGTCATCATTATGGGCGCGGCCGGACGTGATTTTCACAACTTCAACGTCTATTTCAGGGACAATCCCAGATACCGGGTTATCGGCTTCACTGCCACGCAGATACCCAATATTGAAGGACGTATTTACCCCCCGGAACTGGCCGGGAAACTCTACCCTGACGGAATCCCCGTATATTCCGAATCCAGGCTCGCAGAACTCATCAGGGACTGGCAGATCGAACTCGTGGCCTTTTCCTACAGCGACATTCCCCATACAGAAGTCATGCACAAAGCCTCCCTTGTCATGGCCGGGGGAGCGGATTTCATGCTCATCGGAGCCACATATACCATGCTCCGGTCAGAAAAACCCGTAATCACCGTGTGCGCAGTCCGCACCGGATGCGGAAAATCCCAGACTACCCGGAAAATCTGCCGGATTCTCGGAGCCCTGGGAAAAAAAGTGGTGGTTGTCCGCCATCCCATGCCTTACGGTGATCTGCGTCAGCAGGTGGTGCAGCGTTTTTCCTCTTATGAGGATTTTGGAAAAAACCAGTGCACCATAGAAGAAATGGAGGAATACGAGCCTCTCGTGGATCAGGGCATAACCGTGTACGCAGGCATTGACTATGAAAAAATTCTGCGTGCGGCAGAAAAAGAGGCCGACATCATTGTCTGGGACGGAGGAAACAATGACACACCCTTTTACCATCCTGATGTGCATATCGTACTCTTCGACCCACACCGGCCCGGGCATGAACTGCTCTATTATCCGGGTGAAACCAATATGATCATGGCTGATATCGCCATTATCAGCAAGGTGGACAGCGCAGAAGCGGCCGGAATTGAACAGGTTCGGAAAAACATCAGCACCTGTGCGCCCAAGGCTGATATTATTCTTGCGGAATCGGATCTGCTTGCAGACAATCCTGAACTTATCCGGGGAAAACGGGTGCTGGTGGTGGAAGACGGTCCGACCCTGACCCACGGTGAAATGGCTTATGGAGCCGGAACCATAGCCGCAAAGAAATATGGGGCGGCCGGGATTGTGGAACCTGTGAAATATGCGGTGGGAAGTATAAAAGAAATTTTTGGAAAATATCCCCATATCCGTACAGCGCTTCCGGCAATGGGATATGGGAAAAAACAGATGCAGGATTTGGAGGATACGATTCGCAATGCAGACTGCGATCTGGTCATTTTTGCCACTCCCATCAATCTGCCCCGGCTGCTCTCCATCGGCAGACCCGCGATCCGGGTGAAATATGAATACAAAGACCACAGTGAGCCCCTTTTGGAAACCGTGCTGATGGAGCGGCTGGCACGGATGAAACAGACCGGAGTGAACTGATACTGAGGCACAGGCAGGATGCCTGTGCAGCCTTTATGTCACCAGATTCAACAAATTGATTTTCATTGCAGTTTTTTCAGATATGAAAAGCACACTGTGTGCCACAGGCAAACCGGTATTCACAACATGCCGGAATGATACCGGTTCGCCATTGATTTGATCCGGTTTAAAAAAGTCCCCTCCTGAGATGGGCAGGGGTGTGTCTGTTCCACCGCCCTGAAACACACCCCTTTACCACCTCTCAGGAGGGGAATAATACCAATTCTCCATTGATTTGATACAATATGGTCAGTTTTTCCGCTGTTGAGCGTGTGCAAAAAACCGCTCCGCTTAATTTTTGCACTCCTCCGGATCAGCCCGGGGCGGAACTGCAGATTGTATCAGGTCAATGGCGAACCGGTATAATACCAATTCTCCATTGATTTGATACAATATGGTCAGTTTTTCCGCTGTTGAGAGTGTGCAAAAAACCGCTCCGCTTAATTTTTGCACTCCTCCGCATTGTATAAAACCAATGGCGAACCGGTATAATACCGGTTCGCCATTGATTTGATCCAAATTTCAGAAAATCCCCTCCTGAGAGGCAGGGGTGTGTTTCATAACTGATTTACGCCGGATCGTTATACCGGAGAAAGCCGGTATCCGGAAGCGGTTGAAAATACCGGATTCCGGCTTTTGCCGGAATGACGGTCAAAGAGAATAACTGCCTGATTTTTGAAAAGGCTGCGTAACATCAGTTAATAAGTATATTTTCAATGTCGAATTGGTATGATACTGAAAAAGGGCGGCAGCCAGCCTCCTGATTTTCAGGAAGGCTGCCTGACATCAGATATTAAATTCCAATATGTTCAGGGGCATGCGTGAGGGGTACCCTCCTGCTTTGTCAGCATTGAATCTGTAAAGACAAATTTTGCTGTTTTTTGCATTCTTTGCAGTTAAAACGCACAAAAATCAGCCTGAAAAAGCACTATCTTTGCGGAGTGCGCAAAGCAGAAAGGGTGAAAAGATCATCCGGCAGATGATCCATGAATTCCAGTCTTTTGTATTCCAGAAGCGTATAGGCATCTTCTGTTTCGGATTTCCGCATTTTCGTAAAACGGGGGAAAAGTCTGCCACCCATCATTTCCATCTGCCAGGATGTCAGAATTTTCACAGATTTCATGTTTTCATCAAAAAATTCCTGCGAAAGCATGATCTGATCCTCCCGGATTTTCAGGCGCTGCATTCCCCATATGACAGGTGCATCAGGTTTGGGAATGGATTTAATAAGATAGACTGTCTTTCCCTCATGGGTTTCACGTCCTTCCAGAGTATGAACATAATCATAAAGCAGACTGTCGGATCGGGCCAGATCATTGTTGGAAAAATCCGATCCCATCCAGGACTGGGACATCATGGAAGGCGGCAGTTTGATCACCCGGCTGACTTTTGGGTTGTATGTCCACATCTCCCGACCCTTTTTCAGGGTTCCGTTGCCTTCATCCCGGGCCGGAGCTGTGATGAAAAACAGGCTCTCGCTTTCGCCCCGTGTCCACCCCCGGAGGGTTATGTCCCGTTTCCATTCTGGACGCTTAATGGTCATTTCCACCACGGATTCCGAGGCTTTGCCACGGAAATAACTGAAACTTTCCCGCACAATGCTTTCCGCGTCCACTAAGGTGTCCTGAGCAAATCCAGCGGAAAGCAGGGTACACAGACCGCACAAAAATCCGAAGATTTGCAGAATATGCTTTCTGTTCATTGTCTTTATCCTTTTCGTTCTGTACATTTCAGGTGATTTCCAGAAAAGAATATACCAGCAAAGCAGCAAAAGCTTCCAGCTTTTGCCACAGGGACTTTTCAGACACCCACTAAGGTGATTTCCATTAATTATTATACCGTTTTTCGTAGGGTGGGCACGGCTTTTTGTGCCCACAGTTTCAGCAGGACGGCGGGCACAAAAAGCCGTGCCCACCCTACAATGATGGTACATTTTTTCATGGAAATCTCCTCAGCGCATAAAATCAAAGTTGACAAAGCACTATAGTCAAAGCCGGGATTCGAACTTCCGGAAAGAAAAAACCGGGCTGCGGGTGCAGTCCGGTTTTTCATTTCCGGATATTTTTTATGCTTCACAGATTTTCAGAATCAGACTTTTTGCCGATTAATCAGTTCCTGTACTTTTTCATAAGAACGACAGCATTGGTTCCGCCAAAACCAAAGGAATTGCTCATGGCAATATTGACCTGTGTTTTGCGGGCAGTATTGGGCACATAATCCAGATCACATTCTTCGCCCGGATTTTCCAGATTGATGGTCGGCGGAATAATGTCATGATACAGTGTCAGCGATGTAAACACGGATTCAATGCCCCCCGCACCGCCCAGCAGATGTCCGGTCATGGATTTGGTGGAGCTGATGGCAATTTTCGCGGCTTTTTCTTTGAAAACGGTTTTGATGGCACGGGTTTCATACAGGTCATTGAGCGGGGTGGATGTTCCGTGCGCATTGATATAATCAATATCCGTGTAAGAAATTCCCGCGTCTTCTATGGCAGCGGCCATGCACCGTGCTGCTCCTTCTCCGTCCGGAGGCGGAGATGTCATATGAAATCCGTCTCCGCTCATGCCGTAACCGATCATTTCTCCGTAAATTTTTGCCCCGCGTTCAAGAGCATGTTCCAGAGATTCCAGAATTAGAATGCCCGCGCCTTCCCCAACCACAAAACCGTCACGGTCTTTATCAAAGGGACGGGAGGCTTTCTGGGGGGCATCATTGCGGGTGGACAGGGCCTTCATTGCACCAAAACCGGCTATGCAGGTGGGGGTGATGACCGATTCCACTCCGCCGGTGAACATGGCATCAGCCCTGCCCTGCTGAATGATTTTGAATGCCTCACCCACAGCATGGGTTCCGGCAGCACAGGCTGTTGCCACAGAGGAATTGGGGCCTTTTGCCCCGAACTGTATGGAAATCATGCCCGGAGCCATATTGCCGATCATCATGGGAATAAAAAAGGGACTTACCCGTTTCGGGCCTTTGGTATGGATGATCAGGGTGTGTTCCTCCAAAGTGCCAAGCCCGCCCAGACCGCATCCGGTAAAAACCCCGACCCGGTTTGCATTGCTGCTGTCAATCCTGAGTCCGGAATCCTCCACCGCCATACGAGCGGCGGCAATGGCATACGCTATAAAGGGCTGTAGCCGTTTGGCATCCTTTTTGGGAACAAAATCCTCTGCATTGAAACCTTTGACTTCCCCGGCAATCTTTGTCTGGTATTCCGCAGTGTCAAAACGGGTGATTTCCCCGATCCCGGATTTGCCTGCGCACAAAGCCTTCCATGATTCCTCCACACCGATTCCCACCGGCGTGACCAGTCCCAGTCCTGTGATAACAACCCGCCTCTTCAAAGAAACCTCCCTTTCCAAATGCTGCTGAACACCATGTTCAGTAATCAGGTGCAACTGAGGGGCAGGAATTTTTTCTCATGGAATAAATACCCGTCCCACTCCCAGATAATTGTCCAGATAAAGTATGATTCCCAATAACTTTTCAGCACAACGCTTACGATATTCCGCATCTTTTGTTATATTTTCCTGTCTGCCTATTGTTATGACAGGAAGAGAGGCAGGAGTATTTGCCTCCCGCAAAGTCTGCTCCAATGAATTTTCATCTTCCATATTCCGGTTTGCTGTCAGCAGAATCATATGATTTGTCTAAGAATACTGCCATATTTCACGATCATTGCTGTGTATATCCAGATTCACATCTCCAAACATCACCATATCCATCGGATATAATTCCAGCCAGCCTTCTGATCTGAGAGTATTCCACAATAATGCCGCCTGCCATTCTATATTGTGGTCAATCAGAATTGTTATCCTGTCGGCGATAACTGCGTTTTCCATACCTGCAATTTTTTCCACAGTTCAGCATATTCCGGCTTGGGCTGTATCCGGGAAATTCTCTCAAACCGTTCTCTGTTCCGTTCTTCCCAGTAAAGACGGTTTGACTCTGCCAAAGCAAGCACCTTCTGATATTCGGATTCCACTTCTTTCTGATGTGTTTCGATATATTTCAGTACATCAGTCATTTGCCTGATGGTCAGTCTGAAACAGGTCAGAATTTCTTCCACAGAGCAGTCTGCCTTGAGAAAATCCATAATCTGGTACAGTGTGATGCGTGTACCCGCGATTGTCAGGCCACGCCCGGTTCTTACAATTGTAGGCAGGCTCATAGATTTGTTCCTTTACATTTCTGCTGCTGCATTTGCAGTCGGTATGACAATGGTGCGCAAGGTGAGTCAGTATCTTATATCCGCCTGAAAGATTCCGGGGCCGGTTTTGCAGACCGGTCCGGAAATTCATCGTATGGATTTTAGGGAAACAAACGCAGCAGAATCGGAAATTCTCCGGAGTAATGCAAAAATTGTATTTTTGCATACCATACCGGAATGGACTGTCACAAATGTGCAAAAATACAATTTCTGCACTCCGGGAAGCACCCGGAAACCGCTCTGCTGAAACTGTCAGTCCGGATTTTCCGGACAGACAGTTTCTTTAAAAACCGCATTTCTCAGGCATGTTTTGCGATATAATCGTAAGCATCCTGAACTTTTACCATTTTTTCCGAATCATCATCAGAAATTTCTATATCAAATTCCTCTTCCATGGACATAATCAGTTCAACCAAATCCAGGGAATCTGCCCCCAGATCGTCTACGAATGTGGCTTCGGGTACAACTTCTGCCAGATCAACACTCAGTTTGTCCGCAATGATCTTTCTGACTTTTTCCTGAATTTTTTCAACTTCAGACATGATGAAAATCTCCTTAAAAAAAATTATATATATTGCAATTGCCTGATACAGCACTGCAACTGATTGACTGTTGAATTGCCGGATACCTGGATGTCGGATTAGGCTGATGCCAGTCCGATTTACAGTTTCATGCTTCAGATGCCGGGTTACGCTGACGCTAACCCGACCTGCAGTTTTAGTTGAAACAAAGTACTACATATACATTCCGCCGCTGACATGAATCACCTGACCTGTGATATATGCTGCCTGTGCTGAGGCCAGAAACATCACAGCCGAGGCCACATCTTCCGGGCTTCCGATCCTGCCCAGGGGAATCTGTCCCACAATGGCTTCCCTGGCTTTTTCCGGCAGAGCCGCAGTCATATCGGTTTCAATATAACCGGGCGCAACCGCGTTTACAGTAATGCCGCGGGAGGCCAGTTCTTTGGCCAGGGATTTGGTCAGACCGATGAGACCGGCTTTTGCGCTTACATAATTGGCCTGCCCCGGATTGCCGCTGACACCCACAACAGACGTGATATTGACAATCCGTCCGCTGCGCTGTTTCAGCATGGTTTTGGACGCTATCTTTGCGCACCGGAACGCACCTTTGAGATTGATGTCCATGACATCATCCCAGTCTTTGTCCTTCATGCGCACAATCAGACCGTCACGGGTGATGCCCGCGTTGTTCACCAGCACATCCAGCCGCCCGCTTTCTGCCATGATGGCATCAAAGAAAGTCTGCACATCCGCATCAGATGCCACGCTTCCTTTGACTGCCTTTGCCTGACATCCGCGGGAGGAAATCAGGCGCAGGGTTTCTTCCGCAGCCGCGTCATCAGAGGAATAATTGAAAAATATCCGGGTATCAGGCCCGGCAAATCCCAGGCAGATCGCCCTTCCGATTCCTTTGGAACCGCCTGTAACCGCAATGGTTCGCTGACTTTCCGACATGCTCACCTCTCAAACAGGATATCCGCGACCCGATCCATATCCCTGACAATGCCCTGATAACTCAGGTTAAGCTGATCACATCCGGTTGTGTTCATGAATCCTTCCAAAGCCTCCGGGCCGAATGCTCCGGTTCCGCACATGATTTTCAGCACATTCTGCAAAGTCAGGGCTGAGACTTCACTGGCAAATATCCGGGACATGGCCTGATATTTTTCCGCGGCAGGATCATTTGCTTCAGTGAGACGGGCAGTCCTGCGTGCCATAGCCGCGCCCACTTCCACTCCGGTCATGGTATCGGCCAGCAGGAACATGACATGCTGCTGCTTGGTCAGACGGCTTTCATGAACCCGGTCAATGAGTTCATTAAGGGTTTTGGCAGCAATTCCGTAAAAACGCGCACCAATATTGCCATGTTTCGCCTGAAGGGCTTCCATGTCAGCGGCAATATTGCCGTAATACCGGCCTTTGCTTTTCCGGCTGGTTTTCCAGCGGAAGGTGCTGATGATGTTCTGCTGAATTTCGCTGGTTCCCTCGTAAATGCAGGTGATCTTCACATCCCGTCTGATCTTTTCCACTTCATATTCAGCAATATATCCGTATCCGCCCAGAGCCTGCATACAGTTGTCCGCAGCCAGATTCGCAGCTTCTGTGGTGAAGAGTTTTGCCATGGAGCCCTCCACCTGCAAATCCTCTTCCCCTGCATCCAGACGGATGGCAATTTCATCCATATAGGCTTCTGCCGCAGTCAGACGCACAGCATTGGGAACAATGAGTTTATGGGTGTATCCCTGTTTTTCCGAAAGGGGCGCACCAAACTGTATCCTCTCTTTGGCATATGGAATCGCAATTTCCATTGCTCTTTCAACCGAGCCCAGAGCCATTGCCGCGACCATAAGCCGGGTATAACCGAAGACCTTGTTGGCCTGTTTAAGCCCCTGTCCCGGAATTCCGCCGATAAGATTATCAGCGGGCACGACCACATCATCAAAGGTCAGAGGCGAGGTATTGGAGGCACGGATGCCGTGTTTTTCCTCGCCTTTTCCCTGAATGAATCCCGGAGCCCCCTTTTCCACCACAAAAAAGGAAGGCCCCTCAGGCGTACTGGCCAGACAGGTGACAAAATCCGCATATCCGCCTGTGGAGATAAACTGCTTGGAACCGTTTATTTTATAGGCCGTGACAGTGCCGTCCGCTGACATAACCGGTTCTGCTTTGGTTTTCAGAGCCGCCAGATTGCTTCCCGCGTTGGGTTCTGTAACCGCATAGGCCACCAGTGTATTTCCCGCGGCAATTTTTCCCAGCCATTTCTGTTTCTGCTCATGGGTTGCGCCCACCAGAATGGGATCAGCTCCGAGCTGAACAGCAAAAAAACCTGTGCCAATGCCCAGGCAGATTTTGCACATCTCCCGGACAACAGTGCAGCAGTCCCGCGCACCGCCGTCCATGCCGCCGTATACTTCCGGAATGAAAAGGAGCTGGAGACCGATCTCGGTTCCCAGCATTTCCCGGATTGTTTCTTCCGGGAAAATCTCCTTTTTGTCAAATTCCAGAATTTTCTCTTTTGTCAGAAGCCGTTTTCTGAGCTGCCGGACCGTGTCCGCGACCATCTGCCGGGATTCATCATCCAGCCCTCTGAGTTGGGTTCCTTCCGGTATCTCAAACCCTGACATTGAGTATATCCTTTATTAATCCTCGTCGGTTTTCAATACAGCCCGGCCTTTGTAGGTTCCGCATTTCAGGCAGGCATGATGGGGAAGGCTGGCTTCTCCGCACTCCGGACAGGTTGTGATGGCCGGCGCATCCACTTTCTGGTGGGTTCTTCTCATACGTCCTTTGGACTTGGATATTTTATGCTTGGGTACTGCCATAAGTAATCTCCTAACTGTTTTGAATTACAATGATAAATTTATAAAACACACTATGGTGAATTTCCTGACTCTAGTAATTGAAATAAAAGAAATTGTCAAGAACTTTTCGTGTTCTTTTTTTCTTTTTGTCCTCTTGTGTGATATGTTCGGATATGTTATAAATAAAAGTTTATGGCATATACCGGAGGGAAGAGAGGACAGACAGGAAATATTTGCCTGAAAATCAATTGATTCTCAATGGTTAGCCATTGGATTCCGGGCGGATTCGGAATCAGTGTGCCGAATGAAAAAACCGGAATCTGTTTTGCACATGGAATATCCGTCCGCGGGGATAATTGCTAATTGCTTACTGTGTCTTAGTGCAGTAAGCAAAACATATAATATAATTAAAACAAATTTTTAAATGCAGGGCGCAGCCCGGTTTTTTGCTATCCGGTCTGCTTTCCGCAAATTTTAAGGCAAAGGTGCTTATGGAAGAAATTATCACACGTTTTCCGCCCAGCCCCACAGGTTATCTTCATGTGGGCGGTGCGCGGACTGCTCTGTTCAACTGGCTCTATGCCAGACATACAGGCGGAAGATTTGTTCTCCGCATTGAAGATACGGATGTCCAGCGTTCCACTCAGGAATCTGTGGATGCCATCTTTGACTCCCTGAAATGGCTGGAGATTGACTGGGATGAAGGCCCGTATTTCCAGTCTCAGCGTTTTGACATCTACCGGGAATATATTCAGAAACTGCTGGATTCCGGTAATGCCTATTACTGCGACTGCTCGCCGGAAAAGGTGGAGGAGATGCGGAAAAAAGGCATGGCCGCAGGGGGCAAGGCCAAATATGACGGCACATGCCGGGAAAGAAAACTTGCCAAAAGTGAAAACACGGTCGTGCGCTTCAAGGCTCCCCTGTCCGGCACAACGGTTCTGGAAGATCGGGTCAAGGGCAATATTGTTTTCCAGAATGCGGATCTGGACGATTTTGTCATTGCACGCAGTGACGGAACCCCCACCTACAATTTTGTGGTCGTGGTGGATGATATTGAAATGAAAATCAATACCATCATCCGGGGCGATGACCATGTGAGCAATACGCCGAAACAAATTCTGCTGTACAAGGCTTTGGGTGCAAAACTTCCCCTGTTTGCCCATGTGCCGATGGTGCTGGGAAAGGACAAAACCCGGTTAAGCAAACGCCACGGGGCTATGTCCGTAACCGAATACCGGAAAATGGGTTTTCTGCCGGACGCGCTGATCAATTATCTGGTGCGGCTGGGATGGTCATACGGGGATCAGGAATTTTTTACGCGTGAGGATCTGAAGGAAAAATTCACGCTGGATAATGTGGGAAAATCCGCAGGCGTTTTTGATCCGGACAAACTCCTGGCCCTGAACGCGGATCATATCAAGGCCGCAGATCCGGAAAAACTGATTCCCCATCTGAAACCTTTTTTGGAAGAAAAAGGTATAGATGCACAGGATACAGCGTATCTGGTCAAGGTTATCAGAACCCTGAACGCACGGAGCAAAACTCTGGCGGAACTGGCTGAAAATGCCATGTTTTATTATCATGACACCATTGTTTATGATCCGAGTGCTGCAAAGAAAATCCTCACGCCGGAAAGCGCGGAACCCATGAATCTGCTGATTAAGGAACTGGAGGCTTTGACAGAATTTACGGAAAAAACGCTGGAAAGCGCTTTTCTGAAAGTCGGAGAGGCCACCGGTCTGAAACTGGGCAAGATTGCGCAGCCTGTGCGTGTGGCCCTGACCGGAAAAACCGCCAGTCCCGGTATTTTTGAAATTGTTGAAATTCTGGGAAAAGAAAAGGCAGTGGCACGGATTCAGTCCGCTGTGGACTATGTTTCGGGAAAATAATCTGCATTCATCCGGAGTCCAGACTGAAAGTTTGGACGGGTGCAGTTTTTGCCTGACTTTCCGGAGTGCCAAACTGAAAGTTTGACACTCCTCAGACAAAGATGAAAAGATCGAAAAAAATCTCTTGACGGAATCAAAATATTCCGGTATAAAAGCCGGGTAAATTTTTTGAGGGATCGTCTAGCGGCAGGACGACGGGTTCTGGCCCCGTTAACCTAGGTTCGAATCCTAGTCCCTCAGCCATTATAAATGCCAAAGGGTTTATGAGAAAATCTCATAAACCCTTTTTTGTTGAAAACCTGCTCTCCTGCCCCAAATCCCTTTCATCAAAGCAGTTTGATTTCATTAGACATCCTGCAAAACTAAAGTCATATTCCCGGTTATTGCAATAAATCATCTTTTTCTGAATTTTCCGTCTTTAAGCAGCATTTTTCATAGTTCTTTTTTCAATTTTCATATTAACCAGCCCGGCT
>JBFXEJ010000084.1:0-29091 GCA_050180235.1 Desulfococcaceae bacterium
CGGATATTTTCACTGCCGCAGCGGCGGCATTTTGCTGCAATCATTTTTCTGCTCCTTCGGCAATGGCATGTTGAGAAAAACGGGAGCAGTATAGCATAAGTTTATCAGCATGAAAAGTCCCACTACCTAAAAACCGACTGAAAACTCAGTTTCCGGATCGCGTCTGTGTTTTCAAAAAAAACTGATCTGTGAATAATTCAAATTTAACACTATAGCAAAACTTAATTTTTTTTGCAATACCCATAAGACCTCCTGAAAATCTCATTTTTCTTATTTTACTGATGTTACGCTAGCCTTAAAAAAATCAGCAGGTTACTGTATCCTCCGTCATTCCGGCGAAAGCCGGAATCCGGTAATTTCGTTTGCATTCCGCACTTTATTTGCAAAAAACCGCTCCGCTCAATTTTTGCACTCCTCCGGATTTGCATTCCGCATCGTATAATACCAATGGCGAATCGGTATCAGTCCCAAAAATAGCAAACATATTTTTCTCTTTTCATTTTTGCCCTGTCAGTTTAATATGTCTCTCCTGATTGAACCCGCTACCCAAAGGTTTATCATATGATGAAAAGTTTATATAAAAAAATTGCAGATAAAATTCAGGAAGTTTACGGGCTTTATCACCGTCTGATCCTTGTGCCCGGACTTTCTGCTTCGGGGAAAATTGGTATAATACCAAATCGCCATTGAAAATATACTTAGGTGATTTCCATTAAAGATTATACCGTTTTTCGCAGGGCGGGCACGGCTTTTTGTGCCCGCCGTCCTGCTGAAACGGCGGGCACAAAAAGCCGTGCCCACCCTACAATATGGTACATTTTTTCATGGAAATCGCCTTAGGGTTTGTAAAAAAATAACCTGTACAATTTTCCTGTCTGAAAACCCTAAGGGTTTTAGAAACCCTTAGGGTTTGGAACATTTTATTTTGATACAGACCCTTAGGTGATTTATGAAAATAAATATTCCGGTTCAGTTCACAGACACAGGGCAAAAACTGGAAGTTTTTGATACTTTGGTGGGGATATTTTTCTGGAAATCACCTTATGAAACACACCCTGCTCCTCTCAGGATGGGATTTTCTGAAAAAATCAATGGGGAATCGGTATAACAAGTCCGCGCGGGAACGGGCGGGAAAGGATTTATTGCAGATGAATTTTTCAGGTATTACCGGACTGATTAACAACGCAGCACTTTTGCTGGCCATTGGCCTGCTCTACGATATGTCAGGAGTGAGTCCGCGGGGCGGAAAGCCGTCTGTTCAGCAGTTTTTTGCAGGCATCATTCTCGGTATCATCGGCATAGCGATTATGCTCAGTCCCTGGAAACTTTCTCCGGGAGTGGTGTTTGACACCCGTTCTGTGCTTTTGTGCATATCAGGGCTTTTTTTTGGAACTTTCTCCACAATTCTGGCAGTGGTGATGACCGGTGTTTTCCGTCTGTACACAGGCGGAACCGGTGCATGGACAGGTTTGGCAGTCATTGTTACATCAGGCGGCATTGGACTGGCATGGCGGCATCTCCGCCGCAGCCCGGCGGAGACGGTTTCCATTCTTGAATTGTATTTCCTCGGCCTTGCCGTTCACATTGCTATGCTGCTTTGGATGCTGACCCTGCCCGGGGGGATTGGCGCAGAAGTGCTTTCCCATATTACGCTTCCGGCTTTGCTGATCTATCCGCCAACTACTGCTGCTATGGGCTGGCTGATGGTGAACCGGGGAGCGCGAAAACGCGCGGAAGAGGCTTTGCGCAAAAGCGAACAGACCGCGCGTGCTCTTCTGAATGTTCCCAATGTGGCTGTCTTTCTCACGGATCACAGCGCCATATTTCTTGATGCGAATGAAACAATGGCAAAGCGGTTTAACATGAGCGTTTCAGAACTTGTGGGCAAAAGTATATGGGACATCCTGCCACCGGAAGTTGCCGCAGGACGGAAAATTTTTTTTGAAAGGGTTCTGCGTGAAAAAAAACAGGGGCGTTATGAGGACAATCGCGATGGAATGTGGAATGAATCCATCATCACGCCGATTCTGGATGAGAGCGGAGAAGTGTCAAGGGTGGTTATATTCAGTTTTGACATTACCGAGCGCAGGCAGACCGCGCAATCCCTAATTGAACCTGAACCAACCTACCGCAATGTTGTCAACACACTACAAGACCCATTGTCTGTGAATGACAGCAACGGCAATCTTCTTTTTGCAAATGAAAAATCAGCCCGGAACATGTCAGGGGGACTGCCCGAAGAAATCATTGGGAAAAACATCCGGGAGTTTCTGCCAAAGGAACAGGCTGATAACCTGACAGAAATGTACAGAAAAGTTATTGCAGATGATCACCCTGTTCAGCAGGAAATAGAGATTTCTCTGAGCAGCGGCAGCAGATGGTTTTTAAACACACTTCAGCCCATTCATTTCGGATTTGAAAAAATATGTGCTGTACTGTCAATTTCCCTAGATATTACCGGGCGCAAGCGGGCAGAAGAGGCTCTGCGCGCGAGTCAGAAAGAATTGCAGATTACACTTGATGCCACCACAGACGGCATATGGGAATGGAATTTCCAAAGCAATGAACTTTTCTTCAACCCCAGATATTATATAATGCTGGGGTATGAACCCTTTGAATTTTCTGCCACGTTTGAAAACTGGAAAGATCTGGTGCATCCTGATGACCTGGAAAAAGCCCTGTCTGTCGCTGCCAGTTATCTGAATACCAAGCCGGATTTGTATCAAAATGAATTTCGTCTCAGAACAAAAAGCGGCGATTACCGGTGGATTCACACCCGCGCCAGAGTGGTGGAACTAAATGAAAAGGGCGAGGCCCTCAGAATGATCGGCAGTCATGAGGACGTCACCGAGCGCAGACAGGCTGAAGAAAATCTGCGAATCAGCGAAAGGCGGTATCAGAAAGCCCAGGAAATGGGGCATGTGGGCAACTGGGAATACAATCTGAAAACAGCCTCTTTCTGGGGATCTGACGAAGCCAAACGCATATACGGATTCGATCCTGAAAAATCGGATTTTTCAACAGAGGAGGTTGAAAACTGCATTCCCGAAAGGGAAAGGGTCCATCAGGCACTGCTTGACCTTATAAAGCAGGGAAAAGAATACCATCTGGAATTTGAAATTCATCCAAAAAATTCATCAGAACCCAAAATCATAAGCTCCATAGCTGAACTACAGAAAAATGAAAAAGGCGAGACTCTGGTGGTGGGCGTGATTCAGGACATCACCGAACGCAAGCGAATGGAGCAGGCTCTGCGGAAAAGCGGAGAGCAGTTGCGTTTTCTGAACGCAAATCTTACCGACAGGATGATTTATCAGCTCCGCAGCGGGAAAGATGGAAGGAATCAGCGCTTCACCTATATAAGTCCCTCAGTGGAGCAGCTTCACGGCCTGACAGTGGAAGAAGCGACAGAAAATCCCATGCTGCTCTATGAGCAGGTGACAGAGGAATACCGGGCTTTTGTGGCAGCACAGGAAGCCCATGCTGCGGAAAACATGGCAACATTCAATGTGGATGTGATGATGCGGCTTCCCTCAGGAGAACTGCGCTGGCGCAATTTCATCTCTTCACCCCGTCAACTTTCGGATGGCAGCCTGCTGTGGGATGGCATAGAAACCGACATCACCGAGCGCAAACGTGCAGAGGAGGCTTTGCGCGCAAGTGAGCAGTTGCTGAAAAAGGTTCTGGAAACAATCCCTGTGGGAGTATGGATAGCTGACAAAACAGGAAAAATCATGCACGGCAATCCGGCTGGAAAGGAAATCTGGAAAGGCGCCAGATATGTGGGGCCGGAAGAGTTTCATGAATACAAAGCCTGGTGGGCAAAGACAGGAAAAAGAATAGAGCCGGAGGAATGGGGGCTTGCCAGAGCGGTTTCCAAAGGGGAATCTTCATTTGAGGAGGAAATCGAAATTGAATGTTTTGACGGTTCCCATAAAATTATCCTCAACTGGGCCATTCCGATTGCGGGGCCTGACAATGAAATTGAAGGAGCGATCTCTGTCAACCGGGACATCACAGTCCGCAGGCGCGCGGAACAGGAACTCAGAAAAAGCCAGTCGCGTCTGCGGACACTGATTGACACCATTCCCGATTTGATCTGGCTCAAGGATCCGGAAGGGGTTTATCTGCAGTGCAATCCGCGTTTTGAGGCTTTTTTTGGTGCAAAGGAAGAAGAAATTATCGGAAAAACAGACTATGACTTCATGGAAAAAGATCTGGCGGATTTTTTCCGCCACCATGACAAAGCCGCAGTAACTGCTGGAAAACCGAACATAAATGAGGAAATGATTACCTTCGCGGATGGACACAGAGAGATTCTGGAAACCATCAAGACCCCTGTTTATGAATCTGATGGAAAACTTATGGGTGTTCTGGGCATAGGCCGGGATATCACTGCGCGCAAGCAGACAGAGCAGGCTTTGCGGGAAAGCGAAGAACGGTTTAAGGCTCTGCACAATGCATCCTTTGGCGGAATCACGATTCATGACAAAGGTGTTATTTTGGAATGCAATCAGGGACTTTGTGAAATAAGCGGTTATGCAAAAGAGGAACTGATCGGCATGGACGGTCTGCTGCTGATTGCAGAAAAATCCCGAAATGCCGTGAGAGCCAATATTCTTTCAGGCTATGAAAAGCCCTATGAAGCCTTTGGACTGCGAAAAGATGGCACAGAATATCCCCTGCGGCTGGAAGCCAGGAATATCCCGTATAAGGGAAAAAAGGTAAGGGTTGTTGAATTCAGAGACATCACTGAGCAGAAAAAGGCAGAAGCGGATATAAAAGAGAGTGAAGAGCGGCTTCGCAGCATTTTTGAAAATATCCCCATTGGCATGTTCCTGTCCACACTGGAAGGCAAATTTGTCTATGTCAATCCCGCCCTCCCCGCTATGCTGGGCTATGCCTCACCGGAGGAATTGATTCAGACCGTCAACCAAAGCTCGATTGCGGCCGCACTCTATGAAGATCCGGCCAGACGTCCGGTATTTGTGAAACAGGTTGAAAGTACCGGGGGGAATTGGAAAATATTCGAAAACCGCTACCGGCGCAGGGACGGGCAGGTCATAGACGCCATTCTTTCCTTTTGCCAGCGGCCGGAGCCGCTGACCGGAAAGCATCTTCTGTATGGCTTTGTGCAGGACATCACCGAACGCAAGAGAGCAGATGAGGAGTTGATGCAATATCGGGAACATCTGGAAGAACTGGTGAAAGCGCGCACAGCGGAACTCAGACTTGCCAAAGAACAGGCCGAGTCCGCCAATTTGGCCAAAAGCCGCTTTCTTTCCAACATGAGTCATGAACTGAGAACCCCGCTGAATATCATCATGGGTTTTTCCCGGCTCATGCAGAGAGAAAAAAATATGATGCCGTCCCAACTGGAAAAACTGGAGACTGTTGTGAAAAGCGGTGAGCATCTGCTGGAACTGATCAACGAAGTGCTTGAGATGTCCAAAATAGAGACCGGAAGCTTCCGTCTTTCAGAAGATGAGTTCAATCTGCATCAGGTGCTGGATACACTGGAGAGCATGTACGCGTTCCGGGCACGGGAAAAAGGAATTGAACTCCGGTTTGAATCATCTCCTGAAACCCCCAGATTTATCCGCGCGGATGAACAGAAATTTCGGCAGGTGCTTCTGAATCTGCTGGGCAATGCGGTCAAGTTCACTTCACAGGGGCATATCATCATCCGGATCGGATATTCTGAAAAAGATTTCCGCTTATCCGCTGAGGTTGAAGATACGGGGCCGGGCATTGCCCCGGAAGAAATGCACCTGCTGTTTCAGCCCTTCGGACAGACCGAAACCGGCCGGAAAAGTACGGAAGGAACCGGACTGGGGCTGCCCATCAGCAAAAAATATGCTGAACTTATGGGCGGAGAAATATCTGCCGAAAGTCAGCCGGGAAAAGGCAGCATCTTCCGTTTTCATATCCGGGTACAGAAAGCTGAAAACGGAAAGATTCTTAAAAAAAAGCCGGAACGCAGAGTGATCGGACTTGCACCGGGACAGCCTGTTTACCGCATTCTGATTGCCGAAGACAATGCGGATAACCGCAGTCTGCTGAGCAGTCTTCTGCAGTCTGCCGGTTTTGAGGTGTGTATGGCAGAAAACGGACAGGAAGCCCTTGAATTATGGAAGACCGCATCTCCCCATCTGATTCTGATGGATATGAGGATGCCGGTTATGGACGGATATGAGGCAGTAAAAATTATCCGCAATTCAGAAAATTCTGCCGCCCAGATTCCGGTTATTGCCGTCACGGCCTATGCTTTTGAGGAAGACCGGAAAGCTGTGATGACCGCAGGCTGCAGCGATTTTATCCGCAAACCGTTCAGGGAATCAGAGATTTTCGAAAAGATTGCTTTTTATCTGGGAGTCCGTTATATATATGAGGAAATATCTGTACAGGAAAAATCTGCCCTTAATGAACTGAAACCGGGCGATCTGTCGGATTTGCCCGGAGAATGGCTTGCGGAAGTCCGCAATGCTGCAATGCGGGGGAATTCAAAAGCTCTGCTTGAACTTGTATCCCGGATTCGGAATGAGCATTCTGAGGCTGCTGAGGGACTGACCGAACTGGTTGCGAAATATCAGTTCAAAAAAATTGCTGATCTGATCCCGGCAAAGGAGAAGGGAAATGAACACATCTGAAACCGAAGCATTGAAGGCAAAGATTCTGATTGTGGATGACACCCTTGAAAATCTTCAGTTTCTCTCATATATGCTGCGTCAGAATGCTTATTCCGTCACAGCCGCGGCAGACGGCCCCAGCGCTCTGATGATTGCTGCAAATGATCCCCCGGATCTGGTTCTGCTGGATATCCGGATGCCGGAAATGGACGGATACGAAGTCTGCGCACACCTGAAATCAGATGCAAAAACAAAAAATATTCCGGTCATTTTTCTCAGTGCCCTGGATGATCTTCAGAACAAAATCAGGGGATTTTCCCTGGGCGGCTCTGATTATATTGCCAAACCCTTTCAGTATGAGGAGGTTCTGGCAAGGGTGAACACGCATGTTTCCCTGAGACAGATGCAGCAGAGTCTTGAACAGCAGAACATTCTTCTGCACCGGGAAATCACTCAGCGCAGGAATGCAGAGGAGGCTTTGAAAAAAGCCAACGAAGAACTTGAAATCCGGATTCAGGATCGTACAGCGGAACTTCTGAAAGCCAAAAATGCGGCCGAATCTGCAAACCGGGCAAAATCTGCCTTTCTTGCCAGCATCAGTCATGAATTCAGAACACCCCTGAATCCGATTATCGGCATGACAGATTTTCTGCTAAGAAATGCCCTGCCCGGCTCCAAAGAAGAGCATTCTCTAAGCATCATTGCTGTATCAGGAAAACAACTGCTGGACATGGTTGAAGAGCTCATCTCACTGGTACGGATGGAGGCTGATGGCATTCAACTGAAAAATCATATGGTTGAATTAATTCCCTTTTTGAAATCCGCTGCGGCAAACCTTTCTTATGCCGCAGGAAAAAAGGGGCTGAAGGTCCGGCATGAGACATACGGGGCTGTCCCGGTTCAGATTGTCACGGATCCGGAAGTGCTGAACAGCATTCTGGACAGGCTTGGCAAAAATGCTGTCAAATTCACGGAAAAAGGAGAGATCATCATTTCTGTCCGGAAAATCTGTGAAAATGAAACATCGCCCATGCTGTGTTTCTCGGTCGAAGATAAAGGTGCGGGGATACCCGCGGATCGTATGCAGCATATTTTTGAGGATTTTACACAGGCTGATGATTCCCTGACCAGAAGATATGAAGGCATAGGACTGGGACTGACAATAATCCGGAGGCTTGTGCATCATCTGGGCGGACGGATCTGGGCGGAAAGCATTGAAAAAAAGGGCAGCACCTTTCATTTCACAGTCCCGTTTCACAAATTCTGAACTGTTATACCGGTTCGCCATTGAAAATATACTTATGATTCGGTTTCCCACAGAGGACACAGAGAGGAAAAAAACCACAGAGAACACAGAGGAAAAATTCTTTTTTTTCTGTGTTCTCTTTGCAGTAATCTGTGTTCTCTGCGGGAAATAAATATATAAATTTAATGGAGAATTGGTATTATACCGGTTCGCAACTGATCTGATACTGTCCCGGAATGATCCGGAGGAGTGCAAAAATTAAGCGGAGCGGTTTTTTGCACAGACAGAAGAGCGGAAAAACTGACAATATTATATGAAATCTGAAAAAGATTTCAGCAAAAAAAAATTTCCGACCACGCTGTTTTTCTGCCACGAAGACGCAAAGACACAAAGTTTCACGAAGGTTTAATGCCCAATTATTTTTCAGATTTCATATTATATAAAATCAATGGCGAATCGGTATTACATCTGCAAATTCAAATATATATGAAAGAATATATACATTACTGGCTGATGCTGGTCTTTTTATGGACAGCAATCATTGCCTCTGCCTGGATATGGCATATCCATGACTGCAATGAGGAAATCATACAGGAATCTCTTGTTATGGCCCGCGCTGCGTTTGAAAAAGATGTGATTTACAGGCTGTGGAATTCCGGGCATGGCGGAGTATATGTTCCGGTCACAGATCAGACAAGGCCGAATCCCTGGCTTTCAGAGATTTCTGAAAGAGATATTGTCACACCATCCGGAAAAAAACTGACCCTGATAAATCCCGCGTATATGACCCGTCAGGTGCATGAGATAAGCAAAACCAGATGCGGCATTTCCGCACATATTACCAGCCTTGCGCCCCTGAATGAACAGAACAGACCGGATGAATGGGAAACAAAAGCATTAACTGCTTTTAAAAACGGGAAAAAAGAAATTTCAGAGATACAGAAAACCGGGGGGAAAGAATATTTGCGGCTGATCCGCCCGCTTTTTATCGAAGAGCAGTGTCTGAAATGCCACGGTGATTATAAAACCGGTATGGTTAGGGGCGGAATAAGCATTGACGTGCCTGTCGCTCCGTTCAGACTTATTCACCGGGAGCATTCTGCCGGGTTTATATTCCGCTATCTCTTTCTTTGGATACTGGGAATTTCCGGCATTTCTTTCACCTGGGTAAAGATGGAAAAACAGAACCATCATCGCAGAAAGGCAGAAAATGCTCTGATCAGGAGTGAAAAAAAATTCCGCTTTCTCACGGAAAAAACAAATGATCTGATTTATCTCTACCGCTTAAAGCCCGAACCCGGATTTGAATATGTCAGTCCGTCAGCAGAAAGAATAAGCGGTTACACACCTGATGAATATTATAATGATCCGCATTTGCCTGCAAAAATTGTGCATCCTGATGATACACATCTCCTGCAGTTTTTTATAAACGGCAGTGTCAGCAACGCACCTGCTGTGATGCGCTGGAGAAAAAAGGACGGAACCATTATCTGGACAGAAACAGAAAATATTCCGCTTTACAATGACGCAGGTGAATTATTCGCAGTTCAGGGCAGATCCGCAGACATCACGGAACGCAGAATCATTGAGGAAACCCGGCTGTTTCTGCTGAAAAGCGGAAATTCGGCAGACAGCGGAAATTTTTTTGAATCCCTGGCCCGGTATCTGGCAGAGACTCTGAAAATGGATTACGTTTGCATTGACAAACTCAGCGGAGATATGCTGACAGCGCAGACTGTGGCAGTATATTATGATGGAAAATCTGAAAACAATATTGTCTATACCCTGAAAGACACCCCGTGCGGGGATGCTGTCGGACAGATAATCTGCTGTTTTCCGGAAGGTGTCAGTCAGCTTTTCCCAAACGATTTGCTGCTCCGGGAAATGTGCGCTGAAAGCTATGTTGGCACAACCCTCTGGGGTTCAGACGGAAAGATTATCGGACTCATTGCAATGATCAGCCGCAGGACTCTGAAAAACAGCTCCCTTTCTGAAACCGTTCTGAAAGTCGCTGCCATCCGCGCCTCCGGTGAACTGGAGCGTATGCTGGCAGAGAAGTCCCTGCGGGAGAGCGAGGAACGCTACCGGCAGATTGTCAATACCGCTCAGGAAGGAATATGGCTGATTGACAGCGAAGCACGCACCACTTTTGTCAATCAGCGCATGGCAGATATGCTCGGATATGGCGCAGAAGAAATGATCAGCCGTCATCTCTTTGATTTCATGGATGATGAGGCCCGTGCAGAGGCCCGGCGCAATCTGGAACGGCGCCGCAGCGGCATAGCAGAGCAGCACGATTTCCGATTCCGCTGCAAAGACGGAACAGAGATATGGACAATTATCTCCACCAATCCGCTGACAGACAGTCAGGGCAGATTCACAGGCTCTCTGGGAATGATTACAGACATCACCGGCCGCAAACGTGCGGAAGAACTGCTGGCCCGATCAAACAGGCTTCTTGAAGCTGTTATAAAACAGGCTCCTTTTGCCGTTCATGTGCTTGACGGGGATTTAAGCCATATTCATGTGATGATTGAAAACGATGAATCAGGGCGCATTATGGGGGAAAAGATTGAAGGCAGGGCAGACATAGATGCCGGCATACCGGAAACCCTTGTATGCAGATTTTTTACGCCCGATGGCAGAGAAGAAATCCCATTGGCAAAAATGCCGGGTTCCAGAGCATTTCAGGGAGAGTATGTCAGCAATGAGGAATATCTTTTGCGTCATCCTGGCGGTACGGAAATCATTGTGAATGCAAGTGCCTCACCTGTATATGATCAGACAGGCCGGATTATGGCGGTTGTTGTCACATTTCATGACATCACAGACAGCAAACGCTCAGAGAAGGAGTTAATCCGCTACAAAGAGCATCTGGAGGAACTGGTTAAAAAACGCACTGCGGAACTGTATATTGCCAAAGAAAAGGCCGAGACTGCCAACATTGCCAAAAGCCGTTTTCTGTCCAATATGAGCCATGAACTGAGAACACCGCTGAACATTATCATGGGATTTTCACGGCTGCTGCACAGGGATCAGTCCCTTATGCCAGCGCAGCGGGAAAAACTCAGCACAGTCATCAAAAGCGGCGGGCATCTGCTGGAACTCATCAATGAAGTGCTGGAAATGTCCAAAATTGAAACCGGAAGTGTTTATCTCTGCGAAGAAGATTTCAATCTGCATCAACTGCTGGATTTTCTGGAAAGCATGTATGCTTTTCGTGCACGGGAAAAAGGCATTGGGCTCCGGTTTGAATTATCACCGGGAGTACCCGGATTTATCCGCTCTGATGAACAGAAATTACGGCAGGTGATTTTTAATCTGCTGAGCAATGCCATCAGGTTCACATCCCAGGGGCATGTCCTTTTGCGGATTGGATATGAGGATAAGGATTCCCGCCTGTCTGTTGCAGTGGAAGATACGGGCGCGGGCATTTCCCCTGATGAAATGCACCTGCTGTTTCAGCCCTTCGGACAGACCGAAACCGGCCGTAAAAGTACGGAAGGAACCGGACTGGGGCTGCCCATCAGCAAAAAATACATTGAACTCATGCACGGAGAGATATTTGCCGAAAGTCAGCCGGGAAAAGGCAGCATCTTCAGGTTTCATATCCGGGCAGTCCGGGCGGAAAAGGCAAAATTTCCGGGAAAAACGCAGAAAGGCCGGGTGATCGGACTTGCACCGGGGCAGCCTGTTTACCGCATTCTGCTTGCCGAAGACAATGAGGATAACCGCAGTCTTATGGGCAGTCTTCTGCAGTCTGCCGGTTTTGAGGTGTGCAAGGCAGAAAACGGACAGGAAGCCCTTGAATTATGGAAGGCCGCATCTCCCCATCTGATTCTGATGGATATGCGGATGCCGGTTATGGACGGATATGAGGCTGTAAAAATCATCCGCAATTCAGAAAATTCTGCCTCTCAGATTCCGGTTATTGCGGTCACGGCCTATGCTTTTGAGGAAGACCGTAATGCCGTGATTGCAGCGGGATGCAGCGATTTTATCCGCAAACCGTTCAGTGAATCAGAGCTTTTTGAAAAGATTGATTTTTATCTGGGAGTCAGTTATATATATGAGGAAGCACCGGTTCAGGAAAAAACTGTCCGGACAGAACTGAAACCGGGCGATCTGCCGGATTTGCCCGGAGAATGGCTTGCGGAATTTCGTCATGCTGCAATGCGGGGGAATTCAAAAGCTCTGCTTGAACTTGTATCGCAGATTCAGAAGGAGCATTCTGCCGCTGCTGAGGGACTGACAGCGCTGGTTCATAAATACAAGTTTAAAAAAATTGCTGATCTGATCCAGGCAAAGGAGAAGGGAAATGGAGACATCTGAAAATACGGCATTGAAAGCAAAAATTCTGATCGTGGATGACACCCTTCAGAATCTTCAGATGCTGTCGGAAATGCTGACCCAAAAGGGTTATTCTGTTACGGGCGCGCCGGACGGCCCCACCGCGCTGATGATAGCCGCCAATGACCCTCCGGATCTGATCCTTTTGGATATTCTGATGCCCGGAATGGATGGTTATGAGGTATGCAGACAGTTTAAAACCGGGTACTGTACAGACTCTCAGCATTGCATCCCGGCATATATTCCGGTTATTTTTCTGAGCGCACTGGAAGATACAGAGACCAAAATAAAAGGATTTCAGGCCGGCGGAGTGGATTTTATCACAAAACCCTTTCAGCCCGAAGAAGTGACCGCGCGCATTGACACGCATCTGAAACTGCGGAATTTTCAGAAACAGTTGGAAGAACAGAACTCCCGCCTGCAGACAGAAATAGCGGCCCGCCGACACGCGGAGGAGGAACTGAAAAAGCACAGCGGTCAGCTTGAAAAACTGGTCATGGAGCGGACTGCCGAACTGATGTGGGAAAACAGTCTGAATGAGCGTATGGCCGCCATATCAGCGGATCTGCTGGCTGCTGAATATGACATTGCAAAAATAGCGGGACTGATACTTGGAGCTGCAAAGGAACTTACCGGAAGTTCTGACGGATATGTTGCGGAAATCAATCTCCGGACAAAAGAATGCGTCATGATTGGGGTTCCGGAGGATATTCTCTCTTCATTCAAAACAGAAAACAGACAGTCTGCCTTTCCCATCGGCCCGGACGGAAAATACATCGGACTTTCGGGACATTCGCTGAATACCGGGGAGCCCTTTTATACCAATGATCCTAAAAATCATCCGTTTTCAAAGGGCATTCCCGAAGGCCATGTCCCTGTTGAACGTTTTCTGTCAGTTCCTGTGTTTCTGGAAGGAAAGCTCAGAGGCCAGATATCTTTGGGCAATCCGCCCAGAGATTATACGGATGGCGATCTGAATGCGGTAAAGCGCCTGGCCGGTCTCTATGCCCTCGCGATTCAGCGCTGTCAGTATGAACGGGAGAAAGAAAGTCTGAAACAGCAGGTTCAGAAAACCCAGAGAATGGAAGCACTGGGAACCCTTGCCGGAGGAATCGCACATGATTTCAACAATATTCTTTTTCCGATCCTCGGTTATTCGGAAATGATGAGCGAGGACCTTCCGGAAGGAAGCAGTCTCCGGGACAGTATCAGCCAGATTTTGCAGGGGGTTCATCGCGCCACCCAACTGGTGAAACAGATTCTGACCTTTTGCCGTCAGGCCGAGCAGAAACCTGAACCCCTTCAGATTCATCTGATTATCAAAGAAGTGCTGAAACTGATCCGCGCTTCCTTTCCGTCAACGATTCAAATCTGTCAGAATATCAGAGACTGCGGCATGGTAATAGCGGATCCCACGCAGATTCACCAGATGGCAATGAATCTGATTACCAATGCCTTTCACGCGATGGAAGAAAAAGGGGGAATGCTGACTGTCAGTCTGGATCAGGTGCAGATTGGACCTGAAGATATGACAGAAGCGGATATGCTTCCCGGTGAATACATCTGCCTTACAGTGGCCGATACCGGAACCGGCATGGACAAAGCAGTCATGGAGCATATGTTTGATCCCTATTTTACAACAAAAAAACCGGAAAAAGGCACAGGACTCGGGCTGGCCGTTGTTCATGGAATTGTCAAAAGCTGCTATGGAGGAATCCGGGTGTCCAGCGAGCCTGGCAAAGGAAGTGAATTCAAAATCTGGCTGCCGCTGGCAAAAAACCGGGATATAAGGGCGCAGATAAATCAGAATCATGAACCTCTGCCACGGGGAAATGAGAATATTCTGATTGTTGATGATGAACTGCAGATTCTGAAAATATTAAAGCAGATGCTGGAGCGTATTGGGTATCAGATTACAGCGCGAACAGGCAGTATTGAGGCTTTGGAAGCATTTAAGGCCAATCCTTACCGCTTCAGTCTGATTGTCACAGATTTTACCATGCCGAATATGACCGGCCTCGGACTTGCCAAAGAAGTTCTGTCCATACGCTCTGATATTCCCATTATCATGTGCTCAGGATTCAGTGAACAGGTGGATGCGGAAAAGGCAAAAGCATGCGGCATAAAAGAATATCTCATTAAACCGGTGGCCATAAGCGATTTGGCCCGCTCGATTCGCAGGGTATTGTCCTCACTTTCCCAGTCAAAAGCTTTATTTCCATTAATTTTCATTCCATCGTGTCTGATTTAAGGCAATTTACGGAAAACAATATACCTCCAAAGTATCAAAAACTTCCAGTTTTTGCCCTGTGCCTGTGAACTGAACCGGGATATTTAGGCGATTTCCATGAAAAAATGCACCATCACTGTAGGGTGGGCACGGCTTTTTGTGCCCGCCGTTTCAGCAGGACGGCGGGCACAGAAAGCCGTGCCCGCCCTGCGAAAAACGGTATAATCATTAATGGAAATCACCTTACAGTTCTTTTACCAACTTTTGCCCTCTGCAAAACAGGATGGGGGAGTGCAAAAATTAAGCGGAGCGGTTTTTTGCACAGCCGGAACTGCTGGAAAAATGACGATATTGGATCAAACCAATGGCGAATCGGTATAATACCAATTCGCCATTGGTTTGATCAAAATTTCAGAAAATCCCATCCTGAGAGGGGGCAGGGGGTGTGTCTTTTACCGCACCCTGAACACACCCCTTAATCCCCTCTCAGGAGGGGAATGAGCACTTAACAGCCCCTGCTCCTGAGAGGGGGCAGGGGGTGTTTAACTACTGTGCATTCTGTGCAGGGCCGAAAACCTCCGGCGGCTTGACAGTGCTGCCTGTGGCATTGGGGAAATTCTCCGCTTTGTAAGCCTTCCGGTTTTCCTTTATCATCTCAGTGCCTTCTTCCATAAAGGTGCTGAAGCGTTTTTTGCACTCATAAAAACCGTGCCACCATGAATAATCCGGAGCCATCATGGCCGCGCCCATTCTAGCCCTGCGACCCTCATGATGCCAGAGCTCATAAAATTCAAATTCGATCTCCTCGTCAAAGAATTTCGTGCTGTCCAGCAGACCTTTTTCATTGAGATCATCAAACATTTTTTTGGCAGGTTTGTAATAGACCTCATTGTATTCCGCCACCACCCGATCCATCTGACTGAAATGTCCGTCTGTCCAGACTTTTCCATGACACTGCATACAGATTTCAGCCATTTTCTGCCGTTCGGTCTGCCAGTTGGTTTTGGCCGGAAATGCCTTGAATTCCTCTGGTCTTACCGTAAGCGGAGCCTGCAGTTCCCAGGCCAGCCGTTCTGTGACGTCATGGCTGGTCATCACCGTACCCGCGCCGGACATATGGCAGGAAGCACAGGTTGGGCCTCGGAAATCCACGCCGGGCGTCCAGGTTCCGGGTGCGGAATTCCAGTTGTACTCATCTCCGAATGCAGCATAAAGCGCGCCATGCTTGGATTCTGTGAAGATTTCGATTTGCGGATGATCCGGCCCCAGATGACACTGGCCGCAGGCTTCAGGTTTGCGGGCTTCCATTACGGAAAAACGGTGCCGGGAATGGCAACTGGTGCAACTGCCTTTGCTGCCGTCCATATTGATCCGTCCCACACCGACATTGGGCCATGTGTCAGGATCAAGTCCGCCGTCCTTTGTTTTCAGGACAGTGCCGTGACAGTGATAACAGCCGTTCAGCCGCTCAAAATCGCTGTTCATGCCGTGGTTGAGCCAGGGATCAATCTTCCACATAATCTCAACCGTATTGGCATGTTTGCTTATGCTGTACTGTTTGCTTTCATCCGGATGACACCGGGAGCAGTCTTTGGGGGTTACTGCGGCAGCAACCGGAACACTGTATTCTTTGGTCCCGTATTTCAGATCCGAGCGTTCATACTGTTTGAAGTGCACCTGACTTACATCCGGATCATGGGCTTCGGCCTTGTGGCAGTCATAGCAGGTGATGTTTGCGCTGGCATGGCGGCTGTTTGCCCAGTCTGCAAACAGGCCCGGATGCTCCTGTTTGTGGCATTCAATGCAGGCCACTGCCTCTTTGGGCATACTGCGCTCAATCCGGAAAGATTTTTCCTTCGGCATATTTCCCTGTCCCTCATTCTGTGCTGTGACTGTCCCCGCGCACAGAAAAAAACAGACAGGCATTCCCATACACAACAATCCCAAACCCTTTTTCATGCCTCCTCCTTTCACATTTTGCAGATGATTTATAAAAAACAGCTAAGCAGGTAAACGAAAATTTTTGTGTATAAAAAATCAGATTTCTCAGGAAATTTCTCTTCCCTTACTTATATCCCCAGTCCCCTGTATGACTCACGGTACTGCTTGTATCCGTAATGATCCCGCGAATTGTGAACCAGATCCCGGTGACAGTCCACACATCTTTTTTCATAACCGCTCCGGGCATAGACCACATCCCGGTGCGCGATCATTGCCCCTCTTTTGTTGGGAATGTAAAGAAGATTTCTGTGGCATTTCTGACACTGTTCATTGCTGAAGGATGCATATGCCTTTTGGCGGTTTTCTTCATGGTCATACGCATCCTGAGTGAAATGAACCACAATATCCTTGATGCCGTGCATGGTTTTTGCGTAGAAAAAATCAAAGGTGTGCTGGGGAGCGGGCAGATGACAGTCCATGCAGTCGGCTACGAATCCGTGCGCATTGTTGACATGGGTGGAGGTCTTCCATGTGTCAAAGGCAAACTGAATTTCATGGCAGGACGCGCAGAACTGGGGCGTTGAAGTTCTGACCATTGCATAATAGGAGAGACTGAAAAGCGGAAACGCGACCAGCAGGCCGATGGTGATGAGAATCAGGGGTTTGACAAACTTCTTCATGTTTATCCTCCTTTATCTTCAGGCAGGTTGTGAGACAATTCAGTATAATATATTCTATTATTTAAATTTGTATCCTGTAATTTATTACGATTCATTGACTTAAGTCAATTATAATATTTTTATGGGGGTTGGGGATTAGGTGTTGGGGGAAGGCTGACCGCCCTGAGTTTAACCGCATAGTCACACAGAGTTTTTTTCTGTGCAAAATTCAGACCGGAAATAAAGGTTAACGGGTTTGAAACACTGCCCGCCAATCCCCAACCACCCCTTACCCCCAATCCCCTTTTTTATTCATTCTCTTGATTTAGGTCAAAGCAATGCACAGATTTACATGGTATTATTGCATAAAAATAAGAAATCAGATGCCGGTTCAGCGGCATATGACAAATTATATACAAAGGAGGTAGCAATATGAGATGCCCCGGACAGGATACACAATACTGGAAAGAGGATGCCATATATGAGGTGAAATGCCCCGAATGCGGCAAAACTGTGGAATTTTTCAAGGATGACACAGCCCGTAAATGCGATCATTGCGGACACCGCTTTGCCAATCCCAAAATGGATTTCGGCTGCGCTGCCTACTGCAAATACGCTGAGCAGTGCCTCGGAACCCTGCCCCCGGAAGTGTTGGCAAAGCAGGAAAATCTCCTCAAAGACCGTGTGGCCATAGAAATGAAACGGTATTTCAAGACAGATTTCAAACGCATAGGTCATGCCACCCGTGTGGCCCGGTATGCGGATCGGATTGGCAGAAGCGAAGGCGGGGATATGGCAGTGATTCTCTGCGCTGCCTATCTGCATGACATCGGCATTCATGAAGCTGAACGCAAACACGGCAGCACCTCAGGAAAATATCAGGAACTGGAAGGCCCGCCCATTGCAGGGGAAATACTGGTTAAACTGGGTGCAAAGGAACAGATGATTGAGGAGGTCTGCGACATTGTGGGACATCACCATCATCCCAGACCTGAAGAGACGCTCAATTTTAAAGTATTATACGATGCTGATCTGATCGAAAATCTTTCGGAAATGCACAGGGAAAAACCCATGGAAAAGGATCGTCTGGAAAAAATCATCGGAAAATCCTTTCTCACGGAAAGCGGACGCGGGGAAGCCCGAAGGGTTCTTATGGGAAACTGAAGTCTTTTCCTGCTGATTCAGCCAATTGCAAAAGTCAGTCATTTTCATTCCGGCGCAAGCAGGAATCCTGCATCTTCGACCTTTCATGAACACCGGTTTATGCCGGTGTGACGGTTTTGCTGCGTTTTTAAATTGGATTAATTTGCATAAAATTAAGATAATTGAAAAATATTTCTTTTTTTCCTTGAAAAATGCGGCAGAAAGGTTATAATTACTTCTCAGTTGTGCTAGGCGGGGAGCTGGCGGTGCCCTGTACCCGAAATCCGCCTTATGCGGGGCTGAACTCCCCCCCGAGGGTTTCACCCGGAAAGGTTTCATTCCTGACCGGCCGCCGCGCAACAGACACTCGCGAACTTTGTCAGGTCCGGAAGGAAGCAGCAATAAGTGATGGCGTCTGTGTCGCGGATCGATCCCGGTTGGTGCATGTCACTGCTTTGGGAATTATTCAAAGGGGGGTGCACAACTGCTTTTCTGCAACAACTTTAAGTCGATTTCTGAAAATGAATATCCCTGTTCAGTTTTCACAGGAATCGCAGCACAGAAACCCTTCAAGCTACATTCTTTTCCAAAAACCGACTAATCCGTCAGAGTTAAAAAAATTTCACATATGATCCATTTGATCAGGATGTTTATGATGCCGCTGAATGGAGTTCACTTGTCGAACTTACGAGAATTTCAGTTGAAAACAATGGAAGTCCCGTTGCTGTGCCTGACTTCACACGCGGAGCCTGGGACAGATTAAAATCAGTGACTTACTACAAATAATATATACCAGTTAAATGATAAAATTGTTCAGACATATTCCTGTCATGACTGCGGAAGTGATTGATTACCTGAACTGCGGCCCCGGAAAGATATATGCGGACTGCACACTTGGCGGCGCGGGACACGCTCAGGCCATTCTGGAGAGGATCACTCCGGACGGGCAGCTTATCGGCATTGACCGGGATAGGGACGCGATTGCCAACGCGGAAAAAATGCTGTCTTCCTGGGCATCAGATATTCATCTGTTTCACGGAAATTACACGCAGCTTCCGGAACTTATGGAATCTCTGGGAATCAGCGGACTGGACGGCATTCTGGCTGATCTGGGGCTTTCCCTTTACCAGATTGAAGGCAGCGGCAGAGGCTTCAGTTTCACCCGTGAGGAACCTCTGGACATGCGCATGGATGCAGACAGTGAAATCACAGCCGAATATCTGGTCAATACGCTGGAGGAAGAGGAACTGGCGCACATTTTTTGGGATTACGGAGAAGAAAGATATGCGCGGAAAATTGCACGCAGGATAGTGAATATCCGAAGCAGGGAATCCATACAATCAAGCAGAAGACTGGCACAGATTGTCTGTGAAGCAGCAGGGCATTCAGAAGCAAAACAGCGGAAAAAACATCCGATTCATCCGGCTACGCGGGTTTTTATGGCTTTGAGAATAGCGGTCAACAATGAGCTGGATAATGTGAAAATTTTTATGGAGCAGGCTCCGAAACTGCTCAATCCCGGAGGAAGGCTCTGTGTCATTTCCTTTCATTCCCTGGAAGACCGGATTGTGAAACATGCAATGAAATCGCAGGAAAAGCCCTGCACCTGTCCCCCGGATTTTCCGCAGTGCATCTGCGGACAGATTCCCATTCTTCGCATATTGACACGCAAACCCGCTGTGCCTTCGGAAGAGGAAATCGCGAAAAATCCCATGTCAAGAAGTGCAAAACTCAGAGCAGCCGAAAAAATATAAGGAGAATATCCAAAATCCTATGATAGAAAGAGCGGAACAGTATCGGGGACAAAGTTACTTTAATTTCAGAGTTGCGGGAATGTGGATTGTCTTTCTGATCATCTTCATTGCCCAACTGCTGGTATATACATGGTGCAGAATGCAGTGCATTCATATCGGATATGAGATATCCATGGAAACTGACAACTGGCAGCAACTGCTTACGATTCAGAACCGTCTGAAAATAGAGATGGAGCGTTTGAGAAGCCCTGAACGTATTGCAGACATTGCCGCAAAACGGCTTGGAATGATTACACCGACCTCCCTGCAGAAAATTGAAATTTCCTCAAATGACAATGACAAACAAACCGGCATCCAAAATGGATTACAGTAAAAACAGCCGTCTGCGCATTACCCTGATTGGCCTGGGTTTTGCCCTGTGCTTTCTGATCATTGCCGGAAAGGCAATATATCTTCAGGTTTACCGCAGTCCCGATCTGGCCAGGAAAGCAGCGGATCAGTATGAAAAAACCCTGACCATACAGGGAAAACGCGGAATCATATATGATCGGAACCGGAGAGAAATGGCCGTAAGCATTGATGCTGTGTCTGTGGCAGCCTATTTGCGCAGAATGAAAGACACAGACACTGCAGCCATTTCAGAGGCACTGAACAAAGTTCTCCGGGTTGATCCCAAAAAATTGCGGCTGCAGATGATCTCCAGGCGTCCTTTCATATGGGTTAAACGGCATGTGACACCTGACGAAGAAAAGGCTGTCAGGTCACTGGGAATTGAAGGTATAGATTTTATCCCTGAACACAGCCGTTTTTATCCCAACCGCACGGTCGCTGCCCAGCTTATCGGATTTACGGGGACAGATGGTCATGGAATGGAAGGTATTGAATTTTATTATGATTCATATCTGAAAGGCATGGAACGGAAATTTACGGTTTTACGGGATGCACAGGGAAAAAATTTCGATGCGGAACAGGAAAATCCGAATGATTACACCGGAAACAATGTGGTTCTCACTATTGACCGCACCATACAGTATATCACTGAAAAATTCCTGAAAGAAGCTGTGGACACCTTTTCTGCCAAATCCGGCATGGCAGTTGTCATGGAACCGTCTACAGGAGCCATACTGGCCCTGGCCAATGTTCCCCTTTTCAATCCCAACAGTTTCGGAAGTTTCAGCAGGGAAATTTGGCGGAACCGTTGCATTACGGACGCGTTTGAACCCGGCTCCACCATGAAAATTTTCAGTGCAGCCGCTGCCATTGAATCCGGCGGATGCACACCTGACACCATTTTTTACTGCGAAAACGGCAAATACCGTATCGGGAAAGACACTGTTCACGACACCCATCCCTACGGCTGGCTGACTCTGGCAAAAATCATCAAATTTTCCAGCAATATCGGTGCAATGAAAATGAGTGAAATGATCGGGCCGGAAGCAATGTACAAAACACTGAAAAATTTGGGTTTCGGAGAGAAAAGCGGAATAGACTGTCCCGGAGAAACCTCAGGTTCGCTTGCTCCGTACAGACACTGGTCGAAAATCGGAGCGGGGACCATTGCCTTTGGTCACGGCATTTCCGTATCTGTCATACAGATGGCATCTGCTCTTTCCGCAGTCGCGAACAAAGGGGTTCTGATGAAACCCTATATTGTGGAGGCGGTTACAGATCGCAACGGATTGACCATCCGTCAGTTCACACCGGCAAAAGTAAGAAATGCCATATCTGAACAGACTGCGGAAACAATCAAAAATATGATGATCGCTGTGACAGAGGCGGGGGGAACCGGTGTGAATGCTGCCCTGGATGGTTACACTGTATGCGGAAAAACCGGAACAGCACGGAAACTTAACAAAAGGGGTGTATACACCCGTGAGGCATATGTTTCCTCATTTATCGGTTTCGCTCCGGTGGAAAACCCCAGGATCGCTGCGGTGGTCATCATTGATGAACCAAAAGGGCAGCATTACGGTGGTCTGGTAGCGGCCCCTGTATTTAAACAGATCGTTCAGGAAATATTCAACTATCTCAATATACCGCCCCAGACCGATACAGAACGCCTGACAGCGGAAAAGGGAGATCGGGCAAAGGGATAAAGAGGAGGAACAGGTGAACCAACGGCAACTGATGCTGGGCAATGAGGCCATCGCGCGCGGACTTGCAGAAAACGGATGTGCTGTGGCGACTTCCTATCCCGGTACTCCGGCTTCGGAAATTCTTTCTTCTGTGGCCGCATTGCAGAAAGAGCATAATCTGCCCATGCATGTGCAGTGGGCTGTGAATGAAAAAATTGCGTTTGAGATTGCCTACGCGGCAGCCATTTCAGGACTGCGGGCCTGCGTAAGCATGAAACAGGTGGGACTGAATGTGGCATCAGATCCGCTCATGAGCGCGGCTTATATGGGAACAAAGGGCGGATTCATTGTGATCAGCGCGGATGACCCAGGCCCCCATTCTTCCCAGACTGAGCAGGACAGCCGCATGATGGCCATGACTGCCAAAATTCCTGTGCTGGACCCGGATTCGCCTCAGCAGGCAAAGGAAATGATCGGCATTGCCTATGCTTTGTCTGAAACCTTTGAAATTCCGGTTATGCTGCGTCCCACCACACGGATCTGCCACAGCCGTCAGGACATTGAACCGGGCCAAATCCGGACTGGTGACAGAAAACCTGATTTTCAGAAAAATCCATCCCGATGGGCAGCCACCCCGAAATTCCGTTTTCAGCTGCACAAAGAACTGGACGAGAAACTGGCCGCGATTGCCGGATATGAAAAAACCGCGCCTGTGCGCCTTAATCCCCAGGCAAAGGCGGATCGGGCTATTGTGGTTTCAGGTGTGGCTGCGGCCCATGCCAGGGAAATTCTGAAAAATCTGAATCTGATGTGGGATCATATTCCCCTGTATCAGGTCATTCAGCCCTTTCCCCTGCACGCGGGATTTGTCACGCATCTGATCAGCACCTACCGGGAGATTCTGGTGATTGAGGAAAGTATGCCGGTGATTGAAATGCAGATTGCGGATCGTTCCAAAGTACGGGGCAGAATGTCCGGAGCGGTTCCCGGATTCGGAGAACTCAGCCCGGAAATCATTGAGGATATGATCCGTGCCTTTACCGGGCTTCCCTCTGTGCTTTCCGAACCGCCGGCAGTTGGGGGCAGGCGTCCCACACTTTGCGCGGGATGTCCGCATCGTGCCTCGTTTTTTGCCATAAAAAAAGCTGCTCCCAAAGGCATATACACCAGTGACATTGGCTGTTATACTCTGGGACTGAATCTGGGCGCGGTGGATACGGTTCTGTGCATGGGCGCGGCCATCAGTCAGGCTGCGGGTTTTTATCATGCTTACAAAAATGAGGAAAAACGGCCCGATATTATTGCAACAATGGGGGATTCCACCTTTTTTCATGCAGGAATTCCCGCGCTTGTTGATGCTGTGGTGCAGAATGTCTGTTTTGTGCTGGTGATTCTGGACAACCGCACAACAGCCATGACCGGAGGCCAGCCCACTCCCTCCACAGGATGCGGGGCATTGGGAGAAGATTTGAACACAGTGGATATTGCATCTCTGGTCAAAGGATGCGGCATTTCCTTCTGCAAAACCGGAAATCCTTATCAGTTCAGTGAATTTGCCGCTCTGATGAAAGAGGCAGTGAAATACTCCCGTGAAACCGGGCCTGCTGTGGTCATTTCCCGTTATCCCTGTCTGCTGGATCGGAGCAGAAAAGCAGAACAGGCAAAGAAACTCCGTGTCATCATCAATGAAGACTGTGACGGGTGCGGATACTGCATTCAGCAGTTTGAATGCCCCGCTCTGGTTCCTGTGGAAAATGAGGAGCGCACCCGCATTGATCCCATGCTCTGCACAGGTTGCGGTGTGTGTATCCATGTCTGTCCCAAACATGCCATTGTGGAGGAAAACTGATATGAATCAGCCAGTCAGTCAGCAGATTGTCATCAGCGGTGTGGGTGGACAGGGCGTGCTGTTTATCACCCGTGTTCTGGCCGAAGCCGCTATCCGTAAAGATCTGAAGGTGTTTACATCCGAAACACACGGAATGGCCCAGCGGGGCGGAACCGTGCTGTCCCATCTCAAAGTGGGAGAGTTTGACTCTCCGCTTATCCGCATGGGACAGGCAGACGGGCTTATGGCCCTGAAACCAGAAAATGTGAAACAGCACAGTTGCTTTTTAAAAGCCAAAGCATGGACAGTTGTAAACCGGACAGCCGGAGAATCTGCCGAGAACCTGTTTTCTGTGGATGCAGATCTGATGGCAGAGAAAAGCGGAAATCCCAAATCCGCCAATCTGATTCTTCTGGGTTTTGCTCTGAAAAAAATCCCGAATCTTTTCTGCACCTTTGAAGATGTCCGGGATGTGCTTGCAGAAAAATTCCGGGGGAATGAAAAAATGCTGGAGATTATGCAGTTGTCAGAGAATAGGGATTAGGGGATAGGGGATAGGGATTAGGGATTAGTGGACAGGGATTAGGGGATAGGGTTGTCAGTAAATCAATCATATTTCATTGCAAGGAGACAGAAAACATGAACACAAGCGTTTTTGGAAGAATTTTCACTGTATTTTCCTTATCGGCACTGGTCATCATGGCGGTTTTTCCGGTCGCGTCATCTGCCGGGCCGGTGCAACTGAGTTATGCCAATTTTCCGCCGGCTCCCACTTTTCCCTGTGTGCAGATGGAGCGGTGGAAAAGTGAGGTGGAGAAACGTACCAATGGCAAGATTGCTGTCAACACCTTTCCGGGCGGAACCCTGCTGGATGCCAAAGATATGATGGATGGCGTGATTTCCGGACAGGCTGATATTGGCTGTCTGTGTATGGCATACCAGCCCGGACGGTTTGTGCTGACCAATGCCACAAGCCTTCCTTTGGGAATTCCCAGCGCAAAAGTCGGGAGTATGGTTCTGTGGGATCTGTACAACAAATACAAACCCGAATCTTTCAAAAAGGTGAAGGTGCTGACCATGTTCGCGACTGCTCCGGCCAATATCATGTCCAAAAAACCGGTCAAAACTCTCGCTGAGATCAAAGGACTGGATATACGGGCATCAGGCGGTGCTGCAGAGATTCTCAAAGCCTGGGGCGCAAATCAGGTGGGAATGCCCATGTCGGAAACACCGGATGCTTTGCAGAAAGGCATTGTGCAGGGGCTATTTTCCTCTCTGGAAGTGATGAAAGATCTGAAATTTGCGGAAATCTGCAAATATGTCACCATGACAGATACGGTCATTTATCCCTTTGCTGTGGTGATGAACATGGACAAATGGAATGTGCTTCCGGATGATGTGAAGAAAGTCATGGATAATCTGGGGCCTGAGCAGGCCCTCTGGACCGGTGAATATATGGACAATCACGTGACGGAAGCCATGACATGGTCAAAACAGACCCACAATGTGGAGGTCATCAGCCTTTCCAAAGAGGAAAAAGCCGCTTGGGATGCCGTGCTGCAGCCCATGACCGACAAATGGATTCAGGATGCAAAAGCCCAGGGATTTCCCGCAGAGGCCATTGTGGAGGATATCAAAGCCTTCAGCGTAAAATATTTTACCATGTGATGCAAGAACTTCCTTAGGTGATTTCCAGAAAAAAATATCCCATCAAAGTAGCAAAAGCTTCCAGCTTTTGCCCTGTGCCTGTGAACTTAAATTGGATATTTATTTTCAGAAATCACCTTAATTATTAAACCACCTTTCTTTTCAAGGCACTCCGGTTGAAAAAGTCAGGCGGTCTGATTCAATGGCATACCTGATGACTGGGCAAAACTTCAGATTCTTTCAGACAGTAAGACACAGAGTCCGAAAAGAAAAGCGCAAAGCCGTATTTCATACCAATTCTCCATTTATTTTTTCAGAAAATCCCCTCCTGAGAGGAGCGGTGGTGTGTTTCATAAGTATGTTTTAAATGGCGAATTGGTATCAGACTTTGCGCTTCATTTTTTTATGGGAATGTGGTAAGAAACAGATACAGATATTTATCATCCCAAAGAAAAATCTGTTGATTATCTGCTTCAGAAAGGATTATAATGATCACACTGCTGTCGCTCAAAAATGATTTTGTGTTCAAGTCGCTGTTCACCCGGAATCCGGATGTTCTGACCGATCTCATCAACTGTGTTCTGGGACTTTCCGGATCAGACAGAATTGTTTCCGTGAAAATACTCAATCCCCTGATTCTGCCGGAGGAAATTACAAAAAAGTTCATTGTGCTTGACATCAGGGCATCGGACAGTTCCGGAAGAGAACATGATATAGAGATACAGGTGCGGAAGTATGAATCCTATCCGCAGAGAAGCCTTTATTATCTGTGCAGAATGTATGCAGATCAGTTGAAGACAGGCGAGGATTATTCTGCACTCAAGCCGGTGGTGGGCATACATTTTCTGGACTATAAGCAGTTTCCGGAGCATACTGCATTCCATTACGCTTTCAGGCTCCGGGACACACGGTATCCGGAACTGGTTCTGACAGATGATCTTTGTCTTCACATTTTTGAACTTCCGGGAATTGAACAGTTCATGAAAGAACGGAAAAACGAACCCATGTTTGAATGGCTCCGTTTTCTGAGTCATGGACATGAGGAAGGAGACAAAAACATGAGAGATTATGAAAATCCTGTGATTCACACTGCATTTGACGCGCTGGAAAATCTCAGTGCAGATGCTGTCACCCGCCAGCTCGCGGAAATGCGGGAAAAGGCACTGAAAGATGAAACCTCTCTGCTTAATGAGTATATGAGAAAAGGGGAGAGAATCGGATTTGGAAAGGGCATCGAAAAAGAAAAAAAGGAGACGGTGAAAATTCTCCTGGCAATGGGCGAACTGACTGTGGCAAAAATCGCACAGGCTGCCCGGCTGAGTGTGGAAGAAGTGAGAAAAATTGAAAAGGAAATGATTCAGGCATAAAATTGAAATGATAAACAATATCTTGTACAAAATTACTTTGCACGCAAACCGTGTGCTGATATTCATCGCGGGAATATTTCTGACCGCCATGATTGTGCTGACCTGCGCGAATATTTTTCTCCGTGCAGTTTGGATACCTGTTCAGGGAACCTTTGAACTCATGGGTTTTTTCGGTGCGGTTGTCACCTCTTTTTCACTGGGATATACTCAGTTAAACCGGGGACATATTGCAGTGGATATTCTTATCCGCAAATTCCCTGCGGGAGTGGCAAAAATTCTCACAGGCATCAGTGACATTGCCTGTATGGCTTTTTTTGCCCTGATTTCATGGCAACTGGCTGAAAAAGGAAGCATTCTTCTCAAAAGCGGAGAACTGACTGAAACTCTGCGGATTGTCTATTATCCCTTCACATACGGAACCGCTGCTGGCTGCGCGTTTCTCACCTTTGTCTTTCTCGCTGATCTGATTCAAACACTGATGCTGAAAAAGGAAAAAAAATCGTGAGTCTTGCTCTTGTGGGTATTGGGGGCATTGCAGTCCTGCTGCTGGTGCTTTTCTTTCTGGGAATGCCGGTGGGATTCGCTATGGGCATCGTGGGATTCTGCGGTTTCAGTTATGTCATTTCCCTGCAAGCCGGGCTGGGAATGATTGGCGGAGTGATATGGGACACCTTTTCCAAATACGGACTGACCGTTATCCCCTTATTCATTTTCATGGGACAGATTGCATTCTATTCCGGCGTGAATGAAAAACTCTATCATGCTGCCTGGCACTGGGTGGGACGCATTCGCGGGGGAATTGCTATGGCAACAATCATGGCCTGTTCCGCATTTTCCGCGATCTGCGGTTCCAATGCAGCCACAGCCGCGACCATGAGTACTGTGGCTCTTCCGGAGATGAAAAAATACAATTATCATCCCCGGCTCAGCACAGGCGCGGTGGCCTGCGGGTCTACACTGGGCGTTGTGATTCCGCCCAGTGTAGTGCTGATTGTCATTGGTCTTTCCACAGGCCAGTCCATAGCCAAACTTTTTTACGGCGGAGTGGGAGCCGGGATTCTGCTCTCCCTTCTTCTCATGCTCACGGTTTATGTCATCTGCAGATGCCATCCGGACTGGGGCCCGACAGGCCCGGCCAGCGGATGGAAGGAAAAATTCCGATCTCTTTCCGGCGCGGTGGAAATGCTGCTTCTTTTCCTGCTGGTTATGATCGGACTGTATTCCGGTTTTTTCACACCTGCTGAGGCAGGCGCGGCAGGTTCTTTTCTGGCAGTAATTCTCAGTCTGGTGCAGAGACGGTTAAGCTGGAAGAATTTTGTGGCATCGATTAATGACACTCTGCGCATTTCCTGCATGGTCATCACCATTGTGGCCGGGGCTGTGATTTTCGGGAAATTTCTGACCGTAACCCGTATTCCCTATAACATCGCAGAATGGGTGGTGGGGCTTCCGGTTCACAAAACCGTCATTATGATGATTATTTTTGGCATCTATGTCATCGGCGGCGCAGTCATGGATGCGCTGGCCCTGCTGCTGATTACCATTCCCATCTTCTTTCCTGTGGCAGAGCAGTTGGGCTATGATCCTCTCTGGTTTGGCATCACCATCACGGTTATAACCACTATGGGTGCTGTGACGCCGCCTGTGGGAGCCACAACCTATGTGGTGGGCGGCATGGCCCGTGATATTCCGCTGGAAGAAGTGTTCAAAGGCGTGGCCTGGTTTCTGCCGGCCTATATTCTCTGCATTCTTTTTATGATGATCTTTCCGGAAATCGCGACCTGGCTTCCGAATCTGATTCACTGACTTTTCAGAAAAACCGGATTTTTTGGAAAAATCCGGTTTTTGTATGGTGTTATAACGATTCGCCATTGACTTTATACCATGCGGAATGCAAATCTGGAGGAGTGCAAAAATTAAGCGGAGCGGTTTTTTGCACACACAGAACAGCGGAAAAACTGACGGTATTGTATCAAATCAATGGCGAATTAGGTGATTTCCAGAAAAAAATATACCACCAAAGTATCAAAAGCTTCCAGCTTTTGCCCTGTGCCTGTGAACTGAAATAGGATATTTATTTTCAGAAATCGCCTTAGTATTATACCAATTCTCTATTGTAATGATCCGATTAATGTGTTATACAGGTGACAATTTTTCAGACAGCAATTTTTTTAAAAGGGGGGCTTTGGGGAAATGCCGAAAAAAGATTGGACAGTATTGGA
>JBFXEJ010000085.1:0-29079 GCA_050180235.1 Desulfococcaceae bacterium
TCCGGGAACGCTCCCCCTGCCCTTCAAGATCTTTTTCATTGGAATCAATGCTCAGCGTGGCAATTCGGGAAACCACCCGCTCTCCTCCAAAAGAATCCTGAAATTCATAAATTTCAGGATAAGGGCCTGAATTGCCTTTGAAACGCCATTCAACATACAGCTTCTTCTTTAATTCCCGTACAACGGCACAGCCGGTACCGCCAAGACCGATCAGTAAAAAATTGTTCTGTGACATAGTGGCCCTTTAATAATTACGTTGCGATGGGAAATTTTCCCTGATATCTGCAAGTGCCGCCCGGATCAGCAGACCAAATGCAATCGCCTGAACAAGAATGAAGGCGAGTACAAGTATGATGCGCGATATGATCACAACACGGGGAACCTGCTCTTTTAACCCCCTCCGTATTTTCTCACCGGCTATCCGAATAGCATCCTCTGCCTGATAGGTTCCTCCGGGATTTTCTGAAAACACCCGCTTCATGTCTTCAACAATTCCTTTCTGAGCCGTTCCGGATTTCGCCCAGAGTATCTTGCTGAGGAAAGGGTATTGCTCGCGGAAATTCTTAACTGCATTTTTGGCGTAGGTTTCTGCCGCAGCCAGCCTGGAAGCTTCATGGCTGGTTGGAATCAAACCGCCATCACCGTTTTTCGGATGAGGTTTATCCGTAAAGTCCTCCAATTGATTCCCCGATGCATCATGCAGCTCATATACCGCATCATAGGCTTTTTTAAAAGTACTCCTGCTCCATTCTTCGTCCAAACGAATGGATGCTTCCCATACAGTTACCATACCTTCTGCGACATATCCGGTATAACGGAGCGCGAAAAAAAGTATTGTAAATAAAAGAGTTGCAAGCGCCGCCACACCACAATAAAAATGATGTTGCACACGGAATGAAAATTGCCTGTTGACGTTAAGGGCTACCAAATGGGCCACCCACCAGGCCAGCAGTCCAAGCACAATGCCTGAAATGCAGGCGGCAAAAAGCGTGTTCCTGCCGTCTATCCATAATTGTGTGACAAGTCCGATCAGTGTCAGTAGAAAATCTGAGAGCATAATCAATCCAAAAAATTGCATGTTAGCTGTTTGTATGCAAGATATTTTTTATTCAAAGCATCAGGAGTTACAAGTTGACTGTTTAAAACAAGCAATAAGTAAGATTCCATAAATTTCCGGACATAAAATATTCAGAAAAACCGGATTTTTCGAAAAAATCCGGTTTTTCTGAATATACGAAAATTTTTGTTTGCCCACTTATATGCTTTTCCAATATGAATCTCCTAAAATTTACCCTTGTGAGGTAATTGCAAAACCTGTCAAAACCGTCATACCGACGAAAGTCGGTATCCAGAATGTGCTGAAATTACTGGATTCCGGCTTTTGCCGGAATGACGAAGACGGACTTTTGCAATTGGCTCTTGTGTCCGGCAATAATTGAAATGTGAGATTTTTTGTCAAGTGTAAGCATACTTTTCTGATCTTCTGTTCCAGTAACCGTTAAAAAATGCCGGTCTGAATATCAGAAATTTCCTGTGAAGTCAAATTTTGAAGTTTTACAGGATGTCTATTTTTTTATATGCAGATTTTGACACCTATGTCAAGAATAAAATTCAAGGGTTATATACTGATCCATCTTTGTTTTTTTTGGCATGATTTTTGCTCTGTAATACTTTATAATATTGACGATATATTAGACCTCTTTCCAAAGTCAATTTTTATCCAATAAAATCAAGAGAGCAATTCCCACTTTTGCAAGAGGTCTATTCTTTTCTAAATTGTCCCAGCTTTTTGCCTGACATGAAGAATATTAGGCAATTATCAATTAACTGTCTGATTTTTTGAAAATACATGAAGGAAAAAATTACCGAACCATTGATAATCCTGTTAATTTGAGTTAAACTGGCTGGTCGGAACGGTTTTAAGGAATTTTGATAAAAAACGCTTGACATATTAAGATATATTCGGTATTAATTTTTCTTTAAATAATTCAAGGTGACTCATGGCTTAATAGGGAATCCCGTGAAAATCGGGAGCGGGCCCGCCGCTGTAACCGGGGACAAAGACCGCAATCCGCCACTGTCTGAAAAAGACGGGAAGGCGCGGTCAGAGAATGATCCGGAAGTCAGAAAACCTGCCTGAATTTCATAGCAGAACAAGTTTCCAGCCTAAAAGTGGAACAAGCTTCCGGCTTGTTTATGAACGCATGGCACAGGCAGGAATGCGACAAAGGGAAACTCCGCGGACAGAAGTTTGCCCTGTATGTTTATATCTGTGGATAAAAAAGGGATATCCCCGGATCGATTTATTTCGGTCCGGGGATTTTTTTTGATTTTTTCGGAGGATTCTGATGCGGCATTTGATAAGAGTTTGTTTCGTCCTTTTGATTTTTTTCACTCCTGCAGTCGGATATTCTGACACGGAAAAAACAGACAGAAAAGATCTGATTCTGGATAGCATTGTGGTGACAGCCCCGCCTGATGGAGCCGAATATCAGACCGGGGATGTGGATACAGAAACCACATCGGTCAATATTACCCTGATTCCCAAAGAAAATTTTGAGGGGAAAATTGTCAGTCTTGCAGAGGTGAGTGAAAAGGAAACCGGGTTTCAGATTCGCCAGTCCGGCGGACTGGGCAGTTTTTCCCCTTTGTCCCTTCGCGGTTCCTCCTCTGATCAGATTCTGGTTTTTCTCGACGGAATTCCGCTCAAAGATGCATCCGGCGGAGGCGTGGATATGAGCAGAGTATCGCTTTCCGATGTGAATGCAGTGGAAATCCAGTTTCAGGATGTGGACAACCGCAGTGTGACAATACAGAAAAAACCGGAACGGGTGGTTTCTCTGGTTCCTGCTGTTACGGAACTGATCTTTGCCATTGGTGCAGGCGACAGTGTGCAGGGCGTGACTTACTACGACACTTATCCTCCAGAAGCAGTGAACAAACCCTGTATCGGAGGCTTTTTTTCCCCTTCCATTGATCTTATCCGCGCGCAGAATCCGGAACTTATTTTTGTTTCCGATCTTCACAAACAAGTCACAGCGGTTTTCAAAGATCAGCCGGTTCATCTGATTCGCGTTTCTCTGAATTCCCTGCCGGATTTGTCCAAAACCATTGAACTGCTGGGACAGATTTTTCACAAAGAGGAAAAAGCAGCGCAGATTTCCGCAGACATTCATGCAGAACTGAAACACATTGCACAGAAAACAGCGTCCATTGCCCCATTGGAAAAAAAGCGCGTGATCCGGCTGATGGGAAGAGATCAGGTAATGACACCGGGAGATGATTCCTTTCAGAATGAAATGATCCGGCTGGCTGGCGGCATTCCGCCTGCACTGGGCAAATCAGGCAGTATCGTGCCTGTCACACTTGCGGAATGGCAGAAATTCAATCCCCAGGTGATTTACGGCTGCGGTGATGACAGAAAAACGGCTGAAAACATTCTCAATCAGCCCGGATGGAAAGATGTGGATGCAGTGAAAAACGGGAAAATTTTTTACTGGCCCTGTGATCTCACCTGCCGTCTGTCTTCCCGGACATCTTATTTTGTGTCCTGCCTTTCTGCAAGGATTTATGGGGAAATCTTTGAAAAATCAGAGAGGATTGTACCTGACGGAATGCTTGGATCAAAAGCGGTTCAGATCGATCTTCCCTATGTGAAATCTGCGGAAATTGCAGAAACTTCTGTGTATGATTTTGTTCATAAAACCCTGCTGATTACATTTGCCAAAACAATGGCTGTTTCTTCCACTTTGGAAGGCTTTCGGGAAAATATTCTGTATGCGGGAAACAGTTATTCTCCGCCCCAGGTCTGGGATTTGTATCACCGCATCGGGCTGGATGTTTCCCGCAAAAAACTGCTGGAAACCATAAAAAAAGATGCCAAAGAATGCAGTCTGCTTTTCACCGGCGCGGATATGGACAATCTTTCTGTGCAGAAGCAGTCCTTTAAGGAAATGACGGTTTATGCGCTGGTCACAGCCGGAGTGGAAAGCAATGCGCTGCGTATGTCTCAGGATACAGGCGCATATTACGAACCCGGAACCATCAATATGATTCTGCTCTCCAATATGAAACTGACGCCCAGAGCCATGAACCGTGCCATTATTTCCGCAACTGAGGCCAAAACCGCAGCTTTGTGGGATATGGATATTCGGAGCAGTCAGACAGCAATGAACAATCCGGCCACAGGAACCGGCACGGACAATATCATTGTGGTGCAGGGCGATGGTGCAGAAATTGACAATGCAGGCGGGCATTGCAAAATGGGCGAACTCATTGCCAAAGCTGTTTATTCCGGGGTGCAGGAAGCGGTTTTCAGGCAAAACGGCCTTGTGCAGAAACGGGGTATTTTTCAGCGTCTCAAAGAACGGCATATCAGTCTGTACGGTCTGGCCGCAGCCTGTGAATGCGGGATGGAAAAAGGAAATATCGCGGCAGGTCTTGAAAAACTTCTGTTGCAGGCGTATTATGCAGGATTCATGGAAACAGCCCTGAGTCTCAGTGATGCGTATGAACGGGGGCAGGTGAAAGATATTTCTGCATTTCAGGCATGGTGTGAGCAAATCAGCGAAGAAATCGCAGGAAAGGCCATTGAAAAAAAGCAGGAGATTTCCCTGTCTGAACCTCTGCCCCGTGTGCTGGAAATGGCATTCAAAGCACTGTTAAATGGCATTTCCGCAAAGTAGAACAATGTTTCCATAACGTAGAACAAGCTTCCAGCTTGTTAATAAATCGTTCACAAGCTGGAAGCTTGTGCTACTTTCCAGCCTAAAGTAGAACAATGCTTCCAGCTTGTTCATAAATCGCGCACAAGCTGGAAGCTTGTGATACTTTCCAGATTGTTCTTTCCCACAGAGAACACAGAGGATTTTTCTCTGTTTTAACATGCGTTTCACATAAGCAGACTGCTTTTTGCAATCTTCGTGAAACTTTGTGACTTGGTGTCTTTGTGGCAAATTTTATGTCGCAAAAACGAAAAGTTGTACAAAATTTTTCCAGACAGCATCATAATTGCTGCTGCCGGATATTGAATTGACAATGAACATGAAAAAAAATTTTTCAGGACAAATCTTTCTGTTGCTGCTGATCCTGCTCTTTGCGGCAGAATCTTTTGCTGCTTTCCGCAATATGCAGGATCAGGCAGGCCGCATGGTGCAGGTTCCGGACGATCCCCAAAGAGTGGTTGCTTTGGCTCCAAGCGTTACGGAAATCATCTTTGCATTGGAGCAGGAAAAACGCCTTGCCGGTGTCACCCGTTTCAGTGATTATCCGCCCCGCGCACAGCAATGGCCCAAAGTCGGTTCCTATATTCAACTGGATTTGGAAAAGATTGTTGCGCTCAAACCGGATCTCTGCATTGCCATCAAAGACGGCAATCCCATTGAAGTGATTTCCCGGCTGGAAAATTTGGGAATTCCCGTGTATGCAGTCAATCCTGTAAATCTGCAGTCAGTCATGGAAGCCATCCGGAATATCGGAAATCTGCTTAGGGCAGAGGCACAGGCTGAAATTCTGACCGCACAGATGGAAAAACGCATTGATCAGATAAAAAAACTGACGGCTGAAATCCCTGACAAACCCGGTGTGTTTTTTCAGATTGGCATCAGTCCCATTGTGGCTGTGGGCAAAAATTCCTTTCTCCATGAACTGATTCTCACCGCGGGAGCGAGAAATCTGTCTGAAGGTGATGTTCCATATCCCCGTTTCAGTCAGGAGCAGGTGCTGGCTCTTTCCCCTGAAATTATTATCATTACCTCTATGGCCAGGGGAGAAATCTTTCAGCAGGTAAAAAAAGACTGGGAAAAATGGCCGGATATGCCTGCGGTAAAAAACGGGCGGATATATATTGTGGATTCTGATGTGCTGGATCGGCCCGGCCCCCGCATGGTGGAAGGGCTGGAATACCTGTTTCGGCTTTTCCATCCAAAAGCAGCAGGAAAAGAATAAACCGTGCCAAAAATCCTCACACGCATCTGCACAGTTTCCCTGTGCCTGCTGATTCTGCTCCTGTGTGCAGGACTGCTGGGACTTTCCCTGGGTTCCAGTCAGAACCTGCGCACAGTGCTGGAATATTTTTTCACGGGTGCGGAAAAAGAACCCATGCTGGCAAATATCATCTGGCGCATCCGTCTTCCCCGTGTGATTCTCGCTGCACTGGCCGGTTCTGTGCTTTCCCTGGGAGGACTGGTCTTTCAGGCCCTGCTCCGCAATCCTTTGGCAGAACCCTATATTCTGGGCATTTCCGGCGGATCTGCCATTGGAGCCATCATTGGCATTCTCATGGGACTGTCCCGTTTTCCCGGTGTCTGCATCTGCGCTTTTGGCGGAAGCCTGCTTACGCTGCTGCTGGTGGTTGCCATGGGAAGCGGCTCTGCCGCGCTGAAAAAAGATTCCCTGCTTTTATCCGGAGTTATGATCAACGCATTCTGTTCTTCTGTCATCACTTTTCTGCTTTCCCTGTCTCAGGATTCCAAAATTCACAATATTCTGTTCTGGCTTATGGGCGATCTGTCCCTGCCGGACATGAAACAGGCAGGTGTGCTGGCCCTGCTGGTTTTTCCCTGTTTTGTGCTGATCTTCTGCCTTTCCCATATGATGAATCTTCTGCTGTCCGGCAGGGAAATGGCACGGACAATGGGCGTCAATACCGGCGCAGTGATGCTCGCTCTGCTGGTATGCACATCGCTGATGGTCAGTGCCACCGTATCTTACTGCGGACTTCTGGGATTTGTGGGACTGGTCATGCCCCATCTTCTGCGCATGATTTTAGGCCCGGATCACCGGGTGCTGGTTCCTGCCTGCATTCTGGGCGGGGGCGCGTATATGATTCTCTGTGATATCCTGGCCCGGACTTTGCCGGAACAGGGGGAAATGCCCACCGGCGTCATCACGGCCATCATTGGTGCGCCCCTCTTTATTTTTCTGCTCAGGAGATCCAAAAAATGATTCCGGCTGTTTCAGCAGAAAATCTGATCTGCACATTGGACAGAAAAAGGATTCTGAACGGTCTTTGCTTTTCCGTATTTCAGGGCGATTTTTTCATTCTCATCGGCCCCAACGGTTCCGGCAAAACCACGCTGATGAAAGTGCTGTCCGGCATTCTCAATGCAGAGGGAACATTGCAGATACAGGGCAGATCTGTGAAGGATTTCCCGCGCAGGGAACTGGCCCGGAAGATTGCATTTGTTCCCCAGCAGATTTCCGATGATTTTCCCTTCACTGTCCGGGAAACCGTGGTGATGGGACGTTCGCCCCGTATGGGAATGCTGGGAATTGAAACACAGGCAGACAAAGATATGGCAGAGCAGGTAATGGAATTCACTGCTGTCGCACATCTGGCAGACCGGCATCTGAACCGTCTCAGCGGCGGCGAACTGCAAAGGGTTTTCATTGCAAGGGCTTTGTGTCAGGAACCGGAAATTCTGCTGCTGGATGAACCCACCGCATTTCTGGATTTGGCGCATCAGATTCAGATTATGGATATGCTGGAAAAACTCAGAAATGAAAAAAATCTGACCATTGTGATGGTCTCCCACGATCTCAATCTCGCGGCCATGTATGGAACCCGTCTGGTGCTGATGAAACAGGGAAAAATTGTGTGCATGGGAACACCGGAAGAAGTGCTGACCTTTTCCACTTTGGAAAGAGTTTACGGATGTGTGCTTCTGGTGGATAAGAATCCTCTGAGCGGAGTTCCACGCATTGTGCCGGTTCCCGGCAAATTTATAAAACTGCCTGAAAATGATATATAACGTGAGTCCGAAGACTTACGATTTAAAATCAAATATATTAACCTTTAAACAATTTTTGTGCCAAACACTAAATCGCTATTATATATTATTATTTTAAGTTATTACAGATTTGGCAATGATTATCCATTAGCCCTGTAATTTGATATTAACAGATTGTAATCACGTTATAGTATGTTCATTCAGAATACCTACCCCTCTATGCCAGCAAACCTGGCGGATGTTTCATCTAAATCCCGGCATTTTCACTTCAAATCAGACATAAAAACCGCTGTCCCCTGAAAAATTTCCAAAAGAGAATACCCTTGCATTTTGGGACATAGGATCAAATCTGCTGCCCGGTTTTTCCAAATCGGAGTGCTGTGATACCAATTCGCTATTGAATTTATACAATAATGTGAGTTGTTTCCTCTGTGTTCTCTGTGGTTTTTTTCTCTCTGTGTCCTCTGTGGGAAACCGAATCATAAGTATATTTTCAATGGAGAATTGGTATGAAAGAAAATTCTGCGTTTTTTGCGTTTAAAAAACTGTGCCTGGCAGCGGATTTGGCCCATCGCCATTTTTTTCAGCAATCACGAACTTCTCCATGTCCGCAGAAAATTTCGGATGTCCGCCGGAAAAAAGGAAAACGGTTTCCGGCGAGTGAACGTTCACATTCTGCGGGGATTTCTCAAAGTCCGGGGAAAAATTGAGGCGAAGGAAAGTCCGCAGACAGGTGTGATATTTCAGTCCGGGGCAGCGGAGAGCATCCCGGCATAATCCTGTTCCGGAAAAATAAGAAATAAATTCAGTATATTTTTTTATTGAGAAACAGAAAATTCCATGCTATATCCACAATAAATAAATGAATGAATGATATGTAAAAATTTTATCTGTGTTTTTTCTGCCAGAGCCAAACCTGCCGAGAGACGGGGACGGAAAGCCGCGGATCCGAAACGGACTGACATATCTTGATTTGAAGGATAGCCGGGCTGCCTGAAAAAGGCAGCCCGGCTTTTTTTTGGAAGAACATTCTCTGATAATTTTTCGTAAAACACTGGAAAAGGAGTTTTAAAATGAATAGGTTACAAAAAAGCACACATTGTCTTCCCTTAATGTTTTTTTTCTTCTGTCTGTTTTTTGCAGGCCCGGATGATGCCTTCACACAGGAAGAATATATTTTTGAGCGAATGTGGCCTGAAAGACAGCAGCCGTGGTTTTTTTATCAACCATTCGATATTGCTTCAGACAATGAAGGGAATGTGTATGTGGCAGACTCAGGAAACAGCCGTATACACAAACTCAGCGCAAACGGTGAATTTCTTACTTCCTGGGGAGGATTCTGGTCATGGTGGGATACACCGGAAACAGATGGTGACGGAAAATTTGACTGGCCGTCCGGCATTGCCTGTGATGCTGATGGCAATATTTATATAACAGACAGTTACAATCACAGAGTGCAGAAATTCGATGCCAATGGCAAATTTGTCAGCAAATGGGGAAAAAAAGGAATCGGAAACGGTGAATTTGACTGGCCTGCCGGAATTTCTGCTGACAAATCCGGGCATCTATATGTTTTTGATACAAAAAATTACAGAATTCAGAAATTTGATTTACAGGGGAATTTCATACTGGCCTGGGGAAAAGAAGGGAGTGAAAACAGTGAATTTAAGGAACCTCCGGATTTGGATCCGAATGAGGGCAAATTTGCCGGTATTGCAGTGGGAACTGACGGAAATATCTATGCCGCGGATCGCGGAAATCACAGGATTCAGAAATTCAGTCCGGATGGAGTTTATCTGCATCAGTGGGGGCAGAAAGGATCTGTAGACGGACAGTTTGATCAGCCTTCGGGAATAGATACAGATTCTTCCGGAAATGTTTATGTTACAGACAGTTATCAGCATAGGATTCAGGTTTTCTCACAGGATGGCAACTATATAAGGCAATGGGGAAAATTGGGATATGAATACGGAAATTTCAGGCTTCCCGAAGGAATTGCTGCTGATTTTCAGGGGAATATCTATGTGGCAGATACCCACAGCAGCCGGATTCAGAAATTTTCCGGTGATTATTCATTTGTCACGTCATGGGGAACGCAGAGTGCCAAAGAGGGAGAATTTGCACAGCCGCATGGCCTTGCTGCAGATGCACAGGGAAATCTTTATGCAGTGGATAGGGGAAACGGACGGGTTCAGAAATTTGGAGCAACCGGCAACTATATCAGTCAGTTTGGAATGCCGGGGCATGAGGACGGGCAGTTATGGGAAGCATCAGGAATTGCAAAGGACTTTTCCGGCAATTTTTATATTGCGGATACAAACAATTTCCGTATTCAGAAATTTGATCCGAACGGAAATTTTCTTATAAAATGGGGAAGCAAAGGCACAGGAGACAGTCAGTTCACATGGCCCCTGGCCATAGCAGTTTCATCTGATTCCCATGTCTATGTCAGTGATTATGAAAATCACAATATTCAGAAATTTGATTCAAACGGTGCCTTTGTCCTGCAATGGGGAGGATATGGCACTGAAGAGGGAAAATTCAATCATCCCATAGGACTGGCAGTTGACAGTCTGGGATATGTGTATGCTGCGGATGCGGCAAACCACCGGGTGCAGAAGTTTGATCCCAACGGGCAGTTCATAAGAAAATGGGGACATGAGGGAACAGAACCTGAGGAATTCCTCTGGCCCGAAGGGATCTCTATTGATGCGGAAAATCATGTGTATGTGGCAGATAAGCGTAACAACCGGATTCAGAAATTCACTTCAGACGGGGTGTATGTCACGCTGTTCGGCGAAGCCGGCATTGATGCCGGAAAACTGAGCGGCCCGTCTTATCTGTGTGTGCATGGTCTGGGAGAAGAGCAAAAAATTTATGTGTCTGATACGCATAACAACAGGATTCAGATATTTAAACCCGCAGATCCAGCGAATCCGGTCAAAAAATCCAAAGCCATCATCGTGGCAGGCGGGGGGCCTTATCCGGGAAACAATCTCTGGAATGCCACACAGATGTGCGCCAATTTTGCCTACCGGGCTTTGCTGTATCAGGGATATGACAAAGATACGGTATATTATCTTTCCCATGACACTGACCTTGATCTGGACGGCAACAAAGTTTTGGATGATGTGGATGCTGATGCCACGAATGCCAATCTGGAATCTGCAATCAGAACATGGGCAGCGGATGCGCAGGATTTGTTTGTTTACATGGTGGATCACGGAGGAAACGGAACCTTCCGGATGCGGGAGTTTCAGATTCTGAAGGCCTCTAATCTGGATTCGTGGCTGGATAATCTGCAGGCCGTCATTCCCGGAAAGGTTGTTATGCTCTATGATGCCTGCCGTTCCGGAAGTTTCCTTTCACAGATCACACCGCCAACCGGAAAAGAAAGAGTTGTTGCCGCAAGTTCCGGGCCGGATCAGGCATCCGTGTTTGCAGCCGGAGGCACGGTTTCATTCTCATTTGTTTTCTGGGGCCATATGTTCAACGGGGAAAATTTTTACACATCCTATGTCCGGGCCTCACAGGCAATGGCACTGTCCTGGTCACAGACTGCCCTGATTGACGCAAACGGAAACGGAACTGAAAATGAAACCGGGGATTTGAATCTTGCACAGACTGTGAAAATCGGCACTGAAACCCTTTTCGCCGGGGATATGCCGTCCATTCAGAGCGTGTCTCCGCCCCAGAGTCTTGAAGGGGAAACCACTGCCCTGCTGTACGCGGAAAATGTCATTGATGCAGACGGCATCAGTCATGTGTGGGCTGTCATCACACCTCCGGATTATTCTTCCGGATCGTCCGAAAACCCTGTCAGCGACCTTCCGGTATGCGATCTGCTTCCGGTGAGTGACAGCCGCTATGAGGCCCTGTGCAAAGGATTCACCGCTATGGGAACATACAGCATCGCAATTTACGCCAGAGACGGACTGAGTGTCATGGGTCTGCCCGTACAGACCGAAGTGATTCAGGCAAAGGGAACTGTCAAAGGCGACATAGACGGCACTGACAGTCTGACAAGTCTTGCGGATGCAGTTATTGCCCTGAAAGTGCTTGCGGGAGCGGACACATCCGGACTTATCCGCTCTGATTATGCCGCATCAAAGGTTGATGTCAACGGTGATAATGCCGTGGGAATGGAGGAAGCGGTTTACATTCTCCGCAAAGTGGCGGGCTTGTAAGATTGCAGTGTTGCAAAAGCGGAGCGCTGCCCGCCATTTTTTCTGCCGGTGAATAACCTGCGGATTCATCCGCAGGCTGTTTCCTGAAAATCCGTATTCAGACAAAAAACCAAAAGGAGGCATTTATGAAGACAGTATCAAGAAAAAGAAGTTACGCATTGGTGAGTTTCGTTTCATGTGTTCTCTTCCTGATTTCCCTTCCCGTATCCGCCTTTTCCCAGGAAGAATACGTTTTTGAGCGCATGTGGCCTGCCTTACAGCAGCCGTGGTATTTTAAATGGCCTAGAGGAGTCGCAGTTGACAGGTTCGGAAATGTGTATGTGGCGGATACGAATAACCATCGTATCCAGAAATTCGGGATGGACGGTACTTTTATTACAAAATGGGGAAGTAAAGGGGCCGGGGCCGGGCAGTTTAATAGGCCAGAAGGAATATGCGCAGACCCGGACGGAAATGTATATGTTGCGGATGCGGCAAATCACAGGGTTCAGAAGTTCAGCCCGGACGGTGTTTTCGTCACAACATGGGGCAGCTATGGTTCCGGAGACGGGCAGTTCAGGTATCCAAACAGAATAACCGCCGACCAAAGCGGAAGTGTATATGTGGCGGATTACTATACCGACCGCATCCAGAAATTCAGCCCGGACGGTATTTTCATCTCAGTCAGCTATGGTTCCGGGGAGTTGCTGTTCCGAAGCGCACGAGACCAAAGCGGAAATATATATGTGGCGGATACATACGACCAATGCATAAATAAATTCAGTCCGGACGGTACCTTTATTACAAAATGGGGAAGTGAGGGTTACGGGAAGGGGCAGTTCGTTCATCCAAACGGAATAACCGCAGATCCAAGCGGAAATGTCTTTGTGGCAGACAGTTATAACAACCATATCCAGAAGTTTGGTTCGGACGGCACTTTCATTGCAAAATGGGGAAGATATGGTTCCGGGGACGGACAGTTCCGTTATCCATCCGGAATAACCATAGATCCAAGCGGAAACCTGTATGTGGCGGATACAGAAAACCACCGTATACAGAAATTCGGTCCGGACGGTACGTTTATTACAAAATGGGGGAGTAAAGGGGATGGGGATGGGCAGTTCAGTTATCCACGCGGTATAAGCGCAGACCCGGGTGGAAATATCTATGTGAAGGATACAGCGAACCACCGCATACAGAAATTCAGTACGGACGGCACGTTTATCACAAAATGGGGAAGTAAAGGAGACGGGGACGGGCAGTTCAGTTTTCCGGAATTAAGCTTAAGCGCAGACCCAAGCGGAATAACCACAGATCCAGGCGGAAATGTGTATGTGGCGGATTCAGGCAACGACCGTATCCAGAAATTCGGAACGAACGGCAATTTTATTGCAAAATGGGGAAGTACGGGGTCCGGGGATGGGCAATTCAGTTTTCCACGCGGAATAACCTCAGACTTAAGCGGAAATGTATATGTGGCGGAAAGATATAACCATCGCATCCAGAAATTCGGTACTGACGGAACTTTCATCACAAAGTTCGGAAAATTCGGTTCCGATCCGGGAATGCTGAATGAACCACTCCAATTATATGTGAATGCACAACGTGTTGTATATATCTCAGATAACGAAAATAACCGGATTCAGGTTTTCAAACCGCTTGAGCCTCCGGCAAGAAAAAACAAAGCCATTATCGTGGCAGGCGGCGGTCCCTATCCCGGAAACAATCTCTGGGACGCGACCCGCATGTGCGCCAATTTTGCATACCGTGCCCTGACCTACCAGGGATACACCAAAGACACGATTTATTACATTTCCCATGATTTCAGCAAACTGGATCTGGACAGCAACGGCATTATGGATGACGTGGATGCCGATGCCGCAAATGCCAGTCTGGAATATGCTGTCAAAACATGGGGTGCTGATGCTCAGGATCTGTTTATTTACATGGTGGATCACGGCGGTGCCGGAACTTTTGTGATGCGGGAATTTCAACTGCTGAAGGCTTCTGATTTGGATGCGTGGCTGGACAGTGTTCAGGCTGTCATTCCCGGAAAAATTGTTCTGCTGTATGATGCCTGCCGTTCCGGAAGTTTTCTTTCACAGATCACACCCCCCACCGGAAAAGAAAGAGTGGTTGCCTCAAGTTCCGGGCCGGATCAGGCATCCGTGTTTGCGGCCGGAGGTTCGGTTTCCTTTTCCTTCACCTTCTGGGGACACATGTTCAACGGTGAAAGCTTTTACACATCCTATGTCCGGGCCTCACAGGCAATGGCACTGTCCTGGTCACAGACTGCCCTGATTGACGCAAACGGAAACGGAACTGAAAATGAAACAGAGGATATAAATCTTGCCCAGACGGTAAAAATCGGCAACGAAACCCTTTTCGCCGGGGATATTCCCAGAATTGAAAAAGTATCTCCTTCCCAGACGCTTGAGGGGGAAACCTCGGCCCTGCTGTACGCGGAAAATGTCATTGATGCAGACGGCATCAGTCATGTGTGGGCTGTCATCACACCGCCGGATTATTCTTCCGGATCGTCCGAAAATCCTGTCAGCGACCTTCCGGTATGCGATCTGCTTCCGGTGAGTGACAGCCGCTATGAGGCCCTGTGCAAAGGATTCACCGCTGAGGGAACCTACAATATAGCGGTATACGCCAGAGACGGGCTGAGTGTCATGGGTCTGCCGAAACAGACCGAAGTGATTCAGGCAAAGGGAATTGTCAAAGGCGACATAGACGGCACTGACAGTCTGACGACTCTTGCGGATGCAGTTATTGCCCTGAAAGTGCTGGCAGATACGGACACATCCGGACTTATCCGCTCTGATTATGCCGCATCAAAGGTTGATGTCAACGGTGATAATGCCGTGGGAATGGAGGAAGCGGTTTACATTCTCCGCAAAGTGGCGGGCTTGTAAGATTGCAGTGTTGCAAAAGCGGAGCGCTGCCCGCCATTTTTTCTGCCGGTGAATAACCTGCGGATTCATCCGCAGGCTGTTTCCTGAAAATCCGTATTCAGACAAAAAACCAAAAGGAGGCATTTATGAAAACAGCAGCAAGAAGAAGTTACGCACTGGTGAGTTTTGTTTCCTGTGTTCTCTTCCTGATTTCCCTTCCCCTGTCCGCTTTTTCCCAGGAGGAATACGTCTTTGAACGCATGTGGCCATCCCTGCCGCAGCCCTGGTATTTTCGTTATCCTAAAGGAGTATCCGTTGACAAATCCGGAAATGTCTATGTGGCCGATACCGATCATCACTGCATCCAGAAATTCAGCCCGGACGGAACCTTTATCACTAAATGGGGGGGTGAAGGTTCCGGGGACGGGCAGTTCGATCGTCCATATGGAATAAGCGCAGATCAAAGCGGAAATGTTTATGTGGCAGATACATACAACCACCGCATTCAGAAATTCAGCCCGGACGGTACCTTCATCACAAAATGGGGGAGTTATGGTTCCGGGGACGGGCAGTTCGTTAGTCCATATGGAATAAGCGCAGACCAAAGCGGAAATGTTTATGTGGCCGATGAATATAATAACCGCATTCAGAAATTCAGTTCGGAAGGTACCTTCATCGAAAAATGGGGGAGTTATGGTTACGGGGACGGGCAGTTTAAGTCTCCATACGGGATATGCACAGACTTAGGCGGAAATGTGTATGTGGCCGATACAGAGAATGACCGCATTCAGAAATTCAGTCCGGAGGGCACCTTCATCACAAAATGGGGGAGTGAAGGTTCCGGGTACGGGCGGTTCCGAAATCCTCAAGGGATATGCACAGACTTAGGCGGAAATGTTTATGTGGCCGATACAGAGAATAACCGCATTCAGAAATTCAGTTCGGAAGGTACCTTCATCACAGCGTGGGGGAGTCAAGGGGACGGGTACGGGGACAGGCAGTTCAAAAATCCTCGAGGGATATGCACAGACTTAGGCGGAAATGTTTATGTGGCCGATACAGAGAATAACCGCATTCAGAAATTCAGCCAGTACGGAGATTTTCTTTCAAGTCTGGGAATCCCAGGATCCGGGGACGGACAGTTCAATACACCGGCCGGAATATGCGAAGACCAAAACGGAAATTTCTATGTGGCCGATGAATTTAACAACCGCATCCAGAAAATCGGCCCGGACGGCACTTTTATCGCAAAATGGGGGGGTAAAGGGGACGGGGACGGGCAGTTTTATTACCCGGCCGATGTAACCATAGATTCAGGCGGAAGTGTCTATGTAGTGGATAAAGTTAACCACCGCATTCAGAAATTTAGTCCGGACGGTACCTTTATCACAAAATGGGGGAGTTATGGTTCAGGGGACGGACAGTTTCTTTTTCCTGACGGAATATGTGCAGCCCCGGACGGAAATATTTATGTGGCTGATACAAATAATAACCGCATTCAGAAATTCAGTCCGGAGGGCACCTTTATCACAAAATGGGATTGGGGTTACACTTATGATCTTAATCATCCGAGAAGAATATGCGCAGACCCGATCGGAAATATTTATGTAGTGAATTCAGAACGCTATCACATCGTTAAATTCAGTCCGGACGGCACTCCTATTACAAAATGGGGGAGTTATGGTTCCGGGGACGGGCAGTTCGTTAGTCCATATGGAATAAGCGCAGACCTAAGCGGAAATTTGTATGTGTCGGATTATTCTAACCCGCGCATCCAGAAATTTGATCCGAATGGAAATTTCATTACAAAATTTGGGAAATTCGGTTCAGATCTGGGCTTATTCTATAAACCAAAGGGATTATGTATAAGTTCAACCGGCAGTGTATATGTGGTAGACAGGAATAACAGCCGGATTCAGGTTTTCAAACCCGCTGATCCGCCGGCAAGAAAAAACAAAGCCATTATCGTGGCAGGCGGCGGTCCCTATCCCGGCAACAACCTCTGGGATGCCACCCGCATGTGCGCCAATTTTGCATACCGTGCCCTGACCTACCAGGGATACACCAAAGACACGATTTATTACATTTCCCATGACTACAACAAACTGGATCTGGACAGCAACGGCATTATGGATGATGTGGATGCCGACGCCGCAAATGCGGCTCTGGAATATGCGGTGAAAACATGGGCTGCGGATGCGGAGGATCTGTTCATTTACATGGTGGATCACGGCGGAAACCGCACCTTCCGGATGCGGGAGTTTGAGCTTCTGAATGCCTCTGATCTGGATTCGTGGCTGGATGATCTGCAGGCCGTCATTCCCGGAAAGGTTGTTCTGCTGTATGATGCCTGCCGTTCCGGAAGTTTTCTTTCACAGCTCACACCGCCTGCGGGAAAGGAAAGAATTACTGCCTCAAGTTCCGGGCCGGATCAGAATTCTGTTTTTGCCTTTGGCGGATCAGTCTCGTTTTCATTCATCTTCTGGGGCCACATGTTTAACGGTGAAAGTTTTTACACATCCTATGTCCGGGCCTCACAGGCAATGGCAATGTCCTGGTCACAGACTGCCCTGATTGACGCGAACGGCAACGGAACAGAAAATGAAACAGAGGATATAAATTTTGCACAGACCGTGAAAGTCGGCAACGAAACCCTTTCAGCCGGGGATCTTCCCGCGATTCAGAGTGTGTCTCCGCCTCAGACGCTTGAGGGGGAAACCTCGGCCCTGCTGTACGCGGAAAATGTCATTGATGCAGACGGCATCAGTCATGTGTGGGCTGTCATCACGCCTCCGGATTATTCTTCCGGATCGTCCGAAAACCCTGTCAGCGACCTTCCGGTATGCGATCTGCTTCCCGCAGGAAACAGCCGGTATGAGGCCGTGTGCAAAGGGTTCACCGCTATGGGAACCTACAATATAGCGGTATACGCCAGAGACGGACTGAGTGTCATGGGTCTGCCGAAACAGACCGAAGTGATTCAGGCAAAGGGAATTGTCAAAGGCGACATAGACGGCATTGACAGTCTGATGACTCTTGCGGATGCAGTTATTGCCCTGAAAGTGCTGGCAGGCGCGGACACATCCGGACTTATCCGCTCTGATTATGCCGCATCAGAGGTTGATGTCAACGGTGATAATGCCGTGGGAATGGAGGAAGCGGTTTACATTCTCCGCAAAGTGGCGGGCTTGTAAGATTGCAGTGTTGCAAAAGCGGAGCGCTGCCCGCCATTTTTTCTGCCGGTGAATAACCTGCGGATTCATCCGCAGGCTGTTTCCTGAAAATCCGTATTCATACAAAAAAACCAAAAGGAGGCTTTTATGAAGACAGTATCAAGAAAAAGAAGTTATGCTTTGGCAATGTCTGTTTCCTGTGTTCTCTTCCTGATTTCCCTTCCCGTATCCGCTTTTTCCCAGGAAGAATACGTTTTTGAGCGCATGTGGCCCACTTTGCAGCAACCCTGGTATTTCAATGATCCAAGAGGCTTGGCCGTTGACAGCACCGGCAGCATTTATGTGCTTGAATTTGGAAACAATTGGGTTCAGAAATTTACATCAGAAGGAGAATTCATAGACAAATTTGGCGGTTATGGAAGTGGCCCCGGACAGTTCAACAGTCCGGCAGACATTGCAACAGATGAAAACAACAATGTCTATGTGCTTGAATGGGGCGGAAACCGGGTTCAGAAATTCAGTTCCACCGGAGAGTTTCTGATGCAATGGGGCGGATATGTTACGGAATGGGGAGGATTTTCTTATCCCACCGGTATTGCAGTCGGCAAAAACGGTTTTGTCTATGTTGCCAATACCAAAAGCAACCAGATAGTGAAATTCACTTTGGACGGCGTTTATGTCCAGAAATGGGGAAGTTTGGGAACAGGCGACTCACAGTTTGACGAACCTTCAGGCATTGAAGTTGACAGCAGCGGCTTTGTTTATGTTGCGGATAATGAGAATCATCGCATTCAGAAATTCACATCTGACGGAGAGTTTGTCCGCAAATGGGGAAACAATGGCTCCGGGGTTGGAGAATTTGACTTCCCCTATGGCATTTCTATTGACGCCTTCGGCAATGTGTATGTAACTGACCAGCAGAACAACAGAATTCAGAAATTCACATCAGACGGGGCATTTATTTCTGCATGGGGAGACAGCGGCAGTGACAATGGAGACTTTCTTTCTCCCAGGGGCATAGCTGTTGACAGCGCTGGCTTTGTATATACAGGTGAGCGGTATAATAACCGGATTCAGAAATTCACATCAGACGGTGCATTTGCTGCTGTATGGCAGAGCAGCGGGACCGCAAACGGATCTTTTTCTTCTCCTTATGCAGTGGCCGTGGATCACAATGGGGACATATATGCTGCCGATACCTTAAACGACCGCATCCAGAAATTCACAAAAGAGGGAAACTTCCTGTGGAAAATTGACACAAATCTGAAAGAACCTTACGGCATAGCCGTTGACAGTAAAAATCAGGTCTATGTAACCGGCAGATACAACCACAGTGTTCAGGTTTTCACACCAAACGGTCAGTTTCTGAAAGAATGGGGTAGTTATGGTAGCGAACCAGAAAAATTTGCCTATCCCTTTGGCATTGCCATTGACAGCAATGATTTTGTGTATGTTGTGGATCAGAACAATTTCAGAATTCAGAAATTTGCCTCTGATGGAACCTATGTCACCCATTGGGGACAGCAGGGCAGCACTGACGGCTCATTTCAGGACCCTTACGGTATAACAGTTGGCAGTGACGGCAATGTGTATGTGGCAGATACAAGCAACAACAGGATTCAGAAGTTTGCTCCGGACGGAACATTCCTCATGGCTGTTGGGAGCAGTTCCGGGTTAAAAAATCCCACCGGAGTTGCTGTAAACAATGATGGACTGATTTATGTGACGGACAGGGATAATCATCGCATCCCGGTCTTTAACCCTGACGGAGCGCAGATACAGACATGGGGTGAAAAAGGACAGGATCCGGGAACGTTTTTTTCCCCTGCTTCCCTGGCTTTTGATTCAGATGGGCGGATATTTGTCTGTGAAGCCGGAAACAACAGGATTCAGGTTTTCAAAACAGCGACGGCTCCGCCAGTAAAAAAATCCAAATCCATTATCGTGGCAGGCGGGGGGCCTTATCCGGGAAACAATCTCTGGAATGCCACACAGATGTGCGCCAATTTCGCGTACCGTGCCTTGTTATATCAGGGCTACACCAAAGACACTCTTTATTACATTTCCCATGATTACAACAGGCTTGATCTGGATGGCAACGGCCTTATGGATGATGTGGATGCGGATGCCGCGAATGCAAATCTGGAATCTGCAATCAAAACATGGGCCGCTGATGCGCAGGATCTGTTCATTTACATGGTGGATCACGGCGGAGATGGAACCTTCCGGATGCGGGAGTTTCAACTGCTGAATGCCACTGATCTGGATTCGTGGATGGACAGTGTTCAGGCTGTAATCCCCGGAAAGGTCGTTCTGCTTTATGATGCCTGCCGTTCGGGAAGTTTTTTGCCGCAACTGACGCCACCTGCAGGAAAAGAAAGAATAATTGTTGCGAGTTCCGGGCCGGATCAGGCATCTGTTTTTGCATCCGGAGGCACAGTATCCTTTTCATTCCTTTTCTGGTCACACATTTTCAACGGCGAAAGTTTTTACACATCCTTTGTCCGGGCATCCCAGGCAATGGAACTGACCGGGCTGCAGATTTCCCATATTGATGCGGACGGAAACGGAATCGGCAATGAAACTGAGGATATAAATCTTGCACAGATTTTGAAAATCGGCAATGAAACCCTTTCAGCCAGCGATCTGCCTTCCATTCAGAGCGCGTCACCGCCCCAGACACTTGTTGACGGGGAAACATCAGCCCGGCTTTATGCGGAAAATATCACAGATGCAGATGGCATCAGCCGGGTATGGGCTGTGATTGTTCCACCGGGGTCAGACACGCTTTCTCCCGGCACACCTGTCACTGAACTTCCCCAGGTCAGCCTGAAAGATTATGAGAATTGCGGGGTTTATGAGGAAAACTACACGGGATTCACGCAGAACGGGACATACAATATTCTCATTTATGCCAAAGATCTTAGAGATATGCAGTCTCTGCCAATACGTACCACAGTGATCCAGAACAATGCCAGAATCATGGGCGACATCAGCGGCACTGACAATCTTACCCTTGCGGATGTGGTCATTGCCCTGAAAGTGCTGGCAGGCGCGGACACATCCGGCCTTATCCGCGCTGATTATGCCGCATCAAAGGTTGATGTGAACGGCGATGATACAGTGGGAATGGAGGAAGCGGTTTATATTCTTCGGAAGGTTGCAGGATTGTAATGAATCTCTCTCGTTCCCACGAGGAGCGTGGGAACGAGGATTTACTTCAAAGGAGGACAAAATGAAAACCAGACACCTTTTCCGTATCAGCTTATCAGAATATCAGACCTTTTATATACCGGGAACAATGCTTATATTTTTCGTTATATTCATCCTTTTTCCCGCAACCGCCCTGTGCATTCCCCCGGCAAATGACAATTTTGCAGATGCAATAACGCTGACAGGGCTTTCCGGCCAGATTTCCGGAGCAAACACAGAAGCTACAGGTGAAGAGGGCGAACCGAATCATGCAAATGTTTATGATTCTGTCAAAACTTCATCTGTATGGTACAAATGGGAGGCTCCTGCAAATGCAACCGTTACCTTTCATACACACGGCAGTAATTTTGACACGATTATTGCGGTTTATACAGGTTCTGCCGTTGACAGTCTTACCGAAGTTGCAGCCAGTGATGATGATGGAAAAACCAATGAACTGTTCAGCACAGTCACCTTTCAGGCCCAGTCCGGAATATTATACCGCATAGCCATAGACGGTTATCAGACAGAGACAGGGAATTTTGTTCTGAACTGGATAGCGCCCTCTCCTGCACCGGATACAGATACATGGGAGAATGATGACAGTTTTGACAAAGCAAATGTCATTGTGATTGACAGCAAAGCTCCGCAGCGGCATTTTTTTCACGATGCGGATGATGAAGACTGGATCAGAATTTTTGCCGTGCCCCAGGAATCCGTATTACCGTATCAGATCAAAGTAAACAACCTGAGCACAGAGACCGATATTGTCATAGAGTTGTATGATACAGACGGCACAACATGGCTGAAAACAGCAAACTACTGGACTGCGGGACAGGGTGAAACCCTGACATGGAACTGTGAGCAGGAAGGTATCTATTACGTGAAAGTGTGGGATATGAATCACAAGTACGGGGAACAGACACCATACGATATCCGGGTATATCGTGAAATCGGTGATGAAGCGGCAGACATTGGGGGAATTGTAACAAATTCTCTCGGAATTCCCATTGAACATGCAAGGGTGAAAATAATTGGGGGAGCCTCTGCTGAAAGCAGAGAATACGGGAGATATGATATGAAGCAGCAACCAACGGATAACTGTATTCTTACTGCCGAAGCAGACGGATACCAGAGGGTTGAAAAAAATATAAAGGTGGAAGCAGGCAAAGTTTATCCACATGATATTATTATGTATCCAAATGGCATAACCCCCGGAGATATTAATAAGGACACTTCAGTAAGCCTTGCTGATGCAATTATGGCTTTGCAGATTACAGCAGGAATGACTACCCAGACTCCGGACAGACAGGCCAACGTAAACGAAAAGCATTTCATCGGGCTGGCAGAGGCAATATTTGCTTTGCGGAAAGCAGCCGGTTTATAATATTAACTGATGTTACGCCAGATCGTCATACTGGCTTTCTTCGGTATCACGGAGATATGCAAGGCGAGGTTTAATATAAATAAACAAAGGAGGGTTCAAAATGAATTCAAAGTGTCACAAAACGGCCTGGGTTATGCTCTGGGTGCTTTTTTCGGTTCTGCCTGCCGCTCGGGCATTTGCGGGGCCGAAACTGGAGTCTGTTTCCAAAACACTTGGCGTTGTGGGTACGGATTTGCCGGTAGTCCTCACCGGCACAGAATTTAATGCCACAACAAAGGTTTCCATATTTCCGGATGTGGGCAATATCCGCAGGATCATCGGATCTTATTATACGCCCGGATATGCCACAGATGTGGAGATAAGCGGCAATATGGCATATGTTACGGACAGTTCCGGCAGGTTGCAGATCATTGATGTAAGCAACCCTTCCAATCCCATGCTCATGGGAGAAGTGAAAACGCAGGGGACTGCCAGCGGAATTGCACTGAGCGGTTCCATGGTATATTTAATAGACGAAGTAGGATTGAAAATAATAAATGTGAGCAATCCTTATAGTCCTGTTGTAACCGGAGGGATGGATATGGCATATGCAGGAGGAATTGCTGTATATGGATCAATAATCTATATTGTGGATAATGATAGTTTACTGATTATCAACGTGAGCGATCCTGCCAATCCTAAGCTCATCGGAAGTTTGGGCTATGAAGATTCCGATTTGTTTTCGGTTGCAGTGAAAAACACAACGGTCTATATAGCGGGAATATATTTTGGGGGAAGGAGAACTTATCCCGTTTTTAATGATTTGTATGTTGTAAATGTTCAGGATCCTGCTAACCCGGCAATTATCGGATCTGTTAACGAAACATGTGTAACCACGAATAAATGCCTACCACGAATCACAGTGGAAGGCACAAAAGCACATGTAACATGCGGAGGAAGTTTGCAAATAATAGATGTAAGCAATCCTACAACTCCTGAAATTATGGGTTCTGAAGATACTCTCACTTATTGCGTTTCCGGAGTTACAGTGGAAGGGACAACCGCGTATGTGGCTGATGCGAAAGGACTGCAGATTATAAATGTTGCTGTTCCCACAGCCCCGACAATAATCGGTTCTGTTGACATGCCGGGAGCCAATGATGTCACCGTGTCAGGCAATATTGCCTATGTGGCAACCGATGCAGGACTGAAGATAACAGATGTAAGCAATCCATCGCTTACCATTGCCCAGCCTGTTCAAATTACGCCTGTTGTTCTGAACAGCAGCACAAGCCTCTCTCTTACAGTTCCGGGGCCTGCAATCGCCGCTTCTTACACCCTTAGAGTTTCTGACAGCAGCACCTCTCATGATTTGCCCGGTGCAGTCACATTTGTGCCGCCGGATTCGGACAGTCTGTCTGCAAAGGCCATCATTGTTGCCGGAAAAGGCACGGGCACGGACAGCGTGTGGACAGAAACCCGCATGGTAGCGGACTATGCCTATAAAATGCTAAAGATACAGGGATATACCGATGACAGAATCCGTTATCTTACCCCTGAAACATATGTGAGCGGAGTGAGCATCCTGCCCCCCACCCAGACCAATCTGCAAAACAGCATCACCCAGTGGGCTGCGGATGCATCCGGTCTGCTCCTCTATTTTGTGGGGCATGGAGGAGACGGATATTTCAGCATCAGTCCAACGGAAACACTTGAAGCCGAGGTTTTGAACACATGGCTGGATGAACTGCAGAACACCATCACCGGACCGGTAATCTTCATTTACGATGCCTGTGCATCAGGAAGTTTTCTTGCGCCCCTTACCGCCTCTTATCCGCTAAACCGTATTGTCATCACCAGCGGGGCTGATGAATTCTCCTGGCTTATCGAGGATGGGTATAAATCATTTTCATATAAATTTTGGTCATTTATAAGCAACAATGCCAACCTGAACGAAGCATTTTTCAGAGCGCATAATGAGATGAAAGTTTACCAGACCGCGAATCTTGATGCCAACGGCAACGGCAAATCTGATGAGCCGGATGACAAAACCCTGGCAGGTGAGATAGAGATCGGCAGTGGACGAATTGTTGATACCCAGGTGTTGAAAATAAACAGGGTGTCTGTGGAAATTTTGAACGGAACCCCGTCCGGTCATATTAAGGTCAGCGGAACATGGGAGCCCCTTGAAAGAATCTGGGCGGAAATCATCCCGCCTGATGATACGTCAAAGACCGACATCCGGGAACAGGACATTGTGTTCAACAATAATGACATCTATCCGGCATATGAGGGTAATTATACGGATTTTACAAAACAGGGAACCTATACTGTCACCATCTATGCAAAGAATGCGGATACAACATTTTCCTCTGTACCCACAGGTGTGACCCAGACAGCAGGGACAGTGACATCGGTTCCGGACAGTTATGAAGAGGATGATACCTTTGCGCAGGCAAAGATCATTTCAATAAACGATGATGTCACACAAAAACACAGTTTTCATGATGCCGGGGATACAGACATGGTCAAATTTTACGGACTTGCCGGTCAGACCTATACAATCCGGGCGATCAGGCTGAGCGCTGTCTGCAATGTGTTCCTCCAGCTTTACAACAGCGACAAAACCGGCATACTGGCTTATGCCGACAGCAGAAGTGAAGGCGGAGATGAATCAATGGGATGGACTTGCACCACGAATGGCATCTATTATGTGAAAGCGGGAAATGCTGATCCCGGCATTTTCGGGGAAACCGTGACGTATGAACTTGAGATTTATAAGCCCTCTCTTTCGGATGAAGGAGATATTCATGGTGAAATAAGGGATCCTTTTGGAAACCCCATTACAGGAGTGAGAATCAGCACCAACGGAGCCGGATCTGCTTTGAGCGAAAAAGACGGAACCTATGATATTTATGATCATCAGTCAGGGAATTTCCTCATTACTGCTCAGGCGGATGCATATCAGGATAAAACCGGCATTGCTGTGACAGTCGTGAAAGCCGGATCACATACTGTCAACATCACCATGTCCTTTGTGCCTGTGATTCCCGGAGACATTGACAACAGCACCCATGTTGATCTTGCTGATGCGGTTCTGGCTTTGCAAATCTCTGCGGGCAAAACAGAGTTTGAGAAGATTTTGCACAAACAGGCTGATATAAACAATGATACACATCTTGGGCCTGCAGAGGCGGTTTATGCGCTGCGAAAAGCTGCGGGATTATAGCAGACAGTGTGGGCAAAAGCGGAGCGGTTGCCCACCGATTCTGAAAAAAAACCGAAATAATGGGCACTGACGTGCCCACTACTCAGTGTCTAACATCACTTGATATAACACGTTGAACCTATTACATGACCAATTTAGATTTTATGGTATCAATTCCCCTCTTGAGAGGGGCAGGGGTGTGTTATTGGACTGTGCAGTTCCGGACACACCCCTGCCCCTCTCAAGAGGGGAATATATAAAATTCAACGTGGTCGTGTACTATGCCATATTCAGAAAGGCGGTCATAATGAATACATGGAGCAAACCGTTTGCTTTTTTGGGGGGTATCGCTGTGTTCACATTCATATCCCTTCTGATTTTCCCCGCTTTTTCATTGTCTCAGGAAACATATCTTTTCCGGCGCATGTGGCCTGCTTTGCATCAGCCCTGGTATTTTCTGAATCCCTCTGATCTGGCCTGTGACAGTGAGGGTTTTATTTATGTGGCAGATTCGGCAAATGACCGTATCCAGAAATTCAGTTCAGACGGTCAGTTTGTCACAGAATGGGGAAAAAACGGCACGGATGACGGAGAATTTGATTATCCAACCGGTATTGCAGCAGACAGCCGGGGATTTGTGTATGTGGTTGACAATGCCAACAACCGGGTGCAGAAATTCACTTCATCCGGTCAGTTTGTGACGAAATGGGGGAGCATGGGAAGCGGAGATGGCGAGTTTGACATGCCCTACGGAATTGCCGTGGATTATGCAGGCAATGTTTATGTAACAGATGGCAGCAACCGCCGGATACAGAAATTTACAGAAGATGGACAGTTTGTCATGAAGTGGAGCGGTCAGAGAACAGGAGATAAACTGCCATATGCTCCGCTTGGTATTGCAGCCGACCAAAAGGGTTTTGTGTATGTAGCGGATAACAACAATCACCGAATCCAGAAATTTGCCCCGGACGGACAGTTTGTTCTGCAATGGGGATATGAGGGAAGCGGGGATGGCGGATTCTATTCTCCCAAAGGTGTCACTGCCGGCAAAGAGGGTTTTGTGTATGTGACAGACATGTTCAACAACCGCATTCAGAAATTCACAGACACAGGAGAATTTGTTGACAAATGGGGAAATCAGGGAAGCGGAAATGAAGAATTCAATGCTCCGGGGGGAATGACTGCCGATGATCGCGGCTATCTTTACGTGGCGGACACAAATAACAGCCGCATTCAGAAATTCACAAGCGCGGGGCAGTTTGTCTCTGTATGGGGAATGAGCCAAGAAGCCGGGGAATTCAACACGCCCAATGGAATTGCATGGGACAGCACCGACAGTTTTGTATATGTGGCAGACACTGATAATGACCGGATTCAGAAATTCAGCCGGGACGGGCAGTTTCTGCTGCAATGGGGAACTCCGGGAATCGGTGAGAAAAATTTGTCACATCCTGAAGGCATTGCGGTTGACAGCAGCGGGTATGTGTATGTAGCGGATACGGGAAATGACCGGATTCTGATATTTGACGGACTGGGAAATCTGCACTTGCCGCCGATAGGCAAAAGAGGGATTGGAGACGGACAGTTCAGGCATCCCATCGGAATTGCCGTTGACAGCAGCAGGAACATGTATGTTGTGGACACCGGCAATCACCGGGTTCAGAAGTTGGGGCAGGACGGGGAATTTGTCAAATTCTGGGGAAAAGAGGGGAACGGATACGGAGATTTTGACACCCCGCGGGGAATCACTGTTGAGAGTAAAGGGAATGTGTATGTGGCAGATACCCTGAACCACCGGATTCAGAAATTTGATTCTGATGGCATTTTTCTGCATTCATGGGGAACAGAAGGCAAAGAGGAAGGAAAATTCTATTTGCCTTTTGGTGTGTCAGTGGATCAGGATGACAATGTTTATGTTGCAGATTCCGGAAACAGCCGCATTCAGAAATTTGATTCCAATGGCAATTTTATTGAAGCATGGGGAGAAGTCGGAAATGCTCCGGGACAGATGCGCTGGCCTGGGGATGTCGTGATCAGTCCTGACGGAAAGGTGTATGTTGCGGATACGGATAACCACCGCATACAGGTATTTTCAAAAATCAGTTCTGATAAAACCAATAAAGCCATTATCGTTGCAGGCGGCGGGCCGTATGCGGGGAACTGGCTCTGGGCTGCCACACAGCTTACGGCCAATTTTGCGTACCGTGCGCTTACGTATCAGGGATTTGACAAAAACACGATTTTTTATCTGAATCCTGACACTTCCGTTGATCTGGATAACAACGGACTTTCTGATGATGTGGATCGAACATCCACCAATGCCAATCTGGAATATGCCGTTAAAACATGGGCTGCCGGGGCAGAAAATGTGATTGTGTTTCTCACGGATCACGGCAAAAGCGGCACATTCCGCATGAACGGGACGGACATACTCACGGCAGACATGCTTGATGAATGGCTGAATGCACTTCAGGCAGAGATTTCCGGAAAAATCATTGTGATATATGATGCGTGCAGTTCCGGGAGTTTTCTGCCTGTTCTCGCGGCACCGGATCGGATTGTCATCAGCAGCACGGAGGAAAATAAGGATGCGTGGTTCATCAGTCAGGGTTCCGTGTCATTTTCCGGTTTTTTCTGGACAGATGTTTTCAGCGGAAAAAACATTGCGGATGCGTTTGAACATGCCGTGTCCTCACTGAATTCCGCAGTTTCATTGCAGAATCCCCTGCTGGACGGCAATGGAAACGGAACCGGAAATGAGCCCCCGGATTATGATGCAGCCGGTGAGGTGAAGATTGCCGGGATTGCGGATTATCAGCAGGATGCTCCTGTGTTCACTGCGTTTTCAGCAGTGATCAGTCCTGATGATGCAAATACCGCTGTTCTTTCTGCAACTGTTACGGACAATGACGGCCTTTCCCGTGTGTGGGCCGTGATTCAGCCGCCTGATTTTAATTCTGCTGACAACAGTACAATTCTGGAAATGCCTGCTGCTGAACTTCTTCCCGCAGGCGGGGATCGGTTTGAAGGCAGGTATGAGGGAATTGCATCAGAGGGAAATTACAAAATTTTATATTACGCGCGTGACCGTCATGGCAGTGTCTCATCTGCCGGGCCTGTGACGTTTTCATCCGCCAATATGCTGAAAAGAAAGGCCCTTATCGTTTCCGGAAATGCAGGAGCGGATTTGCAGTCCGCTGTGAATGCCAATGCTGCACTGGCCTTTGATGCCCTTGTTTTTCAGGGATATGACAAAAATGATGATATTCGCAGTCTGTCATCTGATGCAGCACTGGCTGATCTGGGAAATGCTGTCACAGTGTGGGCTGCGGACAATGCCAAAG
>JBFXEJ010000086.1:0-28587 GCA_050180235.1 Desulfococcaceae bacterium
GGCAGTTCATAAAGAAATCCTTTCACTGAACATTGTGATTTTTAAATTTATCCAGAAAATAATAATACAGATATATCTGTTTGTAAAGTATGAATATTATAACAGCATTACTTGTGTAGCACTACCGCAATTTTTCACCGCACAACCCCGCTCTCAAGCGGACGCAAAGGGTTCCGCTCACTTCACCTTTCCACCGCTTAGCTCTGCTTTATGCCACAGAATGTTTAAATGATTTAAAGCTATGAATCTTGAACTCAGGGAAATTATAGACAGTATAAGAATACTCCCTTTGCATGATCAGGCGTATCTTGCAAAAATGGTTCCTGAATATACTGATACTGAGAAATACCCTGAAATTTCATCAAAAAGCACTGTCGGAGAATATATCGGCAAAATTAAAATAAGTGATGATTTCAATGACCCGCTGCCCGATGAATTCTGCTCAGGTGAAACTGATGAAATTATTGCCTGATACACAGGTATTTTTATGGTTAAGAGGAGAACCTCAGAAGGTATCTTCAAAGGCTTTGGGTGTTTATCAGGAAAATAATAACATCAGATATTTAAGTATTGTGAGCGTATGGGAAATGCAGATCAGGCATCAGATCGGCAAAGCTGATCTGAATATGCCGCTGCAGGAAATCATTGAGAAACAATGCGGTATAAACAGCCTGAAAATTTTACCGCTCAGACTGAATCATATTTTCAGGCTTCAAAAATTACCCCTGCATCACAAAGCTCCTTTTGATCGAACGGAGGATATTTTTGAAACACATCACGAAAAAAAGATTGACACAGAGAAGCTTGTGATTCTAAAATGATGGTGAATAGATTGCTGCAGTGATTGAATTTGAAGACACCAGAGCACTTCTGGTAAATGCCCTATTATTAAGAAAAGGAGATTTTACGATGAAGAATACCGCGAATATTTTGGACTTAATTGACAAGAGCCGGTTGCAGAGGTTTCAAGATGCGTTTGCAAAGAAAAATAGAGTGGCAACAGTTATGATGGATGTTAATGGGACACCCATTACTGAACCGAGCAGGTATTGCCTGCTCTGCCGATTAATCAGAAGTACAGAGAAAGGTCTTCAGGATTGTAAGCAACATGGCAAAAATATTGCGCAGCAAGTCCTCAGCACAGGAAAATATGCCATCAAAACCTGTGTCCGTAACGGGTTTGCCGATTCCTCTGCACCTCTGATCATTCGGGGCGAACATCTTGCCAGTTGGGCGATGGGACAGGCCAATATACAGGATGGCGCCACGGAACGCGATATTTGCAACTATGCGAAAAAAATTGGCCTTAACCCCGATGAACTCGCAGAAGCATTTAAGGAACGGCAGCACGAAACGGAAACGATGACACAGGAACAATTTAGAACCATCATAGAGGCTTTGCTTCGGTATAGCAAACAAATTATGACATCGGCGGAGGTGAGTTTTAGAGCGATCATGCGCCAACTGGCGTGAGTTGTCTCGCTCCTTAAGGTGATTTCCATAAAAAAATATTCCGCCAAAGTAGCTATATCAACTGACATAAAAGTGCAGCAGCAGCAAAATTCGTGCCAAAAAAACCAAAATTGAAATATTATAACTATTTATAAGGATTTATTTGGAACTATGAATGAAGAAATCCGGAACAATACCGTTGAACTGATTATCTTTGTCATATTTGAGATTCTTTTTATCCTTTCCCTGATAAAAGGTTTCCCAATGATGATTACGCTGCCAGTTTCAACTCTGCTGATTATCATCCTCATGATGCGCTCTGCAAAAAATGGCCGTACCGCCCGTTCTGCCATTGAAAAAAGACGGCAGGAACTGACGATTGAGAGAGAGGCGCGGAAACAGACTGAGGAGAAACTGGGTGAAAGCAGAAAAATTTTTCAGACATTCTGCCACTCCTGGCCGGAAGCCATACTGATGGCTGATGCACAGGCAAAAATTTATTTCCGGAATCCGGGAATGCAGAAAATGTTCGGTTTTTCAGAAGGGGAAATCATGGGCAAAGATTTCCGGGAACTTTTTGTGCCCGATACCTTTGCAGCGGATGATAACAGCGAAATAATAAAACCGGCGGGAAAACGGGCCGGTTCGGGTCTGACAGAGTGCAAAGCCATCCGGGAGGACAAAAGTGAATTTCCGGCAGAAATTATGATGCTTCCCATTTTCCTCTATAATCAGAGATGTTTCCTGATAACTGTCAGAGATATGTCCGGAACAAAAGTCAGAGAAGAAGATTTGGTGGAATTCTGTCAGACAGATCTGCTGACCAGCCTGTACAACCGGATACATTTTTTTAAACTGGCAACACGTGAGATGGAACGTGCAAAGCGTTACAGCCAGCCAATTTCCCTGATTCTTATGGATATTGACGATCTGAAAACCATTAATGATGCATATGGAAATGAGACAGGCGACAGTGTGATAAGGACGCTGGCCATAATTGTTGAAAGCAATATCCGGACTGTGGATATTGCCGGCCGGATAAACGGCGGGGAAATAGCGGTTCTGCTGCCTGCCACCGGTTCAGATATGGGGGCTGTAACTGCCGAACGGCTTCGGGAGATGGCTGAAAACACAACTGTTCCTGTGGGGGAGCAGCATATTTCTTTTACTGTCAGTGCAGGGGTCGCCAAAATCAGAAGCAGTCCGTTTCATCTGGATATACTGCTCAGGGATGCGGACTCAGCACTTTTTGTGGCAAAAGAAAAAGGCAAAAACCGGGTAGAGGTGTGCAGGTATGAAAATGAGACATCTGTGAAATGAAAAATGGCAGTTGTCCTGCAGGAAATTTTCCGTTTTTCAGCCGCCCTGTTTTTTGGGGAAAAATAATTTTTCTGAGAATTTCATATCTTAAAAATTTATACAGGAAGGTGAAAACAAATTTCTGTGATTTTGTGTAAAGATGTGCTAAAAGCCAAATCCGTGATTTGCCATGCCCATATCCGTCTGCATATTTTATTTTTTTGCAAAGGGAAATGAGACTGTTCAAGTTAAAATATCTGTTTCAAATTAATCAATGGGGGAGGAAGTGCAATTGGATGACATACTTCGTATAATCAAAGAGAAAGACCCGGTGGAAAAGGAATTCCACCAGGCTGTGGCTGAAGTGGTGGAGACCATTGCGCCTGTTTTGGATCGCAATCCCGAATACCGGCAGGCGGCTGTGATGGAAAGAATCACAGAACCTGAAAGAGTGATTCTGTTCCGGGTTCCCTGGATGGATGACCGGGGACAGGTTCGGATCAACCGGGGATTCCGTATCCAGATGAACAGTGCCATTGGACCGTACAAAGGGGGATTCCGTTTCCATCCCTCTGTGAATCTGGGGATTCTCAAATTTCTGGCATTTGAGCAGGTTTTCAAAAACGCTCTGACCACGCTGCCTATGGGCGGGGGCAAAGGCGGTTCCGATTTTGATCCCAAGGGCAAATCCGACAATGAGGTCATGCGTTTCTGCCAAAGTTTCATGATTGAAATTTTCCGTCATATCGGCCCCAATACAGATGTACCAGCCGGTGACATTGGCGTTGGCGCAAGGGAAATCGGCTATCTTTTCGGCATGTACAAAAAACTGCGCAATGAGTTTACCGGCGTACTGACCGGCAAAAGTCTTAACTGGGGCGGCAGTCTGATCCGTCCGGAAGCCACAGGTTACGGCTGTGTGTATTTTGCGGCAGAAATGCTGGGAACCCGCAATGAAACTCTGACCGGCAAGGTCTGCCTGGTTTCAGGCTCAGGAAATGTGGCCCAGTTTACAGTGGAAAAAATTATCCAGTTGGGCGGAAAGGCTGTTACACTTTCGGATTCTTCCGGTTATATCTGTGATGAGGAGGGAATTGACGCTCAGAAACTGGAATTTGTCAAACGGCTCAAGAATGTGCGGCGGGGACGGATTAAAGAATATGCGGACAAATATCCGAAAGCTGTTTATACTCCGGTGAATTCCGCACTGGATTACAATCCTATTTGGGATCATAAAGCTGACTGTGCATTTCCCTGTGCCACACAAAATGAAATTCAGGGCAAAGATGCGCAGAATCTGATGAAAAACGGAGTGAAACTGGTGTGCGAGGGAGCCAATATGCCGTCCGTTCCTGAGGCTATCAATATTTTTCTGGATCAGAAAATCCTTTATGCTCCGGGCAAGGCTTCCAATGCAGGCGGTGTGGCCGTATCCGGTCTGGAAATGTCCCAGAACAGTATGCGGATCAACTGGCCCAGGGAAGAGGTGGATGCCCGTCTGAAAATCATCATGAAATCCATACACAAAACCTGTCTGGATGCCTCGGCAGAATACGGGAAGCCCGGCAATTACATGGCAGGCGCCAATATAGCCGGCTTTGTGAAAGTGGTCAATGCCATGCTGGATCAGGGACTGGTCTGATCCGCTTCTGCACTGATTTGTCATTATGCCCGGTTCCTGCATACAAAGCCGGAACCGGGCATTAACATACCCGCCCATTCCTGATCAGAGTTGACCTTTTCACTGATTTATTCTGCATTGCGGAAAATTCCAAAGAGGCACGGTTATAAGAATTCTGTCAGATCAGACAAATGCACCATTTGCGGGGACTGCTGCAAACAGAGATATATGTTCCCATAATATCAGGAGATGCTGATGAAAAAACTCAGACTTTGGCTGCCCTTTTTCCTTTTTCTGCCCCTTTTTCTGCCCCTTTCCCACGCAGAAGAAGCTAAGAACCCGGTAAAAAAAATCACTTTGGATGAATTTAAGAAACTGGTTTCAGATAAAACAGCATGTTTTCTGGTGACAGTGACAGCATCCTGGTGCGGGCCATGCAAAGAGGAACTGCCTGATCTGGTCAGACTTAACCGGAAATACCGGGATCAGGGTATCCGGGTTATCGGTCTCAGCGTGGATTACGCAGGGCCTGAAGCCATGCAGCCGGTCATTGATCAGTATCATGTGGATTTTCCTGTGTACTGGGCCGGTGAGGCCGCTATTGAGGCTTTCGGAATCAGCGGAATTCCCCTGCTGCTCTTTTTCCGGGACGGAACAGTAACAGAGCGGATCGTGGGAAAACATCCGGAGAATGTTGTAGAGGAAAAACTGGCCGCATTCCTGAGCGGAAAAAAGCAGAGCCATTAAATTAAGAAATTCCCTGATTGCCGGACTGAAAGTCTGGCAGAAATTACTGAAGTGTTTTACTGTCCCAAACTTTAAGTCCGGGACTCCTCCCCAGGCAAAGGGGACGGGAAAAATGCAGTTTTTACAGCAAAAACACAAAACGGAATGTTTATGAACAAAAGAAAATTTTTGTTGTTTCTGTGGATTGCCGGATTTTGGATATGGTCAGACATGCAATGCCCGGCACAGGCACAGCAGCAGATGGCCACAGAACCTGTAATATCCCGGATTTTCATTGAGATTGCTGACATGCCCGGAGATACCGGCCATCTGGAAAAAATGGCGCGGGAAATGATTGGGCTGAAGGAGGGCGACAGGTTTTCAGATGAAAAATTCACAAAGGCAGTGGATCGGCTGACGGCCTCAAAAATATTCCGGGAAATAGACATTCCGGATCCTGACTGGACAAAAGCCGAAATGTCGATCACATTCCGGCTTGTGCCTTTCCGCAGAATAAGGGACATAAAAATCAGAGGCGGATTTCCACTTTTGGAAAAAGAAATCCTCAATGCCATGAGCATTTACACAGGAGATGCCTTTGATGAAAAAAAACTTGCGGAGCAGGAGGCATCCATATCCAAAATATTCACAGACGAAGGATATATTTCCCCGAATATCCGGGTTTCGGCAAAGGAAGAGCCGGAAGACGGCAGTTACACAGTTTCAGTGAATATTGAAAAAGGGGAGTTTTTCCGTATACAGGATTTGCAGATAAAGGGAAATCAGGCATTTTCCGGGGCACGTCTGAAAATGCGCATCAAAACATGGCAGTCTTCCCTTTTTCCCGGAGGCATACGCAGACTGGTGCAGAAAGATCTGAATAATGATGTGAAAAATCTGACAAAATTTTACAGGGAAAAGGGATATGCGGATGTTCTGATTCGTGCGGATGTGGAAAAAAATCCGGAAAAGAAAAGCGCTTTTATCCAAATCCATATTGATGAAGGCTCCCGCTATGATATTTCCTTTGAGGGAAACAAAGAATTCTGGAACATGACCCTGAAAAAGGAGCTGGTGCTTGCGGAAAAAGGCAACAAAAGTGATCTGGGACTGCGCAGAAGCATCCGCAATATCAGGGAAAAATACCGTAAAGCCGGATATGCGGAAGTGCAGGTGAAAACTGAGGAAGAACGCAAAGAGGAAAAAACCCGGCCTGTGCGCAAAATCCGCATTGCCATTGAGGAAGGCCCCAGATCAGTCACCGAAGCCATTGCCATCAATGGCAATGAGGCAGTTGAGCGGAAAAAAATTGAAGATCAGATTCTGACCCGGACTCCGGGAATCATTGCAGACGGTGAATTTGTGCCTGAAGTGCTGGAAGATGACAAAAAAGCCATTGCCGGACTGTATCTGAAACAGGGATATCCGGAAACAGAGATAAAGGAAAAAATCCTCTGGAGGAAGGATGAGGATAAGAAACTGAATTATGCGGATGTCGGTCTGGAAATAACAGAAGGGGTTCAGACAAGGGTATCAGATGTCTCTGTTACAGGGCTGGAGGAATCTGAGGAAGCCGAAGTCAGGGCTGTTCTGGGGCTCAAAACCGGGGAGCCTTTCCGGGAAGACATGCTCAGAAACGATGAACACAGTATTGCGGCTCTGATTTCGGAAAAAGGCCATCCCCATGTGCAGGTAAAGGCAAAGGCGGACATCAGTGAAGACCGGAGTCTTGCATCTGTAAGTTACGAGATTGACAAAGGCCCTTATGTGAAAACCGGACAGGTCTGGTTTTCCGGCAATTTCCGCACAAAGCAGAAAGTTTTCCTCAATGAGCTGGAAATAAAGGATGGGGAGCCTTTTTCCCTGAAAAAGATGATGGAAAGCAACAGGAATATCCGCAATATCAGTGCACTGAACTCCGCGCAGTTCAGCCTTTTGGGACTGAAGGAAAAAGAGGAGCAGGTGGATATGCTGGTTTCTGTGGAGGAAAAAAAGCCTTACTATTTTCAGATCGGTGGAGGATATGACACGGCCAGAGAATTTTTTGTCCACAGCAAAGTCGGTGACAGAAACCTGTTCGGCATGAACAGGGACGCGTGGGTGGGCGTGGAATACAGCATGATCGGATACCGGGGGGAAATCAGCATTACCGAACCCCGTTTTCTGGGAACCCGTATTTCATCCAATCTTAATATTTTTGCTGAGGAAACCGAAGAACTGAACAAGGATTACGGCATTAACTCCTATGGAGCGTCTCTGGGCTTTAACCGAACTTTTTGGGAAAATTTCCGTGCCGGTCTTGCATTCCGTTATGAATACCGGGAGCAGTACCGGGTCAATGACAAAGCCATTCCTGCCGGAGACGAGGATCTGTATGAACCCCGCAGCATTCTGGTGACAACGCCTTCTTTGATTTACAATTCCACAGATTCCCATGTTCGGCCCACAAAAGGGCTTTATTCATCTGCTTCGGTGGATATTTCCAACGGAGTGGACAGCGATCAGGATGATTTTTTCAAATACCGCTTTGAAACCCGGTATTTTTACACACCGCTAAACCGGCTGACCTTTGCTGTGCGGGGACGTTACGGATATATTGATCCCTATGGTTCTGAAAGAAGGATTTCAGATGATCAGATGTTCTATCTGGGCGGAACAGCAGACATACGGGGATTTGACGAAAACATGCTGCGCCGGGATGCAGCGGATGATCCGGCCGGGGGACGCACGGAAATTCTGGGAAGTCTGGAAGCAAGGATTGATCTGGGACTGAATTTTGAACTTTCCACCTTTTACGACATCGGCAGTATCAAAAATACGGCCCAGTCTGATATGTCAGACGATTTTCGCTCTTCCGTTGGGCTGGGGCTGCGCTATATCACTCCGGTTGGCCCCATCGGATTTATGTACGGATGGAAACTGGATAAGGAAGAGGGGGAAAGTGATGGCAAACTTCATTTTTCCGTGGGATACACCTTTTAGAGCCTGTATCAAAATGACCTGTTATACCAATTCTTCATTGAAAGTATACTTATGATTCGGTTTCCCACAGAGAACACAGAGAGAAAAAACCACAGAGAACACAGAGAAAATAACTCACTTTATTGTATAGATTCAATAGCGAATTGGTATAACTTAAAACTTGTAAACGGATCAGGAAAATTTTATTATGAAAATTGAACCCATGATTATGGGCGGAATTGTCGGTTTTGTATTGGGCACATTCGGTTTTATTATCGGACGGTTCTGGGTTCTGCCCATTTCCCGCTATAGCAAAATCAAAAATGACATTCTTACTGTTCTGAAATCTTACAGTGAGAAAAAATCCGGAGAAGCGGGCTGCGGAAGTGAACAGGCAGATAAACGGCCTGAAGCTCTCCGCAAACTTTCGGTCGCTCTTTCCGATTCTTATGATCTGGATATTCCCCTCTGGTACCGGATGGTTCTGGCAAACCGGAAAGAATTCCCTTTGGATGCTGCCACACACCTGATGACCCTGGCCAATACCAAAAATGAGGAACATATTCAGAACCGGATTCACAAAATCATGGTATGTCTCAGATTCGGATTGAAAAAGTAATGAAGATCAGCATTTATCTCAAACTGTTTGCCACTTTGGCAAAATATATGCCGGAAGATGCAGACAGTTATCCGGTTGAAGAGGGTAATACCGTCCGGGATCTGGTGGCAAAACTGGCTGTTCCGGAAAAAGAGGCCAGGCTGATCTTTATTAATAACAGAAAAGCTGATATGTCCTCGCTGCTTCATCACGGTGATCGGGTGGGAATTTTTCCGCCTATCGGAGGCGGATGATGGCTGATGCACAACTGCTCCGTAAGATCAGGCAGCACAGCATAAAACGGAATCATCCGGACGGAGAGGCATATACCGGCATTGGAACTGAAGCCGTGAAAAATATGTCCCTGCTTTTTGACATTCCTGGCCGGGAAATTGAAATTATTTCCCTTGAAAACAGTATTATTCCTGAGCGTTATGCAAGGAATATGAAAACATTTTCCGTCCAGGATCAGATCAGCATTCTGCAATCCAGAGTCACAGTGATTGGACTGGGCGGATTGGGCGGAACCGTAGTGGAAATTCTGGCCCGTGCAGGTGTCGGTACGCTGCGCCTGATTGACGGAGACAGTTTTGAGGACAGCAACCTGAACCGTCAGTTGTTCAGTTGTCCCGAATCGCAGGGAATGCCAAAAGCAGAAGCCGCTGCCCGGCGTGTGCCGCAAATAAATCCCTCTCTTACAGTTGAAAAACATGCTTTATTTCTCAATGAAGAGAACGCTCGTGATTTGCTGAAAGATTCGGATGCGGCTGCGGATTGTCTGGACAGTATGAAAACCCGTTTTGTGCTGGAATCCGCAGCAAAAAAAGCAGGTATTCCCCTGGTTTCCGCAGCAGTGGCGGGTTCTGCCGGCCATGTCACCACCATTTTTCCGGAAGATACCGGACTTCAAAACATTTACGGCTCTGCGGAATTTTTGGAAGAAAAAGGAGCCGAACAGTCCCAGGGCTGCCTGGCACATGCGGTATTCCTGCTCTCATCTCTGGAGTCATCGGAAATCATAAAAATCCTTCTGAACAAAAAAGATACACTGAGAAACAGACTGCTGATCGCTGATCTGAGGGATAATACATTTGAGATAATGAATCTGATATGAGGTTTCAGGTGTCAGGAAAATACTGAAATCTGAAATATGGACACTGGCAACTGACAACTGATGTTACGCAGCCTTTTCAAAAATCAGTATGCAGCCTTCATTCCGGCTAAAGTCTGAATCAAGTATTTTCAATATGTTATGGATACAGACTTTCGCCGGTATGACGATTCTGCGTAATATTAACTGATAACTGAACACTGATTTTACGGAGGAGTGAATGCTTGATATTTTTCTTTATGCCGCTGGTGTGCTCATTCTTGCAGAAATTATTATTTTCGGAGTTGTCGCGCCGATTATTGTACATTCAAAACAGCGGCAGTCCGCGAAACCCCGTTTTGATCTTTTTGATCCCCGCAATCTGCCGCAGGACAAGGCAGATTATTTTGTCAGAAATCTGCAACTGCTTCAAAAGGAAGGATTTGAACCTGCGGCCTTTGTCTCCTGGGAAAGCAATGAAAACCAGAGAATTCTCTTTGTGCTGACAGTGAACAGGAAAAACAGGGACATGGCCATGTCTGTTTTGGCCACCGGGGGAACAGCGACAAAACCCATTGAAATCCGTTATACAGAATTTTGCACGGTATTTGGCGACAGCAGTGAAATCAATACCAACAGCAATCCACAGCCGGATGTGCTGAAGCAGTTTCCTGACAAAAAGGTCTTTTCCTTCCCCAGTATCAAAGATCCGCATCATCTGTACATTCTCCACCGCAGACTGATCGCACGTTTTGCTTTGGGCAAAGAAGCTGTTCTGCCTTCCAAAGACACGGAAGTTATGGCTGTGCAGATGTCTGTCACCCGTTTTCTGGCTCGGCAGGCAAAAGCCGGATATTTCCAGACAGATGAAAGCGGAGAAATCCTGATGCCCACATGGAAAGGAGCGTTTCTAATGACATGGAAACTGGTCTGGCCCGTAAGTTTCATCCGGAATATCCTGCAAAGACGCAGAATGAATATCTTTCTCCGTCAGTTGCTATCTCCTGAAGTCAAACATGGCCCCCGGCAGATTTCTGAGCAGATTGTCAACCGGGAAGATTCATGGGAGAAAAAATTCCCGGCTGATGCCGCATCGGACGCGGAACCCCTGCAGGAAAACAGTGCACAGGAGATCAGTGAAAAGGAAAACAGGGGCAGAAAAGAGAATGTCTGATGAATTCCGCAACCATGAAATACCTGACCCTGTGCCTGCTTATCATTTTCATTGTTCATATTGCGGATACCGAAGCAGAGTCCCGGCATCTTTTGTTTTTCTGAAATATTTGCCGGGCGGAGACAAAACCGTTCATTTTATGCTCACGGGAATCCTTTTTTTCTGATCAATATGTGCCTTTCCGGATCGGAGAAAAATCTTCTCTGAAGAAACAAAATCCGGTTTTCAGACTGCCGCGAAGACACAAAAAGACAAAGTCTCACAAAGCTTACTGCCTGATTATTTTTCAGATTTCATATAATTTCCTGATTTTTGGAAGGGCAGCGTAACATCAGTTAATCTGTTTTTCCGGGAATTCTGTCCTGCCGGAGGGAATCTGCGGGAGATCAGATGCGGATCTTCTGATTCTGCAACGGGCGAGGCTGAGGGGAAAAGACGGATTCTAAGATCAAGCCATTCCTGAAGTTCCCTGATATTCTGGGACAACTGATAGCGTCCGTCAGCAAAGACTCCGTAATCCCCTCCTCCGCCCATTGCGGAGGTAAAGCGGACAGTATTGGCATAAAACAGCCATGTGTCACACCAGATTCTTTCCACAGCCTCATCAAAGGGATTTTCCTCCTGCGCAATGCCTTTGGCATATCCCCGTGTCCATATTTCTCCCATAATGGCCGTGGCAGTGCGGATATCCGCATTGCTCTGGCGGATGGTGTTTTCAAAGCGTTTCCAGTGACCTGAAACCCATGAAGCCGAATGGCATGTAAGACATACGGACTGCATGGCTGCGGTTCTTTTTTCTTTTTCTGCTGCTTCAATCAGGAATCCCGAAGCCGGGGTTCCGTCCATATCCGCAGGCAGGGGCAGTCCGGATTTGTTCCGTATCCTCGTAGTGTCCGGATGCCTGGGATGGGGATGTGCATAAATCAGACCAAATATCCGCCAGGACAGACGGTCGCCAATCTGATGCGTTCTCTTTGCAACAGTCTCTCCGTCTGTGTTGACCAGCAGACTCATATGGCAGGCCGCGCAGGTGGGCGCGCTGAAATCCTTTCCCACAGTCCAGGGAACAGATTTGAAATTCCAGTCTTTGCTCATATCTGTATAGATATTGCCGTGTTTGCTGGAAAGATAAACCTTGTAGGCCGGCACATCAGGTCCCAGATGACATTCCCGGCATGTACCGGGTTTGCGTGCCATTTCAATGGAAAAAACATGACGGGTATGGCAGGCCGAACATGCGCCCTGGGTTCCGTCCGGATTGATGCGGCCAATGCCCCCGTTGGGCCAGCCCGTGATTTGCGGAAATTCCATTTCACCCATGACGGTTTCCCTGGTTTCCTGCGCTTTGACTTCCAGACGGGTTCCGTGACAGTAATAACAGGCTTCCGCGCGGGTATCCTCATCTGATTTTTCATAACTGATCACACCCTCATTTTTCACTGCTTTGCCGATGACCGCCTGCTCCAGTTTCTGATAAACTGTGTTCTCAGCCAGATTTTTCCATGCAAAGGCCATGATATTTAAGGAAAACTGTTCCGCCTCCTCACTGTGGCAGACAGCGCAGTCCTTAGGACTGACAATGGTGTGAATCTGATGACCGTTATGGGCAAAGGTGTCCGCAGTATGATGTTCCGGATTGAGCATATGGCATTCCGCACATCCGACAGCCGTGTTTTTCAGACGATCCGGCACAGTGTTTGCAGATATTTTCCTTTCCAGTCCTTTGACTTCCAATGCCTGTGCAGGCGTAAGCATGGCATGCCGGCTGCGTTTCCAGTCTTCTGCAATTCCGGGATGAACAGAAGAATGGCATCCCAGGCATTCTTCTGTGATTTCACTTACCGGAGCACGTCCGCAGATGCCGATCCCAGTAAACAGAAAACAGAACACAAGAGTTTGAAAACATATCCTTTTCATAAGTTGCCTTTCTGTATTTTGTGATGCGGATATTTGGCAAAGGGTCAAATCCCCTGAAAAAGAACGCCCTGCGGCTGCAAAATCAGAAGATTTGATCATCTGCCTGTTTTTTATATATGCAGGAATGACAATTTTCCCCTCATTCCCGCTGAAGCCGGAAGTCTGTTATACAGGATAAGGATTTAACAGATTTTTTACGGATATGGCAAGAGGATTTGTTGGAAAAAACAGGACAGAATTCAAACCGCTGTTTCAGATTTTTCCAGATGATCCAGACAGCGCATAAGACATTTCCGGCAGTTTTCAGCGTTTTTTCCCTCTTCGCAGTAGTGTCCGAAACCTTTTATCCATTCCACGCCGCCTCTGGGGCATATTTCCACAAATTCCACAAAATGGATCAGTCTTTCCAGAATATCGGGTGAAATGGTATGCTCCATTTTGCACGCGGTTTCTTCGGCTTCAGCTTCATCCGCGCAGAGGATACGGATGAAAAAATCCTTCAGTGCCTTGTGACGCCGGACAACACTTCTGGCATGTTCCTTTCCCTTGTCTGTCAGTGTGATCAGATCATAGGGTGCATAATTGATCAGCCCCTTTTCCGATAAGGAGCGAAGCGCTCCCGTAACAGAAGAATTGTTGACACTGAGTCTGTCTGCGATGTCTTTGGCTCTGGCAGCCTGTTTTCTTTCTGATATATGGAATATGGCTTCCAGATAGTCTTCCATGCTTGAACTGAGCCGTTCCGAAATTGTCATAGATGCCTCCCCGGAATAAAGCAGTTGTCCTTAATATTTTTGCTTTTAGGCGTTAGGCAGTTGAATTTTAACATATTGATTTTTATAGATGCAAATATTGACTTCTCAAATATGTTCATGTAAAATCAAATAGTTGAAAACCAACTGTTTAACTCCTAGCTTTTTTCAATTTTATAAATATTTCCAAAAATAATACGGTCTGCCGAATATTCTGTCAACCCTATTTTGACAAATCCTTTCAGGGGATGAAAATTTTCTGTCTGAACTGTGTAAAACCGGATGCAAAAAACCGCTCCGCTCAATTTTTGCACTCCAGCAGATATCCTGATCCGGAGGAGTGCAAAAATTGAGCAGCGCGGTTTTTTGCACAGTCAGATTAAAGGAAAATACGAAAAATTTCTGCTATATCCGGTTCATGGTCTCAAATATATTCCGGTGCTGAATACTGATCTCCAGATCAAGTTCCCTGCCTTTTTCCCGGAGTTCCGCATCCAGTGCTTTCTGATCGGTTTCTGCCGGAATATCAACCTCATAAATCATTATATTCCGATCCGGATCATCCCCGCCTTTGAAAACAGCCTGCAGATTGGTGACATTGACGCCATGCCGGGCTATAATGGCTGTAATCGCGGCCACCAGTCCTTTGCGATCCGGCCCTCTGGTGGTAATCACAAATGGAAGTGTCTTTTTGGAAACCGGTACAGTTTTCGGGGCATCCAGATATTTGACAAACACATGCAGCCCCATATGCTCCGCTTCCTTTTGCAGATTCATACGAAGCTCCTCAGCAGACATGTCTGCCGGAATTTCCGCTATGAATATGCCGGAAAACTCAGACTGCAGAATGGTCTGGCTTACATTTTCAATATTGCATTCCAGACGGAACAGAGCGTCAGAAACCAGAGCAATAATGCCCGGTCTGTCCTGACCCAGCACGGAAATAACAACTTTGCCCATAAATTCTCCTGCACACAAAAACAAAGGGGCAGGTTTGGAGCCTGCCCCTTTGGAATCATTATAAAAAATTCATGGCAGGTGTAGCGAAAGCATAACCAGCCACTTTTCCTGAAGCCCAATGGCGGGTTCAGCTTTCGCTGAACCCACCCAGCTTTTCAGCAATTACCAGTTTTCACCCAGCAGTTCAAAATGGGCCTGGGGATGCGCACAGGCCGGACACATCAGCGGTGCTTCGGTTCCCTCATGCAGATAACCGCAGTTGCGGCAGCGCCATACAACAGACTTGGCACGTTTGAAGACCTTGTCAGCCTTGATATTTCCGGCCAGTTCCACATAGCGTTTCTCGTGCTGTTTTTCTGCCACGGAAACAGCGAGAAACACCATGGAAATGGCTTCAAAGCCTTCTTCTTTGGCAATCTTTGCAAAACCCGGATACATTTCCATATGCTCATGGCGTTCCCCGGCTGCGGCTGCCATCAGGTTGTCATAGGTGGAGCCGATGACACCGGCAGGAAATGCTCCAACGATTTCCACATCCCCGCCTTCAAGGAATTTGAAGAAACGTTTGGCATGTTCCTTTTCCTGATTGGATGTTTCCTCAAAAATGTCGGCTATCTGCACAAAACCTTCTTTTCTGGCAGCACCGGCAAAATAGGTGTAACGGTTCCGGGCCTGTGACTCACCGGCAAATGAGAGCAGCAGATTCTTCTCGGTTTTGCTTCCTTTAATACTTTTCACAATAAATCTCCTTTCTTTATCAGTTATCAGTTATCAGTTATCAGTTATCAGTTATCAGTTATCAGTTATCAGTTGTCAGTTATCAGTTGTCAGTTATCAGTTGTCAGTTATCAGTTGTCAGTTATCAGTTGTCAGTTGTCAGTTATCAGTTGTCAGTTATCAGTTGTCAGTTACCAAGTTCCAGAACAAACGCCTGAGTTACCTGAACACTGGTAACTGTTCACTGATAACTGTTCACTGTTCACTGTTATTTCACTTCGCTGAGTGCAATGCCCATTGCCTCGGCCACGCCTTTGCCATAAGCAGGATCAGCTTTCAGGCAGTTGCCGATATGACGGATTTTGATTTCTTTCGGTGCATCGCCCATTGCGCGCGCCGTATTTTCAAAAAGGGCTTTTTTCTGATCCGCACTCATGAGACGGAACAGTTTACCGGGCTGGGAATAGTAATCATCATCTTCCCTGTGATTCCAGTGATCTGCTGCGCCTTCCAGACTCAGGGGCGGTTCGGAAAAATCCGGCTGTTCCTGCCATTCGCCGTAACTGTTGGGTTCATATCCCAGAGTGCTGCCGTAATTGCCGTCCACCCGCATCGCGCCGTCCCGATGGTAACTGTGGAAGGGGCAGCGTGCCCGGTTGACCGGAATCAGATGATGATTCACGCCAAGCCGGTAACGCTGGGCATCTCCGTAGGAGAAAAGCCGTCCTTGCAGCATTTTGTCCGGTGAAAAACCGATTCCGGGAACAATATTGGCCGGGTTGAACGCGGCCTGCTCCACTTCGGCAAAATAGTTTTCCGGGTTACGGTTGAGTTCCATAACGCCCACTTCAATCAGGGGATAATCGCTGTGAAACCAGACCTTTGTGAGATCAAAGGGATTGTATGGGCATTTGGAGGCATCCTTTTCCGGCATGACCTGAATGAACATGGTCCATTTGGGAAAATCACCTTTCTCAATGCTGTCATACAGATCCCGCTGATTACTTTCCCGGCATTTACCCACAACAGCCTCAGCTTCCGCATCAGTGAGATTTTTGATTCCCTGCTGGGTGCGGAGATGAAATTTGACCCAGAAACGCTCATTTTTTGCATTTATCATGCTGAAGGTATGGCTGCCGAAACCGTGCATATGCCGGTAAGTCGCGGGAATACCCCGGTCACTCATGACAACCGTGACCTGATGCAGAGCTTCCGGCAGGGAAGTCCAGAAATCCCAGTTGTTTTTTGCACTGCGCAGATTGGTTCGGGGATCGCGTTTGACTGCATGGTTGAGATCCGGGAATTTCAGGGGATCACGCAGGAAGAATACGGGCGTATTGTTGCCCACCAGATCCCAGTTGCCTTCCTCGGTATAAAATTTCATGGCAAAGCCGCGAATGTCCCGTTCCGCATCTGCCGCGCCCCGTTCACCGGCCACTGTGGAAAGACGGACAAACAAATCAGTCTTTTTTCCCACCTGGGAGAAAATTTTGGCTTTGGTGTATTTGGTGATGTCATGCGTAACCGTGAATGTGCCATAGGCTCCGGAGCCTTTGGCGTGCATCCGGCGTTCGGGAATCACTTCCCTGTCAAAATGTGCAAGTTTTTCCTGAAACCAGACATCCTGCATAAGCATTGGCCCCCGCGGCCCGGCAGTCATCACATTCTGGTTGTCCGCTACAGGAGCGCCCGCGTTATTGGTCAGTTTCCTCTTTTCCGTCATGTAAAAATCTCCTTTCATTATTTTGATGTAAAAGGTTATTGGAAAAGGGATGTCCGGAAATTACCGGCATCCGGTTTATACTAATCTCTGAAAACCAGCTTGCCTCCGATGAACCCTGCTGTTGCCGCGGCACCAAGCATAATCAGATTGGTCAGCAGAAACACAAAAAGGTGTCCTGATTCCGCACTGAGAACATCAGGTTCTATTAGCAGCCATACAGCCACAGCCAGAGATGTGGCAGCCACAATCGCTGCACATAGAATTTTGGTCAGAAAACGTTTGCTTACAAAACCCTTATAGCGTTTTTTCCATTCCACATAGCCGGTAAAAAGAACAAGCGGCATACTGAGAACAACAAATATCATATTGCAGCAGGCCGCAATTCTGAGGGCATCAGAGCCGGAAATGGCTGCCAGAATGAGGAAAATAAAGGAAACCGGAAGCACACCGTTGGGAATGTGAACAGATACGGGATGCACATGATGTTTAAGTATCTGTTCCATAGCGATATGGAGAATCCTTTCTTTTCCGGCTTCAGGTGCAGGGCCGAGATCAATCTTTCGCGGATTTTTGATAGGCGCTGCCGGGCTTTTCTTTTCCTCTTTTGCAGAAACCTCAGCGGAAGCCTCTTCCAAAACCGGTTCAAACAGGCTTTTGTCCGCGCCGCAGACCGGACACTGATCCGGAGGCTCATCCCCTTCATGGATATACCCGCATACCGTGCACCGCCATTTTTTTGCTTTGGCAGTTTTCACTTTTTCCTTTTCAGCAGGTTTGCTTTTTTCCCCTGCCGAAGCACCGATTTCCTGAAACAGTTTTTTGTCAGCCCCGCAGACCGGACACTGATCCGGCGGTTCATCCCCTTCATGGATATACCCGCATACCTGACATTGCCATTTTTTCATACAGTTTCCCCCTCATCTGTTTTGTTTCAAAGTGATTTCCGGATTGCACAGAATCTCCGGACAAAATATCATAAAACAGATCGCAATAAAAGAGTTAAATCCCATATGCAGAAAAAAATATGCTTTTCTTTTATCCGGGTTTCGGACGCATATTTTTTTTCTGACATTCAGGACATATTCCGAAAAAATCCAGCCGGTGACTCACAATCTGAAACCCGGTGTCATTTGCCAGTTCCTCAGTGACATCGCGCAGGGTTTCCAAATCCGGGTCAATGATTTTTCTGCACTGGGTGCAAATCAGATGGGGATGGGGAAAAGGTTTGCCGCCGTCGTAATGGTTGCTGCCGTCTCCAAAACCGATTTCCAGAACCTCTCCGACTTCCTTGAGCACAGTAATGGTTTTGTAAACCGTTGCCATGCTGGTGGTGGGAAAATTGATTTTCACCTGCTGATAAATGCTTTCCACATCAGGATGTTCCGAACTTTCCGCCAGTATCCTGAGAATCGCGAGTCGCTGGGGAGTAATCCGGTGTGCTTTTTCTCTGAGTTTCTGAACCATTTTTTCCAGACGGACAGTATAATCAATCATGGCTTTCCCTAAACATTTATATGTTGTTAATAATCATTTTCTGTAGAGAATAATAAAACAGACAGGATTTGTCAAGAAGAATATTTTATTTTTTGATCCGGCTTTGTGCTGTCCTGTCTTTGCGGCAGTTAATCCATTCTGGGAATTTAGAAATCAGATTGGCAATACGAAGAACAGAAAGAATAAGATTTTCTGAAAAATTGCAGAGACAGGAAAAGAATAATCTGGTATATTCATCCGAATATGTGTGCCGAACAGCCGGATCACTTCCCGGATGCCAGTTCAACTTCCAGAATACAGGAGGATTTTTCATGAAAAAAACGGAATTTGCCAATCTGAGCCCCGAACAGTTCAGGAAATATGCACAGCAGCATAAGGAAAAGGACTGGCTGCTCATTGATGTGCGTCAGCCTGCGGAATATGAAAAAAAACATATTCCGGGTGCGCTGCTCATACCGGTTTCAGAACTTCAGTCACGGGTTTTTGAACTTCCTTCAGACAGGGATTTGCTGTTTTACTGCCACAGCGGAGGCCGTTCCGCATTTGCTGCGGATATGGTTTCAGATGCTGAGGTTACAGAGAAAAAGATATGGAATCTTGCAGGGGGAATCATGGCCTGGGATGGCAAAACGCTGGCTGATTTTCCGAAAATAGCGGTTTTTCCCAAAACCGATGCACTCCCTGAACTGCTGATGACCGCCATGAATCTGGAAAAAGGTGCCTTCCGTTTTTATCAGTATGCACTTGAAAAATTCAGCAGAGAACCCTTTGCCCGGACACTTGCGGATTTGTCCAAAGCAGAAGAGGCCCATGCGGAACTGGTTTACCGTTACTGGGAAAAAACGCAGTCACTCCCGCTTCCCTTTGAAAAACTTTTTGCCGATCTGGGAGGAGAAATACTGGAAGGGGGAGAAAAACTTGAAACAGTCATCATCCGTCTGGAAAAAGCAGGGGGCAGTCCCTGCATCAGTGTCATGGAACTTGCCCTGCACATTGAATACACTGCATATGATCTTTACCGGACTGTGGCTGAGCAGTCCGGAAATGATGAGGCCAAAGAGATTTTTCTGGGCATTGCACAGGCTGAAAAGGGGCATATGAAGATGCTGGTCAAATCGCTTTCGGAATGCAGTTGAATATCAACAAATCATAACAGGAGAGGATGATTTTATGCAAAAAAAAACATATTCTGTTCAGACAGCCATAACACTTCTTCTGATACTGCTGATTGTTCCCCTGTCCGTGCTGATTATTGTCACCAACTATCTCCGCAGCGCTGATTCCATGCGGAGCCTGACCCACAGTCTGATGGAGAACATATCTGTACAGACTGTGGATAAGGCCATTGATTATCTCCAGCCTGCCCGCAGGGGCCTTGATCTTTCCAGAGGACTGGCAACAGCCGAGATTCTCAGGAGCAACAATCCGGAAGAAATCGAAAAATATTTCCGTCAACTGCTCATCCATCATCCGGAATTTGTCATGCTAAATTACGGGCAGGAAGATGGCAGTTTTATGATGGTCAAACGTATGCCGGATCAGACCTTTTCCACAAAATGGATACGCATAAAAGGGGATCTGGCCTATACAGAGTGGGTTCATGAAAATGCCGTCTGGCAGAACACTTACAAAAATATGGAAGAACCGGCTTCCCAGGCATATGATCCCCGGCAGCGTCCCTGGTATATGGAGGCAAAAAAACGGGGGGATGCCATCTGGACCAATGCCTATATTTTTTTCAGCGACCGGAAACCCGGAATTTCATGTGCTTCCCCCATCTTTTCCCCTGCGGACAGTTCCATGCTCGGTGTAGTGGGCATTGATATAGGAATTGAGGAAATTTCAAAGTTTATCGGAAATCTGCATATTGGAAAGAACGGAAAGGCATTTATCATCAACCGGAAAGGGGAACTGATAGCCTATCCCGCGAAAAAAGATGTGGATCTGTTCCAGCTTTTGGAAGAAAAAGAGGTGGATGGTCAGAAAAAAATAGATCTCCGCCATATTCTCAGCAGTTCGGATACGGCCCTTACACTTTCCTACAAAACCCTTATGGGATCAAAGGTGACAGTTTCTTCCAAATGTGAGATTTTCAGGCTGGAGGAAATCCGTTTTGCCATGAATGGCAGCACCTTTATGGGAACGTATCTGCCATTTCCTTCGGATTCTGACTGGCCCTGGATTGTCGGTGTCATCATTCCCGAAGACGATTTTATGGCTGCCATCCGGCGGAACAATATGATTTCCTTTGCTATTTCCCTTACTGCCCTGATAACCGCCCTGGCTGTGGGAGTGATTCTTGCCCGTAAAATCACCAAACCTCTGGCTGAAATTTCTCAGGAAGCCATGTATATCCGGAATCTGGATCTGGCATCACGCGAAAAAACGGTTTCCAGAATCTCGGAAATCATGAATCTGTCAGTCTCTATGGACGGCATGAAAAAAGGTCTGGTATCATTTGAAAAATACGTCCCATCCGAACTGGTGCGCCTGCTGCTGAAAAGCGGCATGGAAGCCCGTCTGGGCGGAGCAAAGCAGGAAATTACTGTTCTTTTTTCAGATATTGCCGGTTTTACCAAGATTTCCGAACAGTTTGATCCGGAAATCCTTGTGGCTGCACTCGGAGAATATCTGGATGAAATGAGCCGGATTATTCACGCACAGAAAGGCACTGTGGACAAATTCATCGGTGATGCCATCATGGCCTTCTGGGGTGCGCCCCTGCCTGTGGAGCATCACGCGCTCCATGCCTGCCGGGGGGCACTGCTTTGTCAGCGCAGACTCAGAGATCTGCGCAAAGAATGGGCAAAAAAGGGAATGCCTGTATTCAAAACCCGTTTCGGTATCAATACCGGAGATGTGATCGTGGGAAATATGGGTTGTGAAAAACGCATGGATTACACGGTTATCGGAGATCATGTCAATCTGGCAAGCCGTCTGGAGGGAACCAACAAGGTATACGGAACCGGGATCATCATAAGCGAAAACACTGCCCGTCAGGTAAGAAATGAAATGGCCCTCAGGATTCTGGATTATGTGGCAGTGGTGGGCAAAAAGGAATCCACAGCCATTTATGAACTGATATGTGAAAAAAACGAACTGCCGCACGAGGCGGAACGCTTTGTAGCAATGTATGCAGAGGCGCTGGAACTGTACCGGAACCGGAAATGGGAAGAAGCCTGCAAAGTTCTCTCCGATGCCCGAAGGATATATGCTGTTGACCGTCCTGCAAAGGTGCTGTATGAACGGTGCACAGAATATATCCGTGAAGCTCCGCCTGAAGACTGGAACGGTGTTTTTGTGCTGAAAAGCAAGTAGGTTTTTAATGGTGAATGGTGAATGTTAGGCGATTTCCATGAAAAAATGTACCATCATTGTAGGGTGGGCAAGGCTTTCTGTGCCCGCCGTTTCAGCAGGACGGCGGGCACAGAAAGCCTTGCCCACCCTACGAAAAACGGTATAATCATTAATGGAAATCACCTTAAATGGTGAATGATGAATGTTAAATGGTAAATGATGAAGCCCGTTCCCGTGCTTTGCGTCACTGCCATTGACATAAAAAAAATTCAGAAGTGCTGAACCGAAAGTTTGCCACTTCTGAATTTTCTAAATACCGATTCGCCATTGACCTGATACAATATGCGCATGATCCGGAGGAGTGCAAAAATTAAGCGGAGCGGTTTTTTGCACAGACAAAACAGCGGACAATATCAGCGATTTGATCCATTGTCATATCTTTTAAACAGGGATTTTAAGGATTTGACAATCCATTTCTGCACACAGTTCCTGTAGTTGCCAATAAAAATAGGGGATGACCTCTTGAAAAAAATACTGGAACAGTATCTGAAAAATCTGACTGACACTTTTCTGCGCGGGGATGCCAGGGAAGAAAGTTATTACATTCATCTTGATGAATTCATCAGGCAGTATGCTGAAATCAAAGGGATAAAAAATGCTGATGTGACCATTCTTCCCAAAAAGACTGAAGCGGGCAATCCGGATTTCCGCATCTGGGACGGAAAAAACCGCATCACCGGTTACATCGAGGCCAAAGATCCGTCTGGCACAAATCTTGAATCTGCTGAAAATTCTGAACAGTTGAAACGCTACTGCTCCACTTTTCCCAATGTCATTTTAACAAATTTTTACGAATTCCGGCTGTACAGAAACGGTGAACGCATTGCAGAGGCCATAATTGGCCGCCCGATAATTGCCCAAAAACTGCGCACTGCCCCGCCGGTTGAACATATTGACAAAATTCAGAATTTGTTTGAGAAATTCTTTTCTTTCTCACTGCCAAAGGTTCAGACAGCCCATTCTTTGGCACTTGAACTGGCAAAAAGAACCCGTTTTCTGCGTGATGAGGTCATGGCTTTGACAACGGAGAAAAACGGGAGTAAAGGCCATAAACAGCTCAGGGGATTTTATGAGGCATTTCAGAAATATCTTATCGGAACCCTTACAGAAAAGCAGTTTGCAGATTTGTATGCTCAGACCCTCACTTACGGACTGTTTGCAGCCCGCACCAGGGCGGAAGGCGAATTCACCCGCAGGATTGCATTTGACTGCATTCCCCATACCATCGGTTTTCTCCGTGATATTTTCCGCTTTGTCTGTCTTGAGGAGCCGCCTCTTTCCCTGCGGATGATTGTGGAGGATATTGCGGAAATTCTGCATGTGACTGACACAAATGAAATCCTTCATGAATACCGGAAAACCGGAAAGGGCCGTGATCCGGTTGTGCATTTTTATGAAAGTTTTCTCGCAGCCTATGATCCGGAAACAAGGGAGCGCAGAGGTGTGTATTACACTCCCGAAGCAGTGGTCGGGTATATCGTGCGCTCGGTTCATTCCATTCTCAAATCCAATTTTGCTTTGACAGACGGTCTTGCCAGCCCGGAGGTGAAACTGCTTGATCCGGCCGGAGGAACCCTGACCTTTCCGGCAGAAGCCGTGCGTGTCGCGGCTGCCGAATTTCAGGAAAAATACGGCAGAGGAGGATTGCATCAATGGATTCGCAGTCACATACTGGAAAATTTCTGCGCATTTGAGCTGATGATGGCTCCGTATGCTGTGGGACATCTGAAAATGGGATTTGTTCTTGATGAACTCGGTTACAGAATGAGTGATGAGGAACGCTTCCGGCTTTATCTTACCAACACACTGGAAATGAGGGAAATAACCCAGACAGCCCTTCCCGGCCTGAGTTCATTAAGCGAGGAAAGCCGTCTTGCAGGCATGGTGAAAACAGAACAGCCCGTGCTGGTGATTGTGGGCAATCCTCCCTACAGCGGTATTTCCGCAAATATCAATGACTGGACAGAACGCCTTTTAAAAGAGGATATTGACGGCGCACAGAGTTATTATAAAATAGACGGGCAGCCGCTGGGAGAGAAAAAAGTATGGCTGCAGGATGATTATGTGAAATTCCTGCGCTTTGCCCAATGGAAGATTCACAAATCCGGTTACGGGATAGTGGGCATGATTACCAATCACGGTTATCTGGACAATCCCACATTTCGCGGGATGCGCCAGAGCCTGATGAAAACCTTTGATGAAATTTATCTTATTGATCTGCATGGCAACAGCCTGAAAAAGGAAACCGCACCTGACGGAGGAAAAGATGAAAATGTGTTTGACATCCGGCAGGGAGTAGCGATTGCGCTTTTTGTGAGAAACAAAAAGACAAAAAAACCTAAGGTGTTCCATCTGGATTTGTACGGACTCCGGAATGAGAAATACAGCGTACTGGACAGCAGCGGTTTTGACAAAAAAAATTACAGAGAAATCAAACCGGTATCCCCAGGATATTTCTTTGTTCCAAAAAACACTTCCCATATTCAGCATTATCTGAAATGGAAACGGATTGATGAAATTTTTCCGGAAAATGTGACCGGAATTGTAACTGCACGGGATAATCTGGCAATTGACATTGATAAGAATTCCCTCAGAAACAAAATCATGATGTTCCGGAACCTGAATCTGCCTAATGATGTGATCAGAACCGGACTGAATCTGAAAGACAATTATCAGTGGAAAATGTCTGAGCAGAGAAAACAGTTTGCAGAAACTGATGACTGGGAACAATATTTCTCAACATTTCTGTACCGTCCCTTTGATGTCCGGCATATTTATTATCACGAAAATATTGTGTTCAGAACCCGGCATAATGTTATGCACCACATGCGGGAAGGAAATATCGGTTTAATTGTACCGCGGCAATGCAAAGAAGAGCCGGGAGCATTCATCACGGAAAATATGATCGGCCATAAAACAGTAAGTGCATATGATATTAATTATTTATTCCCTTTATATGTTTATGGGGATAAAAGTGCAAAAGACATTCTCAGGAATACGCAAATTCAAAAAAGACCGAATATTTCGCAGGATTTCCTTGAAAAAATGGAATCTCTTTACAGAAAGAAACCCAAACCCGAAGATATTCTTTATTATATTTACGGCATATTTTACAGCAATGTTTACCGGAAAACCTATGCCGAATTTCTGAAAACTGATTTTCCCCGCGTGCCTTTTTCCTCAGATTACAGCATATTCAGGAAAATCGGGAAACTGGGAAAAGAACTGGCTGATCTGCATCTGCTGAAAAGCCCGGCACTCAATCCGCCCCTTGCCAAATATCAGGGAAGCGGTGAAAATGATCGGATTGAAAAGATCACTTACAATGAAAAAGAACAGCGGGTTTACATCAGCAGAGACAGATATTTTGAGGGAATCACTCCGGAAATCTGGAATTACCATATCGGCGGGTATCAGGTTCTTTCCAAATATCTCAAAGACCGCAAAGGAAGAATCATGGATGATGCCCCGCATTACTGCCGCGTCGTCACTGCCCTGTACAACACACTGGAAATTCAGAAAAAACTCGATGGCATTTACCCTGATGCGGAAAAGGAAACTATAGATTTGTAAAATAATGAACCTGAATTGATCTATAATCGTCCGATTTTTTGGACAAATGCTGGCCGAATATCAGCAGATCGAAAACTCCCTCCCCATCAATGGGAGAGGGGGGAATTAAGGAAAATTTCGATTTACTGAATATGGCAAAAGATATAAGAATTGTATAACAAATCCTGATCCGGACTCAATATCTTTATGATTACTGAAAGAGGAGGAATCTGTATGCACAGTTTTACCATCTGTGATATGTATGAAAGAAATGCAAAGAGTTACAGAGAGCAGACCGCTCTGGTATCCGGAGATGTGCGGCTCTCATTTGGGGAACTGCTGACCCGGACACGGGAACTGGCCTCAGGAATGGCGGAGCGGGGCATTTCCAAAGGGGACCGGATTGCGATTCTGGCACACAACCACCCGGATTTTTTTCTGATTTTCGGTGCTGCCGCTGCATTGGGAGCGATAACGGTTCCTGTCAACTGGAGACTTTCAGATGAGGAAATCGGCTATATTCTCACAGACGCGGGTACGTCTGTTCTTATCACGGATAAAAACCACAGGGATCGCATCCGGGATGGGGCAGCAAAATTTCCGCACATGGAGATTTGGGAAATGAATGACGCGGATTCCCCAGCGCAGGGAACTCCCGCAATACGGGATATTATGCTTCCCAAACAATTGTCCCCTGTTTCCCTTTCCGCGGATGATCCCTTCTGCCTGATTTATACCGCTGCTGTGGACGGAAAACCCAGGGGAGCTGTTCTGAGCCACGGCAATATTGTTTACGCAAATATGCAGACAGCCGCTACTATGGGACTGACAGGCCGGGATGCGTATCTGAACATGCTGCCCATTTTTCATATTACCGGTCTGAACCTTGCCTTTGCGGTTATGCACATGGCAGGAAAAAATGTGGTGATTCCCAAATTTGACGAAAAACAGACTTTGGAACAGACCCAGGCTGAAAAAATCACGGTATGGGGCAGTTTTCCGCCCATGCTCTCCCGTCTGACTGCGGAAATCAGCGCCGGAAATTACGATATTTCCTGTCTCCGCCATGTTCTGGGCATTGACGGGCCCGACAATATCCGGCCTTTTGAGGAAAAAACCGGGAGCGTTTTCTGGATTCTTTACGGGCAGACCGAAACATCAGGTCTGGTGACATTTTCCCCTGCTTTGGAAAAACCCGGAACTGCGGGAAAACCCGGACTGCTCACAAAGGTGCGGCTGGTGGATGAAAAGGAAAATGAGGTTTCTCCGGGGGAAACAGGGGAAATCACTGTGCAGGGGCCTCTTGTTTTTCAGGGTTTCTGGAAACAGGAAAAATCCACACAGCACACTTTCCGGAACGGCTGGCACCATACCGGTGATTTGGGGCAGACGGATGCAGAAGGTTATCTTATCTTCAAAGGCCGCAAACCGGAGAAAGAACTGATCAAACCGGGCGGAGAAAATGTGTATCCTGCTGAAGTGGAAAGCGTAATTCTGGAACATCCGGCTGTAAGGGAAGTTTCGGTTATCGGTGTGCCTGATCCCAAATTCGGTGAGGGCATCAAAGCCATATGCGTTTTGGAAGACGGCGCTGACCTGACACTCAAAGAGTTGGGAGAGTTTGTTGCCGCGCGCATCGCCAGGTACAAAAAACCACAGTATGCGCAATTCGTGAAGGAACTTCCCAAAAAGGCAGACGGCTCTGTGGACAGGGAAAAAGTGAAGGTATTGTACGGGACTGACTGATCCCGGATGCTCTGCGTCCGTCCGCAGGACATTGGGTCGGACGCAAAACCTCCTGTTTCAATTCGCCAAAGCATCCTCTGCCAGTTCTCCCACAGTTTTTTTTCTCAGTTTTCCATCCAGAAAAACACTTATCTCACTGCTGTCCCCGGCAAGTCTCTTTATTTCTGCACGGGCATTGTCATCCGCAATAGGACCTGCTGCCCATGCCGCCAGCCCCCGGTGAAATGGATCGGCTGATTTCAGAAAGGGAAGCAGCCAGGGCAGTGCATACCTGACCAGTCCGGGCCGGACATGGGAAAGTCTGCCAATACCCCAGAGTAGCCCGCGCTGCAGAACTTCATGCTCCAGAAAATTTCCCTCTTCACACGCGTAAGAACTCAGAATGCGGTTAAATTCATCGGCCAGTTTTTCATTCCGGGCCATAATTTCGCCCATAGCTTCCGGTGAACCCCAGCCAATGCCGCCGGACTCGTCATTCAGGCTCCACATAAGACGGCGCATCACCACCCGTGCTGATTCCATTTCACCGGATTTGGCCATACTGTCCACTACAGCCCCCATTGCAGTTACAGCGTGCCACCGCACACGTTCATCCTTGTGAAAAAAATGGGAAAAAAGCGGGCCGATAAGCTGTTTTGCAGGATAGGTGCATATTTCATCCAGCCCTTTTTCCAAATCACTGAGACACAGCAGGACAAGAACCTTTTTCCTGAGCTCCCTGCTGCTGTTTCTTTTATTTTCCATAATATTCCTCCGCGTGCTGGCAGTGAATCAGGCGAATTGGGCTCTATGCCAAATCCCCTGATTTCAAATCTTCCGGCTGAAGGATTTTCTTTTCAGCCAGTATGCTTAAACTGTCCCGGTATGTTGCAGGTTCTCTCATTTTTGTCAGCGTCTGAAAGTCTATTTGCCTGCAACAGCCTCCACAATTCTCATGATCCGGTTATCCAGATATTTTCCCACAGCCATCGCAGCTTTTTTGTATTTTTCCTTTTCGCCTGCTGTGAACACTTTCTCAAGTCCTTTGGTCTGTATCCATTTTCCGAATTCAGCTTCTGTGCGCCCGGCTTTAAGCAGTTCATCCGCGAGCCATGTGAGCATGATTTCCGGTTCCGCACAGTAACCGCCTGTATAGCGGTCATGGGGAGCAAGGATTCCTTTCCGCTCCAAATCCGATAATTCAGGAGTCAGTCTGGGCAGTTCTTCGGCAAATTTTGAAAGTTTGAATTTTTTCTCAAGAATATGGGACTGATGCACAATTCCCACTGCCATAAAAGCCTTGCGGAGTTCAGGAGTCCAGCTTTGCCACATATCATAAAAGGGTAGTGTTCTGTCAAGGTTTAACTGACGGATAAAGTCGCTTCAGTTTTATTCTCGCATCCTTTGTTCTGAACTGCCAGTCCACACCTTTCATATTCCTGTTCCGTTCTTTATACCATTCGGCAGTC
>JBFXEJ010000087.1:0-28135 GCA_050180235.1 Desulfococcaceae bacterium
GGTAGTGGGTCTGCACATACTGACAAAAAATTAACTATTTGATATTATTATATTTTAAAAAGTATACTGATTTTTGTCTATACATAATAAATACAAATAGTTATACGATACATCCATGATACTGCTTATATTGATTATAAATAACATATTGATTTATATATTAAAAAAATCAGTATGAGCAGTCCCACTACCTGAAAATATACTTATGAAACAACCCATGCCCCTCTCAGGAGGTGATTTTCTGAAAAAATCAATGGCGAGTTGGTATTACAGACTTTGCACTGTTTTGTCATGCTGCGGCTGCATGAAGCCGGATAATTTCAATAACCAGTTCGGCTGTTTTTGACATATCGGCCAGGGACACGGATTCACTGATCGTGTGCATATCCCGCATTCCAGTTCCCAGAACCCCCACAATAATTCCCTTTTCCACAAAAATATTGGCATCCGCTCCGCCGCCCGTGGTTTTGGGTACAAGCCTCATTCCCAGATTTTCCGCTGCTTTCCGGGCATGGACAATGACCGGATGATCTTCGGGAATATCGGTGCGGTTGAAATCATGCTCCAGATGAATCTTCAGCGCAGGAAGTTCATCTTCCGGGGATTTTTTTTCATTTTCAACCGCTTGACGGAAAGCTGAAAGAATTTCCTCTGTAACGGCCTCCAGTTTTTCCGGGCTGTGGCTTCTGGCTTCCCCTTTAATCCGCACCAGCCTGGGAATGATATTGGTGGCAATACCGCCTTCTATGACACCGATATTGCAGGTAGTTTCAGCGTCAATGCGTCCGAGACTGAGTTTTGCAATGGCTTTGGCAGCAATGGAAATGGCATTGATACCTTTTTCCGGCGCAACTCCGGCGTGGGCCTCTTTTCCATGCACCTCAATGTCGATCTTTTTGGCTCCGGGTGCACGGGTGATGATAAATTCTGTATCTGTGGCATCCAAGGCATATCCGTATTTGGCTGTTATCAGACTGTAATCCAGATGCTTGGCTCCCATCAGCCCGATTTCTTCACACACGGTCAGTACCAGTTCCAGCGGCCCGCAGGGAATATTCCGCTCCTGAATAACCCGGATGCTTTCCAGAAGCACCGCTATGGCGCTTTTGTCATCCGCTCCCAGAATGGTATCCCCCGCGCTTGTGAACACGCCGTCTTTGAAAAGCACTTTTACGCCTTTTCCAGGGCCGACTGTATCCATATGCGCATTAAGCAGCAGTGGCGGAGCATTGCGGTTTCCTTTGAAACGGGCAATCAGGTTATTGGCGTTTGATCCGATTTTCGCGCCCGCATGGTCTGAAACTACCTCGGCTCCCATGGATTCCAGTATTTTTTTCAGTTCAAAAAAAATTCGGGCCTCATCTTTTGACACACTGTCAGTTTCTGCGAGAAACCGGAATGTCTCTGCAAGTCTGTTCTGATCAATCACTGCTGTTCCCCCCTATGAATTGTGTTAAATTAAATATTTGAAAAAAATATAATAAAAACAGAAATTATAACGGCTTCGGCATTATGGTATGAAAAAACTTTGTTGACAAAAAACCAAAGCAAATATAATAATAAACTCTTTTTACGGAAGTGCACAGCTCACTGGTGGGGCTCCCGGACTTCAAATCCGGTGTGGGGCGTTAAAACCGTCCCGGGTGGGTTCGATTCCCATGCACTTCCGCCATTTTTTCTTACCTCAGAATTTTCCCGGTCTGAAACAGTGATGAGACAAAAACTGAAATTCTTCTGCCTCGTTTTTCCGCTACTTTTTTCCGCCTGCGCGTCTGCAACTCCTCCGCCTGTACCAAAAAAGGAATGCGTGATTCTGCTGCATGGTCTGGCAAGAACCCCGCGTTCCATGAAAAAACTGGAAAAACATCTTTCTGACAAAGGCTATAATGTCATCAATGCCGGATATCCCTCAACCAGTGAAACGGTTAAGACTCTTGCGGAAAAATATATTCCGGATGCCATAACCGCGTGCGAAAAATTTCAGCCGGAAAAAATACATTTTGTCACCCATTCTCTGGGCGGAATCCTTGTGCGTCAGTATCTGCAAAATCAAAATCTTCCTGAAGGTTCCCGGATTGTGATGCTCAGTCCGCCAAACAAAGGAAGTGAGCTGGCAGATTATCTCAAAGGGCTGCGGTTTTACAAATGGCTTAACGGCCCGGCAGGTCAGGAACTGGGAACCGATCCCCGCAGTGTTCCCAATATGCTCAAACCTGTAAATGCCGAAATCGGTGTAATTACCGGAAACCGAAGTTTCAATCCCCTTTATTCCCAACTCATATCCGGCCAGGATGACGGCAAGGTGTCTGCGGAGCGTGCAAAAATGAAGGAAATGAGGGATTTTATCGTAATCCCCGCCACACACACCTTTATCATGAACCATCCCCAGGCAATGATTCAGATTCTTTCCTTTCTGGAAAAGGGAAAATTTTCACACAGAGCGGAGTAAGTTTTTCTGCTGTGTCCGGATCGTTTTTCCTGTCAGGAGATTTCCCAAAATAAAAATATCCGTTTTTTAACAGCAAAATGCAGGTGGCAAAAATTTTATGCCCCTGCAGCCGGGCAGATTATTTTGGGGAAAATCTTTTGGAGTCTGTATCAAAACAGACTGTTATAAATCCTCATGGTTTTCCGGACAGAAAATTTGTGCAGGTTATTTTTTTACAGACCCTTACGGGCGGGCCAGAAACATTCATTTGCATATCTTTCAATCACCTGGCAGGCCTGTGCTGTCCCCCCCCGCCGTTCTTCCAGATATTTCCGGGCAGATTCTCTGACAGATGCCTTTGAAACCGGATAGCTGAGATCATGTATCAGAAAATCTGCCGCATTTTTCCAAGTCTCTGCAATGCGCACCAGGCCCCTGTCAAAAATTTCCCTGCCCACCCATGCAAAATCATTCCAGTAAGGTCCGATTACAGGACGCAGACCGGAGACCAGAGGTTCAATGAAATTCTGACCGCCCAGAGGAGCCAGACTGCCACCCACAAATGCCGCATCCGCTGCCTCATACGCTGACAGCAGTTCTCCAAGAGTGTCCCATAAAATCACAGTTCCGGAAGAAACCGGACCTTTGATCCCTGAACGCAGACACCAGGGAATGCACATGCGAACCAGAGTTTTTTTCCAGTATTCCAGCCTGTGAAAATGACGGGGAAACAGACCAGTGACGGTTTCCGGCATTTCAGTGTGCACCTTCCGGATGATATTTTCAGCATCCATTTCCTCTTCCCGGCGCACCGAACCAAGCACCAGAAAGGGATGGACAATCATCTGTCGAATGAAATTTTCATTTACCCTGCCGGGCATATGCAGGGGAATGCGGTCAAACTTGATATTGGACATCAGTCCGATATTTTCCCTGCCAAACAGCAGACCAAAGCGTTCCGCATCTTCCAAAGAAACGGCCAGCACCTGATCCGGCCGCAGGGATTTCCACACCGAAGGCCGCAAGCGGTAACGCTGCAGGCTGCGGGGGGAAATTCTGCCGTTGAGAATCAGTATCCGGGTTCCGGACTGTTTCAGTGCTGCCAGCAGCCCCGGCCAGATTTCTGTTTCCAGCAGTATCATGAGTTTCGGGCGCACCTGTTTTACAGCTTTTTTCATCAGAGAGGGGCGGTCAAAGGGAAAATATGCTGTGCATACATTTCCGATTACGGAGGATGAAAAAGAAGTTTCTGCAATCAGCTTTTCCAGCAGTTCAATACCCTGCCGGGTGTTTGAGGTTATCAGCACATTAAGTGGCAGATGCGGATGCAGGTTTTTGATAATCTCCGCGGTCAGCCATGCCTCTCCCACTGACGCGGACTGTATCCACAAATCCGCATACGGCAGAGGATGCCGAAGTGTCCGCTGTGCAAAACCTTCGGCAATGCGGGGATTTCGGCTGAGAAAAGGAATTGCAATCCCCCATATCTGTTCGTAAAGAAAAAAAAGCATTTTATGGTGATTTGCTTTCAAATTCTGTTTTTCGTGTTTTGCGGTTGAAAAAAACAGGATTTCTTCAATACCGTCCATGTCCTGTTTTTTGCTGTGAAAAAGAATAAAGTGTTTTATCAAGTCTGTACAGGAAGTTTTTGTGTGCATGACATAAGTGTAATTTCAGTCTGACTTCTCCTGCACCGGACATCTGCTTCAGGAGGATGATGCCTGAAAACAGATAACCGATCTGACTGCTTTAAATACAAAATTCACAATTTTCATTTCAATGGCAAAAAGGAAAGCCATCTGCTGAAAAAGGCAACTGCTTCAGGACTGCTCTGCATTGCTGAAACAATGTGTTTTCCTAATGCGCCTCCGCCGATGGCATAATATCCAATGGCAAAACCGCCCAAAGCAATAAAACCGATGGATAATCCGCCTGCGGCAATGCAGCCGATGGCAAGTCCGCCGAAAACAAACAGACCAAGTCCCACACCGGCTATAGTCACGATGCCTGCTGCCATTCCTCCGAAGGCAATACCGCCCACTGCAAGACCTCCGACAGCAATCCAGCCTTTGGCAATGTCTCCGATGGCAATGATACCATGTGCCCGGCCCCGGATTTCATTTTTTGCCGGATCAGGCCCAATGGCAATGTCCAAAAGTGGCAGACCGCAGAATGTGGCTGCTGACCGTTTGCGTATGCACTGATAATTTGGCTGGGGCATATTCTTTCCTCGTTCAATTTGTCATTATATAAATCAAAGGTTAAATTTAGTATTTGAAATCAGTCATATAGCAGAGGTAGTTGTACCATTTAAATAATCGACAGCTATTTTCAGGATCTCATCAATTTTCGGAAGATTTTGAAGACCGTTTTCATTTTTGGAATATGTAAAAGATGCCCAGCGATTCTCTTTATTTGCCAAATATTCAAACTCTGATCGTTGTGCTGAAATTTTTCCTCCGATTAGGAAATAAGGGACTCCCTTCTGTCTATAGTTTTCTCTGAGTTTTTTGGCTTTCTCAATACCGGGCTTGGTGAGGACGACTTTGATTTCAAAAACGGCGGAACGCTCTCCATTTTGAATGAATAAATCAGGGTCGCGTGAGATTTCACGTACTTTGGAATCGGAGCAGCAGTTTCGTTCGATTTTTACGGCTGGTACAGAATGTTCGATATATGGAACGATGATGGAACAGACAACCTGTTCAAAAAACATGCCAGTGATGGAGCCAATATTACCAGAACTGGATTCAACTGATGGAATTTTTACAATTTCATGGGCAGCTTCATAGGGCACCCAATGCAATGATTTGATGATTTCATGAAGAGAATTATTGCCATCAGAATTATATTTTCCAATTTCTGTATAAAAAGAACATAACTCATCTGCAAAACTTTTCCAGATTTTTTCGTATCTCTGTTTTATTGAATGTATATCCATAAATATCTCCTAAATATATGTGCATAACTAACAGGATTTACTTAAATCGGAAATTACGGCATTTGGTTTTCAGCTATCTGATTTTACATAAATTGATTTTGCGCGGTGCAACATTGGGATTCATAAATTAATATGTCAAAATTCAATTGCATAACTTCCACTGTTAACTTGGAATCGTGGAATCGGGATATACTGTTTCTTTCATATCATTGATTATACATATTTTTTATAAAAATATGGCAATTTGAATGTGATATGGAAACATACATATCGCAGAAACTCCTTCTTTATACCCATAAGATATACTTCTTGAAAAAATAGGCAAGGGGAAGGGCAAAAAGCAGCGCGTCAATGCGATCAAGAATGCCGCCGTGTCCGGGCAGGATACCTCCGGAATCTTTGACACCTGCCGCGCGTTTGAACTGGGACTCAAACAGATCTCCGATCTGCCCGGCTATGCCAATGCAGAGAAAAAAAACAATGCTTTGCACCCAGGGCATACGGGAGAGGAAAATAATTTTGATGATGGAACCAATCAGCACATTTGCAGCCAGACCGCCCAGCGAACCTTCCACTGTTTTGCCCGGACTGACCGAGGGACAGAGTTTGTGCTTTCCAAAATAGGTTCCTGCATACAGTGCGCCGATGTCTCCGGCAAATACAATTGCCAGAAGCATGAAAAACCATAACATTCCGTCATTTCCGTTGCGGATGAGAATGGCAAAGGAAAGAAATACCGGGATATAGACAAAAGCCTGAATTCCCTGCGCTGTTTTTTCCAGAACTCCGGGATCATTTTTGAAATGCGTGATGGAATACAAAGCGCAGACAATAACGTGAACACCGGCAATGCAGAGGATGAGATCCGTGGTGAATTTATTGGCCGCAAGGACAGTGGATATTCCGCTTATCATGCTGAAAAGCGGCACAAAAGACAGCAGCCCGCTCATCTCTCCTTTTGCCGTGATGCGGAAATATTCTCCCAGACACAAAAGGCAGATAAGAGCCACAAAAACCGTAAACACAATGCCGCCTTTATATACAAGAAAAATCAGAAAAGGAAGCGCGGTCAGTCCGGTAATCCAGCGTTGTGCATACATATATTTTTTTCCTTTTTTTCAGGGCAGAATATAAGTACTCAACCGAAAGTTTTCCGGTATTCAAAAACCCGGATTTTTAGGAAAAATCCCGGATTTTCTGAAAACTGTATAAAAAAAACCGGGTTTTTGGGAAAAACCCGGTTTTGCAGACATATGGAAATTTGGGCTGGCTTTTCTGAAACCCGTTTTTACAGCACTTTGCCGAATCTGCGTTCACGGCTCTGGAAATTCTTCAGAATTTCAAGCAGTTCCTCTTTGCTGAAATCCGGCCACAGGGTGTCAGTCACAAAGATTTCCGCATACGCGATCTGCCAGAGAAGAAAATTGCTGATGCGCATTTCCCCGCTGGTACGGATGAGCAGATCCGGGTCAGGCATACCTTTGGTGTACAGATGATCCGAGATCATTTCCGGGCTTATGGCATCCACAGCAATCTGTCCCTGCTGAACTTCATGCGCAATCTGCCGCACCATCCGGGTAATTTCATCCCGGCTGCCGTAACTTAGGGCCAGATTGAGAATCATGCCTGTACTGTTCTGCGTCATGGATTTGGTCAGTTCAATCTGTTTCTGCACATCATCAGGCAGACGTTCTGTCTGTCCGATGACATTGAAACGGATATTGTTTTCAACCATATCCTGCTGCTCGGAGCGTAGAAATTTTTTCAGGATGGACATCAGGGCAGCAACTTCGGTTTTGGGACGCTGCCAGTTTTCCGTGGAAAACGCGTAAAGGGTCAGCACTCCAATTCCCAATTCCCGTGCTGCCCGGACAATTTCCCTTACCACATTTGCGCCCCGTTCATGACCTTTGACCCGGTTCATGAGCTTTTTTTTCGCCCATCTGCCGTTTCCGTCCATGATAATGGCAAGGTGCGCGGGGAGTCTGGCCGGATCAGGACCGGCTGGGGTATCAGATTTCAAGGATTTCCTTTTCCTTGTTTCTGCAGATTTCACTGATCCGGCTGATATACTCATCCGTGATTTTCTGCACCTCATCCTGGGCCCTGAATGCCTCATCCTCGGAAATATCGCCGTCTTTTTTGAATCCCTTCAGCACTTCATTGGTATCCCGACGGATATTGCGGACAGCCACCTTGCAGTCCTCCCCCATTTTGCTGACTGTCTTCACCAGTTCTTTGCGCCGATCTTCTGTAAGGGGCGGAATTGTGATGCGGACCAGTTTGCCGTCATTGGTGGGGGTCAGTCCCAGACTGGTTTTCAGAATGGCTTTTTCAATATCCTTGATAACGGAAACATCCCAGGGCTGAATGGTAATCTGCCTGCTTTCCGGAACAGCCAGCGAGGCCATCTGGTTCAGAGGCGTGAGGGTTCCGTAATAATCCACTTTTATGCCGTCCAGAAGGGACAGGGAGGCACGGCCGGTTCTGACCCGTTTCAGTTCCTTTTCCAGGGCAGAGATGGATTTTTCCATCCGATCTTTGGTTTCCTCATAACTTGCTTTAATCATATGCAGTCACCTTCATCTTATGTTCATATTTATAGGGAGGGCCTGAAACCATCCCCGCGGACACAGGGAGAAAAAACCGGAATCCGTATTCTGCGGCTTCCGGATTCTTTCCTGCGGATTTCTGCGGAAACGGATATACAAATTTTCAGAAAATGTATGCCTTAAGGTGATTTCTGAAAATAAATATCCATTTCAGTTCAAAGGCGCAGGCCGGAAGCCTGTGCTGCTTTTCCGGAATATTCTTTTCTGGAAATCGCCTAAAAATTCTGAGGGTTTTCAAAACCCTCAGAATTTCAGGATAATTTTTTTACTTCTGTATAACGCACTGTTATCAGAATTAATTGCTGATTACAGAACCCACAGATTCTCCGCACGCCACTTTCCGCATACTTCCTGCCTCATTGAGATCAAAAACCACCAGGGGAAGATTGTTGTCCATAGCCAGGGAGATGGCTGTCATGTCCATGACCCTGAGCTGGCGTTCCAGGACTTCCATATAGCGGATATTGCGGATGAATTCAGCATCTTTGTTAAGGACAGGATCAGATGTGTAAAGTCCTTTGACCTTTGTGGCCTTAAAAAGGATTTCCGCATGGATTTCCTGCGCCCTCAGCACAGCGGCAGTGTCTGTGGTGAAATAGGGGTTTCCCGTGCCGGCCGCAAAAATGACCACACGCCCCTTTTCCAGATGCCGCACGGCACGGCGCAGGATATAGGGTTCAGCTATCTGATGCATGGAAATGGCGCTCTGCACACGGGTCTGCACACCTCTTTTTTCCAGAGAGTCCTGCAGAGCCAGACTGTTGATCACCGTGGCCAGCATGCCCATATGGTCGGCTGAGGCGCGATCCATGTCAAAGGAACTCGCGGCAACTCCCCTGAAAATATTGCCGCCGCCCACCACAACAGCCAGTTGGACGCCAAGTTCTGTGACAGAGCAGATTTCTGCTGCCACATACCGGATCATTTCAGGCGAGATACCGAAGCCCTGATCTCCCATCAGGGCTTCGCCGCTCAGCTTGAGCAGAATTCTTCTGTATTTCGGTACAGGCAAAATTATTCTCCCAGTTGGAACCGGACAAAGCGTTTAACGGAAATGTTCTCTCCGGTTTTTCCGATTATCTCATTGAGATAATCGCTGATGGTTATATCAGGATTTTTTACATAACCCTGGTTGAGCAGACAGGAATCCTTAATGAATTTATCCAGTTTGCCCTGAATAATTTTTTCCACCACCTGAGCGGGTTTGCCGGTTTCCAAAGCCTGCGCGCGGTAGATTTCCCTTTCCCGCGCGATTACGGCCTCCGGAACATCGGCCGGGGAAATGCCGGCCGGAGCGGCTGCAGCGATGTGCATGGCGATATTTCTGACAAATTCTTTGAAATCATCGGTTTTTGCCACAAAATCGGTTTCGCAGTTGATTTCCACCATTACGCCGATTTTGCCGCCCATATGGATATAGGACTCCACCAGTCCCTGACTGGTTGCCCGGCCCGAACGCTTCTGTGCGGTAGCCAGACCTTTTTTCCGAAGAAAATCAATTGCTTTTTCCAGATCCGCCCCGCATGCGGTCAGAGCTTCCTTGCAATCCATCATTCCGGCTCCGGTTTTTTCACGAAGCTCTTTCACCATTGATGCACTGATGTCTGCCATCTTATGCTGTTCTCCTAATATTTTTCTGTATCTTCAATTTCCTGGGTATCCGGACTTTCCATTGTGCTCCGTTTGATGATTTCCACAACCGGGCCGTCCGAAGCCTTGGAAATTATCTTGCGTTCGCCCGGTTTCATATTCGCGCTGGCAGTTGAAATTTCAGGAAGTTCCTCATCCTTGTCTGTTTCGGCCTGCTGTCTTTCCGCAAGCTGGGATCTGCCGTCATTGCATGCATCCGCAATCCGGGATGTGATCAGGCGGATGGCCCGGATCGCGTCATCATTTCCGGGAATGGGATAATCAACTTCATCCGGATCGCAGTTGGTATCCACAACAGCAACCACCGGAATGCGGAGACGGTGTGCCTCGCTCACCGCGATGGCCTCATTTTTGGGATCAATCACAAATATGGCGCCGGGCAGGCGGTTCATCAGCCTGATACCGCCCAGGTTGCTATCCAGCTTCACCCGTTCCTTTTCGAGTTTCAGCCGTTCCTTTTTGGTATAGAGATTGATGGTTTCATCATTGCGGATCTCATTGAGATGATTAAGCCTGTCAATGCTTTGTTTTATGGTCTGGAAATTGGTCATCATTCCGCCCAGCCAGCGGTTCTGGACATAAAACATGTCACAGCGGCTGGCTTCCTCAAAAATGGAATCCCGTGCCTGTTTCTTGGTTCCCACAAAAAGAACAGACTGGCCTGCGGCCACTGTATCCGCCACAAAATCATAAGCGGTTCTGAACATCCGGACAGTTTTCTGCAAATCAACGATATAAATGCCGTTGCGCGCTCCGAAAATATAGGGTTTCATCTTGGGGTTCCAACGGCGGGTCTGATGGCCGAAATGAACGCCTGCCTCCAAAAGTTCCTTCATTGTGACATATGCCATTACTGTAATATTCTCCCTTTGTTATGGTTGTTTTCCACCGCCTCCGTCAGCCCCGCATTCCACTTTCACAGACTGTGAAAGCACCCGGAAACGGGTCCGGAGACGTGCGTTTTGAAAATCATGGTATCCTATCAGATTGCCTTATACTCTGCAAGGCGTTTTTCGCTGTATCCTTCGCATCTGCATGACCCGGTCGTTTCCTCCGTAATCCTTTGTGCACCGGATCTGATCATATTTTCCGCATTTCTGTGCAATTTCCGTGACATCTCCGCTCTGATCAAATCCGATTTCCATGATGAGAAAACCGTTTTCAGTCAGATAATCCGGAGCCTGAAGAACAATCTGCCGGATTGCGGCAAGACCGTCAGGCCCCCCGTCCAGAGCTGCTTTGGGCTCAAAACTGATTTCCGGCTGCAGTCCTTTAATCTCAGCGGAGCGGATATAGGGAGGATTGGACACGATCAGATCAAATCCTGAAATATCCGCCTTCAGCGGAGCAAACCAGTCCCCGCAGAAAAAACAGACCTTTCCCTCCAGGCCGTTTCCGGCTGCATTGGCTTTGGCAATTTCCAGCGCGGCCGGTGATCTGTCTGAGGCGTAAAAACGGTTTCCGGGCCGTTCCGCAGCCAAAGCAAGAATTATGGCTCCGGAACCTGTTCCCAAATCCAGTATGCTGCGTTCCTTCTTTTCCCCGGTTTCCGGCAGACATCCGAGTGCGGCCTCAACCAGACATTCGGTTTCAGGCCTGGGGATCAGCACAGCAGGGGAAAGCAGAAGATCCACAGACCAGAACTCTTTGCGGCCGGTTATATAGGCCACAGGTTCATGCCGGGTTCTCCGAAGAACAAGTTCCCGGAATTTCACCAGTTCACCGGGCATCAGGGGCTGATCGTAACGCAGATACAGATCAATGCGCCTGAGCCCCAGTGCATGGGCCAGAAGAATTTCCGCTGATGCTCTCGGATTTTCAATATTCCGGGACATGAAATGGGAAGCGGTCCATCTGAGGACTGCAAGAATGGATCCGGGCGGCTCACCGTTCTTTGGACAAATCTGCATGCTGAAGTGCCTGGGCCTGGTAAAATGTCACCAGTTCATCTATAATTTCGTCAATATTCCCCTGCAGGATGCTTTCCAGTTTGTACAGGGTAAGTCCGATGCGGTGATCCGTCACCCGTCCCTGGGGAAAATTGTAGGTGCGTATCCTTCCGCTCCTGTCCCCTGTGCCGATCTGACTTTTGCGCTCTTCAGAGCGTTTTTCATGCTGTTCCGAGAGCATCCGGTCCATGAGCCGCGCACGCAGAACTTTCATGGCCTTGTTCTTGTTTTTCAACTGGGATTTTTCATCCTGGCAGGTGACAACAAGTCCGGAAGGCAGATGGGTGAGGCGGACTGCGGAATCCGTGGTATTGACGGACTGGCCGCCCGGGCCGGTGGAGCGGTAAACATCCACCTTGACTTCACTGGGATCAATATGAAGTTCCACTTCCTCGGCTTCCGCCAGAACAGCGACCGTTACTGCGGATGTGTGAATTCTTCCCTGGGTTTCGGTTTCCGGCACCCGCTGGACACGGTGAATCCCGCTTTCGAATTTCAGACGGCTGAAAGCCCCTTTGCCGTGAATCATGGCTATGACTTCCTTGAGTCCGCCCGCTCCTGTGGAATGGTGGTTCATGATTTCCACCTTCCATCCGGTGTTTTCAGCATAACGGCTGTACATCCGGAACAGGTCATTGGCAAAAAGAGCTGCCTCATCTCCGCCCGTACCGGCCCGTATCTCAAGAATGACATTTTTCTCATCATTGGGATCTGTGGGCATCAGAAGTTTTTTCAGCGCGGTTTCGAGTTCCGCCTTCCTTCCGTTGAGGGAATCCATATCAGCCCTGGCCATATCCCTGATGTCGGGATCTCCGTCGCGCAGCAGTTCCATGCTGCCATCCAGTTCATCCAGCACCTGTCTGTATACCCTGAAAACACTTACGACTTTATCCAGATCAGAATGTTCCCGCGCGTATTTCTGAAAAAGATCCCGGTTTTTGACCACCTCCGGATCACTGAGCAGGGTTTCCAGCTCCGAGAACCGGCTTTCCACACCTTTTAGTTTGTCGAACATAGTTTATCCGGCAGTATCTGTATCAGAAAACTGTGTTCCGGCCCCTGAGGGAACGGATCAGTTTCCGGCCTCCTGCTGCATCTGATTAAATTTTTCGTATTTTTTACGAAAACGCTCGATCCGTCCGGCTGTGTCCACCAGTTTCTGTTTACCGGTAAAAAAAGGATGGCAGTGGGAGCAGATTTCCACCATAATTTCCTTTTTTGTCGATCCGACCTTCATCACATTTCCGCACGCGCATTTGACGGTCGTTTGCACGTATTCGGGATGTATGCCCTCTTTCATAATAATTTCAACCTCCTGATATGTGTTTAGGCGTTCATGGCTTCCAAAAACTCTTTATTATTACCTGTTCCGTTCATTTTTTCAAGTAAAAATTCAAGGCTGTCGACAGGATTTAATGAGGAAAGCAGTTTCCGCAGAATCCAGACCCGGTTCAAAGTGTCCTGATCCATTAGCAGTTCCTCTTTGCGTGTGCCGGATTTTTTGATGTCGATGGCAGGGAAAATGCGTTTGTCAGCCAGCCGCCGATCCAGTTGAAGTTCCATATTGCCTGTACCCTTGAATTCCTCAAAAATGACTTCGTCCATCCGGCTGCCTGTGTCAATCAGGGCTGTGGCAATAATGGTCAGGCTGCCGCCGTCCTCGATATTTCTGGCTGCTCCGAAAAAGCGTTTGGGACGCTGCAGGGCATTGGAATCCACGCCGCCGGACAGAATCTTTCCGCTGGGCGGAACCACTGAGTTGTAGGCCCGTGCCAGCCGGGTGATGCTGTCAAGAAGAATCACCACATTTTTCTTATGCTCCACCAGCCGTTTGGCCTTGTCAATGACCATTTCAGCCACCTGCACATGGCGTTCCGCGGGTTCATCAAAGGTGGAGCTGATTACCTCACCTTTCACGGATCGCTCCATGTCGGTCACTTCCTCAGGGCGTTCATCAATAAGGAGAACAATGAGATCCACCTCAGGATGGTTGGCGGTGATGCTGTTGGCGATAAACTGGAGGAGCATGGTTTTTCCTGACCGGGGAGGCGAGACAATCAGGCCCCTCTGGCCGAAACCGATGGGTGTCATCAGATCTATAATCCGGGTGGAATAGTTTGCCGAATCATATTCCAGATTGATTTTTCTGTCCGGATACAGGGGGGTCAGGTTGTCAAAAAGAATTTTTTCCCGTGCAATTTCCGGGTCCTCAAAATTGATGGCCTCCACCTTGAGCAGGGCAAAATAGCGCTCGGATTCCTTGGGCTGGCGGATCTGGCCTGAAACCGTATCACCGGTTCTCAGGTTGAAGCGCCGGATCTGGGATGGCGACACATAAATATCATCCGGACCCGGGAGATAGTTGTAACTCGGTGAGCGCAGAAAACCGAATCCGTCCGGCAGTATTTCCAGGGTTCCCTCTCCGTAAATAAGCCCGTTTTTCTCTATTTGCGCCTGGAGCAGCGCAAAAATGAGTTCCTGTTTCCGCATACCGGCTGCCCCTTCGATGTTGAAATCCTTGGCCATCCGGGTCAGCTCACTGATCTTCTTGTGCTTGAGTTCTGAAACATTCATGTAAATATCCCTGTGTTATTATATTGTTATTTCATTCCGCAGAAAAGCTGGCTTCAGCCTCCTGCAATTCCGCTTCTTTATTTCTGCCGCCTGCAATACGCACAAATTCTCCGGTCCGAATCATCAGGCAGAGACGCAATGCAGAAATATTTCCGCTGCCGGAAAATTCCGGAGTCCGGGGAAAGGTTTCTGCAATGCGCGCACTGCCCCTGAAAAAATCTTTTCAGAAAATCTGTCTGCTGAAAAAATGATAGTCGCCCGAAAACTGAATATGCTCCTCCCACCACACTGTACTTTGGTACAGTTACGGCTGATCAGGATTCTGCGGTGGTTCGGAGAAAACAGGGTGTTTTGTGTGAATCAGAAGAAATTAAAGGACATTATCTCCAATGGGCGGGCCTGTGCCGTATCTTTATGATGTATCTGATTTATACGATGATGATTTTTGTGTCAAGTAATTTCCAATATCGGAACACAATTACAAACTCAAATCCGATAGGCAAAATGTCTTATTTTGATTTAATTATCTGAAAAAATATCAAATTAAGCATATCATCCCCTCTGCATCTGTTTGTTTATATGAAATATCCTGAAACAAAACCGTTTTCATGATGAAATAAATGGATAAAAGAAAATTTTCGTGTATAACAAAAATCAGTTTTTCCGCGTCATCAACCGGTTTGACCCACTACCCCGCATTGTATAAAACCAATGGCGAATTGGTATGAGTTTCGCACAGAAAAAAATCTGCGTCATGCTGATGAAAATCGGCATCCGGAATATCAAAAAAATATATTAAATGAATCCAGTTTTTTTGGTATGCTGAAGTGCAAAAAATCAGGCGGATCAGTTTTTTGCATAAATAAAACATTGAAGTCTGAACTGTTTTCTGCTTATAACCGGATCATAATGAACATGGGGAGGCATGCCGCAGGTCTGCATAAATAAAAAATATCCCGATTATTTAAATGATGTTACGCAGATTCGTCATAACGGCGAAAGCCGGTATCCGGAACCGGCTGAAAATACCGGATTCCGGCTTTCGCCGGAATGACGGGAAATACAGCAGTCTGCCGGATTCTGAAGATTTGGCGTAAAATAAGTTAGTTAAAATTTTAAAAAAAACAGATTTGCCGGAATATGCGGAAAATTTTCATCCCTTTCTTTCCCGAACCCTGCACAAGGAGCTGATTATGGAAGATCATAAAACTGTTTATAAAGAGGAAACCTTTGAACTTCTTACAGAACTTGAGACCTCACTTCTTGAACTGGAAGACACACCCGAAAATACCGGACTCATTGATCAGGTGTTCCGCTGCATGCACACCATCAAAGGATCCGGAGCCATGTTCGGTTTTGAGGACATAGCAGCATTCACCCATGAAATAGAAACAGTTTATGATCTGGTCAGGGACGGAAAAATACCGGTAAGCAAAAAACTGATTGAGCTCACCCTTGCTTCCTGTGACCTGATCAAAAAAATGCTTGAGGGGGAGTACGCAGATGAATCCGAAGAGAAAAAAATTGTACGTTTTTTTCAGGAACTGCTTCCTGTTTCAGAAATTCCTTCCCCATCCCTGTCTCAGGATATTTTCATCGGAACAGATGAATGTGGCGGACGGGAAAGTCTTTACCGAATACGCTTCCGGCCGGACCCGGATATTTTTCGCAACGGAACCAGTCCCCTGCTTCTTATTGAGGATCTCCGTACCCTGGGATCATGCGAGACTGTGATTCATCAAAGCGGTATTCCACCTCTGAAAGATTTGGATCCGGAGCTCTGCTATCTTTACTGGGATATTTTTCTCAGTACTGCCGGAGGAATCAATGCCATCCGGGATGTGTTTATCTTTGCCGAGGATAAATGCGGTCTGGATATTCAGGTCATTGACCGGGACGATTTTTCAGAAACAGGATTCCGGGATAAAAAAATCGGGGAAATTCTGGTGGAACGGGGGGATATTTCTCCTCAGGATGTGGCAAAAGTGCTTTCAGGCCAGCGCAGGGTCGGGGAAATGCTGATAGATAGCAAAACCATTGATCCTGAAACCCTGACCGCAGCCCTGACCGAACAGAAACATATCCGCGAGGCAGGACAGCGGCGGGATAACATGGTTTCCGCCTCAAGCATCCGTGTATCTGCCGAAAAACTGGATATACTGATGAATCTGGTGGGGGAAATGGTGACGGTTCAGGCACGTCTGACCCGCAGGGCATCACTTGTGGATGATTCCGAACTGACCTCTGTTTCCGAGGAGGTGGAGCGTCTCTGCGCGGAACTCCGGGACAATGCCATGAGCATAAGGATGCTGCCTGTGGGCAGTGCCTTCAGGAAATTCAGACGCCTGATTCATGATCTTTCCACTGAACTGGGAAAAGAGGTGAACGTAAAAACCGAAGGCGAGGAAACCGAACTTGATAAAACCGTGCTGGAACAGATCAGCGATCCTCTGGTTCACATCATCAGGAATTCTTTGGATCACGGCATTGAACTGCCGGATGTGCGCTCAGCCAGAGGCAAACCCCGGCATGGAACCATCAGTCTTGCAGCGGAACATTCGGGTTCTGATGTGCTGATCCGGATTTCCGATGACGGAGCCGGAATTGATCCGGAAATCATTGCAGCCAAAGCAGTGGAGAAAGGACTGATTGACCGGGAATCAGTCTTTACGGAAAAAGAAATTTTTTCCTTTCTTTTTATGCCCGGTTTTTCCACTGCAAAACAGGTCTCTGATGTATCAGGCAGAGGTGTGGGCATGGATGTGGTCAGACGCAGGGTGGAAAATCTCAGGGGCAGTGCTGAAATCAGCAGTGAAAAGGGCAAAGGAACAACTGTCACCCTCAGACTGCCTCTTACCCTGGCCATTGCAGACGGCCTTCTGATCCGGGTGGGGGAAGGGGAATATGTGCTGCCCCTTCTGTCTGTGGAGGAATGTATGGAACTGCCCCGCAGAGAAGCTGACAAAGCACGGGAGCGGAGCATTATCAGTTTCAGAGGGGAAATTATTTCCTATATCAGTCTAAGGGAAGTTTTCAGGACAGGGGGAAAACCTCCGGATATTGAAAGAGTCGTGGTAATGGAAACCGGGGGACGCCGTGTGGGGCTGGGCGTGGACATGGTCATTGGGCAGCACCAGACAGTTATCAAAAGCCTGGGGAAATTTTACAAAAATATCAAAACAATGTCCGGAGCAACCATAATGGGGGACGGAAGCGTGGCACTGCTTATTGATGTTGATCAGATTGTTCACAGCGCACATGAAGGAATGAAAACAGAAAGAGGAGATAAAAAATGAGACTGAAAGACATTCCGATGAGACCCAGACTGATCGGCCTTTTTCTTCTGGCCGGTCTTCTGCCCCTGGCAATTGTGGGATTCTGGAGCAGCAAACTTGCTTCGGATTCTCTGATGAAAAAAGCATATGATCAACTGGAGGCGGTGCGGGAAATCAAGAAAAAACAGATTGAAAAATATTTTGCGGAACGCAGGGGGGATATGGGGGTTCTTATTGAAACCGTGGAAACCCTGCGGCAGAACGCGTTTGAAAAACTGGCCGTGGTTCAGGAACTCAAACGCACACGGGTTGAAGAATATTTCAGGGACTGCATGACAGATGTGAACATGCTGTCCCAAAACCCGCTTGTTTCCCAGAGTATGAAAGCCTTTGCAGACGCTTTTACCAGTGAAAACAGAAAAACCGGGGGGCAGTCATGGCTGAGCGCTGAGGAAAATTTCGGCCCCTGGCTGCGCAGTTATGCCGAATCCTACGGATATTATGATCTGCTCCTGATTAACCGTGAGGGAAGTGTGGTTTACAGCACTGCCAAAGAATCTGATCTGGGACAGAACCTTGTCAGCGGTTCCCTGAAAAAAAGCCCTTTGGCAAAATGTTTTGCCAGAGCCCTGAAAGAAACCGTGATTCAGGATTATGAACCCTATGAACCTTCAGGAAACCGGCACACGGCCTTTATTGCAGGGCCTGTGTCTGAAAACGGCGAAGTCGCGGGTGTCATTGCCCTGCAGCTTCCCATTGAACCTGTAAATGAGATTCTGCACCTGCGCAAAGGGCTGGGCAGAACCGGTTTATCATTTCTGGCAGGAAAAACAGGGGAAAAAATCAGTCTCAGGAGTGATATACTTGCCTCGGACGGAAAAAAACAGCCGGTGGGAAGCGAAACAGGGGGAGAGTATATAAATGAGGCTATGAGCGGAAAAAGCGGTGAGAATATTTATACAGACAGCAGCGGCAAACTCATTATCGTCAGTTATAATCCTGTCAATATTGCAGGGCTGAACTGGGCATGTATTTCCTCAATTGATCTGGAAGAGGCCATTGTGCCCGGAGCCGGTGAAGAGGAAGATGATTTTTATGCACGCTATATCCGGAAATACGGATATTATGATCTGTTCCTCATCCATCCCCAGGGCCGGGTTTTTTATTCCGTAACCCATGAGGCCGACTATAATTCCAATATGGTAAACGGAAAATTTGCCGATTCGGGTCTTGGTAAACTGGTTCGCAATGTAATGCAGACCCGCCAGTTCGGAATGGCTGATTTTGAACCATATTCTCCCAGCCGCGGGGAGCCGGCAGCCTTTATTGCCCAGCCCCTGGTCAGAGGGGAAAACCTGCATTTTATTGTGGCCCTTCAGTTGTCTGTCAGTTCCATCAATGAAATCATGCAGGAACGTTCCGGCATGGGAAAAAGCGGTGAGACCTATCTGGTGGGGCCGGATCATTTCATGCGTTCTGATTCCTGGCTGGATCCGGTTTTCCATACTGTGAAAACCTCTTTTGGAAATCCGGTCAAGGGCAGGGTGGACACTGTGGCTGTGCAGGAGGCTCTGAGCGGCAGATCTGATAAAAAAATCATCACGGATTATAACGGAAATCCTGTTCTTTCCGCATTTGCCCCTGTGAAACCCTGGGATAAAGACTGGGCAGTTATGGCTGAAATAGATGAAGAAGAGGTGCGGATGCCTATCAGGGATCTGCGCAGGGATATGATTATCGCAGCCGGAATCATTGCTTTTGCAGTGGCCCTGTGTGCCATACTGATTGCAAGGGGCATAAGTGTGCCCCTGATAAGAGGCGTGGAATTTGCCAAAGAGATTGCCGGAGGCAACCTCACTGCCCGTATTGATGTGCATCAGAAAGATGAAATCGGCATTCTCACCGAGGCCATGCGTGGAATGGCCGCACGTCTGAGGGAAATTGTCGCGGATGTGAAGCAGTCTGCGGACAATGTATCTTCCGGCAGTCAGCAGATGAGTTCCAGCGCGGAGGAAATGAGTGCCAGCGCGGAGGAAATGTCTCAGGGCGTATCTGAACAGGCTGCCTCGGCTGAGCAGGTATCATCATCAATGGAGGAAATGGCATCCAATATCCGCCAGAATGCTGACAACGCTCAGGAAACAGAAAAAATAGCGCGCAAATCCTCACAGCATGCCCGTGAAAGCGGCACAGCAGTGAGGGAAACCGTAAATGCCATGAAAACCATTGCCCAGAAGATTTCTATTATAGAGGAAATTTCCCGTCAGACTGATCTGCTGGCCCTGAATGCAGCGGTAGAGGCAGCGCGTGCAGGTGAATACGGAAAAGGATTTGCTGTGGTGGCCTCGGAAATCCGCAAACTGGCAGAACGGAGTCAGAAGGCAGCCAATGAAATCAATGCACTTTCGGATTCCAGTGTTAGCATTGCGGAAAAGGCCGGAGAAATGCTGACCCAACTGGTTCCGGATATAGAAAAAACCGCAGAACTGGTGCAGGAAATCAGCTCGGCCTGCAATGAACAGGACGCAGGGGCCGGGCAGGTGAACAAAGCCATACAGCAGTTGGATGTGGTTATCCAGCAGAATGCCTCCGCGTCCGAGGAAATGGCCTCCGGGTCCGAGGAACTGGCCTCCACATCTGAGGAACTCTCTGCCCAGGCCGAACATCTGCGGGCCACCATGTCTTTCTTCAAAGTGGATGATACCGGCGTAAAGGCAGATTTTCACTCAAACAAAGCTCCGCAGCAGAAAACAGGTCTGAAAACATCATCCCGTGAAATAATAACAGATGCGATGAAAAACAAAGAGTCAAAAAAGGATGGGGAAAAAACAGCGGGCAGTGACAGACAGGCAGTCAGCATGGAAGGGGAAAAAAGCGGTTCTGACAATGAGTTTGAGCTTTACTGATGTCTTAGGGTCTGTAAAAAAATAACCTGTACAATTTTCCTGTCCGGAAACCCTGATAGTTTTGAAAACCCTCAGGGTTTATAATACCAATTCTCCATTGAAAATATACTTATGATTCTGTTTCCCACAGAGAACACAGAGGAAACAACTCACTTTATTGTATAAATTCAATAGCGAATTGGTATAACAGGTTATTTTGATACAGACACTTAGGTGATTTCCAGAAAAAAATATCCCGGCAAAGAGGGGTTTGTCCGGCAATGGGGAAAAGACACCCTGCCCCATCTCATGAGGGGATTTTTTAAAATCAATGGCGAATTGGTATTATAATGTTTCAACTTTGGTTTTTTATGGCACAGAATTTTCCTGCGTCAGGAACATGTTTTTTCAGCCTGTCCGAAGGGTTTTTCAGGTCAGAAAAGATGATTTTTTTTCCGTCATGATCGCAAAAATCATGCCAAAAAAACCAAAGTTGAAACATTATATCAACAATTTTTTTAAAAAGTATTAATCAGATTTTTTTTGCAATAAATCAATGGTATATTAAGTTCTTTAGATAGGATAGACGGTTTTTCTATCCAATGGTGATATAACGGCCAGGGTAAACGGAAAGCAGAACCTTTTTTAATGGGTTTCCCCTTATTTGCTGCTGCAAACAATTTCAGATAAATCGGCACTAAATCTGATTTATTAAAACGATCTGTAGTCAGTTTTAAAGGTGAAATGATAATTCTGGAACACCGTACATCCGATGCAAATTTTATTAACTGTTCCAAATCCTTTTCGGTTTGACTTTGCGGGGCTCCGTAATCTTTCAAAGCCGGTTTATCAAAAAATTCTTTTGGTAAAGGGTCTCTTGGAAATATCGGATCAATACGAAGTGCAACTGTGATGTTTTTCTCCCGCAGTTTCTTTATTCCTTCAAGTCGTGTTTCAACTTTTGGCGCACCTGGTTCAAAAAAACGTCTGGTATCATCATTATAAAACGGACAGGTAACTTCAACCTGAAAAGAATGCTTTTCAGTTCCTAATGATGTTATGACTTCCAGATAATCCGGTTCGCACAAAATGGATGGATTTTTAGTAAGGATTGTAATTGTTGTAAAAAAATTTCGGTATTCCTTTATTTTTTTCAGCAGTAACAGTGTATGCCGATGAATTTTTTCAAGTGGCTGTAAGGGATCAGTAGAATTACTGATATGAATCGGCGCAGGATGAAGATAAAAATCTTGAATTTTTTTTAAATCCTTATCCAATAACAGTTCAAAATTATTTTTGAGTCTCGGTTGAAAAGCGTTACGAATATAACTGATGGTATAGCAATATTTACACGAAAATGCACAGCCGGTATAGACATTGACACACCATCGCCTTCCTGCCGGAAATTCATTCTGATCAGCAAAAGGATCATATAATCCGACAATATGAGGCTTTAAACTCAATTTTTGCGTTTCTTCTTTGGGATTTGCGTACAGATAATCTGCCCATGCTGATTTTTCTGTTTCAGATAATCCGTTAAAAAGATTCAGATGAATATCTGGAATTAATTCCAATTTTTTCCGATGAAGAGTTGATACGGTCTCCTGAGCGATGCTTTTATCTATAGAAAATAATGACTTTTGTTCTGTTTTGTTCTGTTTACTCATTTGGTTACCTCACATTTAAAAATGGAATAAAAACAGGTTGGGAAGGGAACATCCTGATCTCCATTATTTTGAATGAGCTTACATTCATTTAGCATAGTTATGAACATATTTTCTGTTGTTTCTCGTGTTGCAAAATTAGGTCTGTAATGCGAGTAGATAATATATGTCGGGCTCTTTTTTTGGATTTGTGAATATTTGTTAATCAATCTTCTGACACATTTCGGATATCGATATCTATCGTATTTATCGTCATTATTTGTAAAAACAGGAGGCGGAGGCGCAGGCGGTCCATAGACCGGAACAGGAGAATAAGCAGGAGCCGGAGACGCAGGTTGTCCATAGGCCGGAACAGGAGAATAAGCAGGAGCCGGAGGCGCAGGTTGTCCATAGGCCGGAACAGGAGAATAAGCAGGAGCCGGAGGCGCAGGTTGTCCATAGGCCGGAACAGGAGAATAAGCAGGAGCCGGAGGCGCAGGTTGTCCATAGACCGGAACAGGAGAATAAGCAGGAGCCGGAGACGCAGGTTGTCCATAGACCGGAACAGGAGAATAAGCAGGAGCCGGAGACGCAGGTTGTCCATAGACCGGAACAGGAGAATAAGCAGGAGCCGGAGGCGCAGGCGGTCCAAAGCCTGGATATGAAAGAAAAAATAAATTTAAAGCATTAGATGATTCTTCATCAATATAGTTTCTATTAATTAAGATGGTGGGGATACCGTTGCATTCATTGTTAAAATTAGGGCATATTATTGAATTAATCTGATATTGATTTAAATGAAATTGACAATTAGAGATCGGAAACGATAACACATTCTGACTTAACTGAGGATTTAGACTATTTAATTTATCGATTAACCATTCACTTGGATCACATAAATGAAAATTAAAAACTCTATCTGATAGACTATCATGATTAGACAAAAAAAGCAATAATGCTATTGTTGCCGTATATGGGCCACAGGCAATATCATATACATAAAATTTCTGAGGGATTGTAAGACAGTTTTCACTGAATAAAGTATATAAAGCGTGATAATTTGTATATAAATTTTTATTTAAATGACCACTTTTAAGATACTTATCAAAGGATTTTTGATCATTTATAGGTTTACCGAATTCTGTTGCGGAACCTACAGAATAATTGCCACAAGTAGTAAAAGTCTCTTTAACTTTTTCTAAATAATCTTTGTGACGTTCTTTGTGACGTTGCCACATATATTCCTCCTTTTCCTATTGAAAATACTCCTGGTGCAGGATGCTATCCACATCAGGTTTCTGAAATTTCTGATTAAAAATAATCCCAACAGAATAACTGCCGGATTATACCTCGCCAATCCGGCCTGTCAATGCAAGATTGTATGCAAGCAGGGATTTTTCAGATTTCTCAAATCCCTGCTTAAAAACAATCCCTACAGTTGCCGGGATTTTCACACATCTTCCAATATCCGGCGCACAGCTTCGGCAAAGGTAATGCCGCTTTGTTCCAATGCGGCAGCAAAGCCTGCGTCCGGTGAAAGACAGGGATTCGCGTTCACCTCCAGAATCCAGGGATTTCCTGCTTCATCCACCCGGAAATCCACCCGTGCATAACCGGACAGACCAAACACTTGCCAGAACCGGATTGCCAGATTTTTCAGATTTTCAAGCAGTTCCATGTCTTCCGGTTTGAAATCAAAAGACCGGGGCGTATGGTGAAATTCAAAAGATTTTGGATCCCATTTGGCTTTGTAATCCACAATCCTGACCTTGTCCGGCCCGTAATCCTGAAAAATGATTTCCGCAGGGGACAGCACTTCCGGCCCATGCGCAGAGACCAGCACAGACAGATTGAATTCCCGGCCATCAATAAACTGCTCTGCAAAACAGGCTCCGCCCATATGCGGAGCCCGTTTTTTCAGCAGAGCAAAAATTTCATCAGAAGAAATTCCCTGCACCAGTCCGCTTTCATCCAGACCAATGGAAGCATGTTCCCACACGGATTTGATGATCCATTTTCCTGTCTTTGCATCAGAACTGTGTGCATTGCAGGAAAATCCGTATACACTTTCAGGATACGGCCCAATCCACTGTGCTGTGGGCAGACCGTTGGCAAGCATATGGTTTTTTGCCATGACTTTGTGGGAAGTCAGGAGCATGCTTTCTGCTGATGCACCGGTATAGGAAATGCCCAGCGCGTCCAGACAAAAAGGCAGGAGATGAATCAGCCTGCCCTGCCCCTGAAGAGATTCCGCAAGATTGAAAACCAGATCAGTCTGAAAATCCTTCAAACGCTGTGCCATCTGCTCCAGATTGAGGGTGCAGGCCATGATTTCCGCTGTATGGCCCAGAGAAAGAAGAGCCTCTTTTACAGCTTCGGCCTGCACCACAGCATCCTGCGCATCTGCCGCGTCCGAATCCTTTACTCTGTCATGGACAATGGCAATGCGCATCAGGTTTTCCTCCGTTCAGATGCGGATGCCACAATCCATCCAATCAAATCTGTATACGGTATTTTCAGATGATTGCAGATAATGGGCAGATCCGAATGCTCCGGATGAATGCCTGCTAAGGGATTGACTTCCATGAACATGGGCTTTCCTGCACTGTCACAGCGGATGTCAAGACGGCCTGCATCCCGGCATCCCAGAATTTTCCACGCATTCAGCGCAATGGCTTCCGCGTCTGCGACCACCGGATCATCTGCGGGTTTTACCAGTCTGTAAATGACCAGTTCCTCGCATTTTTCCTTGTTCACATAGGAATAAACTCCGGCTTCCGCTTCCTCACGCAGATGCACTTCCATTGTTCCCAGAATCCGTGCTTTTTTTCCGGTTCCCACAACTGCGGTGGTGAATTCCCTGCCGGAAAGATAAGGCTCCAGCAGCACGGGCTGCCGGAAAGTTTCCAGCATCCGCTGACATGCGGATTTCAGTACAGCCCGATCCCGGATAATGGAATCCGGGGTGATGCCTTTTCCTGTTCCCTCTGCCACCGGTTTGATGAAATACGGCGGATCAAAAGCCAAAGCTGAAATCAGATTCTCCGTATCTTCCGCCTCTTCCACGATCCGGAAATCGCTTGTGGGAATGCCTGCATCCCGGATTACGCGTTTGGTCATGCCCTTGTGCAGGGTCAGACTCATAACCAGCGGATCGGAAAAGGTGTAGGGAATCTGATACAGATCCAGAAGAGAAGGAACCTGTGCTTCGCGGCCAATGCCGTGAAGACCTTCGGCTATATTGAAAACCAGATCCCAGCGTTTTCCCGCGACCAGAGAGGCTGCCAGTTGTTTTGCATGGCCGATGCGTTCGGTACGATGTCCCAGAAAAGAGAGAGCATTCTCTATGGCCTTTACCGTGTCATCCCGGTCAAATTCCGCTGTTTCCTCTTCCGAGTAGCCCATTGCCAGATATTCGGACCGCAGATCATAGCACAGCCCGATTGTCATTCCCATCAGACAGAACCTCCTTATATAAAGTATGATGCCATTCCCATGCCTGATCCTCAGACATGCAGAGCGCATCAGTCAGACACTGGCCGTCTGCCAGCAGATTGGACGGACAGCCGTGTTCCAGTTCCCGATCAATGCCTGAAGCCGTATATGTATAAGGATACAGACGGCAGACCAGGGGACGTATATCCAGGGGAAGAATGCAGCCGGTTTGGCTCAGAAACATGCAGTCTCCGGATGCAAGGCGTTTCAGCACCCGGCGCCTGCCGCCAGAATCAAACACATGCTCGGCCCATACCGGATCATCGGACTGATCCGCATAAGAGGGATCAGCCGGTGGTTTGTACTCATAAAATCCGGACAGACCGGTATGGCGGAAAATCCGCTGAACATCACCGGGAGTAACATAGATCTCCGAACGCTGACAGCAGGTTTTGCCCTGCCGCGCACACCGCACACACAAAAACTCACCCTGGGAATACATAGACCTCCTTATATCTGAGAGTTGATAAAAAGGTGTACAGGATTTTTTCCTTCTGGTACACCGAAACAAACCAGCCTTGCAATTCATAACTGATGTTACGCGGGATCGTCATACCGGCAAAAGTCGGTATCCGGATATATTGAAAATACTGGATTCCGGCTTTCGCGGGTATGAAGGTTGCCGCAAATAACAGCCTGTTTTTTGGAAAGGCTGCGTAACATCAGTTCATAATTTCAGCAACAGTGCTTCTGCAGAATCGCAGCACAGCATCCTGTCTGTGCCTGCTTTTCGCAGGCAGGATGCCCGCGCTGCTTTCTGAACTGATTACAGCAGTTTCTGAAAGAAATCATTTCCCTTGTCATCCACAAGGATAAACGCGGGAAAATCCTTTACCGTAATCATATAAATGGCTTCCATGCCCAGTTCCGGGTATTCAATGAGTTCCACATTTGTGATGCAGTCCCTGCCCAGTCTTGCCGCGGGGCCGCCGATGGAACCCAGATAGAATCCTCCGAATTTCTTGCACGCATCTGTAACCACTTTGCTGCGGTTGCCTTTGGCCAGCATAATCATGGACCCGCCCCGTTCCTGAAAAATAGGAACATAGGGATCCATGCGTGCTGCGGTCGTAGGCCCGAAAGAACCGGAAGCATAGCCTTTGGGGGTTTTGGCAGGCCCCGCGTAATAGATGATATGATCCTTGATATACTGGGGCAGATCCTCACCTTTGTCCAGACGCTCTTTGAGTTTTGCATGGGCTATATCACGTCCCACAACAATCTTTCCGGTCAGGAGCAGAGGTGTTGCCACAGGATATTTGCTCAGCTCTGCACGGATTTCAGACATTGGACGGTTCAGATCAATCCGCACAGCATTGCTGGTTTCCTCTGCTGTCTCAGGCAGATATTTGGCAGGATTGGTTTCCAACTGCTCCAGAAAAATACCGTCTTTGGTGATTTTTGCCTTGATATTCCGATCCGCACTGCAACTCACACCCATACCGATGGGACAGGATGCGCCATGCCTGGGCAGACGCACCACCCGCACATCCAGACAGAAATACTTGCCCCCGAACTGCGCTCCAAGTCCCAGTTCCCGCGAGGCTTTGAGCAGTTTTTCCTCCAGTTCAATATCCCGGAATGCCTGTCCGCCTGCATTGCCTTTGGTGGGCAGTTCATCCAGATATTTCGCACTGGCAAGTTTCACAGTTTTCAGGGTGAGTTCAGCCGAGGTTCCGCCAATGACAAAAGCCAGATGATAGGGCGGACACGCTGCAGTTCCCAGAGTTTTCATTTTTTCCGTAAGAAATTTGACAAGGGTGTTGGGATTGAGAACCGCCTTGGTTTCCTGATACAGATAGGTTTTGTTGGCAGATCCGCCGCCTTTGGCAATGAAAAGGAATTTGTATGCAGCTCCGGGAGTGGCAAAAATGTCAATCTGCGCGGGAAGATTGCAGCCTGTGTTTTTCTCTTCGTACATGGTCAGGGGCGCGTTCTGGGAATAGCGCAGACTTGTTTTCGTATACGCATTGAAAACACCTTTGGAAAGTGCCTCCTCCTCATTGAAATCCGCCCAGACCTGCTGGCCTTTTTTGCCCATGATAATGGCGGTTCCCGTGTCCTGACACATGGGAAATTCCATTTCTGCTGAAATAACAGCGTTTTTCAGCATTTCACGGGCCACAAATCTGTCATTTTCCGAAGCTTCGGGATCATTAAAAATGGCTGAAAGCATTTCCAGATGCTCCGGGCGCAGAAGATGGGACACATCCCTGAATGCCTGATCCGCAAGCAGGGTCAGGGCTTCGGGTTTCACACAGAGAATTTCTTTGCCTTCAAAATTTTTGACACTGATATGCTCTTTGCTTAGCAGACGGTATTGGGTTTTGTCCTCTCCCAGCGGAAACATCTGCTGATAAATAAAGTCGGTCATGGTCTTCTCCTTATAAATTTTCTCGTTTCCGCGCTTCGCGCCGATGCCATTAAGTTAAGAAAAAGGCATTTTAGGAAAGCCCTGAAAGGGCGTAATATTATACCAATTCGCTATTGAATTTATACAATAATGTGAGTTGTTTCCTCTGTGTTCTCTGTGGTTTTTTTCTCTCTGTGTCCTCAGTGGGAAACCGAATCATAAGTATATTTTCAATGGAGAATTGGTATTACAGCCCGGGGCAGCGCCCTGGGAAAATTGAATAAAATATGACATCAGCCCTGAAAGGGCGTAATAAAAAACGGTTCCGGA
>JBFXEJ010000088.1:0-28128 GCA_050180235.1 Desulfococcaceae bacterium
TTGACCAGATAAAATCAGTTGATTACAGAGCAAGAATGATTCAGTTTATGGAAAAAGCTCCGCCGATGGTGATTAGAGAGGTGATGTCCATACTTGAAGCTGTGATTGCCTGATTGCTGTCTGATTACTCTGATTAAAAAATGTCTGAACCGCAGATTCACACAGATTATACGGATTCCGCTGATGATGCAGTGCAGAAATCAGCGGAATCAGAAAAATCAGATGAATCAGCGGTTCAGACAACGGAGAAATAACTGTCTGAACCGCTGATGAAAGGATTCCGCAGCAGGTAGGGCGGGCAAAAGCGGAGCGTTGCCCACCAACCCATTGAAACAAAATGAAATGGTGGGCACTGACGTGCCCACCCTACTCGGCTGTGATTATTCTGATTAAAAACTGTCTGAACCGCAGATTTCCGCTGATGAAAGGATTCCTCAGAAATGCGGGCATAAAAAAACTGCGGAATCCGCAAATCTGCTGTCAATCTGCGGTTCAGATGATATAATTCTTAAACAACTGCCTGCAATGAATTCGGTCATGCTTGCCGAAACTGCAAGGTGCATGTGAATCTGAAAATTTCTGTGAGAGGTGCATTATGATTGCAACAGTACAGCAATGGGGCAGCAGACGGGGAATTGCTTTTCCGGACGACATTCTCAGAAGCCTCAGTCTCAAAACAGGTGACAGGGTTGAAGTGAACATCATCAATGAAAAAATTGTGATCCGGCCTGTCAGCATAACATACCAGAAATACAGCATACTGGAACTGGTCAGCAGAATGCCGGAAGATTATCATGCCGAAGAAACAGACTGGGGCATTCCGGTGGGAAAAGAGGTATGGTAAATGTCAAAATACATACCGGACAAGGGAGATTTTGTCATTCTCACTTTTGATCCGCAGGCAGGACATGAACAGGCGGGCAGAAGACCTGCCATTGTCATCAGCAATAAACTGTTCAATCAGCATACCGGACTTGCGCTGGTCTGCCCCATAACCAATACGGATCGGGGTATTCCCTTTCATGTCTGTATTCCGGAAGATGCAGGTATTACAGGGCTTGTTATGGTTGACCAGATAAAATCAGTTGATTACAGAGCAAGAATGATTCAGTTTATGGAAAAAGCTCCGCCGATGGTGATTAGAGAGGTGATGTCCATACTTGAAGCTGTGATTGCCTGATTGCTGTCTGATTATTCTGATTAAAAACTGTCTGAACAGCAGATTCACGCAGGTTATACGGATTCCGCTGATAATGCAGTGCAGAACTCAGCGGAATCAGACAAATCAGATGAATCAGCGGTTCAGACAACGGAGAAATAACTGTCTGAACCGCTGATGAAAGGATTCCGCAGCAGGTAGGGTGGGCAAAAGCGGAGCGTTGCCCACCAACCCCTTGAAACAAAATAAAAAGGTGGGCACTGACGTGCCCACCCTACTCGGCTGTGATTATTCTGATTAAAAATTGTCTGAACCGCAGATTTCCGCAGATGAAAAGATTCCGCAGAAATGAGAGCATAAAAATCTGCTGTTCAGACTGAAAATTTCTGACCATAGGGAGAAAAGTTATGCAGATCACTTTGAACATTGATGACAATCTGTTTGGAAAAGCATCTCAAATCACAGGAATTATGGAATATTCAGATTTAATCCATGAGGGACTCAAATCTCTGATAATGTCCCAAAGCGGGAAAAAACCATCTTCGCCCCGTCCCATCGGACTTGCCAAAAACAGATTTCAGGTTCCGCCTGAATTTTTTGATGAACTGCCTGAAGAAATGCTCAATGCTTTTGAAGGGAAAGACTCATGAAAATTCTTCCTGATACCTGCACATTTTTATGGATTGCCTCGGATTCACCGGAACTCAGCAGAAATGCAAAAGAAATATTCCGATCCCCTGAAAACAGCGTTTACCTGAGTTCCGTATCTGTTTGGGAAATTGCAGTCAAATATGCAATGGGCAAACTGCCTCTGCCTGAAAAGCCGTCGGTATTTGTGCCTGAACAGAGAGAACTGCATTAGACCACTTGCAAAAGTCAATTTTAATCCAATAAAATCAAAGGTGCAACTCCCAGTTTTGCAAGAGGTCTATTATATCGAAAGCCTGCCGCTGTATGAACGGGCATCCTTCCGGCTGAACGATCTGCCGCAGATCCATCGGGATCCCTTTGACCGGATGCTGATATGTCAGGCAATTGAAAATGATTTGATATTTCTGACCTCTGATCCTTTAATCAGACAATATCCTGTAAAAACAGTGTGGTAATGGAGACAGAAAAATACGGAGTAAATAAGCGTCCATGTATTTCCGAATCTGATTATTCTGATCAAAAACTGTCTGATACCAAATCGCTTTCAAAGTTCGGGGAATGCCTCTTTTTTTAACCACGAAAAACACGAAAAGTACGAAAAAACAGCATTTGGCATGCCCATGTTTTGAAAGCGGATTGGTATGAACCGCAGATTCACACAGATTATAAGGATTCCGCTTATAATGCAGTACAGAAATCAGCGGATTTTGTGGTTTACCCCTCCAGAATCAAACCTGACTCTGCGGATGCAGTTTTTGCCAGAAATCCGCACATCGGAAAACCTTTCACAATATTTTTTGACTCTCTGCCTGAACATCTGGTATAATGGAAAACGGATTTTCGGAAAATCTTTGTTTATGCTGAAAAATATCTGTGCAGGAAAGGACATACCATGATTTTTATCGGACATTTTTTTCATCTGACCACCTGGCAGGGGAAAGCAGAGGAAGACCCGCGCCACGGAGAATTCCATATGCTGGCCGGGGCAGAGGATCAGCAGACCGCTCTGGATCTGTTCAGAAAACGGATACAGCGTTTCAGAAAAAACAGAAGCCTTTTTGAGGGGCACTGCCGGATTTATCTGACAAAACTGCTGGAATTCGACCGGATTCCGGAAGGAGAGGCTTTGCTGTTCCATTTCACATCCCAGGCAGGCGAGCCATTTATGCCTTTTATTGACTGCACTGTTCCCACGGATGAGAGCGATCACGGCACGATTATGCAATGGAATGACAGTGTGCCGGAAACTGAAGGATGGAAGGGAGAACTGTTTCTGGAATTTTCAGAGAAATAAGTAGACAAACAAAAATTTTCGTGTATTCAAAAAACCGGATTTTTTTCAAAAAATCCGGTTTTTCTGAAAATTTTATACCCGGAAATTTATGGAACATTACTTAACTGCGGATGGGGCAGGGATTGGGGATTGGGATTCATGATTATTTATATTCCTTCTCCCTAACCACTGATCCCTGAACCAAAAAACATAAAAAGGACATATTTAAAGATGAGCAACGAGGTAAACAAGATCATTTTTTCCATGATGAAGGTCAGCAAGTTTCATGACAAACGGCCTATCATCAAGGACATTTCGCTTTCCTATTTTTACGGGGCAAAAATCGGGGTTCTGGGTCTTAACGGGTCCGGAAAAAGCACTCTGCTGCGGATTATGGCCGGTGTGGAAAAGGAATTCAACGGAGATATTGTTTTTTCTCCGGGCTACACTGTGGGCTGGCTGTCGCAGGAACCTCTTGTGGATGTGAACAAAACCGTGCGTGCCGTGGTGGAGGAGGGTGTGCAGGAAACCGTTGATCTGATGAATGAATTCAACCAGATTAACGAAAAGTTCGCAGAACCAATGTCTGATGATGAAATGGACAAACTCATTCAGCGTCAGGGCAAAGTGCAGGAGAAGCTGGATGCTCTCAATGCCTGGGATCTGGACGCGCGGCTGGAAATGGCTATGGACGCGCTGCGCTGTCCCCCCGGAGACACACCGGTCAATATTCTGTCCGGCGGTGAACGGCGCCGGGTGGCTCTGTGCCGTCTGCTGCTGCAGAATCCGGATATTCTGCTTCTGGATGAACCCACCAACCATCTGGACGCGGAATCTGTGGCCTGGCTGGAGCATCATCTTCACAGTTATGAAGGCACAGTTATTGCTGTGACCCATGACCGCTATTTTCTTGACAATGTGGCCGGATGGATTCTGGAACTGGATCGGGGGCATGGCATTCCCTGGAAAGGCAATTATTCCTCATGGCTGGAGCAGAAGCAGAACCGTCTGCAGAATGAGGAAAAACAGGAAAGCCAGCGTCAGAAAACCCTGCAGAAGGAACTGGAATGGATACGAATGTCACCGAAAGGACGCCGGGCCAAGGCCAAATCCCGCATCAGCGCGTATGAAAACCTGCTGAAACAGGAGACGGAAAAGGTCATCAAAGATTTGGAAATCTATATTCCGCCGGGGCCGCGGCTTGGCGGAGAAGTTATCCGGTGCGAAAAAATATCCAAATCCTACGGAAACCGGCTGCTGGTGGAAGATATGACCTTTACCCTGCCTCCGGGCGGCATTGTGGGCGTGATCGGCCCCAACGGTGCAGGCAAGACCACGCTGTTTCGGATGATAACAGGTCAGGAAAAACCGGATACAGGGAATATCACCATCGGAGAAACCGTGCAACTGGCCTATGTGGATCAGAACAGGAATCTTGATCCTGATAAAAATATCTGGCAGTGCATTTCTGACGGTCAGGACAGCATACGTCTGGGAGACCGGGAAGTCAATTCCAGGGCATATGTGGCACGTTTCAATTTTTCCGGCACGGATCAGCAGAAAAAAGTGGGCATCCTTTCCGGCGGGGAGCGCAACCGGGTTCATCTGGCCCGGATGCTCAAGGAAGGCGCGAATGTTCTGCTGCTGGACGAACCCACCAATGATCTGGATGTGAACACCATGCGCGCGCTGGAAGAGGCTTTGGAAAATTTCGGGGGCTGTGCGGTGGTCATCAGCCATGACAGATGGTTTCTGGATCGTATCGCGACCCATATTCTGGCTTTTGAGGGCGACAGCAAAGTGACCTGGTTTGAGGGAAATTATTCAGATTATGAGGAGGATCGCCACAGACGGCTGGGCGCGGATGCAGATATTCCCAAAAGAATCAAGTACCGGCAACTGACCCGATCCTGAGCATAATTTCTCCCGGCATTTTATGTTTGCCGTTCCCGCTGTTATCCGCGGGAACGGCTGCCCCGGTGATTTCCGGAAAAGAATATACCGCCAAAGTATCAAAAGCTTCCGGCTTTTGCCCTGTGCCTGTGAACTGAACCGGGATATTTATTTTCAGAAATCACCTTAAAATTGCAGGAACATGAAAATTCTGTTCTGTCATTTCAAAGCTGATGAGACACCGGGATTTCTGTTTTCAATATTTTTTCGCGCAGTTTCCACCCACTGCATCAGTCTCCGGATTTTGCTGATACAGCGGGAATCCATGGGAATTGCCAGAAACCGTCCCTCTTCCTGCCTAAGATGCAGCAGAAGGCGGATATCCCGTTTTTCTCCGATGCGATCCAGCCCCCGGATCACAACGGTAAGATGCTGTATGACCGATTCCATCCGATTCCGGATTTCCATTGACAGATATATATCCGCCTGCGGATCTCCATAACGGCTGACCGCATTCCGCAAGACCCTGCACGCGGTTTCTCCTCCCGTGAGAATCAGGAAAATATGCAGTTCCCTTTCCATTGCAAGAAGAAAACGGATGGACATTTTTTTTTCCTCTGCCTCATCTGATGCTGCCGCTGTCATCAGTTCCCGGTTAATGCTTCTGATCTTGCAGAAAATATCCTCCTGCCGGGCAGATACGATTTCCCCTGCCGCGCGGATCGCTTCCGGATTCAGACCGTTTTTGGCCTGCAGAATCTCCTCCGGTGTCATTTCAATGTCTGAATTCAGTTCCTTGTAATATTCCCGAATCAGCAGGTTTGCGAGCATCAGTGCATTCCGGTCGGAAAAACTGACAGTATCAGCTTTGTCCAGCACATCGGCCAGCAGCATTCTCAGAGCGTGCTCCGGCTGGTGCATCCGCGCAATCAGCATTTGCATGGAATTGAGAAAGGCCACCCGGTCGTTGCGGGACGGAGTTTCTTTGAGATAATGCCACAGAAATCTGAAAATCTTTTTTTCATACCGGGCAAAGGCCGGAATATGACTTTCAAAAACTGACCGGAGAAAATGCCCGTCTTTGCTGAAACAGCTTCTGAGCAGCTCAATGACAGATTTCACATCAGTGGCAGATATGCTGAAATCACGGGCCAGCGCCTCATAATCCTGCATATCAAAGTCAATGCCTTTGCCGATAATATTTTTCACCTTCCGGTTCGCTATGGAGCGCCCTTTGTAAAAAGTAAGAATCTGCCGCAGTTTTGCATTGATGTTTTCCACTGCCACAGGCTCGGAGTGGGCGGAACGTATTTTTAGTATGTTTTTCTGAATGATAATGTCGTCAAAAACCTCATCCCGGAGTTCCTCAAAGCGCTCACTGATACTGTGAAGAACCTCGCCCTCAATCTCAGTCTGTCCGGTCTGCTTCTCCACCTCACCCAGAAAATCCGTTGCAGCCTGAAGCCGCTTTCCCAGATGACCCGCGCTGATTTCTTTATAGTCATTGCCATAAACCGTCTGAATCAACTGTACAGCATTCTGCGGAGCGGATTTGAACAGATCTGCGGCTGTCCGGGAAACCCTTGCCTGCTCCGGACGTATGATGATCTGCCTGTCATCAAGGCAGAGCCATTTGAGATTGTTCACCTCAACCGGCGGTATAATGAGTCTGTCTTTGAGATTTCCGGCATTGATGATAGCCTCATATGCACTGATATAGGGATTGGCTTTTCCTGATTCCTCCGCTGCTTTGATCCAGGAACCGCTTTTGTGCACCAGCATCTGCATGTTCCGGGGGGGAATGCTGTTTATCCCGGCCAGCAGGGTCAGATTGAAATCTCCGGCGCCTTTTTCGTCACAGATCACCGGCAGCAGGGTTTTCTGCCCTTTTTTGTCAAGCACAATGGGTGAACTGGTCTGCAGAGCCCGGTTGAAGCGGGAGATGATATTCAGACAGTCCCTGAGATGCTCTGACTGTTCCGGCGAAAAGCCTTCACTGTTTTGGGGAATTTTTACACAGAGATTGCTGATGCCATGCTCAGAAAGGGTCTGAAATGCCTTTCCCAGACGCGCAGGCAAATGGGATTTGTCGGTTCCCAGCCGGCTTTTGAGAACAGCCGCGGCCGCTGCATCCGCAGTAAGCCGGCCAAAAGCGATTACATAATCATGCTCGGCACTCACAGCGGTTCCTGTTGGATATCCCCGGTAACGGATGATAATTTTTCTGTCATGTCCGGGATTTGCTGCCAGTTTTTCCAGCATGCGCAGAATATCCCCGAAGCAGTCTTTGCGGTTTTTGATTCCTTCGGAAAAGCGGTTATCCAGAAAATATGAACTGATGAAATGCGCGGTTTCCATCATATCCAGACGCAGCGCGTCTGACTCTTTGTCCTCTGAAAGAAGTTTTTCATTCACAGTTCCCTGATATTCCGTATGGATACCATCCAGTTGCTCATACAGACTCAGAGCGTTTTCATCCAGTATTATCTGATTGGCGGATACAGCAGGCATGGTTCCCTCTCTGATTTTGAATTTATTATATTTTTCTGATCGGAATATCCGAATCAGTTATATTATTGTTCAGAAAGGGACAGAAAACAATGGGGTGAAAAAGGTAAAGACAGGGGAGGAATTTCCTGATTCAGTTGGCAGTGAACAGTTATCAGTTATCAGTGAACAGTTACCAGTTACCAGTTACCAGTTATCAGGTATCAGGTATCAAGTATCAAGTATCAGTTATCAGTTATCAGTTATCAGGTATCAGTTATCAGTTATCAGTGAACAGTTATCATGGTTCAGGTGTCAGGTGTTCGATATTTGCCAACTGATAACTGAACACTGATAAGGCGATTTCCATGAAAAAATGTACCATATTGTAGGGTGGGCACGGCTTTTTGTGCCCACCGTTTCAGCAGGACGGCGGGCACAAAAAGCCGTGCCCACCCTACGAAAAACGGTATAATCTTTAATGGAAATCACCTAACTGATAACTGATAACTGTTCACTGTTCACTGATACCTGTTACTGTCCAAGTTCAGATGCTGGCACTGTCACTGTAACGACATTAACACCGATAAGTCCGCCGTTGAGCACGATCCTCCGTGGTTCCTTCTCACGGATCACAAGCATTTCAACTGTTTCAGCCGGCAGTTTCTTTTTTACCGCAGCCACAAGCTGCTGTGCGTTTCGGATTCTGACTCCGTCATATTCAAGAATCAGATCATTTTCCATAAGATCCAGATTTTCGGCCTGGGTTCCCTCGTTGATCCTTATAATTCGGACAACACTTTCATTGACCACAGGCATTTGTCCGCTTTCGGCAGGAACCGGAGGCCGTGGCAGAGAGACATCGCTTTTGGATTTGGGAACCACAGAGACGCGTTTGAGTTTTGTACGTTTATATTCAAAGGCATAACTGCTAACATCCAAAGTACGGAGCAGCCGCTTCAGTGCTTTTTCCAGAGGTTCGGCCTTTGCGGAAAAATTCACAGCCTCTTCTGTTCTGTCCTCCAGTCCCACAAATTCCACTCCGCCCTGAATTCTGATTTCATCCAGAATTTTTCCCAGCGGCAGCCCCGCGGCTTCCAGTGTCAGACGGTTTTCTTTCAGAATAACCGGCCCGGAAACATCAGTTGCGCTCCATACCTCTGCCGAAAGAAAAAGGGAAAGTAAAATCATTTTGAATACGGGAAATCTGTGTTTCATATACTTCCTGCCTTCCGTGTTCTGCGCCTGCCCCTGTGTTTTTTCAGACAGGGAGGTTTGATTTGCCTGTTGATTTTTCATGAAATATCCGCTAATCAAAAGTATGAAACCATGCTCATGCAGTCTGTATTTATAATACTCTGAGTGAATTGGCAATTAAAACTTTGCACAGGACAAAAATGAAAGGGAGACTGAGAGATGAACATAATCAATATTCTGGCCGGAACCTTGCTTCTGATTATCGGGCGCAGACTTTTCTGGCTCTTTGTCGGATGTATCGGTTTTACAGTGGCTTATACCTATGCGGGAAGATTTATGGCAGGACAGCCGGATTATGTGATTATGGCGGCCGCTATCATTTCCGGCGTGGCAGGTGCACTTTTTGCCGTCTTTTTTCAGGAGCTTGCAGTGGGAATTTCCGGATTCATGGCCGGAGTGTATGTCACCCTGTATCTGCTTACCGGGGCCGGGTTCGGCAGTTCCCAGTTTGTCTGGCTCATTGGCATTGGCGGCGGAATTATCGGAGCTGTTTTTCTGATATTTGTTTTTGACTGGACTTTGATTCTGCTCTCGGCCATGACAGGGGCTTCCATGATTATCCAGTCCGGTGTGCTGGCATATATTCCCCTTCCAGCGAATCCCCATACACCTGCCATTGCCTTTCTGCTGCTGGTGGTTCTGGGATGCGCTGTGCAGACAAAATTTCTGAACCCCCAGCCCGGAAGGGACAGGCCCCGAAAACGTTTCTGGTGAAACAGGCGGTCTTTTCTGTCTGTTTGGGGAAAAGGTGCTTCTTAACTGATGTTAGGCCGGATCGTCATACCGGCGAAAGCCGGTATCCGGAAGCCGTTGAAAATACCGGATTCCGGCTTTTGCCGGAATGACGGTCAAAGAGAATAACTGCCTGTTTTCTGGAAAGGCTGCGTAAGGTGATTTCCATTAATGATTATACCGTTTTTCGTAGGGTGGGCACGGTTTTTTGTGCCCGCCGTCCTGCTGAAACGGCGGGCACAAAAAGCCGTGCCCGCCCTACAATGATGGTACATTTTTTCATGGAAATCGCCTAACATCAGTTCTTAAAGCTTGGCTTTTCTAACCACCTGATTCCACAATTTTTATCTCTTCTTTTGTCAAATCATACAGTTTATACACCAGTTGATCAATCTGACTGTCAGTTGTTTCAATCTGACGCTGTAAGACATCTTTTTCCTGCGGTAAACTGGATTCAGCGAGCTTTTTTTTCAAATCCAGCATTTGGCTGACAAGGTCAATGATCTGTTTTTGTTGTTCGGATGTAGCACTTGGGATTGGAAAACTTCCAAGTTCTTTCACTTTAAATTGTGGAAATATTTTTCGAGAAAATTTATCAAATGTATAATAAAACCAAGTAGAAATAGCTTTTGAATTGATGACCCCAAGAAAAAATTTCAAGTTATAACCTGGGGAAGGCTTCATAATAATCATAGAATTAATATCATTGATAAATTTCCCTTCAGTATATGTCGCATGAAAACAATAGGGTGGTTGATTTGGTATCTGCCTAACTAAAATCCTGGGAATTGAAAAATCGACTGAAAAACGTGGCTCTGCAAGATGAATTCCATATTTTATAAATTCTTTTCTATTCCAAAACAAATTGTAACGGCAAACATCACGACCTTCCAGATATTTCCAATAATTTTCATCTTTTTTTTCAAAAGAATGATAAAGTCTCTCATCCCTAATTTGTTTTGTTTGTTTCGGTTTTCCTTTTCCGATTTGATAGGCTTTTATACCAGTTGAAACTTGCGCAATTTGTTTCAGTAGTTGACCATTTTCTTCAATTTTATTCAAAAGCGGGAAAAATTGAACATTTTTAAGCTTTGAAATAGGCAAATAAAATTTGGGTGACTTAATTATTTGTTTATCAATCTTTGGATAAATCTTTAATGTTTCTTGTGTGTGCGATTCTTTGATATTCCACTCTCCAAATTCAAAGTTGTTATCTTTATCTTTTTCAAAAAATAACAAGCAGGTATCAACATTCGCATCTTGAAAAACTTTATCATTAAAATTAAAAAGTTTTAAATTTGCCACATTTCTTAACAAAAATTTTCTCAAATCAGAATTGGAATCTATCGTCAGCCAATTATTGGGAATAATAAAACCAAATGAGCTTTTACATTTTAAAAGGTTAAATCCTTTTTCAATGAACAAAATGAACGTATTGATTTGATATTGGGAAAATTTGTAATGAGAATAGAAATAATTTTTATCACATTCAGCAACCCCTTTTTCTCTCGTAAAAACATACGGCGGATTTCCGATCACCGCATCAAAACCATCAGCTTTCATAATATCAGGAAACTCAGATTCCCAATCAAACGCATTGATTCGGTAAATTTCCTCTTCATCCAAAAGATTCATCTGCACATTTTCATAAAAATCCGGGCCAATCAGGGAGTTGCCGCATTTGATGTTTTTGCCCAAATCCGGCAAAGCCCGTTCTTTAAACAAACCAAGCTGCTGCATGGTGAAATCATCTTCCCCCTCAAGCACCTTCAGCAGCAGGGAAAGTTTGCTTACTTCCACTGCCTGAAAATCAATATCCACACCGAAAATATTGTTTAGCAGAATTTTCTTCCGGGTTTCAATGCTCAGCCTTATATTGCCGTTTCTGTCCTTAACAAGAACCGGTTTTTTGCCTTTTAAATGCTTTTCTGCATTGTCTGTGACATACCATTTCAGATGCCAGTTCAGAAGGTGCTGATAAGCCTGAATCAGAAACGACCCGGAACCGCAGGCCGGATCAAGAAATTTCATTTTTTCAGCCTGAACCGGTGTTTTGCCTTCAATCAGTTTCTCTATGGTATTCTTTACAATGTAATCAACAATATATGTCGGAGTATAATAAACACCGCCTGCTTTTCTCACTTCCGGTTTTTCCTCAACCGAAACAACCCGGTCAGAGTCAATCTGAATGACTTTCCCCAAAAATCGCTCGTAAATATGGCCGAGAATATCTGCGGGCATGACAGCAAAATTGTAAGGTGAGGGATAATACAGCCTTTCAATAACTTTCCTCAGTATTCCATCATCAATTTTCAGATTCGGCGTTAAGGTGTCAACACCCTCAGTACGCCCTTTTTCTTTCTCAAAGCAGAAGATTCCGGAATTATAGCGTTTGTCAGCAGCCCTGAACAGTTTCACAAGTCCGGAATAGATATTTCCCGCGTCTGTGAGTTTTTTTATCTCTTCATAGGGTTCCGTGCCTCTGTCCTCACATATTCTTAAAAACACAATACGGTCAATGGTTCTCTGCACTGCAAAATTGATTTCTTTCCGGGAAAGAGAGGGATTTTTTAAGGCTATATTGACGGCCATCATTTCACGCCATGACTCCATATCTTTCAGAAACACTTCATCAACCGGAAGAACGCCCTTTTTTATTTTTACCGTACTGATCCAGTCACTCAGAGAACCGGAAGCCACCGCTTTTTTGGAAAACAGCCCTGTAAGTTCTTCCCATTTATCTTTATAATCCGAATATTTGAAATATCTGATACGTGCCACATTTGCACTGTCATCTGCTTTGGGTTCGTATCGTCCGTCATAAATGGAAAACTCTTCAAAATCAGTCAGAACACCCACAGGCACTTTTGCATTCCAGCAGTAACTGCGAATCTGGAAGGCAACTTTTCTGTTTGCTTCTATATTGATATACGGATCTTTGGCTTCGACAAAAAACATCGGAGTCCCGTTCAGACTGAAACAGTAATCCGCTTTTTTCTTTCCTGCTTCATCTTTTACCGAATATTCCGCTGTCACTTCTTTTTGATATTCCCGAAGTCCTTCATTTCTGACATTCCAGCCCATCAGTTCAAACATCGGATCAATATAATTTTTGCGGATTTCAGACTCGTTTTTTTCTTTGCGTTCTTTATAAGTCTGAAGATTCATTTCAAATGTGCTGACAAGAGTGCTGAGTTTTTCCTGTATCATGGGATTTGTTCTGCTCCTGCTGAAAAGCTGACAGACTCAGTCAGCGGCAAAAGATTGAAATCTGTGTCTGATACCAAATCGCCATTGATTCTATACAATACAGAATGCAAATCCGGAGGAGTGCAAAAATTAAGCGGAGCGGTTTTTCGCACACGCACGCTGAACCTCGGAAAAACTGAAAATATTGTATAAAATGAATGGAGAATTGGTATGAATCCTGATTTTTTAAGGATCAGACCGGCTGTTTTTTTATTTACTGATGTTATGCAATCCAGTCATTCAGGGAAAAGCCGGTATTCACAACTGTCTGAAAAATACTGAATTCCTTGAAATCGCAGAAACGGCATCCTGCTGCCCCCGCGGCGGACAAATATGCAAAAAAAGGTAGTGGGTCAAATCCGTTGATGACGGTCTCCCCTCCCTTGAGGGAGGGGCAGGGGAGGGTGAAAACATCACTGATTATCCCCCTCCCCTGACCCCTCCCACCAGGGGAGGGGAATTTTTGGATCAACAGATTTGCACCACTACCCAAAAAAATATATCTGACAGGACACTCAGGTGATTTCCGGAAAAGAATATACCGCCAAAGTATCAAAAGCTTCCGGCTTTTGCCCTGTGCCTGTGAACTGAACCGGGACATTCATTTTCAGAAATCACCTAAGGCCCTGATTTTTAAAAGGCTGCATAACATTGGTCAGTTATACGGTATCATGATTGTGAAAGTCAAGAAAAAATATCTTTGAATTTCTTATCAAAAACAAACTGAGGGGATACAGTTTTTTTATCAACTTTTGTTCCCTGCAAACTTGACAAAGCAAAAATGAAAAGGAAAAAAATCTGCTTGCGCTTTTTGCTTCTGAATGATTAAATGAGAAAATCCGCAACAAAACAGAAAAGGAGAAAAATTATGGACTTTGTTGTTATCGGCGGGGATGCCGCAGGCATGAGCGCGGCAAGCCGGGCCAAACGCAATCAGCCGGACATGAATGTCACTGTGCTGGAAATGACAGGGGATGTGTCCTACAGCGCGTGCGGTATGCCTTACAATATAGCAGATCCGGACAGGGAAATGGAGGATCTGGTGGTACGGAAGGCAGAGGTTTTCCGGAAAAAGCAGGGCATCAATCTGCTGACCGGTCACTGTGCGGAAAAAATCAGTCCCGCGGACAAAACCGTCAGCGGCATAACATTGGAGGGAAAAACCTTTGTTTTTCCCTATGACAGACTTCTGATCGCCACAGGAGCTTCCCCGATTATTCCTGATATTCCCGGAGCAAACCTTCCGGGAGTGATAGCCCTGAAAACTCTGGAAAATGGAAGAAAGATAAAAGAATATATCAAAACACACAATGTCCGAAAGGCTGTTATTATCGGCATGGGTTATATCGCGCTGGAAATGTGCGAGGCTCTGAGCAAAAGGGGAATTGCTGTGGATATGGTCAAACCCCGCGCGGGTCTCCTGCCCTGGATGGAGGAAAGCCTTTCTGCCGCAGTGCGGGATGTGCTGACAGCAGAAAATGTGGGACTCCATGACGGTCATTCTGTGACAGGAATTGAAGAAAAAAATGGCGGTCTGCATGTGATACGCCCGGATATGGCTCTTGAAGCAGATATGGTGATTGCTGCCACCGGTGTTGTTCCCAACAGCAGGCTGGCCGCCGAAGCCGGGCTCAGTCTGGGCGCGGGAAAGGCCATTGCTGCTGACAGACACCTGCTCACATCAGATCCTTATATTTATGCAGCCGGAGACTGTGCGGACGCGTATCATGCCATCACAGGCCGGAAAACATGGATTCCCCTGGCTTTGATAGCCAACCGTGCCGGATGGGCTGCGGCAGACAATGTCTGCGGAATCCCCACTGAACTGCCGGGAATTGTGGGAACAGCGGTTTTCAGGGTCTTTGATCTGCAGATTGCACGCACCGGTCTGAATGTGAAAGAAGCCCAAAAAGCAGGTTTTGATCCTGCGTCTGTCACCATCAAATCCCGATCCAGAGCCCATGCCCATCCCGGAAGTCAGCCCATATGGGTGCATATGGTGGGAGATAAAAAAACAGGGCGTCTGCTGGGTGTGCAGATGGTGGGCAAAGACGGTGTGGCGCACCGTATTAACGCTCCGGCTGTGGCTCTTTACGCGGGAATGAGTGTTGCGCAGTTTTTTGAAACAGACCTGGCATACGCGCCGCCTTTCAGTCCGGTCTGGGATCCCATGCTTACCGCAGCGAACCAGTTGATGAAGGAACTGTAAAATTCAGTAGAGAATCATTAGGTTACAGAAAAAACAGGCAGTGGTTCATTTATGGGTGACAGCATTTTGGAATGCGGACAGACAGCTTTCCCCACTGCCTGTTTTCTGTTCATCATGAGAGATTTTCAAGCAGTGATTCAATTTCCTTTCCTTTGCTCATTCCGGACAGCCATTGTCCGGGAATGCTTTCCATACCCAGATATGCCCCCAGCACCATGCCGGTCATGCTGCCGCGTGCCGCACTGTCTCCGCCTGCCATGACAGCCTGCACCAGGGCTTCTTTAAGGTTGTCTTCATATTTGGCAATCAGATGAATCACTCCGGGAAAAACCTGTTTTGTCTCACATGCCTGTCCAAAGCCCGATATGACGGAAACACTTTCCCGGTCACTGCTTTTCAGCCCGTCTGAAACCCACATGGAAATGGGTGACATTTCAAAATTTTCCGTGCTGACAATCTCCTGCACTGCTTCCACAGGTTTTGCGCCTTTGAAGATCAGAAAAATGACACGGGCAAAAAATTCCGCTGTATCCACTGTATAAGGATCATTATGGGTCATGGCTGTCTGGGCACGGGCAGCGGACACGGCTTCTTCCGCATCCTGATTATAAAAATACAGGATGGGGGCAATCCGGGAGGCACCGCTGAAATCTCCGGTATGGGAGCCTGCATTTTCCGCTGTTTTTCCTTTGGCATACCAGGCCAGGGTTTTCCGGGTCGCACCGTCAATATATCCTTTGTAATCTTCAAACAGTTTCCGCCAGCGATCTGAAAAATCTTTCAGATCAAATGCCTTGCGTGCTGCAAGGGACTGAAGCAGAACAAGGGTCTGATCACCGTAATGGGTGAAATCCCCTTTGTCCTTTGTGGGATGATAGGAATCCGGTGCGGGCCGGACAAAGGATTCCATCCTTCCATGACCTGCTGCAATCTGTTTTGTGTCATATATCCAGTGTACGCCGAGAGCCAGCGCATCCGCGGCAAATGATGCCATTAACATTGCTTTTTTTTTCTCATCCATTTGTACACTCCTTTGCATAAAAAAGTTTCTGATGTCAGGAATCACTGAAAATCTTCTCCTGAATAACTTCCCGGCTTCCGGAAAGTCTGCGTAATATGAAAGCCAATGCCGTTTCCTTAGGTGATTTCCATGAAAAAATGTACCATCACTGTAGGGTGGGCACGGCTTTTTGTGCCCGCCGTTTCAGCAGGACGGCGGGCACAAAAAGCCGTGCCCGCCCTACGAAAAACGTTATAATCATTAATGGAAATCACCTTAAGCAGAAAATTCACCTCCCCCGGAGGAGTGGAAAAACAGCAATTTGTAATCAGATGATATTTTCACCCTCCCCTGCCCCTCCCTCAAGGGAGGGGAGCCTTAAGGAAACGGCATTGATATGAAAGCTGAAAAAAATTAAGCAAAAATTTTTCCGGCTTTCTGCCGAGAAGAGTAATGCCCCATTACTTTTCAGATTTCATATAACATGACTTGTCAGATCATAGTGCTTTTTTCATTTTCTTTCAATATATATAGGCTTTAATAAAATATTTTTGGGGATTTCTGCAGGTTGGGTTTCACTGCGTTCAATCCAGACTACTCCAAAATAATTATCTTAAAAATCTATAGTTCTTTTACCAACTTTTATCCCCTGCAAAACCGGACAGATGCGGAAATATGCAAAAAACCGCTACGCTCAATTTTTGCACTCCGCCGGAATTTAGCGGAGCGGTTTTTTGCACTTATTTTTCATCAGTATGCTCTGATTTTATCAGTATGAAAAGTACAGTTAGCAGAATCGTTAATACGTCCTCTGTGAATTTTCCGGCAGTGTGCCTCCTGAAGTTTTCGGGATGGAGAAGAAAGTCAGCATCTCTTCCGTATTCCTTTGATCCTGCTGTACGGCAAGGGCCGGGACTGACTGTGTGCATGAATCCTATAAACGGTATTTTCTTATATCAAATCATTATTATTGACTAATCGCACTGATTGAACTAATGTCTAATATCTGACGGCTGATATTAGGGAACCATTTCAAAAATGGATGATAGTGCTTTGTCAACTTTGATTTTATGAGTTGAATTGCAGAAAAAAACCGGATTTTTTGGAAAAATCCGGTTTTTGCAGCGCACAGATTCAAGGCTGACATAATACTGTTACTTCTGATACTGATTACTGCAGGGGCAGCCCCATGTGGCTGCCCTTTCTGAATCACAGTGGCGGAAAACAGCAACAGGGTATAAACAATGAAAAAAATTTATTCCGGAACAGTCCGGCGGATTCTGATCCGCGCAGCCAACTGGGTGGGGGATGCGGTCATGAGCACACCCATGATCCGGGCTGTGCGCGGCAATTTTCCCCATGCAGAAATATATATTCTTGCAAAACCCTGGGTTTCCCCGGTATTTGAAAACAGTCCGGACATTGACAAAATTCTCATATATGAAGCAGCAGGACGGCATAAAGGCGTTCCCGGCATTCTTCCGTTGGCAAAGGATTTGCGGGCATATGATTTTGACATGGCTTTTCTGGTGCAGAACGCTTTTGAGGCCGCTCTGATCTCCTTTCTGGCAGGGATTCCCATCCGCATCGGATACAATACCGATGGCCGGACACCTCTGCTCACCCATGCTGTCAGCATGAGCAGAAAAATAAAAAAAAGACACCAGATTGATTATTATCTTGGAATTTTGGAAGGAACCGGGCTTCATACCTTTGGCCGGGAGATGAACCTGGAAATATCCGTTTCGGAACGGAAACAGGCTGCGGAAATTCTCAGCAGACACGGCATCCGTGCAGAAAAAGGAATTATAGGAATCAATCCGGGCGCGGCCTATGGTTCTGCCAAACGCTGGCCAAAGGATCGCTATGCCCAACTGTGTGCACAGCTCCGGCAGGTTCGTAAGGATATGCCTGTAATCGTGTTCGGGGGGCCCGGAGAGGAAAAACTGGGTCAGGACATCTGCCGCATAGCCGGGGAAGGATGTATCAGCATTGCAGGTCAGACCGGTCTGCGGGAGGCAATCAGCCTGATTGAAAGATGCAGGCTTTTCATTACCAATGATTCCGGTCTCATGCACGTGGCAGCGGCTCTGCATGTTCCCCAGATTGCCATTTTCGGCCCTACGGATCACAGCACCACTTCCCCCGCGGATTCCGGTTCCCGTATCGTGCGTGTTCCCACCCCGTGCAGTCCCTGCCTGAAACAGGAATGTCCACTGGGACATCATCAGTGCATGAAGGCCGTAAGCGCTGATATGGTGTTCAGGGAAGCGGAACAAATCCTGAAATGAATATCTTTTTCAACTTGCTATTGAAAAATATGTGTATATTGATTATAAAAACAGCGGGCGCATAATATACAAACAGAAAAAAAGGCGCGCAGGAGTGCCAAACTGAAAATTTGGCAGCCGGCACAGACTCCCAAACTTTCAGTTCGGGACCCCGAAGTGTTCACAGGAGAATATCAACTGACAATATTTACATTAAAACCAAAGGAGAAAAACAATGGCAAAAGAAACGAAAAAAACCGTGAAGCAGGTCTGCAAATGTGAAAAATGCGGCAATGAGGCTGAAATGGTGGTTACGTGTTCACTGGTGGAAGAGGATGAAAAAAAGGATAAGGCTTCTGCTCACGGGCACAGGCATGTGAAAGGCACAGGAGTCTGCACACATTGCGGCAATGAGGCTGATATGTGGGTGGATATTTAACCCCGTAAACAGAATACGAGGTGTTCTATGACAGATGAATGCGCTCCCATTCTCAACACCGGGCTTCGCGGGGTCACTATCGCGAGTACCAAAATCAGTGATGTCAGGGGCAAAGAAGGCAAGCTGATTTACCGGGGCTATCTGGTAAGGGATCTGGCGGGAAACACCTGTTTTGAAGAGGTGATACATCTGCTGCTGTTTGAAAAACTGCCTGACCGGGAGGAACTCGCTGCTTTGAAACAGCAGTTGGCTGCGGAACGGGACATTCCGGCAGACGTGATTGCCGCACTCAGAACCCGGCCCAAAGACGCCCTGCCTATGGATATTCTGCAGGCCGGTGTATCCATGCTGGCCCATCATGATCCGGATATACGCATCGAAGATTCAAGAGATGCCACCCTTCGCATGGGAATCCGGCTCATTGCCAAGCTGCCCACTCTGCTGGCTGCCTGGGCCCGTATCCGGAAAGGAAAGGAACCGCTTGATCCTCTGCCGGATCTGGATCAGGCTGCCAATTTTCTTTACATGATGAACGGTCAGAAACCGGATGCGGAACTGACAAGATTTTTTGATACCTGTCTGGTTCTTCATGCCGAGCATTCCTTTAACGCATCAACCTTTGCGGCCAGAGAAATTGCATCCACACGCGCGCATATGTATGCGGCAGTGGCAGGCGCGGTGGGTTCTCTTTCCGGTGCTTTGCACGGCGGAGCCAATACACGCGTCATGCAGATGCTTATGGACATCGGCAGTCCGGACGCGATTGATGATTATATCAGAAATCAGCTTGAACGCGGTGCTTTGATTATGGGACTGGGACATGCTGTGTATAAGGTGGATGATCCCCGCGCCCTGATTCTGGCCCCAATGTCCAAAAAAATGGGGGAACGCACCGGAGAAAGCAAATGGTATGAAATGTCCGAGCTGCTGGAGAAAAAGGCCAAGGCGGTCTTCAAACAGCGCAAGAACATGGACATTTTCGTAAATGTTGATTTTTACAGTGCATCTTTGTATTATTCCATGGGAATTGACATGGATTTGTTTACACCGATTTTTGCCATTTCCCGGATCGCGGGATGGGCGGCCCATGTGCTGGAGGAACAGTTTGCGGATGCCGCACCCAAAGCCATGCTTTACCGTCCGGAATCCAAGTATGTGGGAGATTACTGCGGCCCGGAGGAATGCACACTGGACCATATTGACAGACGGTAGTGCTTTGTCAAGTTTGTTTTTGTAATCTGTACAGAACAACCGGATTTTTTTAAAAAAATTCGGTTTTTGCAGAGCACAGATTCAAGACTGGCAGAGCAGTGGCAGTCCGCAAATCTTGCATCAGATAAAATATTCCCGGATATTCCCAATCCCGCGGGATTGGGAATATCCGGTTTGTTTTCAGAAAGGACAGCACAGAGGTGGAAAAGGAGCAGAACCGGAATATCAGAATGACGAAACAGCGCCGTATCATTCTGGAGGAACTCAGGCGGCTTGACTCCCATCCCAGCGCGGAGGAACTTTATGAGGCTGTGAGGGAGCGGGTCCCGCGCATCAGTCTGGGTACGGTTTACAGAAACCTTGAAGTGCTTTCCGAACTGGGGGAAATACAGAAACTGGAACTGGGCGGAACCCAGAAACGCTTTGACTGGGACACCCGGAAACATTATCATATCCGCTGCATCAACTGCGACCGGGTGGATAACGCCCGGATGGGCTTTATGAAAAATGTTGAGCAGTCACTCTCCGAATCCACAGATTTCAGGGTCATGGATCACCGTCTTGAATTTCTGGGGCTATGCCCCGCATGTCTGGAAAAGGCATTAGAGAGGGAAAGTCTGGGGCAGAAGGTGGAAAAGTAGAACAAACTTCCAGTTTGTTCATATTACGCTGCAAAAGCTGGAAGCTTGTGATACTTTCCAGTTTGTTCAAAGTAGCGGCACAAAGCAGAACAAACTTCCAGTTTGTTCATATAACGCGGCACAAGCTGGGAGCTTGTGATACTTTCCAATTTGTTCAAAGTAGCGGCACAAAGCAGTGCATCATTTCTCCTAAAATTGTGGATAAAGACGTTTGGGTTTTTATTCTGGCATCTTCTGTTGCAAACTGCCAGTCAACTGTTGGGGATTTTCTGAAAAAAATCAATGGAGAATTGTTATAAAAACTAAATTGGCCGTGTACTGCCGGAATTCCTGCACGCCAAAAGGAGAATACATGTTTTCCCGTGAGCAAAACCGCAAAACCGCTGTGTGGGCACTGACACCCAAAGCTGCTGAACTTGCACTGGGTATTCAGAAATCCATGCCTGAAACAGACATATTTTTTTCCTCTGCTCTGGTGAAAACAGCTATTCCCGCGATTTATTTTGACCGCCTGTCCGATGAAATCTCCCTCTGTTTCCATAATTATAGCGGACATATATTTATCATGTCCGCAGGCATTGCTGTTCGTATGATTGCGCCTTTGCTCTGTCATAAAACTACTGATCCTGCTGTGGTGGTCATGGATGAACTGGGACTTCATGCCATAAGCCTGATTTCCGGGCATATTGGCGGTGCAAATGAACTGGCAAAAAAAATTGCGGAGATTACGGGTGCGGTTCCGGTTATTACCACTGCAACCGATATAAATCAGGTTCCGGCCATTGATCTCATTGCCAAAAATTTGGGACTGCATATTGAAAATCCTGCCGCGATTAAGCATATCAGCATGGCACTTCTGACCGGAAAAAAAATTTTTCTCCATGATCCCTTTGGACTGCTCACAGACAAATTACCGGAATCCTGTCTTTTTCATCCTGATGCAAATCAGAAATATCCGAAGAATATGCCCGGTGTTTTTGCAGATGATCGAATCGTTGCACTGCCCGATCATGTGCTTATCCTGCGTCCTCCTTCACTTGCTGCGGGAATGGGATGCAACCGGGGAACCGAAACAGAGGAAATGAAAAACCTTCTTGTGGAAACACTGAAAAAATACGATCTTTCGATTCACAGTCTCCATACACTGGCAAGCGTGGATATAAAAAAAGATGAGACCGGGCTGACTGCCCTTGCGAAAGAACTGGGCATTGATCCGGTTTTTTATGATCGGGAAAGTCTGAAACAGGTTCCGGGAATTGAGAATCCTTCGCTGATGGTGGAAAAACATATCGGTGTGCCAAGCGTATGCGAAGCAGCCGCAATTCTGGCATCGGGAAATGGAGAGTTGATTGTTCCCAAGCACAGCAGCAAAAATGTGACTGTCGCCATAGCGAGAAAAAAATATATGGAATCTGAAAAATATAGTTCTTTTACCAACTTTTGTCCTCTGCAAAACTCAATGGAGGAGTGCAAAAATTAAGCGGAGCGGTTTTTTGCACAGAGGACAAAAGTTAAGGAAAATACTATAATCAGACAATAACTTTCGTGAAACTTTGCGTCTTTGTGTCTTCGCGGCAAATTTAAAATACCCGGACACGAAAGATGGTTTTGCTGAAATCTTTTTCATATTTCATATCAGGATTCCGGAAACTGCAGCAGATCCTTTGCGAATTTCAGGCATAAATAATTTTTCCGGTAAATTTTTGCTTGCATTCTTCTGACTGCCGGTTGTATAATCAACACTGTTCTCAGAAGTGATTTTTTTATTATGACAGGATGTTATGAAATAAATCTAAAAATCAGGAACTTATCCGCTTTCACCATCATTTTGGAGAAGTCCGGGAAGCCAGCAGTTTCAATGCTTTCTGATTTGATTCTGTATGAACAGTGCATTACATAAAAAAAATCAGCATGTTAAAATTCAACAGCGTAACTCCTGCATTGTGAAAAGACAGATTATCCGGATGGCAAATACAGACGATATGGAGGAAAAATATATGAATACAGACAGTTTAACGATTCAGTTGCCTGTAAATAAAATTGAATTTCTCCGGCAGTATGCCGAAAGACACAAAATCACAATTTCAGAACTGATTGATCGTTATGCCAGATATTTACAGGTATCACAAAGAGATGAACTCCACCCTGATATTGAAAAATTTACCGGAATTATTCCCAAAGACATTGATGTAAGGGAGATATTTTATCAAAATTCAATGGAAAAGCACTCATGAAAGTCATGCTTGATCTGAATATAATGCTTGATGTTCTTCAGGCACGCCATCCTTTGAGTCAGTCTGATTTTGCGGCAAACTTGTGCATGCATTCATTTGACTGCCGGTTGTATAATCAGTCCAGATCATTGGGAGTGCTTTTACCATGACCATCCGACATATGGAAGAATACAGAGACCCGGAAATTTCCCGCAGTCTCATTGAACAGATTCGCATCCTCAGTCAGCGGAACATCCGTCTGATGGAAGTTTGCGGGACACATACCATGTCCATTTTCCGCAACGGCATCCGCTCGGTTCTGCCGGAAACCGTCACCCTGCTTTCCGGCCCGGGCTGTCCGGTCTGCGTGACGGATCAGAGCGAAATTGACGCGTTTATCCGCATTGCAAGGATCGAAGATGTGATTGTCACCACCTTCGGAGATCTGATGCGAGTGCCGGGAACCGGCTCTTCTCTGGAAAAAGAGCGGGCGCAGGGACGGGATATACGCATGGTGTATTCCACAATGGACGCTTTGGAAACAGCGCAAAAGCATCCGGAGAAAAAAATTGTGTTTCTGGGCGTGGGGTTTGAAACCACAGCCCCCACAGTCGCGGCTGCCGTGCTTTCTGCAAAAAAAATGAATCTGGATAATTTTCTGGTCTTTTCCGCTCACAAACGGGTAATTCCTGCTTTGTATGCTCTGGGAAAAATGAAGCAGATACGGGTGGATGGATTCATTCTGCCGGGGCATGTGTCGGTCATTATCGGAACTGACGCGTATCTGCCTTTTTTTGAAACACATCACATTCCCTGTGTGATAGCCGGATTTGAACCGGCTGATATTCTGCAGGCCGTATTCCGGCTGATTTCCCAGATTGAAACCGGTTCCCCTGCATTGGAAAATGCCTATCCCCGCGCTGTCACGCCACAGGGAAATACAAAGGCATTGGAAATCATGGACAGGGTTTTCACTCCTGCGGACGCTGTGTGGCGGGGCATGGGAATGATCCCACAAAGCGGCATGAAATTCCGGAGTGAATTTGAACACTTTGATGCGCAGAAGATACTGAATATTGAAATGAAACCCGGTGCAGAACCCAAAGGCTGCGCGTGCGGTCTTGTGATAACAGGTCAGGTCATACCGCCGGAATGCCCTTTGTACAAAAGAAAATGCACACCCATGAACCCGGTCGGCCCCTGCATGGTCTCCAGCGAAGGAACCTGCGCGGCTTATTACCGCTATCATGCGGAATAAATGCTCCGGAAATGTTTTTTCCTGCAATTTCAGATGCGGACAGTGTATAAAATCCGGGCTGTTGTCCGGGAAAATCTGCCTGATTATCAGTTATGCCCCAAAAGGAGACATAAAAATTTCATTCTGGATAATATTTTGTTTTTTATGGTTATTGAAAGAGGGAAAACCTGTCAGAATAGATTTTCCCTGATAAGTGGCGATTATGGATGTTATCAGGGAAAGTTCCCTGATATTGTGTTATCACGGGAATTTTCCCTGATAATATAGATTTTTGGCTGTTATCAGGGAAAAGTTCCTGATAATCGATGGTTCGCTTGAAAAAATGATCAATCAGATTCATAAAATTGAAGCAGAAAGATTACGCATTGCGCTCATGTGCGGTTGCGACAGCTCTACGACGGTAATCGCTTGGGCGGATTCAATCATCAATCTACAATTCGATGTAGATTACCTGGTTATTGATATTTCTTTAACTCGGCCAGAGAAAATAAAAGAATTGATATCTCTATTAAGAAAACTTGGCCAAGAAACAGATCATGATGACGCTTTACGTTGTGTGCTTGGAAGGGCTTCATTCCTTGCCGGAAAGGGCGAATTTAATTTAAGAAATTTTGCAAAATGGCTGTATTTTACAGAATCAACAGGTTGGGATCTCCCATCTGACCTGAATTTTGTTTATTCAACTGATGATGAGTATTCCCTTGCTGAAGATGGTGTTTTCGGCAGTCTTGAAGATGTTGATGCTATGTTTTTAAACAACCTAAATGAATTTGAAAGCGAACAAAGCGCTTCACCTGATTGGTATTCCGCTGCGCTTCATACCAACAGGTGAGCTTTACGTTATGCGTTCATAATTATTACTAATAAAAATATTTGGTATTTACAAATGCAATACTGGGATTTCATCGAAAAATTATCGGCTATTTTGGGAATAATTACTTTTATTCTATCTTTTATTTTTGGCATAACACACATCAATGAGCTTAAAATAGCAGTAACTGGAATAATAAACCGAAAAAATAAAAATGAAAAGCCTTGGAGAGAATCAAGAAAGAAAATACAGAATCAAACAATTGCCAATATATCCTTTTCAGTATGGATAACGAAATTTTTTTTGTTTATTACGTTAGTAACTTTTGGCTGCCCCGCACTTGGATTTTTTGCATATATGGGCGGTACTACATTAGCATGGATTGTAGAGGGAACATTTCGGCTTTTTGGTAGTACAACTGGGGATTATTTTTTTATATTACCAATTTTAAGTGTTTTAATTGCAGTATGTTATGGGATATGGTTAACATTTGAATGGATAATTTTGGAGAAAGATTCTTAGAAATAATTCAAAAGGAAATTCTGGGGTCAATACTAAATTTCTAACTAACAGAACAACAATTTGAAAAAATTGGAGATAAAAGAGGCGCAGTAAGAAAAAAGGGCGAGTTGAAGCCGCATAACCAGAACGTTTCACCGGATTGGGCGGATGAGCCGCCCAACCGGTGAACTTAACGTTATGCCTCTTGACAATGTTGCGTTCATCGGTACAAGATAATCTATGATAACATCATTTGCTCATAAAGGTTTAAAGGCATTTTACCAAACGGGAAGTGTCAAAGACATCCAAACAAATCATGCCAAAAAATTGCGTATGCAGTTGGCGGCTTTGGACACAGCCTGAGTCATAGAGGACTTGAACATTCCTGGCTACAGGCTGCATCCCTTGCAGGGCAGGCGGGCTGGTATTTGGTCTATTACTGTTAATGGCAATTGGCGTTTAACCTTTGAGTTTTCTGACGGCAATGTACACGTTCTTAACTATGAGGACTACCACTGATGACTATGTATAATCCACCGCATCCAGGCGAATTTGTTTATTTTACGTATATGGAACCTTTTGGTTTGAGTTGCCGTTTTCTGGCGTCCAAACTGGGGGTTGCCCCTTCTACGCTTAATCGTATTTTAAAAAAGCAAAGTGGTATAAGCCCTGAAATGGCATTAAGATTGTCAGCCGTTCTTGGTCGAAGTCCGGAAAGCTGGCTTGCCTTACAGGATGCTTATGACCTCCGGCAGGCTAAGCAACGCGTAAAACTGAGCGGTATAAGCAAGTTAGAGTTTAATATGGCATAACAGTTTTTTCAGGAACATTGGCACTGCCATTAACCCTGCAACACAATTTATTAGCTTAACTATTTATAGGCTTTAAGAAAATATTTTTGGGGATTTCTGTAGGTTGGGTTGAGGAACTAAATCCAACAAACTCAGAATGTTGGGTTTCACTACGTTCAACCCAACCTGCTCCAAAATAATTATCTTAAAAGTTATATCATGCGGAATAAATGCTCCTGAAATGTTTTTTCTTGCAATTTCAGATGCGGCCGGTGTATAAAATCCGGGCTGTTGTCTGAGAAAAACTGCCTGATTCAGTTTTTGTATTACCAAAATCACTACAACAGCACATGCCAGTCTTTGGATCAGAACGTAAACTGGATAACATTTATGGAAAATGGAAACACTTTAAGAAATCCTACGCCAATGAGCACTGATTTGCTTGAAAATACCCAGGTGCTGCTGTATTTTTGTATTGCCAAGGCATAACCCAGCGTTACACACGGACGCAGAAGGATCCGTTCCCTCCGGTCGCTCCATCCTGCAAACCGCTTAGCTCTGTGTTAGCCATCTTTTTTAGGATTTAATTTCCCACAGTTTGCTGCGGGGTAATTCATTATTAAAATTGGAAATTTAATATGATTAGAATAATTTTTATTTTACTGTTCTTACTGCTCCCGATGGATTCATATTCAATTGATATATCGGGCGATTTCAATAATGACGGTTTTATTGATTTAAAAGAGGCCGTTTTTGCTTTGCAGGTAGTTGCCGGTATCCGGAATCAGTCTTCTGTCTGCCAGAAAAGATTCAATAATATTTACCATGAAAGCTATTTTGAGTTATGCGGCACCGGAGGGGAACCGGTTTCAAAAGACAATGATATTTCATTATCTTTATGGGCAGAAGTGAACTCCCCCTTCTCAGGCGGAGGTATTGTCTGGTTTGATGATTTTTATCTGATTTCAGACGATGGCAGTATCAAAGATATTATCCCTAATCCCTCATTTACACAGAACTTTGAAGGTTGGAAGCATCTTGAGAATACTTTATGCCCGGCTGAAATCATCTGGTGTGGATATATTACATATATCAACGTTCCAGGACTTGACTGGGAAATTGACAACTCAGTATATTATTCAAAACCCTGTTCGGTAAAAGTTACAGTACCGAAAGAAGGGTATCAGACCCATGCTTTTCTATATCCTTCAATTTCAATGAATAATATACCGTACGGTACCAGATTCAAAGCATCTGCACTGGTGAAAATTGAAGGTGACCTCCAGGTTCGTATCGGTATTGATTTCACAGATTCTTCAGGATTTATTGTTCGGTCAGTAAGCGGAGAAGTTATCCAACTCAATCCGCAATATGAAACTGCAAAAGATTGGACATTAGTTAAATTACGATAATTTCGGTAGTGCTACACAAGTAATGCTGAATTGAATTTCCGGATAAACCAACGGATTGAACGGATATGATTATCATCATTTTTGGAAAACGGAAGTGTTTTTCTGACCAGCCGGGAAACACGCTGCCGGAGTGTGCAGCTGAATCTTTCAGTATGGTTCGTCTGTCCTGTTTCCTTTCCGGACGGTCTGTGCCTGTTTCCGGGTATAACTTTCTCATATGCTTCCAAAAAATCAGAATAACAGACTGCGCACTGACGGTAAACACCCGGAAGGGATTTCCAGAGTTTTTTCGCATCCTTCCTGGTTCTGTTTCCAATATGAAGGCCTGCGATCTGACCGGAATTTCTGTCAGACGCGGGCCATACCCGGCTTTTCTTTTTCTTTTTTCTGACAAAGCCCCATATTTCATCAGGTTCAGCAGTAAGTCTGCTTTTTTCAGGTTTTATAAGGGCGTTATCATCCGGAATCGCATCAGTGACGCGACGGAAAAACCAAAGCAGCCATGTGAGAGAAACATTCATGACACGGCAGATGCCTCTCAGAGATATGCGTCCGATCAGAAGTTTTTCAATGATATTTTTTTCAAAGGCGGAAACTGTTTTCTTTTCACTGTCTTCCACAAACTGTCTGCCGCAGTCTTTGCATCTGTGATTCTGTTTTCCGTTATGGA
>JBFXEJ010000089.1:0-28029 GCA_050180235.1 Desulfococcaceae bacterium
CAGAAAAGATGATTTTCTGGTTGATATAGGAAATATCTATAATCTGAAAGGCGATTATACGGAAGCAGAAAAGATTTATAACAATGTTCTGAAAAAAAAACCGGATGACATCAGAGCACTCCATAATATGGGAAGGTTATATCTGAAATCCGGGAAAAACGAAAAGGCCGTTGAAATTTTTGAAAAAATAATGCGTCTGGATTCTTCCCATACAAGATCCGCCAAGGCATTGATTCCCCTGTATTTGCAGAATAAAAAATATGAAAAGGCAATTTCTCTGTCACGCCGGCTGCGTGCTGCAAATCCGAATGATACCGAATTTTATTCTTTTGAGGCAACAGCGCTGGTCCGTCAGGAAAATCCTGATTACAAAGCAGCAGCCCGGCTTCTGCGGCAGGCATTGGAAAAAGAACCCCAAAACAGGACTCTGATTTCTTTGCTGGCTGAATTATATCTGAAAACAGATCAATTTGATGAAGCGGAGGATATCCTCAAAAAATTTCTGAAAAAAGATCCGGATTTTGCCGGAGCTTACAGACTGCTGGCCCTCTCCTCCTTAAAGCAGGGCAATAAACCGGAAGCACTGGCCTATCTGGAAAAAGAGCTGGCTGTAAAATCTTCTCCGGAACTTTATCAGATGATGGGAAAATTATACCTGCAAACAGGTCAGAAAGAAGCCGGCTTGAATGCACTGGGCAAAGCATTGGAAGAAGAAAGCATATCATTGAAAGAAAGTGAGTTGGAGGGAGCCAGAGGACTTCTCTCCTTTATTGAGGGAGATATGGAAAATTCAGAAAAAAAACTGGCTGACGCTTTGCAGAAATCTCCTGAGAAAATTGAAAACCGTATTCTTCTCATTGTCACATTATTGAATCAGCAAAAATACAGAGAAGCGGCTGCTGAAGCACAGAAAGGATTGAAAATATCATCAGAGAAAAAAGAACTTCTGCTTGTTTTTCTTGCACAGGCATATATCGGTATGGCAGAAATTGAAAACGCGGAACGCACGTTAAACAGAGCATTAAAGGAAAATCCCGACTCCAATCTGGCCCGCATAAATCTTTCCGCAGTCTGTTTCCACAAAAAAGAATTTGACAGGGCGCAAGGTTATTTGGAGCAAATTATAAATAAAAATCCGGATCATGCACAGGCCAAAATTCTGCTGGGAAGGATATTTCAGGCCAAATCAGAATTTGGAAAAGCAGAGCAGATTTTAAAGGAAATGGCAAATTCAAATGATTTGCAGACACTGATACGCAATGAGATGATTCTGCTTCGGATAAACATGAAAAATTATACGGCAGCATTGCAGGATGCTGAAAAATATATTGATTTGTATCCTGAATCAGCAGATGGCTATCTGCTGAAAAGCAAAGTCTGCACTGCAATGCACAGGTATGCAGAAGCTCTTAATGCACTTGATGAAGGATTGACGAAAACAGGCAATGATTTTGCTGCACTGGCTATGGCCGCACATTTGTCTTATGCAACCGCACAGTATGCAAGGGCAATAAGCTATCTTGAACAGTGCAAATCGGAATACGGTCTTCATCGTCCGGAACTCAAACTGTTATATGCAAAAAGTTTGCTGGAAGACAAACAATACGAAAAAGCAGCAACTTATATAGAAAACAGCTTGCCAAAAGATAATGCGGAATCATTGTATCTGCTTGGAATGACGTGGATCGGGCGGGGTGATTTGCTGAAAGGGGAAAAATATCTTGAACAGGCTGTCAAAATGGACAGCAAATTTGATTCGGCTTTTTATGACCTGGCAAGAGTCAGATTGAGCAAAAATGATAAAGAGCAGGCAATTTCCCTGATTAAAAAGGCAATTGAAATAAATCCCAAAACAGAGAAGTATTATATTGCATTGGCAATGATCTATCAGCATTCTGAAAAGCCGGATATGGCAATCCCTGTTTATGAAGACGGAATTTCCAAAGTGCATAATGCAACCCCCCTGCTGAACAACCTTGCCCTGCTGCATCTGCAAAGCAATAATCCTCAGCAGGCTGTATCTTATGCAAATCGTGCACTGGAATTGTCACCAAATGATCCCAATGTAACAGACACAATGGGGCAGATATACTTTCACATGAAAGATTTTGACAAAGCCATATCGTATTTTTCCAAAGCGCTGGAAATATCCCCTGATTCCGGACTCTATGATTATCGATTGGGGCTGGCATGTTACAAAGCAGGTCTTCTCGATGATGCAAAAAAAAATTTTGAATCAGCACTTGCAAAAAACAGCAAAGCACCATGGGCTTCTGAGATAAAAAAAATTATTTCATCTTTTCAGAAATAAAAACTGTTCGGCATTAATGTTTTTCTTCACCCATCCATCCCATGCTTTTTCAGCAGATCATGCAGACCGGAACGGCTGACATCCAGCAGTTTGGCGGACTGACTGATATTGTTTCGGGTAATCGCCATTGCCTGGGTGATTACCCGAAATTCGGCCTCATCCCTTGCCGCTTTGATGGAAAGATTCATGGATTTTTCCTGACATTCTGCTGCTTGCGTCAATCCCAGATCAGACGTATGGATCAGCCCTGTTTCAGATTTCACAATAGCCCGGTAAATGGAGTTTTTCAGTTCACGGACATTTCCGGGCCAGCAATGGGAGGTAAGAGCAGCGGCAGCCGCGGGTGAAAGAGAAATTTCATGGCGTTTGAGTTTTTCCTTTTCCTGCAGGATAAAATGATTCGCGAGCAGCAGAATATCCTCCCTCCTATCCCGCAAAGCTGGAATGGCTATGGGAACCACATTAAGACGGAAAAAAAGATCTTCCCGGAAATGTTTCTCTCTGACAGCCTGTTCCAGATTCACATGCGTGGCAGCAATCACGCGGACATCCAGTTTCAGGGTCTGTGTTCCGCCCACCCGCTCAATGGTTCCGGCCTCAAGAAAGCGCAGGAGTTTCACCTGAAGAGACTGGGGTATATCCCCGATTTCATCCAGAAAAACCGTACCTTTGTCCGCAATTTCAAATTTGCCTTTCTTCTGTCCTGTCGCGCCGGTGAATGCCCCTTTTTCATGCCCGAAAAGCTCGCTTTCCAGCAGATTTTCCGGAATGGCCCCGCAGTTGATGATGACCAGAATCCCAGCCGACCTTCTGCCCAGCGCATGAACGGCACGCGCAGCCATTTCCTTGCCGGTTCCGGTTTCTCCCCGGATTAAAACCGGATAATCTGTTTCACCCACCTGCCGGATCTGCCGGAACAAATCTGTCATCAGCGGAGAAATGCCCATCATTCCGCAAAAACTGTTCCCCTGTTCATCACACTCTGCCTGCAATCTCCGGTTTGCCGCCTCCAGTTCGGATATTCTGAAGGTGCGGTGCAGAATGATTTTCAGCATATCCAAATCAACAGGTTTGGTGCAAAAGTCCGCTGCCCCAAGTCCGATGGCCTTTATTGCATTTTCCTGTTCCGCATTTCCGGTTATCACAATGATTTTGGTATGAGGGGACAGCCTGCCCATCTCTTCCAGAAGCCGGAACCCCTCCTGCGGTGTATCAGGTGACGGGGGCAGTCCCAGATCCAGGGTTGCCACAGGAAAAGAGCCGGAGATAAGCAGTTGACGGGCTTTTTCCGAATTGCCGGCAATCACGGCATCATAAAGATCGTTCAATCCCCATTTCATCAGCTTTGCCAGGGAATTTTCATCTTCAATAATCAGGATTCTTTTTTTCATATCTCTTTTGTCCGGAGTGAATTTTCAGCAGTGATTTGGGATAATAGTGATTCACCATTGGTTTTATACCAAATTGCTGCTGAAAATATGCTTTTGAAAAATCAATATTTTGTAATCATAAGAAAAAAATTGTATTAAGTCAACAGCAGATTAATGCGGAACACAAAACATCCCGGCGGCATTCCCGCGCGGGGGATGGAACGGACGGAACGGTGAAAAAAACTGACAAAATGGTTTTTGGACAAAAAATTCTTACAGGTTATTTTTTTACAAACCCTGAGGGTTTTGGAAACCCTCAGGGTTTAATACTGAATTCTTTTTCAGATTTCATATAAGCATGAAGGCGGTTGGAATTTATTTTTTCTCAGGATAACAGAATATTGAACTGATCGGATCGGCTATCTAAAAAAGTTGTTTGAAATTGGACGGATTTTCTGTTATCATTATTTCTTTGGATATTCATGTCAGCGGAAAATGAAAAACTCTGTCCGGATTTTTTTGCTGAAAACCTTCCCAGCCGAATGCGGCAGGTGAAAGAGACAAAATTCCCTGTGAACCGTATATCAAAACTCTTCATTCTGTACTGGATGCCGGTACTTGTGTACTGCCTCCTGATTTATGTGCAGTCCGAATTTCCGTCACCTTTCCGTCTGCCCAAATCCCTGCCACAGGGAGACAAACTCCTTCATTTCGCGGGATATGCTCTTCTGGGATTTCTCTTTTTCAGGGCATTCCATGCCTCTCTGCCCCGGAAAAGTACGGTTTTCATTGTGTGCATCAGCATACTGGCCTCAGCAGTCTACGGCGCCGCAGATGAGTTTCACCAGTCTTTTGTCCGGTACAGGACATCGGATATAATGGATTTTATGGCAGATATGATGGGCGCTGTCACGGGTGTATGGGCATACTGTCTTGCTTTTGCCGGAGGCATTCCTGCGGAACATGAAATCGCTGATTGACAAAAGTTCGGACTTTATGTAAAAAACTTTTTTCGGATGTGGTGTCAATTATCAACCCTGCAAGGAGAATATAATGGACAAACAAAACATCATTGTCATCAACGGGAATGAGTTCACCTTTACTCCCGGCGAGACCATTCTTGAGGTGGCAAGGCGGAACAGCATTCCGATTCCCACACTTTGTCATCTGAAACGTGCCTTTCCCACAGGACAGTGCCGTATCTGTGTGGTGGAAGTACAGGGCGCACGCAGTCTGGTTGCTTCCTGCGCTGCCCCGGCCGCCAACAACATGGTGGTGCGCACAGAATCGCCTGAGGTGATAAAGGCCAGACGGCTGATCCTGCAACTGCTGCTGTCTTCCGGAAACCATAACTGTGCTGTCCGGGTTTCAGACGACAGTGAATGGAGCCGTTTCCAGATGGAAGTGAACCGGAATGACAAAACAGACGCACTCTGTCCGGTCTGGGGTGACTGCGAACTGCAGCACCTGGCCTATCAGTATCAGGTATCTGCGGAACGCTTTCCCAGAACCGAGGTTCCCTATCCCATTGAGGATGTCAACCCCTTTATTGTCCGGGATTTTTCCCGGTGCATCAAATGCGGACGCTGTGTGCAGGCCTGCAATGATGTTCAGGTCAACAATGCCATCAGTTTCGGATACCGGGGAACAGACACCAAAATCATTGCTGCGGAAGACAAGGCTCTGAAGGACTCGGAATGCGTGTTCTGCGGTGAGTGCATACAGGCCTGTCCCGTGGGCGCGCTGGTGGAAAAGGATGTCCGCTACCATGTCCGTCCCTGGGAGACAACAAAGGTTCGCACCACATGCAGTTACTGCGGCGTGGGCTGTCAATTGAATCTCCATATCAAAGAAGGCAAAGTGGTCAAGGTTACAGGCGTGGAGAATGTGGCTCCCAACTATGGCAGTCTCTGCGTCAAAGGCCGTTTCGGTTTTGGTTTCATTCATTCGCCGGAACGACTGACTGATCCTCTGATCAAGGAAAACGGGAAATTCCGCAAAGCCTCATGGGACGAGGCTCTGAATCTGGTGGCCAAAAAACTGGGGGACATCAAAGAAAAGAACGGCGGGGACAGCATTGGGGTGCTTACTTCGGCCCGCATTACCAATGAGGAGAACTATGTCGCGAACAAATTCACCCGTGCCGTGCTGAAAACCAACAATATAGATCATTGCGCGCGTCTCTGACACAGCTCCACAGTGGCCGGTCTGGCCGCTGCATTTGGAAGCGGTGCAATGACAAACACCATCGGAGATCTGGAAAAAGCTGAGGTGATTCTGCTTACAGGATCAAATACCACGGAAAACCATCCCGTGATTTCGTCCTATATCAAACGTGCCGTGAAATTCAAAGGCACAAAGCTGATTGTTGTGGATCCCCGCAGAATCAAAATGACGGGTTTTGCACATCAATGGCTGCGTCCCAATCTGGGAAGTGACGTGGCCTGGATCAACGGCATGATGCATGTCATCATCAAAGAAGACCTTTATGATAAGGAATTTGTGAATGCACGCACCGATGGCTTTGAACAGCTCAAAGACATGGTGAAAAAATTCACACCTGAATATGTGGAGAAAATCACAGGCATTCCCGTGCAGAAACTTGCGGAAGCAGCAAGGACTTACGCGAAAGCCAAAGCAGGCAGCATTGTTTACTGCATGGGCATTACCCAGCACATCTCCGGAACCGACAATGTGAAATCGCTCGCGAATCTTTCCATGCTCTGCGGCAATCTGGGCATTGAAGGCGGGGGCGTGAATCCTCTGCGCGGTCAGAACAATGTGCAGGGCGCATGTGACATGGGCGGTCTGCCCAATGTCTTTACCGGGTATCAGCCGGTGAACAATCCGGATGCAATCAAAAAGATGGAGACAGCCTGGGGTGTAACAGGTCTTTCCCCCAAAGTGGGACTCAAGGTTACGGAAATGCTGCCCAAAGCCCACAGCGGTGAACTCAAAGCACTGTATATCATTGGTGAAAATCCCCTGGTTTCTGATCCTGATCTGAGCCATGTCAAAAAAAGCATAGAGCATCTGGATTTCTTTGTGGTTCAGGATATTTTTCTCACAGAAACCGCACAACTGGCGGATGTGGTGCTGCCCTCCGTGTGTTTTGCGGAAAAGGACGGAACTTTTGCCAATACAGAAAGACGGGTGCAGAGGGTGCGCAAAGCTGTGGACGCGCCGGGTCAGGCAAAGGATGACTGGTGGATTATCTGCGAGATTGCCAAACGCATGGGTTACAATATGGATTATCCCAATCCCGAGGCAATCATGAAGGAAATCGCGACAGTTACGCCGTCCTATGCCGGTATCACTTTTGACCGCATTGCATATGAAGGCATTCACTGGCCCTGTCCCACCAAAGATCATCCGGGAACGCCCATTCTGCATACCACCCAGTTCCCCTGCGGCAAAGGCAAATTCCATGCCATTGATTTTATTCCGCCTGCGGAAAGCACGGATGCAGAATATCCCATGTACCTGACCACAGGCCGGGTGCTTTACCATTATCACACCAAAACCATGACCGGCAAGGTGGCGGGACTCAATGAGCGGTCTCCGGGCAGTTTTGTGGAAATCTCTTTCAAAGATGCCATGAAACACGGTCTGAAAAACGGGGACAGAGTGGAGATTGCCTCCCGCCGTGGCAGTATCAATACTGCGGTAAAGGTTTCGAATGTGGCTGTCAGCGGTACGGTTTTCATCCCCTTCCATTTTATCGAAGGTGCGGCCAATATGCTGACCAACGCGGCAGCTTTGGATCCGGTTGCAGGCATTCCGGAATACAAGGTCTGCGCTGTGAAGCTGGCAAAGGCGGCATAAACCTGTAAAGATATTTAGCGGATAAATTTGTTTCATAAAGGGCAGAGGCGTAAGTCACTGCCCTTTTTTTTATTTTTCAAAAATGAAAAATCTGTTATACAATGGGATTTCTGATACTCATTAATACCAAATCGCCATTGACCTGATACAATCTGCACTTTAGGACGAAACTGATCCGGAGGAGTGCAAAAATTAAGCGGAGCGGTTTTTTGCACACGCGCAGCAGAGGAAAAACTGACAATAAATATTGTATCAAATCAATAGAGAATTGGTATAATACAGGGTTGCCCATATGTCCGCAGGCACAGGGCAAAAGCTGGAAGCTTTTGATACTTTGGTGGTATATTCTTTTCCGGAAACCACCTTAAGGCGATTTCCATGAAAAAATGTACCATCATTGCAGGGTGGGCACGGTTTTTTGTGCCCGCCGTTTCAGCAGGACGGCGGGCACAAAAAACCGTGCCCGCCCTACGAAAAACGGTATAATCATTAATGGAAATCACCTAAGCTTTCTGAATTCGTTTCCGATAAGGCTGAATCTGAAAAACACCAATTTTTAAAAGCGAAGTCTATAACGGTGGACAGTATGAAAAATCCCACTGCCCGGCAGTCTGTGTGAAAAAAATTCCGGTCTGATTTTCTCAAAGAATATAATGAGGTATTTCTGCAAACTGTGCTTCAAATGGAACAGAACATCATGGTCTATGCACCTAATCTGAACAAATCGGAAGAAAAGATTATTCTCGTGAACCGGGTGCTTTTTCAGATGTACGGGCATCAGGGATGGTGGCCGGTGACTGAGGAAAAGGGAAAATCTCCTGTGTATCATCCGGAAACCGAAGATCGGCAGATAACAGATTCAGAAGCATTTGAAATCATAGCTGGTTCCATACTGACCCAGAATACGGCATGGCGGAATGTGGAAAAGGCGCTTATGAATCTGAACGCACAGGATCTGCTGCATGTGGAAAAAATTGCAGGATGTGATGATCGTCTGGAAACAGCCATCCGTCCGGCAGGATATTTCAACCAGAAGGCCGCACGGCTGCGAAGTGTGTCCCGGCATCTCTTGGACTGTGGCGGAATCAAAGGACTTGGCGCCATATCCACGGAGAAACTCCGGAAACTGCTGCTTTCCTGGAAAGGCATCGGCCCTGAAACAGCAGACTCCATTCTCTGCTACGCATTTGGCAGACCGGTTTTTGTTGTGGATCGCTACACAGTGCGTCTGTTTGAAAAACTGGGACTTCAATGCGCGTCCTATGATGAAATTCAGGAATCTGTGCACAAGGCACTGCAGACTTCCTCATATGAATACGGCAATCTTCACGCGTGCATTGTCCGGCTGTCTGTGCAGAAAGAAACAGATCGCCTTGTCCGCCTTCTGTCACCGGAAGATGTGGCAGCCAAAAAACAGATATGCAAAGAATTTCAGGTGATTCCGGGAGTGGGAAAAAATACGGCGGAAGATTTTTGGGATATGGGATACCGGTCTGTCGCGGAACTCAGAGACCGGTATCCTGAAACCATGTATCAGCACTTAAACCGCCTCAGAGGTGTACACACAGATCGCTGTATGCTCTATGTTTTCCGCTGTGCGGTTTATTATGCTTCTCAAAAGGAGCATGACCCGGAACTGCTCAAATGGTGGAACTGGAAGGAGAGAACCTGATTATCGCCTCCTGCTTTCCCCCGGTCTTCCCGGACTGCGGGAGGAAGGACGCCGCGGGGGATATTTCCTTTTTTCCGCGGGCTTTTTCTGCGGAGAGGCAAGGGCCGGAAGTTTGAGCCAGTCTTCCTCGGGCTGGGTGCAGGAAAGGGAATGACCAAGGAATTTTTCGATTTCCGGAATATAAAAGGAATCATCCTCACAGGCAAAACTGACGGATGTGCCGGTGGCTCCGGCCCGGCCGGTTCTGCCGATGCGGTGCACATAATTTTCAGGTTCATGGGGAAGGGAATAATTAACCACATGACTTATCCCTTCAATATGAAGTCCCCGGCCTGCCACATCTGTTGCCACAAGCACACGGATATTTCCCGAACGGAATTCCTCAAGGGTGTGCATCCGTTTTTTCTGGGGCACGTCCCCGGAAATCAGTTCGCAGTTGATTCCGGCACGCGTAAGCAGATCCGAAATTCTCTGGGTTTCGGCCCTCTGGTTGCAGAAGACAAGCACCCGCCTGAGATCCTGACGCACGATGATATTGTAGAGCAGCGCGAATTTTTCTTTGGATGTCACCAGATAGACAATCTGTTCCACTGAGGCCACTTCCACCTGTTCCGGCTCAACTTCCACTGTCAGGGGATCTGTTGTCCACTGGGAAGCCAGCCGCTCCACCTCTCCGGTCATGGTCGCGCTGAAAAACAGAGTCTGGCGTTTGTCCTTATGCGGTGTTTCCCGGACAATGCGCCGTACCTGGGGAATGAATCCCATATCCAGCATCCGGTCAGCCTCGTCAATGACCAGTACCTCAATTTTGTTCAGATGCACATCATAATGCTCACAGAAGTCAATGAGTCTGCCTGGCGTGGCCACAACAATGTCTACGACCTGATCGCTCAACTGTCTGCGCTGTTTCTGATAATCCATGCCCCCGAAAATGCTTACGATCCGGGCGGGGCAGTATTTTGCCAGAAGTTCGGCTTCCTCGGAAATCTGCATGACCAGCTCACGCGTGGGAGCCAGCACCAGAGCACGCGGCGTGCCAAATTCTCTTTTTCCGGAAAGGGGTTTGCGCAGAAAAGTGCTCAGAAGGGTAATCAGAAAAGCTGCTGTTTTTCCTGTGCCGGTCTGGGCCTGACCTGATGCGTCTCTGCCGTTTAATGTGGCCGGAAGAATTTCGGCCTGAACCGGGGAACAGTACTGAAAACCCAAATCTGCAACAGCGTGCATGATTTCAGAGGGAAGGTTCAGATCATGAAAACGTGTTTTACCTTCCGCAGGGGGCACATCGAACATGGATATATCCCAATATTCATAAACCTGCACGTTATCAGACTCTGGCACGGCAGGAAATGTCTGATCCTTTGTCTTTTTTTTGCGGCGGCGTTTTTTGGGCCGGGGTTCCTGCAGAGCTTCGTCTGCGGCATCAGAGGCTTTTCTTTTCAGAGCTGCATCGGGCCGGGATTCAGGGGAGGCGGCATCATCTCCGCCTTTTTTTTTGTCTCTTCGGGTCAGGTTCCGGAGTTTGTTCCGGATGTTCTGAAAAATGGATAATACCATAGTCTGTCTTTATTCTCTTCCTTCCTTGAATTTCGTAATATGAAATCTGAAAAAAAAATTCAGCACTGAACCCCGGATTTTCTGCAGCGAAGGCACAAAATTTCACGAAGATTCAATGCACATAAGGTGATTTCTGAAAATGAATGTACCTCTTCACTCACCTGGAAGATTTGACAACTTTTGAAAAGTTGCCAAATCTGAGGTTCTCTTCCGGAAATCACCTAATTTACACACTTAAATTTTAACTTGCTGATTTTTATAAACCCAAATGCTGCTCCGCACAAATCTGCCTCTGTAATACCGATTCCCCATTGATCTGATGCAATCAGCACCGGTATAAGATTTGACAACTTTTGGAAAGTTGTCAAATCTGACTGAATTTTTATTAAACCGCCTAACAACGAGGTAAACGGCGGCGGGGCTTTTTCCGCCGTCCGCCTGACCGACTGGTTAGAATTTTTTCTCCAATTTTTTTCTTAATTCAATAAGAAATTCCAGTGTGTTGCATACTCTGAAAAAATAAAACGGCTGTATCTCTTTCAGATGTCCGTCATAAGTGATTATATGAGTCGCATTGGCATTTTCGGCACAGAGAAGAAAAGCAGTATCATCTGAATCAGATGGATACACAGGCAGATGATAAAATATTATCTGAACATACTGACCGAGTTTAAGTATTGATTTTGTCATTTTTTTGATGATTTCACCGGGTATATTCTTTTCCCTCATTTTTTCAATATATTCAAGCAGTGTATCATCTGAGTAAAGAATCTGAAACTCTTCATTTTTCCAGCGGGCAAAAAATTCTTTGTTTGGGCTTGACTCGGATCTGCTCTTTTCCGAAGCAATTACAACATTCGTATCGGGTACAGTTCTGAAAGATGTTTTCATAAGTATTTGCTTATCTCGCTGCGTGCCTCTGCAAAATCTTCAAAAGCCTGTTCACGGGTATATCCTTTTTTTTCAAGATCGTTATATTCTTTTTTTGCTTCCTCCAGTATTCTTGCAGCCTCCCTGCTGTATGTTTTCAGATAGGCAAATCTGACCCTGTCTCCCTCTTTTTCAAATATTATTGAAACATCTTTGCCTTTGAGAATAAGGTTGGCAATAAGCAGAGGATTCTGCTGTATGTCTTCAACCATGAGGTATTGAAATTTTTCTGATGAATGCAGCATAATTTTATCCTTTATGAAAATATGAATTGCATGTTCCGCCGGACGGAGTGACTTTCATCCCATCCTGTGGAATACAGACTACACAGTTTATTGGTTCCCGCCTGTCAGAAGCGATCTCCCTTTTTCCAATATCTGTCAGTATTCCTTCAGCCAGTTTTCCATTGAAACAACATCACTTTCTTTTAAGCCGAATCGGGAAGCAATTTCTGATAGTGGGTCAAACCGGCTGATAATGTCATCCCTTCCGGGATTCAGGTTTGTTTTTCAATTTTTTTTCTATAATAATTTCAATCCTTACGGATTTTTCCCGTCCGTGTGTCAGACCTGAATCAACGGATTTAACCCACTACCAAATGATTCAAAAAAACCATACCAAATTTTCGGTTCTGCACTCCAAAAAATTCATCAGCCCAGACACAGTGCTTTTTCTGTTAATGTTTTCAATGCCTTCATGTATGCGGAAAAACCTGCATGAAGCAGGGTGTTGTGATCCGCGTCCGGAATCCGGAGCAGAGTTTTGTCCGGAGATCCGCAGGCATCATACAGGGCCTGACCATCGGAAAATGGAATAATATGATCCCTTTCCGCGTGGATGATCAGCACGGGTTTGTCAACGCCCCGGATTTTCTCCAAATTTGCAAATCCCTGTTCTTCTTCCAAACCGATGGCACTGACATTGACACCCAGCAGGCGCAGCAGGGGAACTGCAAAGGCAAAACCGCTTTCCACAATCAGCCCGTCCGTCTGCTCTCTGTATGCGTCTGCAAGTTCCAGGGCAGATGCACTTCCCAAGGATCGCCCCATGACAATCATTGGGCCGGTATAGGCATTTTCTTTCAGCCAGTTGCAGGTGAATTCAAAAATGGTGTGGCAGTCCCGCATCATGGCACTGGCACAGGGTGAACCGTCTGATCTGCCGTATCCCCGGTAATCCGCGGCCAGAAAATTGATCCCCATGCGGTTGTATACTTCCCCCATATCATGATAATCTGCCACGATTTCCCCGTTTCCGTGAAAAAAAAGGATATTGGCAGCCTCTTTCCTGCTCATGTGGAAACAGGCGCCTATCACGGCATTGTCTTCCACCGGGATGAAAATATCCCTGTCCGGAGACATGCCGTAAAGAATCAGATCTTCGGATCTGGGATGAAAAAGACATTGCGTGATCTCAGGGCTATCCAGCAGTGACCACCGGTTTTCCGGTATATTTTTCATCCTTGCACCTCTGCAGCAGAGATTTTTGGGGAATTCATATCATCATACAGGGCTTCTGACAAGAAGTATCCGGATTTCCGGAATAAGATTCTGCCAAAACTTTTTTTCCGCACAGGACTGTTTTTCACAGCCCGGAGCTGTCCGGACGGATAAATTTTGAAAGTGAAACAGTGGAGGGATTGAGGATTCTGCCTGCACCGACAAATCGTTTCTGATAATACTTTGAACTGAGATTACTGATGGTGACTCCGTCTTTGCGGCTTGCATGAACAAAGTTCCCGTCTTTGAGATAGATTCCCACATGGGAAATCCGTTTCCGGTTTGCAAAACACAGAATGTCGCCTTCCTGCAAATCCTCTTTTTCCACAGGTGTAATCTCCGCAAAAATATCACGGGAGGTACGGGTGAGTTTGATTCCGTAAACTTCCTCATAAATGGTTTTCACCAGACAGGAGCAGTCTATGCCGTCTTTGGAACATCCGCCCAACTGGTAAGGTGTTCCAAGCCATTCATCAATTGCTGTCAGAAGTTCCGGGTCTTCGGTGCCGTCAAGACGCATGCCCAGAATGCGGGAAAATTTCTCATAAAACCGGTCTGTCTTTGACCTGCTTTCAGAAATGGCCGCAAAACGTTTTCCCGCGTCCCGGAAAGCGGCAACCTCAGACAATTCTTCATCTATATCATTGAAAATATCGGCAAAACGCTCTTCCATACAGTCAGCACAGAGAATTTCATCCTCCATATCTTCTTCTGTATCATGGGATGATTCTGTGAAATTCCAAAGGTTTTCTTCAGATTCAGGGGAGATGTTAAAAGGCAGATCTGTCCGCGATATCTCAGACGGGGTGTCAATGTGAAGCCATGCTGCAAAAATTTCATCGTACAGATTTTCAGAAGATATTTCCGGCACTGCTGAAGGCTGTTCCGCCTGTCCGGTATTTTTCTGAACGGTTTCCTCTGCGGATTTTCCGATGGAAGACCCGCTGTAATCTGTCATCCGTATTCCTGTGGAGCAGGATGAAAAAAGGATGAATGTCAATGTGCCCAAAAATATAAAATAAACTGTTCTGTTTCCCAATAATTTCTGTTTCATTCTTTAAAATTCCGATATTCAGCTTCCGAATCGGCTCTCAGGCTGCAGAGCATTTTCGCGTACCTGTCATTCCGCTGAGGATTTTTGCAGAATTTTTCCTCATGGCAGGAATAATGAGATAACTGTGCTGGTTATAAAGTGAAAAAAACGGACTTCCTGCAAAAAAACAGCCCGGGTGTTCTTACAAAGATATGTATCCAGCCTGCAAAGGCATGGGATGATCCGGCAAAACCGGCATTTTTTTCAGTCAGGGATATATATACGAATCCAGGCAAATGTTCAAGAAAAATTATTTCATATAAAATCAAACAATAAACTTGTAATGAGAAAAAAAGCGCAATCAGCGGTTCACTACGACCAGTTCTCCGATGGACAGTTTTGCAATGCTGATTTGCAGGGGACGGATGGCCCGTCCGGCCATAAGCATCCTTTTTTTAAAATATTTTCTTTGAAGGCTGCTGATTCTGACGCCGCCGGACAGGCTGGCATGGACAAATTTGTTATCCTTCAGATACAGTCCCACATGGGAAATATCATTTTTTTTCATGCTGAAACAGATGATATCACCTTCCCGCAGTTTGTGCTCTTCCACAGGTACAATATCCTCACTGCATATCATTATGGATGTGCGCCTGAGTTCAATGCCGTAAACCTTTTCATAGATATTTTTGATCAGGCAGGAACAGTCAACCCCGTCTTTGGAGCAGCCTCCCCACAGATATGGCGTTCCTATCCACTCTGCCACAGCCATGATGAGTTTTCTGTTTTCCGTGCCGTCCAGTTCTATGCCCAGTTTGCGGGAATACTGTCTGTAAAATTGCATATCGGGCTGAGGGACTGATTTTTTTTCAGCAGATTCTGTTTCTGAAATGTCTTCTGCCCCGGCATCCGCTTCACAATCCATGTCTTCCATCTCTTCTTCGGGCTCATCCGGTTTGGCTTTATGCTGATTTTTGTATTCAGAAGCTGCTTCCGGGGGCGAAGATTTTTCTGTCCGGTACGGAGAAAAACCGGCTTTGCTGTCTTCCTGATTTTCTCCCGGATAAGGAACCGGATCACAAAAAGGCGAAAAAGAAACATTTTCCGCTATCATGGTTCCATAATCCCGGAGAACCGGTTTCGGATTCCGTGAACAGGAGCATACGAAAACTGTTTGCAACATCAGTATAATAATCAGGATATGTCTGATAAAAAATCTGCCCTGCATATGTTTCCCTCCATATTGTCAGGTCGTTTTCATTCCCCGCCCCCGGAATGCCATTAAAGGAAATGCTGAAAAATCCAGAAACGGAATCCCAAAATGAAAATTCGGGGATGCTGCGGCCTTTGCCAAACTTTCAGTCTGGCACTCCGGAAAAACAGTTCCTGAGTCTGTGCATCATACTTTGACAATGAAACAGATACAATGGGGAGGAATGGGTATTGAGTGGTAGGAATATTCTACTTGTGCCTCTGATTTGGTAGAAGGTGTTTGGTATTTGCTGATTTCGGTTACGCTCAATCAGCGGTAAGGTGCGTGAGTGTAGCCGAAATTGGGGAATCCAAACATGCTGAAAAAATTGGCAATCTCGCAGGACTTCTTTTCTCCGTTTACCTATTTATGGACTGCATTTGTGGATACACCCAACTCCCTTGCGATTGATGTCTGACGCAGTCCCTGTCGCAGCATACAGCTCCGGATCTCTATTGGACGTGTATCTCTCATAGGGTCTCCTTTTTTTTGTTTGCATTTTTCCGAAAAATCCTTTACCCTAAAAACTCAGTTGTCTTTTCAACTCAATTTAGGTGTTGCACACCCTTCCGTTTGGAGTGTCAAGAAAAAAATACACGATTTTATGATTTTTTATGTAAAGTTCTGCGGCAATTGAAAAAATCAAAATATTTTATGGGTTTATGTCTGACAAAGAAGTGGCGAAATTCACAGATTATTGATTTTGTTGTACACCATAACGTGAATCTTGACTGGCTTCTGACTGGCAAAGGGGCGGCGATGCAAACGGAAAGGCAGCCCGTGCCGACCGGGAACACTACCACCGTAGGTATAAACCATAACCATGTGCACATAGTGAAAAGGGGGGATAATGGGGATTTTTAATTTCTTCAAAAAGAAAAAGGATACTCTGCCACCGACTTCATCGGACAGCAAAAATGACATATCAATAAGATCAAACATGTTACGAATAAAATCTATTGATTTCTACGGTGGTTATAGAATTTCAACTAATGGGGAGTATATTGTTGGCTTCCGGAGACAGGGTGCAGGGAACAGTCGTTATGGGCAATGCGTTCTTCTGAAAAATAAGGGGCTCCTTTATCAGTTGGATATTGAGAGACCGGGTTATGCTTCGGTATCAAATAATGGTATGGTTTCACTGAATGACTCAACATTCAGCGAAGAACTTTGTGGAACTTTTTTTGTAATTGCTCCTGATGGCAAGAAGATAATTGAACATCATACCAAAGCGAACCTGCTTGATTGCGGGATTTCTGATGATGGTGAAATCGCATGGTGTACAACAGCGGGAAATCCTAACAATGAAGAAGACAGAGCCAAACTAATGATTTTTTCGATTTCAAAACATATGTTAATTTTTAAAGTGCAAGCTGTCTATACCCCTCAAAAAATTGACATGAAAAATGATAACATATTGATAACTTTTGAGCATGAGATTTATCGATATGATTTTAATGGGAATCTTTTGAATTCAGTATAGTTTGCCGGGGAACATACATGAACGCTATATAATAAGGAAGGAGAAAAAAATGAAACGATTTGTTATCATTGCATTTGCCATACTGATGACCGCTACGATGGCATGGGGACAGGATGATTTCAAAGAAAGTGCTGAGAAGTGCTTTTCAGTATCTATCCTGAAATCCGTGAAATTCAAAAATGGAAAAGGAACAATCCTGTTTAACGCGTCAGATGCGGAATATTTCACTACTGGTGACAAGATCAACAAGATATTTGCCATAGAATCCGCCCGGCTGTTTCGGGATGTGGATGACCTTACCGTTCTGGAAATGACAATCCCCCTGAAAGAGGGAACCCGCAAAATGTCAATCATGCGGGAGCAGATAGAAGTCTTTTATAAGGTGAAGTTCGCTCCCATGAAAGGAGATCTGAACGCGTGGAGAATGCAGTTCCTAAAGCCATATGACAATAAACAGGCAAGGGCGGACTTCTGTAAAAAATTCGTTACCAGCCCCAAGAAATAAAAAATCCGTCAAATTGACGGAAAACCATTCCCGGCGGATTCCGCCGTCACCAATTCTGACCAACCCTCAAAACTGCCTTCCAACTTTTGGCGGAATCCGCCTGCCCCCCCAAAAGTAAACTTCGGAGCGACTAACTTTTATTCTATAGCAAACATCGTGCCAGCCAATTTTTTCACTCCTGCATTTTAGGACATCTTCTCAGAATATGGTCATCAAAATTTTCTTGAAAACTGCCCAATTCCTCCCCTGTTTTTAAAAATGTTTGGCACACCAAAGGACAATTATCCCAATAATTCGGTTTTAATTATCCCACGCCCCTTTAAAAATGAAAAAGTTTTGCAAAAAAACAGGGTTTCCATTTTTGCAAAACTTTGCATTGCATTTCAAATTCAGACAGTTATTATATGACAAAAAGCAATTGGCATTTTTTACCCCCAAACACAAAAGCGAAAGGAGATTTCCCATGAAAAAAACGTATCTGAAACCATTGTTTATTATTGCCTGTCTGATAGCCGTCACCTGTGCAGCTCTGGCATTTTCGGACAAAATCAAAGCAGAAACCCCGTCCATTGCACCTCCGGCAAGTCCCCAGCCTGCTCCGGCAAAAAGCGGCATTCTCACTCTTTCCGGACATCTGGTGCAGGACAAAATTTTCACAGGTGGAGATGGAAGTGCGTCTCTTGAACTGACTCTTCACGCAGATGATGTTCTGAAAAAAGAGGAAAAAAACATCCGTCACGCGGACATGGTCATTGTACTGGATCGCAGCGGATCTATGCAGGGGCGGAAAATCAGCGATGCCAGACAGGCCGCTCTGAAACTGCTGGAAAACCTTTCTTCACAGGATCGTTTTGCACTGGTCACTTATTCCAGTGATGTGCGGATGGATTCGCCCCTTGTGCCGGTCACAGAATCTGCGCGGGAGCATCTGGTGTCTGTCATCAGCAGAATTCATGCGGATGGAGGAACCAATCTGGGCGGAGGTCTGCAGGAAGGCATCCGTGTTCTGACACAAACTGCAAAAACCGGCAATCCGGGAAGGCTGATCCTGATTTCTGACGGACTTGCCAATGAAGGAATTACTGATCCGGCAGCACTGGGAAACATGGCTTCCATTGCAGTGGAAAAAGAATTTGTCCTCAGCACAGTGGGCGTGGGCAATGATTTCAACGAGCAGTTGATGACAGCCATTGCAGACCGGGGAACCGGCAATTATTACTATATGGAAACCCCTGAATCTTTTGCCAATGTGTTTCTCAATGAGTTCCACAGCGCACGCACTGCTGTGGCAACATCGCTGGAAATACGCATTCCTCTTTCCAAAGGCGTGACACTTGCCGATGCAGCCGGGTATCCGGTTCAGATTAAAGATAATACAGCCGTATTTTATCCCGGAGATCTTCGTTCCGGCCAGATCCGGAAAATTTTTCTGACCTTCCGCATTCCGGTGCATGAGGAAAATTCTTTTGAGATCAGCCAAATCACAGCCAAATATCTTCATATGGGCCAGCCCGGAACGGTCACACTTGCCGAACCTTTCCGCATCACGTGCGTAAACGATCAGAAAGCCGCTTTTTCCTCCATCCGCAAAGACGCATGGGAGAAAAAAGTGGTGCAGGATGAATACAGTCAGTTAAAGCAGGATGTGGCACGGGATATGAAAGAGGGAAATGCCCCGGCTGCCATGCAGAAAATTGATGAATATGAAGTCCGGCAGCAGGCAGCCAACGCTGTGGTGAAGTCTGAGGCAGTTACGGAAAATCTGGACAAAGATGTGAATGAACTGCGCACAACAGTGCAGCAAACCTTTACCGGCAGCAGAGAGGAAGTGGCAGAGAAACAGAAAAGCAATGCCAAAGCCCTGCAGTTTGAAGGGTATCAGGGACGGCGGAAATAAGGTTTCAGTGTTCAGGTTTCAGAAAGTAGGGTGGGTGAAGCGATAGCGTAACCCACCTTCCATGTTAAAATGGTGGGTTTCGCTCCGCTTCACCCACCCTACCGTTTGAGGACAGCGCAACTAATTCAGATCTCACGAAAAGTAGGGTGGGTGAAGCAACAGCGTAACCCACCTTCCATGTTAAAACGGTGGGTTTCGCTCCGCTTCACCCACCCTACCGTTAAGGAGTGTGAACCATGAGCATTATGACAAGAATGATCCGGCTGTGGAAAGCGGATATGCACGGTGTGATGGATCAGTTTGAAGATAAAAAACTTCTGCTGAACCAGCACCTTCGTGATATGGAAGAGGCTCTGGAGCAGAAAGAGGCGCATCTCAGACAGTTGAACGCGTCCCGAAGCCGTTCCGGAGAAGATTCTGAGAAATATGAAACTGAAATTGCAAAACTGGAAAAGGATTTGAACGCGGCTGTGGAAAAGGAAAAGGATGACATTGCCCGTTTCCTGATCCGCAAACTCCGGCCTCTGAAAGATCACCGGGATGAACTGGAGCGGCATATCAAAAATCTGGACAATGAAATCCGGGCATTGCGGGAATGTCTGTCAGAACAGCGGCTGGCATATGAACGGCTGCAACTGCAGGCCAGGGATTTTTTCCGCAAGTCTGAGCGCGGAGAATGGGAATATGCTTTCTCCGCAGGCACAGGAAAAAGTGTGCATGAACCTTCGGACGAGGAGATTGAACTCGAACTTCTCCGCCGAAAGGAATCTGTGAAAGGAGGGGCAGCATGAATCATACCTATACCATACGAACCACCATTGTATTCGGACTGATCTGCGCGCTGTTTTTCAAACCTTTGCAGATGATTTTTTCAGGTTTTCTTTCCTGGCCCATGCCTTTTCGCATAAGCATATGGATTTACATCTTTCTCTATGGCCTTCTGCTGGCCCGGTGGGGAAGAAAAAATATTATGGCCGCGGTGTTTCCGGCACTGATTCTGCTGATCCTTGCTTTTCTGAATCCTTCCCTGAACGTATTTCTGCTGCTGAGTCTGTGCGTACTGAGCTGGATTCGGAGCGGTGTCTGTTTTCCGGGCAGTTTTGTGAAAACAGCCGGAATTGAAGTGCTGGTCTGCTTTGGCGGAGGATTTCTGGTCAATGCCTTTGCGCCCCGCACCGGCCTGAGCTGGGCATTGGCAATATGGCTGTTTTTCCTGATTCAGTCTCTGTATTTCATCCTGAATATGAAAGAAAATCAGGCAGTTTCAGATCCGGTCACGCGGCCCGATGCCTTTGAGCATGCCCGCAAACAGGCAGAAAAAATTTTGTCCGGGGAAATATGAGTGGGAAAATCGCCGTAAAAATTGTGAATTTGTCACTGATGTTAGGTGATTTACATTAATGATTATACCTTTTTTCGTAGGGCGGGCACGGCTTTTTGTGCCCGCCGTCCTGCTGAAACGGTGGGCACAAAAAGCCGTGCCCACCCTACAATGATGGTACATTTTTTCATGGAAATCGCCTTACGCACTGCCGTCATCCCGGCGGAAGCCTGTATCCAAAACATCTTATAGACTTTCAGAAAATGTTTGTCTGAAAAACCCTAAGGGTTTCCAAAACCCTTAGGGTTTACTGTGGACAATCTTTTTCTTAAAAACTATAGAATTACTGGATTCCGGCTTTTGCCGGAATGACAGTGGATACAGTAATCTGCTGATTTTTGAAAGGACTGCGTAACATCAGTGTGTCAAACAGAAAAATATCATCATTAAAACCCCATGATTTTGAAAATCCCGGAGTTTTTCGGACAGACATTTAGGCTGCCAGTGCCTGATCCGTATCTGAAATGCCCTGTAATATCATATCATCATATCTCAGAAAACGGATCAGGTGCTGCCTGAGGATTTCCGTCATTTCTGTCCTGAGTGCAGCATTATCAATCTGCGGAACAGAAAGGGTTTTACCACCGAAAATCATTACTGCTCTTTTGTCTCTTTCCCGCAGGAGTTCCTCCAGCGTCATCTGCTGATAATCCATTCTTTTTTTCACAACAATCCCTCCTTTTCATTGAAAGCACTGTAAAGGTGAATCTGCTGAATCTTATCTCCTTTTGTAATCTCAGATCCGAAACATATACCATTACATGAAATATTTTGGTTGTAAAATACCGCATTCGAAAGGCCTGCCTCAGCAGAGTTTATAAAAATGTTTTAAGTACCGGTACAGTTTAAACTGCCACGAATAACACGAATCTGCACGAATGCACAAACCATAATTCATGCAATTCGTGCAATTCGTGGCTGTACCATCAAACCTTCTGAGTAATGGTATAATATGAAAGCTGAAAAAGAAACTGGCATAAAATTCCGTCTGAAACCCTTAGGGTTTATGCTGAAATTTTTTTTCAGATTTCATATAACAATTTGTCACTTCAGCATTACCGGTTTTCCTATGGTCAGTTTTTTATCATCATTTTGTCAGAAAATGATTCATATTCTATTAAAAGTCTGTTAATTCCCCTGTCCGGAAACGCAGATTTCGGATCGGTTTCTGCAAAATCTTTCATTTGCCAGACAGTCAACGGCTTTTTTTCAGGAGCAATGCGCTTTCCCCTGCCATTTATTTTCAGGGACTTATCCCTTATTCCTGTTCCATTGATTCTGAAGGCGCTGACGTTTGAAACCAGTTCATCTGCAATATGAGTATGTGACTGATTGATTCCGGCCATCCGGCTGACAGCCCCGCTGATCTGTGCAATGCCTGCGGCCTGTTCACTGCTGGACAGTGTGATCTCATTGATCAGATGACGGATCTGCCCTGTGCCTGTTGTGATCTGCATAAAGGTTTCATTGATCTCACCGGTAAGTTTCAGTCCCTGATTCATCCGCCCCATTATGTCATTGATGAGATCCGCCGTATCTTTGGCAGCCTGAGCGGAACGCCCGGCAAGATTTCTCACTTCTGAGGCCACCACTGAAAATCCGGAACCGGCTTCTCCGGCTCTGGCTGCCTCAATGGCTGCATTCAGGGACAGCAGATTGATCTGAAAGGCAATATCATCAATAAGTCTGATAACTTTCTGTATGGCTTTGCCTGTTGTCCCAATACTTTTCATGGAGTCTTCCAACTGCATCATCGAACGATTTTCCAGCATGGACTGTCTGACCGTATCAATCATACGGTCAAAAGCCATAATCACTTCTTCTGCACGTGCTGCATTTTCCGCGTTGTTTTTTGACATGGAATCTATCTGATTCAGAGATGCTGATGTCTCCTCCAGATCCGCAGCCTGCCGGATAACCCCTTCTCCCAGTGTCCGGGCTTTCTGGATAATATTTTGGATCATATTGTGCAGACTGAAAATCATTCTGTTCTGGGCCTCCGCGAGCTGCCCGATCTCATCTTTGCGTTTTATTCTCATGTTTCCGGTCAGATCCCCGGATGCAACACATGAAGAGAATTCACAAATCTTGTGCAGGGAACGTGTGACACGGCCGGAAAAAAACAGCGCTGAGGCACATGCCAGAATGCTGAGAACAATTCCCAGCACAAAAGAAATGTTCAGCATTTCTTTGTGCAGATGCTGCATATCTTTTTTGTCTGCAAAGTAGAAAAACAGCAGATCCGGATTCGCTGGATCAAGGGGAAAAGGTCTTATGAAAACAATTCCCTTTTCTCCGCCCAGAGAATAACTGTCCGAATGGAAGTCCTTATTTCGCAGGAGGTCAATCTCATCGCTTTTCACAAAAGGGATTTCCGAATCACGGGAAGCGGCTCTGATATGAATGTCACCGTTTTTTTTCTCAAGAAGGGCAATGAATATGCCGGTGCCGGATATGCGTTTGAGAAACTGTGTATCAATATTTTTTTTCAGTACCAGGGTTCCATTGAATATCTCATCTTTGAAAACCCCTGCATACAGAATAAGACGCAACTGCCCGTCTTCTGTAAAGATTCTCTGCACCATTTTCTGCTCTGTCCCGATCCCGGCAGGAAGCACAGACAGTTTTTTTGTGCTATCATCCCCTGTGCCTGCAATCCTCTGATGATTTCTGTCATAAAACTCGATACTGTCTGAATTCACAATCCCCTGCTGATGAATAAGTTTCTGCCTGAGCGGTTCCGCGTCTTTGGTAAACCGGGCTATCCGCATCAGATCCGACAAATTCGAATCTGATGCGATGAAATGGGCATATTTGCGGTACTGTTCATTTACATATCTGAAATCAGAAATGATTTTGTCAGCATCTGCTGCTGTTTTTTCATTTTTGTCAGATACAAGAACATGTTCCAGTTTTACAGACAGAATGCACACCATCAGTACAATGGCTGATACAGACAGTCCTGCTGCAAAAACAGCCAGCTTGGTTCCAATCCTCATTTCCTTTCCCTTTTCTGTTTATACATGAAAAACAAATTCATACCCATCTTTCTCCGGAAATTCAGAATCCCTGGCGCAGCCAGTCCAAAGCCATACTTTTTTCAAGCAGATCCCTGCCTTTGGGACCGGTCATAAAGGCAAGATATTCCTGCACTGCCGGGGAAGAATCTTTTCTGCTGACCAGAGAGACAGGGGCATAAAAAGGATAAGCAGTGTTTTTCCCGTTTTTTTCCGAAGGCAGAATGCCATTGATTTTCAATGCCCTGCTCTGAGCATCCCCAAAAATGCAGGGAACCATTGTAATAGCCATATCCAGTGCCGCTATTTTTTCAAACTGATTGTCAGTAATTTCCACAGACATCACAGCTTCTTTCAGACGCTCCTGATTCTTTTTTATCCCTGCTTTTTCAATGGCCTGATCAATAAGCCAGTCATAACCGGCCCCGCATTCCTGCCTGTAAACAAGAATATCTTTGTCTTTTCCGCCCACTTCCTTCCAGTTCCGAATTTGTCCTGCAAAGATTTTCAGCACCTGATCCAGACTGAGTTCCTCAACAGGGTTGTTTTTGTTCACAATAACAGCGTATGACAGAGAATCCAGCCGTGTTTCCGCAAGTCCGGCCGATTTTTCTTCCGCAGTCAGATCCCGGCATACGGTTCCGATATCGGCTTTTCCGGAAAGAACAGCTTCAATCCCTTTGTTCACACCGGAGCAGTCATCATTCATTGCAATCACATAATTCATGTCTTTACGGTAAGGATTGGGAAATGTTTTCTGATCCTCAGCCGTTACCACCAGACTGGAAAAAATGCACCGGGCTGTAATATTGATCCGCAGTTCCTGCGGATTGTCCGCAGAAAATCCCTGCGCGCAGGGTATGGAAAAAAATCCTGAAGAAGCCGCAGCGGCTGCGCTGATTTTCAGGAACTGGCGTCTGGTGCAGAATTTGCAGTTCATTCTTATCTCCTTTGATTTTCTGTATTTTTTTCTGTCATAAACCCTGAGGGTTTTAAAAACCCTCAGGGTTTAAATGCAGTATTCTGTTTCCAGCAGAGCACACAGAGATTTTTGTGTTTTCTCTGTGAGCCCCGCGGGAAATTTTCTGTCTGTTCATCCGGTATTTCTGTCATGACAGAGAATGCGGCTGTTCCGCTTTTCTGTCTTTGGAACAGGGGCAGTTTTCACAATTGCCGCAGCATTTGTGTTTGGAAGAACCTTCTATTACCCTGCTTCCCTCCGGAGCCATGTCAAAACCTTTCTTTCCTTTGAAAAAAAGACGATCTGTTGGCACTATGCCGAAATTGATGCCACATCGGAAGGTATTGCAGGCAAATGGACAGGTGTTATGCAGATGTCGCGTGTCTACAAACACGCTTCCCCGGCCATCATATTTTTCATGAATAAGATTGAGCAGATTCCATGCTGAAATTCCATCAAAATTTCCGTGGGGGCGTACATGAAGATTTCCCCTGCTGTTTCTGAATTCAACCTGAAAATTCGGATTCATGTTTTTTCTCCTTTAAAGCATCACAGGCTTCCGGCTTGTGCACCATTGATGAACAAACTGGAAGCCTGTTCTGCGTTGTTTATGATGAACAGGCCTGGGACATGTTCTGCGTTGGATACAAATTTGCATTCTCCTGTATGAAATTACCGGCTGGAATCCGGATCGGATTTTTCCTGTAACCTGTTTTCCTGAAAAGCAGACCGGAAAAACCAAACCGGGAATTCATAAGTGAACTGTTCAGGGAACACATGGTGTTCTGAACTTTTTCCCTGTTTGCCAGAAGCGCGGTGACAATTGCAGGATCAAACTGGGTTCCTGCACATCTGACAATCTCATCCATGGCAGTATCAAAGTTTTTTGCAGCCCGGTAGGTGCGGCTTCCGGTCATAGCGGACAGACTGTCGGCCACTGCAATGATTCTGGCTCCCATTGGAACAGATTCTCCTTTTATGCCAAAAGGATATCCATTTCCGTCATAACGTTCATGGTGATGAAGCACCATTTCACAGATACCGGATGAGGCAATTTCCCGCACCGGACGGAGAATATCGGCCCCTATCTCCGGATGTCTGCGGATAAAAAAAGTTTCCGTCTCCGTCAGAGCACCCTCTTTATGAATAATGGCATCCGGCACTCCGATTTTCCCGATGTCGTGAAGATGACCTGCAATATGGATAATATCCGCAGTCTCTGTCCCCAGGCCCAGGGATAAAGCCAGGATGCGTGATATTTCGGCAACCTCCATAGAATGCCTTTCTGTATAGGGATCCTTGGCATCAATGGCATTGCCCAGTGATTCGGAAAACTGATGAATTGCGGATATGGCCGGCTGCATTTTTGGTCTCATATAATCTGCTGTATATTTCCCCTCAGTTCTGTGCATAGATTTCAGCATCGGATGTCTGAATCCCCCGTAATATGGCATTCAATCCGGAGCCGGAAAGCATCCGGACGGATTTGCTGTGTTTTTTCCCCATATGTTTCACCAGTGAACACGCGGCATGACTGTTGCAGTTGACCGGACAGAGGACAATATCAGCCCGCCTGAAACTGTTTTCAAGATTTTTTACACCTCCCTTCACATCTCCGTCATGGTATTCAAAAATGCCGCCGCTGTTTTCAACCAGTTCCCGGTAAAGCGACTGCATTTTGCTCAGGCCCCCGACAATCAGCACCCGTTTTTTGCACAGATCAAAGGAAGGACAGCTTTTGTCGCATCTCTGCATGGTTCCCAACTGTGCTATCAGTGCCAGTACTTCCTTCTGAAAATCCGCCTTTGCCTCATTCTGCCAGGAAAGTTCAGCAGTTAGCTGCTTGTTTTTGGCTTCAAGCCGGACCACCTGTTTGGCAAGGGACTTCACTTTTTCCGACAGTGACGCGCATTCTGCCTCCCATCTGCGGTTTTCCCCGGCCAGTTCCGTCAACTCATCAGAAATTTTCTGATTTTTCATTGTTTCCAGTTCGCTTTCATACATGAGTATCTGTTTTTGTGCCTCAGACACACGGGATTTGAATTCTTCCTGTGATGCCTGCAGGGATTCAAGGTCTTTTTGCAGAGCTTTCCGTTTCTTTTTCTCATCTTCAGCTTTTTCCGCTGCTTTGCGGCACTGTTCCTGCAGCATATCAATGCGTCTGTTTCTGTCAGTCGCATCTGAGCCGTTTTTGTGCATGGACATATGAATATCCCCGAATATTTCTCTCCGGAATTCCTTTGACAGACTGCCCAGGGAGGCCAGATACCAGAAAATTCCCGCATATTCCCCTGTTTCAAAAGATTTCCGCCATTGCTGTCTCAGTTCATCCTCTTTCAGACCTTCCAGAGACTCTGATTCGCGGGAAAATTTCCGGGCAAGCAGGTGATCCACTTTCCTTGACAGCGGGTTTTCGTTTCTTGAACTTGCCACCAGTGTTTCATGGATTTCAAAAAGGTTTTTCTTTTTCAGACAAATACCTGCCTTTTTTAGCAACTGCTTCTGCTCTGCGGCACTGAGGCAGAGACCTGCTATAGGGCAGGTAAAAAAATTGTCCATTTCCCAAAACATCAGCCGGGAAGATGAATGATTCTGCTGATCCGCAGTGCATGATGCGCCACAGGGTATTATATCGGATGAATTCTGCATGGATTGCCTCCTTGTCATTTGCAGTATTTTTCTCTCCGTATTAAATTAATATATACAAATAATTTTCGTTAAGCCTAAAATTAAGGGCAAAAAAAATCATTTTTTTTCATTTTTCCTGAATCAGTCAGGATATTTCTGAAATCTGCATTTTTTCACTGACAAACCTGAAAATTTGCAAGCGGTTTTTTCATGCAGAAGGGACGGACATTTATTTATACAGACAATATTTTTTAGGAATGCCAAAAAATATTAAGGTGGGCTAATAGCATAAGTGAATTTGCCTGTCAACAGAAATTTTTGTTCCGCCCTGAACGCAGTATTTGCCGGGACAGAAAAATTGCCAAACTGAAAATATGGGAAAAACAGGTTCCAAACTTTCAAATTGGATTCCTCATCCCTGTATAAAATCAATGGAGAATTGGTATAATACCAATTCTCCATTGATTCTATACGATAAAGAATACAAATCCGGAGGAGTGCAAAAATTAAGCGGAGCGGTTTTTTGCACACGCTAAACAGCGGAAAAACTGACGGTATTGTATTAAATCAATGGCGAATTGGTATAATACCAATTCTCTATTGAAATTATATATTAACTGCATCCAAAATATAGGAAAAACCGGTAAGAGATGCTGTGATTTTTTGGGAACATTTTTTCAGAATATCTGCCACATAATCTTTCATTTCCGG
>JBFXEJ010000090.1:0-27902 GCA_050180235.1 Desulfococcaceae bacterium
AGATGCCCGAATTTGGTAAGAAAAACGCTTTCTTTCAGCCGTGATGATGATTTTCATAAAATCCGTATCCGAAGTTTTATTGATCATTATAATTTTACATTATCAGCATGAAAAGTCCCACTACCCAGAACCGGACATAATCCGATCCGCTTTTTGATACCAATCTCGTGCAACAGCCGAAAAATGAGATTCTTCAGCAATACATTCTGTCAGAGCATGATCCGGTTCATCAATATTATTTTGCCCACACTGCTTCTGACTTTGAACGGCAGATGATCTTTGAATTTCCCTGCAAAGCAGTACTTCAGAAAGCACTGCTTCCAGTGAAAAGGAACCGCAAATCAAGTGTGATTTTGATGTGTTGTGTCAGCACAAATCTTTATGGTGTTTTTTGTTAAAATTATTAGGAAATTATCGCTTGCTCATTGCTTCTGCAAGAATCCTGGCTTTTTCTTTTCTCCCGGTTCTTTTCGCCATGTCAAGAGCAGTGTTACCGTTTTTATCTTTCTGAAAAATATCTGCTCCTGCTTCAATAGACCTCTTGCAAAAGTCTATTTTAATCCAATAAAATCAAAGGTGCAACTCCCAGTTTTGCAAGAGGTCTAATTAACATTTTTATGACATCCGTATTCTCTGTAACCATCAGCAGAGGCTGCTTATGATACGACATTATATTGACATCCGCTCCTTTTTCTATCAGAGTTTTTACAATTGCTGACGTCGGCGCTGAATGGCTTTTTACTGCGGCATGGAACAATGCGGTCTGCCCAAAACGGTCAATCAGATTTATATCCGCACCGGCTTTGAGCAGAACTTCTGCCACAGCAATATCTTCTGCCATCATCAGGGGCGTTGTATCATGAAGGCAGCATGTATCCGCATCAATTCCGTTATCCATCAGTTTTTTTATAACACCGGCAAAACCCTGTTTATTTGCTGCATGGCATAATATCCGGATTCCGTCAGGTGCTTTTATATCAGCACCGGCTTCAATCAGCATCTCGGCGATATCCGCATTTTTTGAAACCATCACAGGTGTCTCATTGCGAACAGAACGGACATTGACATCTGCTTTGTGTTCTATCAGTTTCCTTACCACTTCCGCAGACCTCGAAGCTGCATGAAACAAAGGTGTTTCGCCGTTTTTGTCTGCAATGGAAACATCAGCTCCGCAGGAAATCAGTGCAAGAGCAGAATCAAAGTTACAGGATATAAGTGCAACACTGACTGCTGTTCTTCCGCCATCAAATATCTCATTGAGATTTGCATCTGTCCTGCACATTGTTTCAATGGCTTTCGTATGCCCCCGAAATGCAAGTGTATATAAGGCTGTTATACCAAGTCTGTTTTTATGATTGACTTCTGCACCCTTATTGATAAGCAATTCCATAAATTCAGGATATCCGTACTCTGCTGCGGCATTCAGTACCGTATCTCCCCGATCATCCGCAGCATTGATATCTGCACCGGCATCTATCAGTATGCTGGCAGTATTGATATAGTCCTTCAGTGCAAACGGATATTTGTTAAATGCTGTAAAAAAAAGCGGTGTTCTGCCGGGCTTCTCTTTCGGATCGACTTCTGATCCTGCTTCCAATAATAATTTGACATTTTTATAATATCCGAAAGACGCAGCTCCGTGAATGGGCATGGCTGCATTTTTTTTATTGCTGATTAAATCCTCAGGGCGGCAATCCGACAGCATCCTTTGCAGCACTTTGGAATCATTAAAACAGGCAGCCCACATTAAAGCAGTTTGTCCGTATTCATTTTCAAAAAGGGGATCAGCCCCGGCATCCAATAAGGCAATTGCCATATTCGTGTCTTTTGTTATCTTCAGAGCATAGATAAGCGGTGTTTCGTAACCGCTCTTAATATCCAGATTCATTCCGAGGCCGGAAAGATATTTTATCATTTCTGCCGCTGCCTCAAATGACAAATTGTTTCTTGAATAATTTACCAGACTGAAAACTGACGAACCTTCTTTTTCCAATGATGCTCCGTGCTTTACCAGCACTTCAACCAATGGGATATTGCAGTTTCTGACGGCCAAATATAATGCGTTACTTTTTTGCCTGTTTTCCAAATCAGCATCAGCCCCGTTTTCCAGCAGCAGAGTCGCAATTTTTGCAGTCTGATCTGCGCATGGTAAATCAGTTTTAACGCATTTCTTTGAAGAAACCAGAATCAGAGGCGTATTCAAGATGTTATCTCTCACATTAACATCAGCACCTTCTTTAATGCATTCAATTACTTCTGACAAATCAGTTTTTTTTGCCGCTTTTAACAGGCGTTGATTCGCGATAGAAATATCCCTGGCAAATACATTAGACCTCTTGCAAAAGTCAATTTTAATCCAATAAAATCAAAGGTGCAACTCCCAGTTTTGCAAGAGGTCTATTGTATCCTGATAAAGGAAAAACAGATGCAATAAGGATGAACTGAATTAGAATTATTTTAATTTTCAACATAATGATCCCCGGTATTGTTCAGAAACTGAAAAATTTTTGCACGGAATAGCTTGTATTTATTATAAATTTATTTTTTATCGGATGTTTTTTGGCATATTTCCAAAAACGTTCAGTCAGTCAGATTCAGATTTGCTGCATAAGATGGCAAAGAAACGAATTTTATCTTTTGGTTATTATCAAGCCATTAGTTACAATAAGTTACAGAATTTTTCTGTTGTAAGATGCGCCTGTTTAAGAATATGTGACAGAGTGGATCGCTTGACCGGCAGATGTGCGGGCACAGTAATTTTCAGGACTTCGTTTTCAGTATGTTTCTGTAAACGGATATGGCTGCCTTTCTGACGTACAACCACCCATCCGTTTTTTTGCAATGCCATGATAATTCTGTTATATAAAAGACTTGGCATTCTGCTCATACAGCAATTTCCATGATTTCATTATTGTCTGCGTAAATCATGTCATCTTCTGCCGGTTCCAGATAAAGTTCTATTGCTTCTCTGATATTGGACAATGCCTCCTCTTTGGTATCGCCTTCACTGATACATCCGGGCAGGCCTGGAACATATACTGTATAACCGCCTTCTTCGCTTGGTTCAAAAATTATCTTCAGTCTCATAACACACCGATTTTTATTGATGTTAAGAAAATGTTTATCTGAAAAACCCTGAGAGTTTTTAAAACCCTCAGGGTTTAAAAGAGGAAATTCAGTTGGAGAAGATTACCTCACATCAGAAAAGAAAGACGCCTTGAGAAATTCCCTGTTCAGTCTTGCAATGTTGACAATGGTGATTTCCTTGGGGCATTCCGCCTCGCATTCCCTTTCATTGGTGCAGTTGCCGAATCCCAGAGCATCCATTGCCCGGACCATGTTAAGGGCCCGTTTTGCGGCTTCGGGTTTTCCCTGCGGAAGCAGATCCAGTTGGGCAATCTGCAATGCAAGGGAAGTGCCTCCGGCCAGATAAAAATCATTTATCCATGTCTGTTTCGGGAGAGTTTCGAACAGGGTCTTCTGGTTTCCGGGCAGAATGTCAGTATGCAGGTTCATTGTCATACAGCATGATTTTCCGGTAATTTCCGGTTTTTTTGTCAGGATTTCTGCTTTTTTCAACAACATTTTTCAGAAAATCCGTGTCAGTTGCAGCAGTCAGCCATTTCAATGAAGACATGTCGCCGTAGTTGAGTATTCTTTCTGTGATGAAAAAAGCATATTTGTCCATGCTGAGTTCTTTGAAATCACAGTCCCGGAAATATTTTTTCAGATTTTCAGGCAGTGTTTTTTCATTATAGCCTCTATGCCGAAGGAGTTTTGGAACCTTGACAGCCCTGCTTTTAACCGCAGAGCCAAACAGAGTTTAAAATTCAGCTTTAAAAAAATCAGCCATTTTGACCTGCTGCCGATTTTTTTTGCCGGATGCTTACAGTGAAACCGGATAGAGCATCAGACCGCAATCTGATAGGAAAAATTTGGAATACCTTCACGTTCTTTCGCATGTTCGATGGTTATACTGACCAGACTCCCGTTCTGATCCAAATCAACAACTGTGTTCTCATCAAAATCCCGTGTCTCGGTTACAGGATTGTCATTAAGTATTACCAGCACCGTGTCTGTATCGGAAAAATATTGTATTTTCATGTCATCTCTCCTTATATGAACGATCAAAGAAAGCATTGTGAACTGTCTCTCGGTCATCCAATAAAACAACTCTCAGGATTTTGTTATCTATCTCCGCTGTTCCTGTTTACAGTCTTATTTTCCGTCAGACCGGATTTTCTTTGAGAGGATTTTCAGTCACGCGGCTTCCTTTACTGACTCCAATAATTTTGTCTGTATCTCATCCGGAAAATCCACCATCAGGAATCTTGAGGCAGGATAAAGATAATCTTCTCCTGATTCATCAATTACACGTATGCAATCCACCTGATTTGCTTTTTCATCAGGAAGAATACGGTATATCTTCCAATTTTCCAGATCTTCATATCCCTGTATGCAGATGGCAAATTTCATTTTGTCTTCAATCCAGTATGCGTTTGACTTTCATTTTTCTGCGTCCGATTCCGTGTGCTTCATACCAGTGAACTTCTGCTTTGTGAATTTCCCCGTTTGGAAATCGGACGCTGGCTGTGCCTTTGAGTTTTCTCCATCGATGTCCTCCAAACTGGGATTTCAGTCTGTCACGTTCCCGGACAGACAGATTCACAGCAATAATTTCAACTGCTGCCAGATCACTGAGCAGCTCAAAACCTTCTTCCATATGCAGATGTTCACAACTCAGTATGTAAGAGATATGTATTCATTTCTCGGCAAGTTTTAAAAATTCTGATTTTCCCCTGAATTTTTCTTTTATTTTACTTGTGAGTTCATCCTGTTCCTTAATAACAAGCCCATCAATGCAAAATTGGAGAAATATCAAGAGCAACCAGTTTTATTTGTCTGAAAACTCGTCAATGGATACAGAACCGGACATAATCTGATCCGCTTTTTGATACCATTCGCCTGCAATGGCGGGATAATGGTATTCTTCGGCTATTTCAGCAATACGGATACAGTCATCCAGATTCAGTTCCTGCCGGTAGTTTTTGTTAATGACTGATGTTACGCCAACCCTTTAGAACCCGCCAGATTGCTGCATTTCCCGTCATCCCGGTGAAAACCGGAATCCAGCACTGTCAGGCGTTTCGGATACCGACTTTCGCCGGTATGACGATTCGGCGTAACATCAGTTAATGAGTGATAAAACATTTTTCGTTTGTTCTTTTTCTTTATCACCGGAAAAACATAAACGCAAGATTTTTTTAGGGATAAAGAAACGGATATTTTAAGCAACGCAGAGTATTTTGGATCTGTGCCAAAACAAAACGGAAAACCTCCGGATACGTTTTCTTTTATTTTTTCTTGATTTTATTGCCTTTTTTTTGTATGATTTAAGAAGCTGTTTTAAAAATATCCTGCCCTGATTTTTCTGGGAAGAAATCCATCCGGCAAAAGAGATACTGCCCGTTTGAATACGGCAAAATCAGGCTTTGGTATTTGGCAAAATCCCAAAATTTTTTGGCCCCGGATATTTTTAAAACAGCTTCTAAGAATCATGCAACCTGAGCCGGCAGGCAAAATCTGGCATCTTCTTATTTATTTATGTAAAATCAGTCTATTGGTTAAAAAAGGAGTGAACCATCATGCAGACTGTGCTAATAACACTTGCAGAACCGCTGATACAGGGTATGGCAGTACATGAACTGCAGCACATGATTACAGAATCCCTTGCTGTCAGAAAATACCTGAAACAGGAACTGAGCATGGGGGAGGTTGCAGAAATTTTGGGGATGGGATATGCACAAACTCATGAATGGATGAATGCACAGGGAATTGCAACGACAAGAAAACTGCCTCCGGATTTGAAGGCGAAAACTGACAGAAACCGGGAAAATCTGGAAAAAAGACTGGGAATTTATTGATATTGCAATGGAAACAGCCATCTGTGACACATCATCCCTGAGCAGACTGCACAAGGGCAATGTTTTGGACTGTCTGGGAAATATATTCCATAAGGTATATATTCCAAAGGCTGTAAATGAAGAATGCCGAAACAGCCGAAATCCCGGAATTGCCAATGCTGTTAGGAAATATTTCTTTGAAACTGTCAGTGTAAACAATATATTGGATATAGGACTTGGCAAAGGGGAGCGTGAAGCGATCAGTCTGGCAAAAGAACGCAATATCAAAACAATTCTTCTGGATGACCATAAGGCCATAAAGACGGCCATCAGATTGGATTTGGCACCGATTGGCACGTCAGATATTCTGCTGATTGCAAAAAAAATGAAGTTGATTCCTTCTGTCAGAGAGGTGCTGGATCGAATGATACAGAACGGAGAAGGGATTGATGAAAATTATTATATTGCAACATTGAGAGAGGAAGATGAAATCTGATTTTTTTCCTTTTTTATTGTCAGAACAGGATTTGCCGGATTTACATGATGGACAGGATTTTTTGTTGCAAATCATCCTGTCCATCATGTGAATCTTTTCCATCGTGTTCAGAGAAAAAGGTGGGTTTCGCTTTCGCTCCACCCACCCTACAGTTCTTAAATGTCGGATTACGCTATCGCTAATCCGACCTACTGCTACAGGAAAAACCCGTTATATCACATCAGAAAAGAAAGACGCCTTCAGAAATTCCCTGTTCATTCTTGCAATGTTGACAATGGAGATTTCCTTGGGGCATTCAGCTTCGCATTCCCTTTCATTGGTGCAGTTGCCGAATCCCAGAGCGTCCATTGCCCGCACCATGTTAAGGGCCCGTTTTGCTGCTTCGGGTTTTCCCTGGGGCAGGAGTGCCAGTTGGGAAATCTTTGCACTGGTGAACAGCATGGCCGAGGCATTGGGACACGCGGCTACGCACGCACCGCAGCCGATGCACGCAGCCGCGTCCATTGCCTTTTCCGCAACATCCTGGGGAATGGAAATGCTGTTGGCATCAGGCGCGCCTCCTGTGTTCACGGAAATGAAACCGCCTGCCTGAATGATCTTGTCCAGCGCACTGCGGTCAATCATCAGGTCTTTGAGAACCTTGAATGCCTTTGCACGGAAAGGCTCAATCGCGATGGTGTCGCCGCTGTCAAAATGCCGCATGTGCAACTGGCACAGGGTTGTGCCTTTTTCATGCCCGTGAGGACGGCCTTCCACCACACACCCGCACTGTCCGCAGATTCCCTCCCTGCAGTCACTGTCAAATGCAATGGGTTCTTTGCCTTCCACAGTCAGTTTTTCATTGACCACATCCAGCATCTCCAGAAAAGACATGTCCGTGGAGATATCCTTTGCCTCATAAGTTTCAAAACGCCCTTTGTCAGCGGCTCCGTTCTGACGCCAGACTTTGAGCGTGAGATTGATGTTTTTTGCTGTCACTTGTAGCTCCTTTGCGTCAGATGCACATGTTCAAAGGTCAGCGGTTCTTTGTGCAGTTCGGGTTCCGCATCCAGTCCTTTGGATTCCCATGCGGCCGCGTAGCAGAAGTTTTCATCATCGCGTCTGGCCTCATTTTCCTCAGTCTGGAATCCCTCGTTGAAATGACCGCCGCAGGATTCCTGACGGTGACGCGCGTCAATAACCATGAGTTCCGCAAATTCCAGAAAATCCGCAACCCGTCCGGCTTTTTCCAGGCTCTGGTTCACATCATTGGTTTTTCCGGGAACCATGACATTTTCCCAGAATTCCGCGCGCAGTTCCTGAATCATGGTTCTGGCTTTTTCCAGCCCTGCATTGTTCCGGGCCATGCCGCAGTAATCCCACAGAATCTGTCCCAGTTGCCGGTGGAAATCATCAACGGTGCGTTTGCCTTTGACAGCCATGAGTTTGTTAACCCGATCTGTGACATAGCCCACTGAATCTTTGAACGCGGGATGATCCGTGTTCACAGTTTCCAGTTTTTCCCCAGCCAGATATCCGCCGATGGTATAGGGAATGACAAAATAACCGTCCGCAAGCCCCTGCATAAGTGCGCTTGCACCCAGCCGGTTTGCACCGTGATCCGAGAAATTGCATTCGCCTGCGGCATAGAGTCCGGGTACTGTGGTCATGAGATTGTAATCCACCCAAAGACCGCCCATTGTGTAATGCACCGCAGGATAAATCATCATGGGCATTTCATAGGGATTCTGCGCTGTGATTTTCTCATACATCTGGAAAAGGTTGCCATATTTGCGGGCAATCACATCTTTGCCGTCGCGTCTGATCGCATCTGCAAAATCCAGATACACGGCCAGCCCGGTTTCGCCCACGCCCCGGCCTGCATCGCACTGCTCTTTGGCATTGCGGGAAGCCACGTCACGGGGTACAAGGTTGCCGAAACTGGGATATTTTTCCTCCAGATAATAGAATCTTTCAGCTTCGGGAATCTGCCCCGGTGATCTCTTGTCGCCCGGATTTTTGGGAACCCATACCCGTCCGTCATTTCGCAGACTTTCACTCATCAGGGTCAGTTTGGACTGATAGGTTCCATGCACCGGAATGCAGGTGGGGTGAATCTGGGTATAACAGGGATTGCTGAAAAAAGCTCCACGGCGGTAAGCCCGGAACGCCGCGTTGACATTGCAGCTCATGGCATTTGTGGACAGGTAGAACACATTGCCGTAACCGCCTGTTGCCAGCACGACTGCGTGTCCCACATGCTTTTCAATCTCACCGGTCACCAGATTGCGGGTGACAATGCCTCTGGCTCTGCCGTTGATGATAACCACATCCAGCATTTCCCGGCGGGTGAACATCTGCACTTTTCCTGCTGCAATCTGGCGGGAAAGGGAACTGTACGCGCCCAGCAGCAGTTGCTGTCCTGTCTGGCCTCTGGCGTAAAAAGTACGGGACACCTGCGCTCCACCGAAAGAACGGTTTGCCAACTGTCCGCCGTATTCACGGGCAAAGGGAATGCCCTGGGCCACGCCCTGATCAATGATGTTCCGGCTGACCTGTGCCAGACGGTAAACATTGGCCTCTCTGGCACGGAAGTCACCGCCTTTTACTGTGTCATAAAAAAGCCGCCAGATGCTGTCACCGTCATTCTGGTAGTTTTTGGCTGCATTGATGCCTCCCTGCGCTGCAATGCTGTGCGCACGGCGGGGCGTATCCTGAATGCAGAAATTTTTCACATTATAGCCCAGTTCCCCAAGGCTTGCTGCTGCTGCTCCGCCCGCGAGACCGGTTCCCACCACAATGATATCGAATTTGCGCTTGTTCGCGGGGTTGACAAGTTTGAGTTCAAAACGGTATTTATCCCATTTGTCCTGTATGGGACCGGCCGGTATTTTGGCATCCAGTTTCATGAAAAAACCTCCTTATACAAGAATGGAAAAATAGATCGGAATAAAGCCGAAACCGATGCCCACAATAATACTGAAAGCCAGACCGCATATTTGGATAACAGGCATGTATTTGGGATGGTTGGCGCCGAGTGTCTGAAACGCGCTCCAGAACCCGTGGCTGACGTGAATGGCCACCACAATCATGGCAGCAACGTAAAAAATCACATAAGTCACATTTTCAAAGGCATTGGACACAATCTGGAAAATGGTGGTGTCTGTTTTGTCCACAAAATGGAAATTCAGAAGATGGACAATGATGAAACCCAGCATAAGCAGACCTGTATAGGGCATGGTTCCGGAACCCAAAGTCCGTCCTCCTGCCCGTTTATCCACTGCATAACGCACGGGACGGGCTTTCCAGTTCTGGTAAAAAAGCAGCAGCCCTGTGCCAATGTGGATAATGGCAAAGGTCAGCAGGCCAATTTCGGCCAGCGTGACAAGCGGCCCCAGAGAATGGAGATGCTCGGCATAACTGTTGAACGCGTCTTTTCCACCGTAAATGGTCAGGTTTCCCGCCAGATGTCCGGCCAGAAACCCGGTAAAGCCCAGCCCTGTAAGGGCCATCATGAGCTTTTTCCCGATGGAAGATCCCAAAGTCCTGGTAATCCAGTTCATTTCTTTCCTCCGCTGTGATAAATAATGGGTTAAGGGTTGTGATATATATGCAGTCCTGAAATCAGGACATTTGCAAAGGATTATTTGTACCGTCAGATTTTCATACTTACAATCCCAGTTGTTTTTCAAGTTCCTCAAGTGTGACTGTTGCTTTTTCTTTTGAAATTTCATCCAGATATGTCATAAATTCCTTATTGTTCTGCAGCAGTTCAACCTCCAGTGCAAATTCATCAATCGGTGCAACAACAAATCCTTTTTTTCCTGATTCATAAAGAATAACAGTCTCTTTATCTGCAATTTTCAGCAAATCTTCAACTGTAAGATAATATTGTGTCAATTCAATTGTTTTCATATCTCAAATTCCTTTCCGTCAATAAACAGCCTGTTATGCTCTTTATATCCGACCGCTTTTATCTCCACCACATTTTCATCTTCAGAAGAATCGTAAAATATCCTACAGTTGTCTATCCGAAGTTCCCAATGGGATAAGGGATTGCGGCGGAGAGGTTTTCGGTTTTTTGTTTGTTCAAAAGGCTGGTAAGTCAACTGCTTTTTTATTTCATCAACAATCAGTTTCGCATCAGTCTTTTTCAGATCTGCCAACTGCCTTAATGCGTTTAATGTAAATTTTATGATGAATTTCATGCGATTGTCAACTTTCAGAAAGAGCCGGAAACAAATACACCGTATCCGGCAGTTCAACTTTGTCAACCGGCATTATTTTTGCATTTTTGGCAGTTGTACCCGCTCCCTCAACCGGTGCAAATCCAAATTTTGCATCTGCAGCAGTGTTCCATTGACTCATGGCATTTCTCATGTTGATATAATGTCTGCAATCCCTGACGAGCAGTAGGTTTTTTTCCTAAAAAACAGTAGGGAATTTTCCGAACGACCGCTCAAAAAAGCCGTTAAATACAAATTTGTACAGTTAATCCACTTTATCCGGTTTGTCAACATAATTTTTCATCCACCAGTCATCCCACGCGGTCTGCATAATGTTTTCACACAACTGCTTTCCGGTTTCGGTCTGTATCCGTGCCAGAACAATGGGCAGCCATTTGCGGGGCGGCCGGTGTCCTATATCCGAAAGTGCCTTGAGATCCAGAATAAAGGCTATCTGATCCGCATCATTTGCCAGCCGGGCTTCAAGCGTCTTTGCCTCATTGAATTCCCGGATCAGTTCTGCAATTGATGAGCCAAAGGGAATGTCGCGCATACTGTCCTCCACTGCCCTGCGCTCATGGGAAGTCACATATTTTTTCTGAACATAATTCAGATCGCCGGTACGGGCTTCCGGCAGATCATGCACCAGACACATGGTGACCAGTTTCAGGGCATCAGCCGCAGGCTCCATTTCGGCTATGGCATACGCGATAAAGGTGATCATAAAGGAATGCTCGGCCACGGATTCTTTTCCCGCTCCCAGAAAATGATAGCCTGAGCGGGGGATTTCCTTGAGCATTCTGGCCTCAAACAGAAGATTGGCTATATGGTGCATATATCTCTCCTTATCCAGCATCTTTCTTGACAGAACAAAAATCTTCGTATACTCTAATCCTATGGATTAATAAACATCTTTCTGACTTTTGCACAAGTTTGACTTGACTTTGGTCTTTTCTTCGTATAGCTTAAGTCCCTCTGCAGAGGGCAGAGAGAAAACTGGCAATAACTTTATCATCATTTTTGGAGCGGAGTATGGAGTCTGGCGGTATTGATCTGATACACATAATCAGCGGGGCAGGACCGATGGTGCAGTTTGTGCTGCTGCTGCTGCTTTTCTTCTCGGTCACCTCATGGGCGATCATCCTGATCAAGTTCTACTATATGCACAGGGCCTTCAAACAGTCTGAACTTTTTATGGAAGTTTTCTGGGAAAGCAAGGATCTTTCCATTGCATTCAAGGAAGCAAAAGTTTTGGATGGCAGCCCTCTGGCACGGGTTTTCAGCATCGGTTATATTGAGCTGAAAAAAGTCGGGCAGGCCAATACCCTGAAAGCTTTGGAAGGCGGTCAGGCAATGGGCGAACGTTTTTCCGGCACAGACAATGTGAAACGATCCCTGCGCAGGGCCATTGACAGCGAAGTTACCCAGATGTCCCAGATGGTTCCCTTTCTGGCCACAGCCGGGAACACCACGCCTTTTATCGGACTTTTCGGCACGGTCTGGGGCATTATGGAATCCTTCCGGAGCATCGGACTGATGGGGTCTGCCAGTCTGGCAGTTGTGGCTCCGGGTATTTCCGAGGCTTTGGTCGCAACAGCAGCAGGACTGGCTGTGGCCATACCCGCGGTCATTGCCTTCAATTATTTTATGCAGAAAATTAAGCTTCTGGATTCTGATTTGCAGAGTTTTGCAGCAGATTTTCTCAATATCATTGAAAGCGACATCTTACCGCCAAAAGGGAGGAGTTAATGGCTATAGAAACCAGCAGCGACCGGCTTATGTCTGATATCAACGTGACGCCCTTTGTGGATGTCATGCTGGTTTTGCTGATCATTTTCATGGTGTCCGCGCCCATGATGACCCAGGGTGTGGATGTGGCCCTGCCCCATGCTGTGGCAAAGGCACTTCCCTCGGAACAGGATCAGCTTATGGTCACGGTCAATAAGGACAAACAGATTTTCATCAATGATGTGCCTGTGTCTTTGGAATCCCTGAGGGAAAAACTCTTAAAGATTCTGGAAAACAGGCCAGGAAAACAGGTCTATTTCCAGGGCGACAGGGATGTTCCCTACGGCATTGCCATACAGGTTATGGCTGAAATAAAAAATGCAGGGGTGGAAAAACTGGGTATGGTGACAGATCCTATGAAAACCGGGGAATCTGAAAAGGAAAAAGACAGGGAAACAGCATCTCCCGGGAAAAAGAGCTGACAGGCAATTTATTTTATGTACGAAGACATTTCTTCTTTTAGGGGAACAGAAATCCGTTCCCGTGTATATTATATCACTTATACGGCTTCTGCGCTTATCCATGTGCTGTTTTTTGCAGCCTTTGTTTTTACGCCCGGATTCAGCGGACAGCACTACCAGATGCCCCAGTCCATCAGTGTCAGTCTGATTTCCCTTCCAGGGCCGCCGGAACTGTCCGGGCTGGCAGGTTCTCCAAAGGATAAGAATGCACCGGATACGGAATCTGAGCCGGAAACTCCTGCTGTTAAGGAAGAGGCGGAGGCGGAAAAACCGCGGGAACAGGAAGAACCCGAACCTGCGCCCGAACCTGTGCCTGAACCTGAACCAGAACCTGCGGAGCCGCCTCCTGTTCCGATTCAGCCGGTGACTGAACCCAAAGAGACTGTGGTTATTCCGGATGCTCCTGAAAAAAAGGAAAAGCCTGATGTCAAACCGGAGAAAAGCGATGCCCCGAAAATACCGAAAGAGCAGATTGTACAGACTAAACCTCCGAAAAAAAAGAATCCCCAGGCGCAGAAACCCAAAGATGTGCAGAAGGATGTGGTAAAGCCCTCTGAAGCAAAACAGCAGGCGGAATCCCGGTCTGAGTCCATTAAAGACGCTGTGGATCGCATAAGGGCGAGTGTGGGCAAAAAGTCCGGACAGAAAGGGGGGGGACGCTCCGGAAGTGGTGACGGAGGAAATTCGGATTCCAGGGGAAGACCCGGCGGCGGGCCGGGCGGCGGCGGGACCATCAACGATATCTACAAGGCACAGATTATCTACCAGATTGAGCAGAACTGGGCTTTTTCTCCCAGTCTGGCAGGGGGACGCAGGGATTTGGAGACCGTTCTGGTCATCCGGATTCTGCCAGACGGTCATATAGATGAAATAGAGTTTGAGCGGCGTTCCGGAAACAATTATCTGGATGAATCCGCATACAGGGCAGTGGTAAAATCCAATCCCCTGCCGCCTCTGCCCAGAGGATATTCCGAATATATGCAGGGTCTTGTGTTCACACCATCAGGGCTGAACTAGTGCTAAGGCGATTTCCATGAAAAAATGTACCATCATTGCAGGGTGGGCACAGCTTTTTGTGCCCGCCGTTTCAGCAGGACGGCGGGCACAAAAAGCTGTGCCCACCCTACGAAAAACGTTATAATCATTAATGGAAATCACCTAAGCATTGTTCACCGGCAGCCTGAAAATATCCGGGCTGTCTGATTATAAGAAGGAGACAAACAGCAAAAATGATTACAGAGGAGTTTATGAAACGTTTTTACACCATTATGGGATTGCTGATGCTGATGTTCTTTATGGATACCGGCATATCGCAGGCGGAGTATGACTATATTGATATCCGGAACCCTTATCTGCGCAAGATTCCCCTTGCCATTCCCCCGGCAAGAACCTCCCCGGTCTCGGAGTTTTCGGTGAAAACTGCGGATCTGCTTTCGGAAAATCTGAACTTTACAGGATATTTCAAAATACTTGACCGGGGCAGTTTTCTGATTGATCCGGCCAATCCCCCTGTGGATCTTCCGGATATCAATTTTGCCAACTGGAACACCATTGGCTCGGAAATGCTGATTACCAGTTACGCAATTGTTCAGGATGAACTCATTGAAGTGGAGTTCCGTCTGTTTGACACAGTCAAGGGCCAGTTGCTCATTGGCAAGAAATACAAAGGCTGGACAAGGGATCTGAAAAAAATTGTCCTGCGCTTCTGCAGTGAGGTCATTCATTATCTCACCGGAGACTGGGGGATTTTTGAAAGCCGCATTGCATTTATTTCCACAGGAACCGGCAGCAAGGAAGTCTGGATCTGCGATTTTGACGGCAGCAATCCCCGTGCAGTCACGCATTCCAGGTCTATCACCCTGAATCCTGCCTGGTCTTCGGACGGCAACTGGCTGGCCTATACCTCATATGAAAAGGGAAGACCGGATCTCTATATACGGAATCTGGGCGGGCAGAGAGGGGCAGTGGTAAACAAAAAAGGAATCAACACCACTCCGGCATGGGTTCCGGGAAAAATGATGCTGGCTGCAACTCTTTCCTTTGCCGGGGATCAGGATATTTATCTGCTGGGTTCGGATGGAAACATGGTCAGAAAACTGACAGACAAACGGGGGATTGACACTTCTCCCACATGGTCGCCGGATGGCAGTCAGATGGCTTTTGTATCAGACAGGGCCGGTTCTCCGCAGATTTATATCAAACATATCGGATCCGGGCGGGAAGAGCGTGTCACCTATGAGGGGAAATACAATACCCAGCCGAGCTGGTCTCCCAAAGGAGACAAAATAGCGTATTCATCGATTGAGCGCGGGGAAATCAATATCCATGTTCTGGACCTGAAAAGCCGGACACCTATCCGGCTGACCTACAATTCCCGCGGAAACGAATCACCGTCCTGGTCTCCGGACGGTAGTCTAATTGTTTTCAGTTCCTCCCGGAGAGGAGGGGCCAAACTTTATATCATGACCGCAGCCGGAACAGATCAGCGGAGCCTGCTCTCCATTCCCGGGCAGCAGACCAGCCCGGCCTGGTCTTCCCGGATCACAGAGGACTGAGCAGGGACTGAATCTGATAAGTGCCCAACTATTGCTTCATTTCACTTAAAATTGTAGGTCGGATTAGCGCAGGCGTAATCCGACATCCTGACATTACTTCGGAGTACAGCCACAATTTTAGGTGAAACAATGCACTATATGTTTTTAGGCATAATGCAGGGACAAGCTACTGTGCTTACCCGGTTTTTCAGTGCAGATACAGGTGTCTGCCCCTGTAGAATACCGAAAAATCTGTGATACCAGTTCGCCATTGATTTGATACAGTATTGTCAGTTTTTCTGCGGTTCAGCGTGTGCAGAAAACCGCTCTGCCCAATTTTTGCATTTCCGCTCCGGTCTGATCCGGAGGAGTGCAAAAATTAAGCGGAGCGGTTTTTTGCATTCCGTATTTTATAAAACCAATAGCGAATCGGTATTATACCAATTCGCTGTTGAATTTATACAATAAGGTGAGTTGTTTCCTCTGTGTCCTCTGTGGGAAATCAAATCATAAGTATATTTTCAATGGCGAATCGGTATTATACCAATTTTTGTTTATAAATCCAAACACAGAGAAACACTGTTCTGACGCTGTGATTTTAGGTGATTTATTAAAAATAAATATCCCGGTTCAGTTCACAGGCACAGGGCAAAAGCTGGAAGCTTTTGCTGCTTTGACGGGATATTCTTTTATGGAAATCACCTTACATTGAATGCTCCAGTTCACTCAGGATGCCGTTCATAACCTCTCCTGCTTTTCCCTTGACCAGATAATCACTGACACTGTTGGTCAGGGGTGTGGCTTCGGGATTGATTTCTATGACTTTGGCTCCGGACTGTCTGGCAATGACAGGCATATAAGCCGCTGGCTGAACCACAGCAGATGTTCCCACCACCAGCATCAGATCGCATTCTGAGGCAACCTTCCGGGAACGGTGGAGAGCATTTACAGGTATGGATTCTCCAAAGAACACCCAGTCCGGCCGCAGCACACCTCCGCACAGGCATCGGGGCGGCAGTACAGATATATCTGTCTCCGATGTTCTGATTTTCGCGCCGCAGTCCATGCACCTCTGCCACGCGCAGTTTCCGTGAAATTCAATCACATCCGTATTTCCTGCCAGTTGATGCAGGCCGTCTACATTCTGGGTAATCACGGTTCTCAGAATTTTCAGTTCCTCCAGCCGGGCCAGTCCCTTATGCCCGTCATTGGGACGTGCCTGATCCATCAATATCTTCAAATCCTTAATCAGCACTTCCCAGACTTTGCCCGGATCACGTTCAAAGGTCTCAATATGGCCAAAGACCATAGGATCAACCTTCTCCCACAGTCCGCCTTTGCCCCGGAAGGGCGGAATGCCGCTTTCCACGGAAATACCCGCTCCGGTAAGGGCTACAGCATATTTTGCAGCAGCCAGGTCTTTTGCCGCTCTTCTGATCATATCGTCCATGATGATTTCCTTATCTTAAAAAGGGGTTGGGGATTGGAGGTTAAGGGTTGGGGATATGCTCCAATCTGTCCCTAATCCCTAATCCCCAACCACCAATCCCCAACCTCTAATCTCTGAAATCTTATAAATCAAATTCCGATGTGCAGCTTACAGCCAGACATTCCAGAGAACTGTTTTTTTCCGCAATGATTTTCCTGCAGTTTTCCACCATCTGATCCACCTGTACATCTGTCCGATCCTGGTTGATATGGAAAAGTCCCACTTTTTTCACATCCGCTTTCATGGCAAGCTCCAGAACATCAGTATAGGAGGAATGTCCCCATGTTCTGAGTTTCTGATATTCTTCCGGTGTATATTCAGCATCATGAATCAGCAGATCCGCACCTGAGGAAAAGCTGACATAATCATCAAAACCCAGGCCTCCGGGATGTCCGAACCCCAGTTCATTGTCGGTGATAAATACAAAACTTCTGCCGTCTTCCGTGAATTTGTATCCCCTGCCTGTATTGGGATGGCTGATTGGAATGGCTTCGATCTGTATGGAACCGATACGGAAATGCCCTTTGCAGTCAATGCCATCCATATATATGATCTTTGACATGGCCTCGGTGAAGCGCACGGGGAAAAAAGGCGGGTCCATGATATTGGAAAGCATGGTTTTCACAAAACGGGAGTCCGGACAGCGGTACATCCGGAATTCCGAATGTTTGGCATAAAAAGGTTTGAAAAAGGGAAAACCCATGATGTGATCCAGATGGGCATGGGTGAAGATCAGATGATAATCAAACCGCTTTTCTGCCAGCAGTTTGTTGCCGAGTCTCCGGATTCCTGTCCCGGCATCTATGATAATGATGTCATCCTTCCGGGAGCGGATTTCAATACAGGTGGTATCGCCCCCGTATTTTTCATACTCTTTTCCCGAAACCGGAACTGAACCTCTTGATCCCCAGCATCTGATATACATGTTTTGCCTTTCACCAGTCTGATAATATGTTTTTTAACCACATATTTTTCCGCAGAAAGTATGCCATACACTGTCACGCTCCCGTTTTTCAAGTATCTGCAGCGGGTATTGTGACAATACTGCCTCCACCTCCCGCGCCTCACTTCTGAGAAGACCGGACAGGATAAAGCATTTTTTTTGCAGAAAACCTTTGGAACGTATCAGAACTTTCATCACATCATAATGGATATTGGCAATAAGCAGATCGCAGGGCATATGGATAAAATCCTCAGCCCTTCCCTGAAATGCCAGCACCCTGTTTTCCAGCCCGTTGCGCAGGATATTTCCCCCGGCTGTTTTTGCGGCCAGAAAATTGAAATCCGGAGCCAGAACCTGTCTGCATCCCAGCTTGGCAGCCGCAATGGCCAGCAGTCCGGTTCCGGTTCCCATGTCCAGCACTGTGTTTATCTGCTCTGCCGGGCAGATACGTTCCAGCAGTTCCAGACAGTCATGGGTGGTTGGATGGGTTCCTGTTCCGAAAACCACGCCCGGATCCAGAATGATGCGGATTGTATCTGCCTCATTTTCCCCCGGATTTTCCCAGGGGGGAATGATATGAAAGCAGCCTGCCCGGAATGCCTGCACCCGTCCGCCCTGCCACTGTTCATAACTCATATGGAACTGATCCAGCAGAATCAGACCGGGCTGATGCTGCAAAACTGCTGCAATCTCGCTGTCAGCCGGGCTGGAAAAAAAGAGAAAAGAAAAGCCGTCTTCCAGCCAGTTTCCCAGAAAACTGCCAGCCCGGAAATGCTGATCCGTTTTCACCGCACCCTGTATATAATAAATAAAAAGATCTGTACAGGGGGACGGCACATGTTCCGGACTGCCTGTGTCTGCATCCATGATCATTTTTTCGTTTTGGGCAAATGATCCAGATACCATTCCATGGGATCAAGAAGGGTATATCCCATTTCCACCAGTTTCTTTTTCACCCGCATCACATTGTTGGTCAGCAGATAGGGAAAAACTGCCCGTTTGGTCTCATCCCAGTGCCGGGCCACCAGTATGCTGCCGAAAGATATGTTTTCTTCGGTAATCGCGTCAACGATTTTTTTCATCTGCCCTTTTTTATCTTCCACCAGAATGCCCAGAAGGGTTCCGGGCTCCCCGATGCCCAGCACATTGATAAAGGCCCGCATCAGATCCCGGATGGAAATCATACCCAGGAGTTTTTTATTTTCATCCACCACAGGAAAGGCTCCCACCTTTTTTTTCTGCATGAGCAGAAGAGCATCCTGCAGGGTATAGGTGGGTTTAAGACAGACCGGATCTTTGCTCATGATATTCTCAGCTCTGAGACCTGCGAGCCTGTCCCGCACTTCCACACTGTCAAAATCATCCATAATAATGGAAGGCATGGCACTGCGGATGTCCCTGTCCGTGACAATGCCGAGCAGGATTCCCTCCTCATCCACCACAGGAATATGGCGTATCTTATGGCTGTCCATCAGGGCTCTGGCATCCAGAATTCCGGTATCCCTGCGAATGGTGACTACCTCTTTGGTCATTGATTTGTCTACAAACATCTGCATCCTCCGCTAAAATTGTAATTTGTGATTTATTCTGCCGTATTTTTCTGCTGCCCGGGTTTTATCCGTTAAGCAGGATTTTCATGTGGTTTGCACCCAGTTCCGGCAGACGGGCCAGACAGTATCCGCCTTCCAGAACAGAAATAATTTTCCCCTGTGTGTATTTTTCAGCCAGTTCCATCATGGTTTTCATAACCCAGGAATATCCCTCAGTGGAAAGGTTGATGTCAGACATGTCATCATCCGCATGCGCATCAAAACCGACTGACAGAAGAATGAATTCCGGCTTAAACATTTCCATGGCAGGCAGCAAATCCTGCGTAATCAGGTTTTTGTATTCTTTGTCACCCTGCCCCGGCAGAACAGGTGAATTAAGGGTGTATCCGTAGCCGGGGCCCTCCCCTTTTTCAAACTCCCTTCCGGTTCCGGGAAAGGCAAATGAGGGATGCTCATGGATGGAATAATAGAACACTGAGGGATCGGTTTCAAAAATATGCTGGGTACCGTTTCCGTGGTGCACATCAAAGTCAATGATTCCAATCCGTTTCAGTCCCCACTGATTCTGCAGATAACGGGCAGCAATGGCCACATTGTTGAAATAGCAGAAGCCCATAGCCTTGCTGAGCTCGGCATGGTGTCCCGGAGGTCTGACAGCGCAGAAGGCATTGTCAATGGCCCCTTCCATTATCATCTTCGCCGTATCCAGAACCCCGCCCACGGCCAGCAGTGCAGTTTCATATGTTTCTCTGCACATCTGATTGTCAGGGTAATCAAATTCATCCATCCCCAGCAGACAGGCCTCCTCAAAGCGCAGGATATAGCTGACATGGTGAACCATCTCGATCCAGCTCTGCGAAGTCCGGCTGGCCGGAATCCGGGTCAGAGAGGGGAGAAGTCCGGCTTCTTCTATTCCTTTGAAAATGGCCCTCAGTCTGTCCGGCGACTCGGGATGCAATGGCCCGGTAAGATGAAGCAGATAGCGTTCGTCATATAAAAAGCCTGTTTTTTTCATATCTTCCCCCCTTTCTGACTCTTATGCGATAATCCTGTCAAAAATATGATAAGCCGCCTGAACTGCGGCATTGTATTCGGGCATCTCCACAGTGGGGAGTCCGTTCAGATCATATTCATATACTGCTTCGTTTTCCGGAATGGTTCCGGCCAGTTCCAGATTTGCATCTTCCAGCATTTTCAGCACATCCGCGGAAGGAGCGCTTTTGGACTGGTTGATGATCAGCCAGCTTTTGTTCACGCCAACATTCAGTTCTTTGGATAACTCATTAATCCGTATGGCTGCCTGCAGTCCTCTCCGGGAAGTGTCGGATACAATGAGAAGCGTGTCCACATTCCGGGTGGTCAGCCGGCTGATATGCTCCATACCTGCCTCATTGTCAATGACAATATATGGGTAATTGGCGGTCAGTTTTTCCAGAAAACCGGTGAGAAGGGTATTGGCAGCGCAGTAACATCCCTGCCCTTCGGGCTGGCCCATGACTACCATATCATATCCGTCCTGTTCGGCAATGGCCTCCTCCATCCGCATAGATATGAACACATCTTTGGTCATTCCGGCAGGAACCTTGCCTTTTTTCATGTCCTCCCTGGCATTTCCCAGGGTGTCTGTCAATTCCAGACCCAGCACTTCGTTAAGGTTGGTGTTGGGATCCGCGTCCACTGCCAGAACAGGGGTTTTTCCGTTCCGGACAAGATATTTGACCAGCATTCCCGCCACTGTGGTTTTCCCTGTTCCGCCTTTTCCTGCCAGCGCAATTGAAACACTCATATTTTTCTTTCCCCTTTTTTGGATTTCTGAAAATATTTCAGATTTTTTTTTGACCGGTTCATCCGGGATCCTTTTCAGAAACCTGTGACTGAATGAAATCCGATTCTGACACATATCTATAACATTTTTTAAGTGCATTGCACAGAAAAAAAACACCTGGGAGGTAATAAATCTGTTTTTTCCGGTTTTGGATTCCGGTTTCAGGTGTCAGGAAAATAAACATGAATATTGAAACCGGAACACCGAACAAAAAAAAGAATCATGAAAACTCTTGCATCCGGCATTTTCCTGTGTTAAATATAAAGAAATTTTTGTTTTAAATTCAAGGGCTAATGAATATCAGGCATAAAATAAACCGTATTTGGCAGGTGAAGTCCCTTATTTGCCGGATATATCCGGAGGCTGGGAAAAAGCCTGCGTGACAATCAGACAAACTGAAAATCAGGGGGTAAAAAATGGAATTTGAACTGAGCAAAGAGCAGAAGCGCATTCAGCAGTCGGTACGGGAATTCGTGAAAAAGGAATTCAAAAAGGAACTCATTGAGGAACTGGAAGAAAAGCATGAATATCCGGTGGATATCTGGAAAAAAGCCGCTGAGCTGGGCTTTATCGGCATCCATTTTCCGGAGGAATACGAAGGACAGGGCCTGGGCGTGACAGAAAATATTCTTGTGGCCGAGGAACTGTGCCGGGGTGATTCCTCTGTTGGCGCGTGCCTGATTCTTGCAGACTTTGCATCTGAGATTATTCTTCATTTCGGCAGCCCGGAGCAGAAAAAGAAATGGCTGCCCAAAGTGGCTATGGGCCAGGTGCTTTCCTGCGGTGCGTTCACAGAACCCAACCACGGTTCAGACATCACCCGCATGGACACAGTTGCCGTAAAAGAGGGCAATGAATGGGTCATAAACGGGACAAAAATCTTTATCACCAATGGAGGCCCGCTGGCCGGTTTTTACAGTGTGCTGTGTCAGACCGATTCAGATGTAAAGCCATCCCACCGGGGTATGAGTCTGATTCTGGTGGAGGCTGATCGTCCCGGTGTTTCAGCCACGAGCGTTGGAACCAAAATGGGCATCCGGTCCATGCACACAGCCGAAGTGGTGTTCAAGGATGTGCGGGTTCCTGCGGAAAACCTGATCGGCGAAGAAAACAAAGGTTTTTATCAGGTGCTTGAATTTTTTGATGAAAGCCGCATTCTCATTGCCGCACAGGGACTGGGAACCGCGCAGGGAGCATTTGACCGTTCGCTCAACTATATCAGACAGCGGGAGCAGTTTGGACAGAAAATCGCGCAGTTCCAGGTCAACCAGCACAAAATTGCGGATATGGCCACCAAGATCGAAATGGCCCGGCTGCTGGTGTACAAGGCAGCTTGGAATTTTGATCAGGGCCGCATTGATCCCAAACTTACCTCAATGGCAAAAATGGTCGCGGGCCGCTGTGCGGTCGAAGTCTGTGATGAGGCTATTCAGCTTCTTGGCGGCTACGGTTATATGCTGGAATATGAAGTGGAGCGATTTGCCCGTGACGCGAAAATCTGCGAACTCTATGAAGGCACAAAAGAGATTCAGAAGAACACCATAGCGAGTTATATTATCGGAAAACTGAAATAATCAGTTGATTTTCTGCTTTTCCGGTTTTACATTTGTCAAAATACAGACTGCCTGAGCGGAAATCTGTCTGATCCGGCAGTTTTCTGTTTCGCCCCAATCCCCCAATTCTGAAAAGGAGAACACACATGCTTGAAATGCTGAAAAAATCCATGCTGACCGGTATCGGAAAAGGAGAACACACATGCTTGAAATGCTGAAAAAATCCATGCTGACCGGTATCGGAATGGCTCTGAAGACCCGTGACGAGGTCGAGGAACTGGCAAAGGACTGGACAGAGCGCCAGAAAATGTCTGAAGAGGAAGGCCGGAAGTTTTTCGATGATCTGATGAAAAAATACGATACTTCGGTGGACAAACTGGAAGATCGGGTTGAAGATATTGTGAAAAAGGTGCTGGACAAAATCAATCTGGCCACCAAAGATGAAGTGAAAATTCTCCGGGAGGAAATTGAGCGGCTCCGTTCCGCGGCACTGCCCGGTAAAAAAAACGGAGAATAAGGTGATTTCCGGAAAAGAATATCCCGGCAAAGCAGCAAAAACTTCCGGCTTGTGCCTGTGAACTGAACCGGGATATTTGTTTTTATAAATCACCTGACTGCCTGTAGAATCGGGCAAATCTCATAATCTGTCTGTTTAAACGCAGAGATCTGCAAAAAACTCTGCGTTCCTTTGCGCTTACAAGCCAAATTCATTGTTTTTTATGCCCAATGCTGCCTAACCCTTCAAAATCATGCACTGTATCCAATTGGAAACGTATCCTTAAATGCTGAGTATCCGGAAAATCGGAGCCCTGGGCCGAACCTACCGTCATATAAACCGTTACAGTCAGATTCTTGGAATCTTTATCAAATACGGATTCGGGGATCTGATTGAACGGCTTAATATTGAGCAGTATATTGAAATCGGTCTGCAGATGATCTCCAGCAGACGGGCCGCCTCTCCGGATCATAAAATCAGCCGGCCGGAAAGGATCCGCATGGCTCTTGAGGAGCTGGGCCCGACCTATGTCAAACTGGGGCAGCTTCTTTCCACCCGTACCGATCTGATTCCCATCCGTTTTATAGATGAACTTTCCAAACTGCAGGACAGCGTATCCCCCCTTCCCTTTGAGGAAATGGCAGGCGTAATAGAAAAAGAACTTGGACAGCCTCCGGACAGGATATTTGCGGAGTTTGAGAGAAAACCGATAGCGTCCGCTTCCATCGGCCAGGTTCACCGTGCAGTATTGCGGGATGGCGAATCTGTGGCCGTAAAAATCCAGCGTCCCGGTATCCGTAAGGTAATTGAGGTGGATCTGGAAATCATGCTTCATCTGGCCATGCTCATGGAGAGGAATATCGAAGAATTCGCTCTTCACCGGCCTGTTAAAATCGTTGAAGAATTTGCAAGGGTGCTGGAAAAGGAACTGGATTATGCAAATGAGGCCGCGAATATGGAGCGCTTTGCCCTGCAGTTTTTTGATGATCCCAGTGTTTTTGTTCCCCGGTTTTTCCGGGAGGTAAGTTCCAACCGTGTGCTGACCATGGATTATATCAGCGGGATCAAGGTTTCTGATGCGGAAGAACTGGAAAAAAAGGGACTGGATAAAAAAAAGATTGTACGCACCGGGACAAATCTTTTTCTGCGCCAGATATTTGACTTTGGATTCTTCCACGCGGATCCCCATCCGGGCAATATACGGATTCTGGAAAACAATGTTCTGTGCCTGCTGGATTTCGGCATGATGGGAGCCATTGACCGCCATACCCGCGGAGATTTTGCGGAACTGATTTACAGTGTGGTGCGCGGGGATGAGGGACGGGCCACCCAGGTGCTGCTGAAACTGACTTCCTGGGAGCATGAGCCGGATCTGCGATCCCTGGAAAGGGATGTCGCGGATCTCATGGGGCAGTATCTTCATAAACCGCTTAAAAATATAGAAATCAGCAGGCTTCTCCACCAGCTTCTTGAAATCAGTTCCCGTTATCTGCTGCGAATTCCGCCCGGCATTTTTCTCATGCTCAAAAGCCTGAGCACCATAGAAGGCATTGCGCGTGTGCTTGACCCGGATTTTGACATGGTGGCAGAGGTTGCCCCCTTTATCCGCCGGGAAAAAATGGATCGTTTCCGTCCCGGACGAATGGCAGAAGAAATCTTCAATCTTTCCGGGGATCTCTTTGAGTTTATCCGGCAGTTTCCGCGGGATTCCCTGGAAATCCTGCGCCTGATCAAAAAAAAACGTTTTGCCGTGCAGTTCGAGCATCGGGGTCTTGAATCCATGATCGAAACCCATGAGCGAATCAGCAGCAAACTCTCCTTTGCCATTATAATTGCTTCCCTGATTATCGGTTCCTCCATCCTTATCATTGCCAAAATTCCGCCTGTAATCTATGGAATTTCCCTCATCGGCATTATTGTTTTCACAGCCGCTGCTCTTATGGGAATCTGGCTGATTATAGCAATTATCCGCCACGGAAAATTCTGACATTGTGAACCTCTGAGTTTTAAATCCCCTTCTAAATTTGCAGATACAGCCTTTCATAATCATCAAAAACAAAATTTTTCTGATAAAATGATCTCCAAAATTTGTAGCTGCGTTCTTTAACCATATGAAATATCAAATAATAGAAAATTTTGGTATTATATTCCATGAATCATTAGGAATTATTTTAAATCCCTTCCCCCGCCTTTCATAGACTTTAAGACAATATCCTGTTATATCAGCAATAACTATACAGAACATATTTTTTTCTTCCATAATGGCATATTTTTTGATTGAAACCTTCATATATTTTTTGGTAGTGGGACTTTTCATGCTGATTTTTTTAATATATAAATCAATATGTTATTTATAATCAGTATAAGCAGTATCATAGATGTATCGTATAACTATTTGTATTTATTATGTATAGACAAAAAATCAGTATATTTTTGAAAATATAATAATATTAAGCAGTTATTTTTTTGTCAGTATGTGCAGACCCACTACCTATTTTTTATCCGATATATTCTTTTTTATATGCACCTTTTTCACGAAGGCCATATCTTTCCATGAACAGGAATGCATTGTGATATTCTGCTCACCATTAACTGAAAGTTATTTCATAAAAAATTTTTATAGTGTTTCATAAAAAATTTTAAAATTAAGGAGGAAAAATCATGGGTAATGCAAAGGGTAGTGTAAAGAAAATCGTCCGTCTGATTACGGTGTGTCTGTTTATCGCTGTTCTTTTCACAGGATGCGGCGGTGATGGGGATTCAGAACCGGTAAGCCAGGGCCGTTTTGTTGACAGTCCGGTGGCCGGGCTTGCGTATAACACGCCTAGCCGGGAAGGAATTACGGATTCGGACGGAAAATTCAGCTATCTGGATGGGGAAATTATTTCATTTTCCATCGGAGATATTTACCTGGGCAGAACCCCTGCAAAACCTGTGATAACTCCTCTTGATCTGGTGGGCGGAGCCGAAAATGGGTAGTCCCCTATATGTAATGGTGAATAATATTCATTTTCTATTTCCCTGTTTAAAAAAATATGATAAAGCAGACAATAAAATTTTTCATTCAGAAGGAGAACTGAAACATGAACTGTCCTGACTGTCAGGGTGAAAATATTATAAAATATGGTAAAATTCATAATGGAAAACAGAGGTTTGAATGCAAAGACTGCGGCAGGCAGTTTGTTGAGAATCCGCAGAACAGGACAATATCTGAGGAAACCGGGGAACTGATCGACAGACTTCTTCCGGAAAAACTCCCTCTTGCCGGAATAGCAAGGGTTACAGGCGTTTCTGAAAGCTGGTTGCAGAATTATGTAAATAAAAAATATGAGGAAATTCCAAAGGAGGTGGAAGTGAAAGACAGGCCGAAATGTCGCCTGACCATTGAATGAGATGAGATGTGGTCCTTTGCCGGGAACAAAGGTCACAAGGTATGGATATGGCTGGCAAAAGATATTGATTCGAAAGAAATTGCCGGCGTATATATCGGCAGCAGAGATCGTGAAGGCGCCCGGGGGCTGTGGGATTCCCTGCCGGGCGTTTACAGGCAGTGCTCCGTCTGTTATACGGATTTCTGGGCAGCGTATGAGGAGATATTTCCTTCCAAAAGACATCGCCCCGTCGGAAAGGAAAGCGGAAAAACAAATCATATCGAACGGTTCAATAATACGATGCGGCAGAGAATTTCCCGGCTGGTCAGAAAAACACTTTCTTTTTCCAAAAAAATTGAGAATCATATCGGAGCAATATGGAATTTCATTCATCATTACAATGCTTCTCTGGTTTGTTCATGATTAATATCTTTTACCATTACATATAAAGGACTACCCGAAAATGAACATGGGTCAGTGGTGTCTGATATCATTGCGGAGTTTCATTTGCTCAGTCAGAAACGGCAGAATGGAGGATCGTTGCATCGCTGCCTGTTCAGATTTTCTGTCTTAGCTGGCATATGATTTTGAAATATCAAAAGAACCTAATAAAAAAGGAGGTGATGAGACAATGAAATTAAGACCTAAGACAATTTTTTTGCTGATTTTTTTGACTGCCTTCCTGTTCCCGTTAGCAAATGCTTCAGTCTTTTTTGATGTTGACGGTGATGGGAAAACAGGGTTGAGTGAAGCGATTTATGCTTTACAGGTAGCTTCGGGAATCGGTCAGAAAATTTCTGATCCGATTTTGCTTAGCGGTACAGGTTCAGGTTCCAATTCTTATGTGTATGAGTTGGAATACAGAACGCAGGGAAATCTCGTTTTTGGTGATATCAGTATGGCAATAACCGGTAAACCCCTTGAGAAATTCCAGATTCAAAACGGAACACTGGTAGATAGCACCATGTCTTTTAAAATGGTAGATGCGGAAGGTTCTATCCATCATTTTTCCATGATTCTCAGAGAAAATCGGTTGGACGGCGGAGTTGTCAAACTGGTAGTGGTATTTTTTTGACTGTTATAATTTATATTTTATTATGAGAAACAGGGAGCGAAAAATATGATAAAACTGCCGTGCAGAATATGCGGAAGTGAGAATATACGGAAAAACAGGGGCCGGGGCGCAGAAATATCACTGCAGGGCCTGCAGTTTTTATGGCACTCCTGTGACACAGGAAGAAAAACAGAAGAAAAAAGAAGAGGTTATGGAAAAACTTCTTTATGAGAG
>JBFXEJ010000091.1:0-27884 GCA_050180235.1 Desulfococcaceae bacterium
AAGTATGTTAGCCGACTGGCAGAAAGCGTATCAGGAACTGATCCATGAATCCTCTCATTGACGACTTAATCGAAATTCTGAAAAAACATTCGGCGGTGAAAAGTGTCCGTATTGTCAATTATGATGATACAGACCCTAATTGTCGGAAATGCACACAGAGAGGTTGAAGATGGACATTGTATTGCTATAATAAACCCTGACGAAAGTTTACTCACGCAGGTAGTTGCAGGATGTGCATATACAGGTGATACGCTTAAAAACATTGTAAAAGGGAAGTGCGATTTAATGATTGAAATTTGGATTGACGTTTATAAGAAAGACGGAGTCAGTGAAATTTCCAGGTATCAATCAAGAAATATGGAACCAGCCAAATTCACTGTTAAATGAATACAATTATTTCGATGGAGCATCAGAATATGTTAAAAAATGAAAAGCTGCTTTCAAGAATAACATTTAATCCTATAGTAATGACAGGCAAGCCGACTATACGTGGCATGAGAATAACAGTTGAGCAACTCCTGTCAGCACTTGCAGGGGGGATAACGGAAAAGGAACTGACTGATGAATATCCGGAACTTGAAAAAGAGGATTTTCAGGCAGTATTCGCATATGTAGCTGAACTGGTTAAAGAAGAACAGATATTTCCTTTCAGGATGTGTGCATGAATTCATCCGGGCTTAAATTTCTGGTTGATGCCGGTGTCAGCAAAAAGGTTGAAGAATATCTGAAGATACAGGGATATGAAACCAAAAATGTGAGAGATATTGATACCCGAATGCCGGATGAGGATATAATCCGTCTTGCCGTGTCGGAACACCGAATGGTCATAACAATGGATAAGGATTTCGGAGAACTGGTCTGGCATTACGATATGGAACATTGCGGAGTATTGCTTTTACGCATGGAAAATGCAGCGGCAGCAGAAAAACTGGAGGTGATAACATTTATTTTATCAAATTATTCCGATAAGATAAAAGATAATTTCTGTGTATATCAGAATAACAGATTCAGAATCAGAATCAGAAAAACTGTAAAAAGAGTGGGATAAACAGTGTATAACCAGGCGTTCCACCGGACAGCCCTATCGGACTGCCGGTGAACTCTTTGTTATGCCGATTCACCGATACAAATGCACGCTTTTTCAAAGGCGTACAACCGTTATATCCGATAACATACTGATAAAAAATGAAAGTCGTTTTTGACACAAATATTTTTGTTTCCGCTCTCAAATCAAACAAGGGAGCTTCGTATGCTGTAATATCGCAGCTTCCTTCTGATCAGTTTCAGATTGTTGTGAGCATTCCTTTGTACACCGAATATCAGGATGTTCTCACAAGACCGGAACACATAGGCGAAGCAGGCACAGCGGAAGAAATTTTTGCATTTCTGCGTTACATTTGCAGTATAGCCCGCAGACAGCCGATTTTCTTTCTCTGGCGTCCGTGGCTCAGTGACCTGAAAGACGACATGGTTCTGGAAGCTGCGGTTGCCTCACACAGCCGTTATATAGTCACTCATAATCTCAGAGATTTCAGAGGAGTTGAAAAACATTTCGGCATCACACCGGTAACTCCCGGAAAATTTCTGAACATAATAAGGAATAATCTGTCATGAGTCTGATCACAGTGGAACTGCCGAAATCTCTGCACATGAAAATCACCGAACTGTCGGAAGCCGAAGGTATATCGGCAACCCAGTTTCTTGTTCTTGCCGCTGCCGAAAAAATGTCCGCCATACTGACCGAAAATTATCTGGAAGAAGAAGCCCGGAAAGGAAGGCGTGAAGATTTTGAAAAGGTTATGAAAGCCGTTCCCTGTGTTGAACCTGATGAACATGACCGTATCTGATAAAACACAAAAACGGCATAACCCGGCGCTCCAGCGGACAAAATGGGCGGCGCATTTGTTTCAGATTTCAAGTAAGTGAACGCCTATTTTGCAGCTGAGCTTTGCGTTGTGCGTAAAAAAAATCAAAAAAATAAATTATGAAAAAAATACTTGACATTAAGTTTAGGCAATTATATATTAGCGTATGCTAACAAACTAAAATGGAAGGTGAAGATGTGAAGGAATCAGCAGAGTTATTTAAGCTTCTTTCGGTTGACAAAAGAATAGAGATTATTGAACTGCTAAAGAAAGAGCCTATGAACGTTAATGCTTTAGCTGATACGTTGGGGATAACACAATCAGCAGTGTCCCAACATTTGAGGGTACTCAAAGGTGCCGGCTTTGTGAAGGACGAAAGGCAAGGCTACTGGATTTATTATTCTTTGAATAAAGATACCCTTGAAAAATGCCGTCAAAGACTCAATCGTATTTGCACTTGTGGTTGTTTAGGCGGACAGGCAGGTCTGATAAGAATAAACAAGGAAGTTTCAAAAACAAAATAAGGAATTTTTTTTGCCCTTACATATAAGTAATTAAGCAAGAACTTAAACAGAAAGGAGGTGATAACAATGGCAAACGGCACCAAAGAGACCAAGGAACAGCCCGAAGAAAAGAAGACCGAAGTTAAGAGCGAGGCAAAGAGTTCCTGTGAGTGTGGTTGCATTCCGCCTATGGAGGCAAAGAGTTCCTGTGGGTGTGGTTGCATTCCGCCTATGAAGACGAAATAGGCAATTTTCATGAGGGGCAGATTGGATGAAACCAAACTGCCCCTACTTTTGAAAAATCAAATGGAGGATAACATGAAAGAGGTAATATTGGCGTTATGTTATTGGCTTCATCTCATCGCAACAGTTGTATGGATCGGAGGAATATTTTTTATCCTTTTTATTACTATTCCATCTGCCAAACAAGTTTTAGGTGCTGAGGCGGGCAAACTGATGGGTGAAATTTCGAAGAGATTTACTCCCATAGCGAACTATAGTATAATTCTTTTGGTTGCTACAGGGGTTGTATTAACCGCCGTTAGTAAGCAGTTTTCAGGAATCGGCAATTTCGATAATAATTGGTCTTCAGGTTTAATCGGGAAGCATGTTTTTGTGTTCGGAATGGTCGCTATCCATTTTTATAGAGGCTTGGTATTAGCTCCCAAGATTGCACGAACAGAACCTGCTTCCGAAAAAGTGTCTTTACAGAAATTGTCGTTGAATTTGGTCAAAGTGAATTTTTGTTTGGGGCTGATTGTTTTGCTGTTCAGCGGAATAATATCGGTTCTGAAATAAAAATGTATAAAAGCCCCGCACAACAAGGTGCCGCACTGGATGGCTATTCCGTTGCGCTCCATAGCCACCAGTGAGCTTTGTCGTGCCTCTTGAAATCGGGTGTTTCAATTCCGCACAACCAAACGCTCAACCGGACAGGGCTCGCCCTGCCGGTTAGCTCGGTGTTATGCCCCCTGAAAAATAAAGATGATTGAGAAAAGATGAAACCTGTCTTTGCTGACACATCGGCACTGATAGTTATCGGTAATAAGCGGGATGTTTTCATTGTAAGGCAGCAGGCTACGGCAGAATCGAATTTATAGAAAAGCTGCAAAGAGAGAATAAAGAAATTTTTAATTATGATGAAGATGAAATTGAAGAAATTTTTTAAGACAATAAAAAAATACCATGATAACAGTAAGCAACACCACACCCATAATATAATTCCTGCCAAATATCCGGAAAAAATCATCAGAGGGGAGATCACTGTTTCCATCTTTCCTGAGATAATGGTAATTCTGTCCATGACAGCCATTATTGCCCTGGTGATTGTGCTGCTGACCTGAACCATCTGATCCGGTTCTACTCCGCAATATGATAGCGCCGCAGTTTCCGCCAAAGGGAAACCCGGTCTATGCCAAGTATTTCCGCTGCTTTGCTTTTGTTGTTCTCTGTTTTATGAAGAACCCAGCGGATATATTCCATTTCATTTTCCTCCAAAGTCAGAAACTGGCCGGGTCTTTCAGGTTTAATCCGGAATGCCATCTGCTGAACATCAGGCGGAAGATGGGATAATGTAATCTCTGTTCCCTGCGCAAGTGCCACAGCCCGTTCAATGATGTTCTCCAGTTCCCTGATATTTCCGGGAAATTCATAATTGACAAGAAGATTCATGACATCTTCTGAAATTCTTTCAACATTTTTTGACCGGGATTGTGAAAATTTTGCAAAAAAATGCTGGCACAGAAGCGGAATGTCCTCTTTTCTTTCAGACAAAGGCGGAACATGCAGGGTGATGACATTCAGGCGGTAGTAAAGGTCCTGGCGGAATGAACCGTCTTCGACTTCGTATTTCAAATCTTTGTTGGTTGCTGCCAGAATGCGGATATTGACCGGAATTTCCTCTGTCCCCCCGACGCGCATCAGGGTTCTTTCCTGAATCACCCGCAGCAGTTTCACCTGCATGGAAAGGGGCATATCTCCGATTTCATCCAGCAGAACTGTTCCGCCGTGGGCTGTTTCCAGCAGCCCTTTTTTGATGCCGCGTGCTCCCGTAAAAGCCTCTTTTTCATGACCGAAAAGCTCATTTGTGAGCAGTTCCTCACTGAAAGCGCCGCAGTTGACGGCAAGAAAGCGTTTTTCAGATCGCTGGCTCAGATGATGGATGGTTTTTGCAACAAGTTCCTTGCCCGTGCCGGTTTCTCCCAAAATCAGCACATTGCAATCCGCAGGTGCAATCTGGGTGATGGTCTTTTTCAGAGATTCTGTCTTTGGGCTGTTTCCTATAATCAGCGGAATTTCCTGCTTATCCCTGACCTGACGCCTGAGTTCGGCAACTTCCCGGCGCAGTGATTTTTTTTCCAGGGCCTGACGCACCAGAATACGGACTTCATCAATATTGTAGGGCTTGGGAATATAATGATATGCCCCTTTCTGCATGGCTTTCACAGCCGTATCCACAGAGGCATATCCTGTAAGCACAATCACTTCTGTGTTTGGATAAAGTTCTTTGGCGTTTTCAAGAACCTCAATTCCGTCCATTCCCTGCATCCGAAGGTCGGTCATAACCAGATCAAATTCATTTTTCTTCAGCTCTGCCAGAGCCTGTGCGCCGTTTTCCGCACAGACAGTGTCATAACCTTCTTTGCGAAGCACATACTCCAGATTTTCCCTGGCAATCTGCTCATCATCTGCTATCAGGATTTTTGCCCGTTCCATTCGGATTCTCTCCTGCGGGATTTACTTTCTGACCGCTTAATCTTTTTTAGTTGATTTCTGAAAATAACTATCCCATTTCAGGGCACAAGCCGGAAGCCTGTACTGCTTTTCCGGGATATTCTTTTCCGGAAATCACTTTAACGTGAGTTCAGAATAATAAATTCTGTCAGTATGGTCTTTTTCTCCCTTTGCTGTTTTCCTGCTGATCTGAAGACTGTATCTGACGGAAATCCGGATACAGCATCCGGCTGATCTGCCTTATCCCCTCTGTCAGACGGAGAGTGGGCCGTGATACCAGAAGTTCATCAATAAGATAGACTTCTTTATTTCTGATCGCTTTGATAACCTGAAAACCCGGTTCATTGACAATGACTTCCACAGATACAGGATTCATGGTTCCATGCTGGGCCAGAAAAACATCAATTTCACCAGCTTTGGCAAGAATCCGCTCTTTTCCGTAAGCCGCAATATTGGTCTGCCGCATCTGGCTGGCATCTTCCGCAATATTGATGCCGCCCGCTGTCCGCAGCACAAACATGGACATGGAATCCTTTGAAAAAGTCTTCATCTTGCTGTGAATAGCCTCAAAATATACACGCTTACGCTTTTCCGGGGCAATGCTTCTGATCCGTTCCTCTGCTTCCTGCACAGCTTTCTGAAACATGGAGATCATTTTCTCCGCTGCTGCCTCTCTGCCGGTAAGTATTCCCAAATTCCGCCAGTATTCGTACATGTCACCGGCTCCAACCGGCTGCAGGGAAACAACAGTGATACCGGACTGCTCCAGTTTTTCCACAAAAGGTTTGTAAGCCCGGTCAATCATGGGGCGCGTCAGCACCAGATCCGGTTTTACAGCCATGAATTTTTCCGCGTCATCATGATAACTGAAAACCTGTCGCGTCAGAGCTTCGGGCGGAAAGGATTCATTCGCGGACACGCCTATAATCTCTTTGTCCAGTCCCAGTGAAAAAAGATTTTCCGTATGTGCGCCGTACAGGGAGATAATGCGCACAAAAGGCTTTTCCACGGCAATCTCCCGGTCTGAAAGGTCTTTTACCGTCCCGGCCCATACCGCAGCAGAAAAAAGCATTGCAAAAACCAGTCCCATTCCCAAAAGAACCGGTATCCTCTTCCTGACACCTGACATCTGACACCGGATACCTGACACCGGATACCTGAAATCTGGCACCTGAGACACCTCCCAATCCGTCATTTTCTTATTTCCGTACATGCCGAAATCCGCTTAATTTTTTTCCGCATCATTTAGGTGATTTCTGAAAATAAATATCCCGGTTCAGTTCACAGGCACATGGAAAAAGCTGGAAGCTTTTGATACTTTGGCGGTATATTCTTTTCTGGAAATCACATAGGCTCTTTTCCCACAATTTCTTTGATCAAAGAAATAACCTTTTCCGGCGTATCTGCATAAAAAAGCAGCCCTTTTTCTGCATATTCATCAAACAGTCTGCCCATGTCAGAACGGAAGAGAATCACAGGCCGTCTGTTTTTCAGAGCCAGAGCCACTTCCGAGACCGTGCCGCTTCCGCCCGGGCAGGCCACCACGACATGACTGGAAAGAACATTGATGGCATTTCTCGCACTTCCCATGCCGGTAAGCACAGGAATCCGTATATACTCTGACATCTGATCATAATGATCATCCGGCAGAATGCCCAATGTGAGACCTCCGGACTCAAAAGCGCCTTTGGCAGATGCATCCATAATTCCGGCTTTTCTGCCGCCGTTGAGCAGAATCCATCCCTGTCCGGCAATGTGTTTTCCCAGATTGTAAGCCATTTCCCTTTCTTCCGGAGAAACATTTCCGCCGCCCATGACGCCGACAATCACTGTATTATTTTTCATTTGCTGTTCATTCCTGCATCAGTGGATAAATTGGGAAAAATTGCCTGTGAAAAAAACAATGTAAGGTCATTTATGAAAATAAATATCCCGGTTCAGTTCACAGGCACAGGACACAAGCCGGAAGCCTGTGCTGCTTTGATGGGATATTTTTTTCTGGAAATCACCTAACGCATATTCCCCCTTTGTTCAGCATCGCCTTCATATGGAAAGATCCCCGAAACAGTGCTGGAGCAGGGTGCAGACCGCAAGTGCGGCTGTTTCAGCACGCAGAATTCTCGGCCCAAGTCCGGCTGTCTGAAATCCGGCTTTTACAGCCTGATCAATTTCCTCCGGGCTGAATCCGCCTTCCGGGCCAATGACAGCAAATATGCGCTGATATTCCCGTCTTTTTTCAAATACAAAAGAGTTTGCGGCATATTCCGGATCAGCCGTGCCTTCCCAGAAAATCAGGCGCAGATCAGAATCCCCCCCCATATTCAGCATTTCTGAAAATGAGACTGTGTCTGTAATTTCCGGAACAATGTTACGTCTGCACTGTTTGAGAGATTCGATGGCTATCTTTTCCCAGCGATCTTTTCTGCCTTCCATGCGTTTTCTGTCCGGACGGGCAACGGATCGCTGTGCAATAAAGGGAATCCAGCGGTTTATCCCCAGTTCGGTCATGGGACGCAGCAGATCATCCATTTTCTTTTCTTTGAGAAAGCCCTGCGCTATGGTGATGTGAACAGGGGATTCAACACGGGATTCAATGGATGATTCGGCTTCCCGGATGAGAACAGCCCGGACTTCTTCCGCATCTGTATCACTTATCCGGGCATCATATTCCTTTCCTTTTCCGTCAAATACACGGATAATATCTCCGGGTTTCAGGCGCAGAACATGTTTCAGATGTCTGACATCCGGGTCAGACAGACGAATCTCTGTCTGTACCGGTTTGATTTCTTCCACAGGAAAACGGCGTATCATTTCCAATTACTTCCTTCATCCTCTGTCATTCCGGAGAAAACCGGAATCCGGTGATTTCACATGTTCCGGCTACCGGCTTTCTCCGGTATGACGGTGTGTAACATTGGTTACTTCCGCTTTTCTGCTGAGGTTTTGTCCGAAACTGCATCCGCGGGTTTGGCTACAATCACTGCGGCTTTTTTGTTATCCAGATATTTCCGGGCCATTTCTGCAATATCCTCCACACTGATGGACGCATAATCTTCTGCAATGGTGCGGCTCCATTCAATCTGTTCCGGATGACGGGAACAATCCGTAAGAACAGTATTCAGCCAGTAGGTATTCTCCCGGAGCATATCCTTAATCCCGGTGAGAGAGGGTTCAACTGCCCGGTGCAGTTCATCCGCGGTGATTCCTTTTTCTGCCATATCTGCTGCAATGTTTTTCAGCCCGCTTAACACTTTTTGTACTTCATCCGGATTGACCGTAATCACAGCATGAAACACACCGTATCCGGGATATGCTCTTGATGGTTCATTATAGGCATGGGGGGAATAGGCAGCACCCAGTTTTTCCCGGATAAGTTCCCTGAGTCTGTCAGAATAAACCCGTGCAAGAATGGAAATGCGGCGGGTGCGGGCAATATCCCACATATCATCGGTCGGATATGTCATCTGAACCATTGCTTTGGGAATATTGCTCTGCACAGGGATTTCCAAAGATTCTCCTGCGGGAAAACCGGGCTGATCTATTCTTTCCTTAACAGAATACCCGGATTTCAGGGGAATGGTTCCGAAATATTTCGCGGCCAGAGCAATAACGGTGTCAGGATCAAAATCGCCCACTATGGACAGTTCATAAGGTCTTTTCTCCAATCCGCTGCGAATCCATTTCTGCACATCCGCAAGTTTCAGTTTTTTAAACGCCTCATACTCCGGCATTCCGAAACGGCTGTCCCCGCGTGCCAGAAAGCGGTTTCCGAAAAGAGGCATGGCTCCGTCCACAGTGCGGGACATTTCCTGATATGTCTGTGCGAGTCTTTCCATGCTCAGCAAATATGCATCTTCCCGGAATCCCGGATCATTCACAAATGCGTACAGCAGTTGGAACATAAGCCGGGTTTCTTCGGATACGCTTTTGGCCTCAAAAGAAAAATACTCCTGACTGGCAGCGAAACGCACACGCGTGTTTTTCCCGGCCAAAGCACGTTCAAGTTCATCTGAGGTCAGTGCGCCCAGTCCGCTTTCATTGATCAGGGCATGGCTCAGTATGCCCATCCCGGGTTTGTCCGCAGGTTCGGAAGACTGACCGGAACCGAAAGTAAGACGGGCAATGATTTCATTGTCTGTAAAATCAGTCTGTTTCAGGTTCAGCCGGAAACCGTTTTCAAATGAAATCTGTATAATTCCCTGATCTGTGATGTTATTGCGGAATGAAATTCTGCCTGTCTCTTCCGGTTCCGGCAGATAGGGAAACTCTGCATTTTTTTCCGGGTCAGGCGCAGAAACAGGCATCCGGGTGCTTTCCTCATACACAGAAAGAATCATTTCCTCAGCAGGCATTTCCAGAGATTTCAAATCTGCATTCCCGGTCACCAGAATCAGGCGGTGATCCGGAGACCAGATATTCCGAAATGCCTGATTCACATCTTCCAAAGCAAGAGCGGTTATAACAGGTTCATATAAATCTTTTTCCTGCTGCGGAGACTGAAACACCCGTTCTGTACTCAGATTCTGCATTATGGCATTGGCCAGTGAAGTGCTCTCCCGCGTTCCCGCATTTTTCACAGCTTTGTCCATTTGTGCCAGCAGTTCTTTTTTCACCCTGTCCAGTTCTCCGGATGTGAAGCCGTATTTAAGTGCTGTTCTCAGGGTCTGCTCCAGGGTGCTTATTGTTTTTTCCCAGTTTTCCGGACTGCATTTTGCGCTGATTGCCCCATAGGTAAAGTATTTTGCATACACATCTGAACTGACAGAGGCATCTGTGAATGGTGAATCCGGTTTCCGGATCAGGGTTTCCAGCCGGTTCTGAACTATCCGGTCGGCCATGCCCCGGATCAGATATTTTTTCTGATAAGCAAATGAATCCGGCTCCGGCTCGGTTCTTTCCAGCACCTCAATGGTGATTTCCGTATTTCCGTTTTCAGATTCATGATGGTAAAATGCTGCAATGCCGGTATGATCAGTCAGTCCCGGATCAGGTTCTGCTTTGGCAGGCGTTCTGGGCCGCAAAGGGGAAAACCTCTCTGAAACAAGAGACCGGGCAGTTTCCGTATCCATATCTCCGACCATCACCAGAATCATTTTTTCCGGCCGGTACCAGGTATCATAATAGGCTTTCAGATGTTCACTTCCGGATTTTTCCACCACTTCCTTTGTTCCAATGGGAATCCGCCGGGGAATCAGGGTGTCCGGCAGTTCAAAGGATATGGTTTTCACAAAGGTTCGGTAATCCGCAGAATCCCGTGACCGCATTTCCGCAAGGATGACCCTGCGCTCCCGATCCACTTCGGATTCCAGCAGAAGTGCGCTGTTAGCGTAATCATACATGACCAGCAGACCGTCTCTGATACTTTGCGCATCGGATTTGGGCAGGAGCACATCATACACGGTTTCACGAAAACCGGTATGCGCATTCGCGTCCGGCCCGAAATCCATGCCAATGCTCTGGAAGTATTTCACCAGTTCACCGGGTTTGAAATGCTCTGATCCGTTGAACAGCATATGCTCCAGAAAATGGGCCAGCCCGCGCTGTTCCTCTGTCTCATGCAGGGAACCGGCCAGCACCTGCAGGTGCATACTAACCCGGTCTCTGGGCGTGGTGTTTTTCATCAGCACATAGCGCAGTCCGTTGTCCAGTTTTCCGAAAATCAGGGAAGGATCAGGGGGCAGATCGCTGTTTTCATGGGGCCAGTCTGCGGAAACAGCATGATTTTTCTGCTTTGTCTCCAAATTTTTGCCGGATTGTTCCTGCCCGGTGAAAGAGGTGCAGGAAAACGTTGAAAATGTAAAGATCACCGCAATAATAGCGATAATCTGTGTCAGCCATCTTAAATACTGTCTTTGCATAACAACTCCTTTTTTTTGAAACCTGAAATCTGAAAACAGATCCGGGCTCATCCCGCCATTTTTCATCATTTTTCAGACTGTGGAAATCAAATATGGATTTTCTGAATCTGTACGGCATACAGAAATCCGACTGTCCTCCCTGTCCGGTTCTTTTCAAAATCGTGACAGTGCTTTGTCAGCATTGAATCTGTGAACACAGACTTTGCGCCTTCTTTGCGTACTTTGGGTTTTGTAAAAAATAACCTGTACAATTTTCCTGTCTGAAAACCCTAAGGGTTTTGGAAACCCTTAGGGTTTGGAAAAGTTTATTTTGATACAGACCATTAGGGTTAAAATTCACAAAATCGGACCTGACAGAGCAATGGATTTCCACCTGATTCTTTCATCACCGGATCTCCGGCTTTCCCGGTCAATGTTTTTCTGCTGCCTCATAAGAAAGAATTTAGCATTATGTTCAATTTCTTTCAACCACAAAATCAGCCAGACCATGGAATATGCAAACTGTTGCTCTTTGAAAAACAAAATCAGACCGGGCATATTTCCGAAATGCGAAAATAAAATTATGTAACTGATGCCACACAATGTCAGGTGATTTCCAGAAAAGAATATCCCGCCAAAGCAGCACAGGCTTCCGGCTTTGCCTGTGCCTTTGAACTGAACGGGATATTTATTTTCATAAATCACCTTATCATAACGGAGGAGAAAGCGCTAAGAGATTCTTCAATCCCGGATTATCTGAGAAAACAAAAAAAGGGGATCCGCCCGGAAGCAGATCCCCTGAATTTTCTGTGGTGGGCGATACTGGATTTGAACCAGTGGCTTCTACCGTGTGAAGGTAGCACTCTCCCGCTGAGTTAATCGCCCTGAAGAATAGTTGCTTTATATACCCGTTTATGTCCGCAGGTCAAGTGTTTTTTTCCATTCTTTTCTCTGCTCTGTAATTGTCAGAATTTCAGGGGCTGAGAGGCCCTGCCACCTGTTTTTGCACACAGTGTGCCAAATTTGCGCACAGGTCAATTGACTTCATACAGAGCTTCTGCTATTCGTACCGGTACAGCAATTAGGTAATTCTTTATGGGATGGCTGCCGAACTGAAGGTTTGGGAGCATGAAACGGGTTTTGTGTGTCTGCCGGACTTTAAGTCCGGCACTCAGAACGGATATTGGCCAAAATGAAATTAGGAAGCGGCATTACAGGAAAATTTCTGGGATGGTACTCCCTTTTTGTTCTGATATATTTCGGAACCGTGCTGGTGCTGTATATCAATGTACACCGGATGATGAACATATCGGAAACCATTGTGAACAGGCATGACAAAATTTCTTCTGCGGCAAAAAGGATTTTTGAAAATCTCCTGAGCATGGAGGAGCATGAAAAAAAATTTGCCCTGCTGAAAAAAAATGAATACCGTGATTATTTTATCCTTGCGTGCAGAGAATTTGAGACAAATCTTTCAGAAATCATCCAAACCGAATCCGGCGATAAAGGCATTGCGGAGCAGTGGAAAGAACTTGAGCAGAATTACCGCAGCTTTGATCTGCGGCCCAAAGCCCTTTCCCAATCCCCGGACAATAGCTTATGGATTCCGGAGGATGAACTGGATAAGTGGAGAAGACTGGTTGCCGAGGCCCGAACCCGGAACGAACAGGATATGGAGATGGCAAATCTGGAACTCAACCGCCGGGGTTCCTTTACCGTGCGGAGCGGCCTGGCCGGGCTGGGGATTTCCGTCCTGATCGGGCTGCTCGGCAGTCTGCTCCTGGCCCATTCCATGCTCCGTCCCCTGCGGGAACTGAGCCTTTGGATTCGCGGCATTTCCTATGACCGTCCCATTGATCCCATTGTCATAAATTCAAAAGATGAATTCGGAGAACTGGCCTCTGCTTTTAATGAAATGGCATTCCGGCTCAGGGTGGAACAGGGGCTGCGTTCTGATTTTATTTCCATGCTCAGTCATGAAATCCGGACGCCCCTGACATCCATACGGGAATCCGTGAATCTCATCCGTGAGGGACTGATGGGCAGCATAAATGAACGGCAGGGGAAATTTCTTGAAATTGCGGGTACGGAAATCGGAAGAGTCTGTGATTTGCTCAACCGTGTAATGCAGGTTTCCTATCTGGAATCCGGGGCTTTGGATTTGCACCCCTCCCGGATTTCTCCCCTGACAGTGGCTGAAAGAAGCGCGGAACAGATCAGAAGTTCAGCGGAATTCAAAGGCATTTCTCTGGAAATTCAGATTCCTTCTGATATTCCGGATGTAAGCGGTGATGAAAAATATCTGGCCCAGGTTTTTTCCAATCTGCTGGGAAATGCCATAAAATTTTCCCCTCCGGGCAGTAAAATCACTGTCAGCGCGGACAGGGACACTGATCCCTCAAATGTGCTGTTTTCCGTGTCTGACAACGGGCCGGGAATCAATGCTGACGAGCTTCCCTTTATTTTCAACCGTTATTACCGTGCCAAAGGGGTTCGGGAACATACGGACGGCACAGGACTGGGACTGAGTATAGCCAGGCATATTGTTGAAGCCCACCGGGGAAAAATCCGGGTAATCAGCAAAGCCGGAAAAGGCACCGCTTTCCTGTTCACTCTTCCTGCCGCATCCGAAAGCGGAGAGCAGGAACAGGAATCATATGCAGGATACTGAACCCGGACAAAGGATATTTTTTATATGATACAGAAAAACCGGAACATGATGTTGCAGATTGTCATACTTGTAAGCATTTCTGTTATTGCAGGATGTTCTGTCACAGATATAAAAACCTTTTCTCCGGATGAAGATATACGGTATCTGGAAAGCGGGTATGAACTGTTCTGCCGGGGTGATTATGAAAACGCGGCAGCTCAGTTTGAGATCATCTGTCAGGGTTCCGCAACCGGTCATATCCGGCAGGAGGCATTGTACAGCCTGGCCTGCACCCGTATGATTCTTGCAGAAGACACAAAGACTTTTCTGGAGGCACTGGATCTTTGGACAGTCTGGAACCGGCAGAAAGATTTATGTCCCAAAACCCTTTCTGCGGAAGATCCCCGCATGTTCGGCCCTTTTCTGGAAAAATTGTCTGAAGGAAGTGCAGTCTGCTGCCCGGAAACAGAGGATATGTCTGATCTGTCCGGAGATATTTCATTGGAATTTTCCGAAGATTCTTTGGAGGATAAGGAGCCCCGCGCAGACAGGCAGCCTGCGGAAATCAGGACTGAGAAAAAAACTGCGGCTTCTCCCAGTGCTGCCGAAAAGAAAATGAAGCAGCAGATTCAGAAAAAGGACAGGGAAATTCTGAATCTGAAAGAACAGATGAGGAAAATGAAAAAAGAGATGAATACCCTCAGAATCCAGTTGAATTCTTTGGAAAAAATTCATCAGGAAATACAGGAAAAGAAAAAGGACATGGTTTCCCCATGAAAAATACAGACAAGGCATATCCGGCAGATTCCCCCCGCTCAATTCTGGTGGCAGATGATGATCTGCATATTCTGGAAGTGCTCGAAGCCCGTCTTTCTTCAGCCGGGTTTACGGTGCTGAAGGCCGCAGGCGTGGGACAGGCAATGGAAATTCTCAGGCAGAGACCGGTGGATCTGATGATTTCGGATATGAAAATGCCGGATCACAGCGGACTGCATCTTCTGTCCGAGGCACGTTCCCTGTATCCGGATCTTCCGGTCATTTTTCTCACGGCCTACGGAAGCATTCCGGATGCGGTCAGCGCGGTCAAGGCCGGAGCAGTTGAATATCTGACAAAACCCTTTGACGGCCGGGAACTGATCAGCAAAGTGCAGGAAATTCTGCGCAAACCATCTGCGGAAAAAGAAGAAATCTCCGTACCGCCCCATTCCCTTTATCCGGGAACCAGTCCGGGAATGAAAGCACTGTATGATATGATTTCCCGTGCTGCGCCCAGTGATGTCAGTGTGCTGATACTGGGGGAAAGCGGTGTGGGCAAGGAAAGGGTCGCTCATCATATTCATGAACTCAGTCTCCGCCGGGAACATCCTTTTCTGGTGGTGGACTGCGGGTCCACCCCCACAACCCTGCTGGAAAGTGAACTGTTCGGACATGTGAAAGGCTCCTTTACCCATGCAATCAAAGATAAAAAAGGACTGATTGAGGCTGCAGACAAAGGAACCCTGTTTCTGGATGAGATCGGAAATATATCACCGGAAATGCAGGTGCGGCTGCTCCGTTTTCTGGAAGAGCGGAAAATCCGCAGGATAGGGGATATAAAGGAAATTCCGGTGGACTGCCGGGTGCTGGCCGCAACAAACGCGAATCTGCCGGAAGAAATCCGGGCCGGACGCTTCCGGGAGGATCTGTATTACCGGCTCAGGGTGGTCAGTCTGAAAATACCGCCGCTGCGGGAAAGAAAAGAGGACATTCCCGCTCTTGTGCTCCGCTTTGCGGAAAATTTCTGCAGGGAAAACCGTATTCCCAAAGTGACAATTCCGCAGGAAACCCTGAAATGGCTGTGTGCCTATCCCTGGCCCGGAAATGTGCGGGAACTGAAAAATGCAGTTGAAGCCGGGGCAGTTATGTGCAAAGACAGTGTGCTGCGTCCTGATGATTTTCATCTTTCCGATGCGGATGACCCGGCCATGCGTGAGAGCCATGACAGTGAATCCCTGTCTCTGGAGGAAAGCGAGCGCAGCATGATTATCCGCGCCCTGCAGCAGACACGGGGAATCCGCAAGGATGCAGCAGATCTGCTGGGCATCAGCCGCCGGGCCATTCATTACAAGATCAAAAAATACGAAATCACAGACAGCGAAGTGCAGGGGCGGGGTTAACCGGGTGCAATTTGGGACTCCGGAAAATCTTATACCAATTCTCCATTGATTTTATACAATATTGTCAGTTTTTCCGAGGTTCAGCGTGCGTGTGCAAAAAACCGCTCCGCTTAATTTTTGCACTCCTCCGGATCAGTCCGTGGCTGGACTGCAGATTGTATCAGGTCAATGGCGAACCGGTATTACAATGGAAGCAATACTGATTCCCCATTGAAAACATACTTATGAAAAAATCTGCTGTTCCCCTTCTGAGAGGCGATTAAGTGGTGTGTTTGGGAATGAAAAAAGACACACCCTGTCCCCTCTCAGGATGGGAATTGATACCATAAAATCTAAATTGGTCATGTACTGCCTTTTTTTATTCAGCAGTTGACAGTTGGCTGCAATTTAGTATATTAGATCTCTTGCAAAACTGGGAGTTGCACCTTTGATTTTATTGGATTAAAATTGACTTTTGCAAGAGGTCTATTCATTTTTGGAAAACACCTTAACTCTATCAAATGAATGAAAAGATACAAAATGAACAGACTGAAAATTTTCCTGATTGCAATGACTGTGTTTGCAGTATTTTTTTCCGAATTCCCGCAGGCCCGTGCTGAAAAGCAAACTTCGGTAACAGCAGAGACTGTTGGCAGTCAGCCCGCCCCTGAACAGCAGATTTCCGGACCTGCCGCTGACAGTACTCTGGAAACCCTCCGAACCCTGATTTTTTCCCGCGAGGCCATCAAAGAGAAACTCAAAACAAAGATTCAGGAACGCAGGACTTCCGGAACACAGGAGGAAACCGCAGTCCTGACAAATGAAATCAATGAATTAAACACCAAACTCCGGGGTATTGAGCATGATCTGGCATCCGTGGCAGCAGGAATCAGCCCGGATATATTTTCTGAAAAGAGCGATGGGAAATTTGACTGGCGGGATGAGGTTCAGAACCTGCTGACGCCTCTGATTCACCAGTTGAAAAAAATGACAGAACGGCCAAGAAAGATTGAGTTCCTGCGGGGCGAAATTGACCGGCATGAAAGCCAGTTGGCTACAGTAAAAAAAGCCATTGAGAACCTTGAACTTATGTCCAAGAAAACCGATGCTGACGATGCGCAGGTGCAAAAGGAACTGAAACAGATTCAGTCATTTTGGACAGCAAAGGAAAAGCAGATCAGAGATGATTTGCAGGTCAGCCGTTTTCAGCTTACAGAACTGCTGAAAGAAAAAGAATCCATACTGGGAACCACACAGAACATCCTGAGATCATTTTTTAAAAGCAGGGGACGGAATTTTGTTCTGGCATTTGCCGCGTTTTTTGCCAGTTTTTTTCTTATGCGCTGGCTTTACCGGCTGGTCTATAAATACAGTCCTGTTCATCAGGCCAAAGACCGTACCACACTTATGCGTCTTTCCGATGTCATCAGTCATATCCTCACCTTTGGCATATCCGGAGCCGCTCTGATAACAGTGCTGTACATGTCCGGAGACTGGCTGCTGCTGAGTTTTGCCCTTATCCTTCTCGTGGGTATTGCATGGACAGCACGGGAGGGAATTCCCCGCTTCTGGAAGCAGATTCAACTGATGCTCAATCTGGGCACGGTACGGGAGAATGAACGGATTGTCTACAACGGCGTTCCCTGGAGGGTTGTCACCCTCGGTGTTTATGCAACTTTGGAAAATCACTGTCTCAGACCTTCGGAACTCCGTGTTCCTCTGGGAGAAATGATAGGAATGAATTCCCGGCAGTTTCACAAAGATGAACCCTGGTTTCCCTGCCGGGTGGGGGAATGGGTGATTCTTTCGGACGGAACCTGCGGAGAGACGATCAGTCAGACTGCGGAAATGGTGGTGCTGGGACTCATGGGCGGCGCGCGGCGAACCTATCTCACATCAGATTTTCTGGGAAAAAGCCCTATGAATATTTCTGCGAATTTCCGCATCACTGTGGTTTTCGGATTTGATTATGCACATCAGGATATTATCACAACAGAGATACCGGAAAAACTCACGGATGCACTGCGCAAAGGACTGGCCCTCAAAGGTTTTGAGCATGATATTATCCAACTGAAAACCGAGGTGGAAGCAGCAGGCGCCTCTTCCCTGGATCTTCTGATTATAGCGGATTTCAGGGGCCGGGCTGCGGCCATGTACAGCGCACTCAGACGCATGATTCAGCATTGTGCCATTGAAGCCTGCACAGCCAACGGATGGAACATTCCCTTTCCCCAGATTACGGTGCATATGCCGGATCATCCGTCCGGATTGGTTCAGCATGAATAACTGACAATCCTCCGGCCTTTCAGAAATCAGGAAGTTATTCCGGTTCACTTTCATGCCTGCAAAAACCGGAATCCGCTTACTCACTGATGTTACGCCGAATCGTCACTCCGGCGAAAGCCGGTGTCCATAACACTTTGAAAAAAATGGATTCCGGCTTTCGCAGATATGACAGGAGAGGGAGATTTTTCGGTCATACCGGCGAAAGTCTGTATCCGCAACTCTTTAATATTACTGGATTCCGGCTTTCGCAGATATGACAGGAGAGGGAGATTTTTCGGTCATACCGGCGAAAGTCTGTATCCGCAACTCTTTAATATTACTGGATTCCGGCTTTCGCCGGAATGACGGTGAAAAGGGTGGCGTAACATCAGTAAAGTAAAATCATTAGATCTAAAATTTCCTTAATTCCTCCCTCTCCCCCGGTGGGAGAGGGCCGGGGTGAGTGGGACAACCGTCTGATTTTTAACCCCCACCCCGCCCTCCCCCATTGAGGGGGAGGGAGTTTTCGATCTGCTGAAAATGGTTAAAAACAAGTTTGCAGATTATAGAATATCAGCGGGCAGAATGCACAAAAGGACATGGAGAATGGAAAATGACAGCAAAGGCTGCCGATGATCTGCTGACAGAGCTGTTCTGTCAGCAGGTAAGGGAACTGGGAGAGCAAAAGGGCCTGTCTGCGGAAGAGCAGGAAAGGATCATAACTGTGTTCCGTCAGGCTATGGCCACCTCCTTTATGGATGATCAGCAGATTTATCTGAAACTGAGCGGAGAGTCTGTGTAAATGAAAATCCAAAGCATGGAAGTGGAGAATATCGGATGTTTCACAGAAAAACACATCGGGTTCAGTGATCTGACCGTTATTCACGGAGAAAACCGCACCGGCAAATCCACTCTGGTATATGCTGTTTTTTTCGCTCTTTTCGCCAAACATCTCAATCCCCATCTCCGTGTGCAGGATTTGTGCCGGAAAGGGGAAAAAAGCGGCAGAGTCATTGTCAGTTTTGAACAGAACAAAAATTTTTTCCGGCTTTGCCGTTCCACGGATCATATGCCGGTCATTGAGCAGAAAAATGAGGATGGGCAGTGGCAGTCTTTTGGAAGTGATTCAGCCGGGATTCTGCAGAAATTTATCCCCTCAGCCCCGGAAACCGCATCCCTGACCTCTTTTTTCCGGGAAAGCGAACTGATCCATTTTCTGCAGGATATGCCCCGGTATGACAAAACCCTGGTGCAAAGCATGACAGGCATAGACAGGGTGCAGATTCTCCGCTCGGCCTTCAGGAAATCCCTGGGCAAAGCCAAAGAATACCGGAAAGCTGTAATAAATTCGGCTCCCAGGCACACGGCTGATCCCCTGAATGCAGAACTTATCCGCAGACAGCTGCTTCATGCTGAAAATGAAATGAGACAGCTCGATGGGGACTATGAACAGCTACGGAGTCAGCGTCCGGAATATCATACAGTGTATCATCTGCTGCAAAGCCAGCACCAGGAAAAGAAAAATGGATTGGAGCATCTGCTGAGGCAGCAGGGGGAAAAACCCCGCGCGGCTGATCTGGAAAAGGAACTGCTGCGGATGGAAAAACTCCTGGCTGAAAACGAAAGCGTATCCCGGTCAGCAGATGAACTTCTGCGCCGGGCCGGGGCACTGTCCCAGCAGAGAAAGCAGTTTCAGTCCCAGTCACAGAAACTGCTGCAACTGGAAGGCCGTGCAGTCTGTCCCCTTTGTGAACAAAGGCTTTCTCCGGAGCGGATTGCTGATCTCATTGCAAAAGCGGAGCAGAGGATCGCAGATCTGCAAATCGCGCAGAAGGAAACAGAAAACGCTATGGAATCTGTTCTGATCCGGAAAAAAGAAATTGCCGCTGCCGCAGAAAGAGCCGGGCAGATTCCTTTCCAGCTCAAAGAAATCCGCGATCTGGAAATCCGCATAAAGGAACTGGGAGAAGAAACAGCACGGCTGGCTGCAGAAGTGAAAGAAAAGGAACCCCTTTACGGAAAAAACGGGGCAGATGACCTGGCTGAAAAACTGGAAACCCGCCGGAAACTGCTGCAGGAGGATATTGTCCGATACAGGGTGCAGATTGGCAGGCAGGAAGAGACACTCCGGAGGATGGGGGAAAACAGAAAACATGCACAGGCAGCGGACAGAAAGGTGCTTATGTGCCAGGTGGCCTGCCAGGCATTGGACGGAGCCATTGCAAATCTGAGTTCCCGTGTGATGGAACAGGTGCGGGAAAGTGTGGGGGCATGGTCAGAGCATTTCACATTTCTCAACCGTTTTGACATTGATATTTCCGGCACAGAACTGCTTCCTGTGATTCAGGCCAAAGGATACCGCTACAAACTCAGCCAGATGAGCAAAAGTGAAAGGATATTTCTCTATCTGATGCTTAAACTGGCTATGGGCGATGCACTGGGGCATCCTGGCATATTTGTTCTTGACGATCCTGCGGACGGGCTGGATCACAAACGCAAAGAAACCCTGGCCTGGCTGCTGTGCGAAGTGGCACGGAAACGCCAGGTAATAGTCACCACCAATGACAGCATGTTTGCTGATCTGTTTCCTGCCGCGTCCCGGATGGAACTCAATGAAACAGTCTGACACGGAAACAGGGAACATCTGAAATTATATTTTCTCCCAGTATTCCTCCGGCATTTCCATGCACATCTTCAGCGCGCCGATAGCACCGCAGAATTCAGCATCCTGAACAGTGGAAGCGTTTCCTCCGCCATAGGGTATCAGGCTTTTTTCCACAGCGCGATCAATGCCTTTGAGCCGGGAGCCTCCGCCCGCGATGATGATATGGTTGCGGAGTTTTTCCTGAAAATCAGGGTCAAAGGTTCCCACGAGTTTCTGAATCGCGCTGCATATGGGATTGGTCAGTTTCAGACAGGATTCCCGGAGAATATCGGTAATATCATATTCCGAGGGAATTCCATGTTCCGTAAGCGTGACAATCACCGGCTCGGACACATCACTCACATATCCGTATTTTTCCTTGATTCTCCGCACAATCTGCGAAGTCAGTTGCACATTGGGATATTTTCCCGCAATGGCTTTTGTAATCTCTTTGTCCAGAAAATTGCCTGCAATGTTAAGGGTAATCTGATCCTCCTCTTCGGGAATGGAACCGTGCATTCGGCACAAATCCGTTGTTCCCCCGCCGATGTCCACAATCAGGGTTTCATCAAAACTGTCAATGGAATAAGCCACTGCAAATGGTTCGCTGACAATGAGAATTTTATCAAGGAAATCACGGGTGATGTCAATAATGGCCCTTTTGTTGCTGAAACTGGCCTGGGCCGGAACACCAATGGCCGCGAATATCTTATCATCATCCTTTTTTTCCGGAATGGACTGGCTGATGATATGTTTCAGAATCAGTCCGGTTGCCTCCAATGCCTTTTCATCCTCACATACCACGCCGTCTGCCAAAGGCCAGATCATGTTCAGGGCCAGGCGGTTTTCCAGCGCGTCATCGCCAAGCAGCCAGGGCCGGTTCAGACGTTTCCTGGAAATAATGTCTTTGGGATAACCCACGCAGGTAATGGTGGAAAGCCGTTTGCCTGTGGAAGTTGCCACTGATGTCCGGCTGGTTCCCAGATCAATTCCCACATAAAATACAGTTGCCATATTAATATCCTCCGAATGATTAGAATTTTTGCTTGGTCTGAAATATAGTAGCAGTAGGGTGGGCACGGTTTTTTTGTGCCCACCACGCTGCTGAAACGGTGGGCAGCACTTCGCTTTTGCCCACCCTGGCAGAAAAGGCAAATCTATTCCCTCTCCCTCAGTTTTACGTTGTCTTCAATAATCCGTTTGAAAATGGACAGTTTTCTGCTGTCGCGGGTCTGTACCGGAGCCTCATTGATCAGCGCACCGTCTGCTGTCCGCTGTAATATCATTTCTGTCTGTGTTTTTTCAAGGTCTGAAATTTTTTTCCGGAGCCGTGAAACCTTTTGCAAAAGAGTTTCCTTTTCCATTGTAAGCATATCCAGCGCGGTTTTCAGGCTTTCATTTTCCCGGAGCAGAATCAGATTTTTTTCTGTGATTTTTTCCTGATGTTCCGCAATCTCAGGATGCGGAGCAGTATGCTCCCCCAGCCTGAGTTTCAGGGGCCGTTTGGTTGAGGCCTGCAGTTCAAAGAGATTCCATGAAATCTTCCAGTTCACCCGGAGCCGATCCGGATGATCTGTATGAAGACGGATAGCATCTTTGATTCCAAGCAGTTGGCCTGTGATGCTGATAGTGCTGGCCTTGCCGTAATCTGCCGGAAACTGCAGGGTGACAAGACCGGCTTTGGTCAGCGGATGTCTTTCACCTGTCCATTCCAGACCGCAGACAATGCTGTCTGTGCTGATATTGATGATTTCCGCGGGAATCTGCTGATCTTCCATATGAATCAATGCCCTGGATTCCGGCATGGCGTAAAAGGTGCGGATGGTATTGGATTCCGGGTTGAAAATCCGGTACATCAGATCCCGAAGCTGTATGGAGGTGCAGGGAAGGGGAAGAATATGCCGGATTCCCCTTTTTTCAAGATACCTGCGCTGTGCAGGCGTGTCTGTGGGCGTCATGATGATCAGGGGCGTTTTCCGGTTGAGCGCGGATTCCTGCATTGCCTGATGCACGGCAAAACCGTTTATTTTTTCCATTTCCAGACCGGAAAAAACCAGATCAAATGTTCGGTTTTCAACTGTTTTGCCGAAATCTTCACGGGAGACGCAGAAAACAATATCAGCATCCGGATGATCCGTGCGTATGTATTCCCGGAGAATGTTTCTGATCACCGTGCTTTCGTGAACAATGAGAATCTGTAAGGATGAAGTTTTCTGATCTTCCATATTTCCCGATCCCGGCATTGGATGCCCGGCATTAAAATGCCGGGCTGTTTTCGGTTGTCCCTGCGGGATAAATACAAATCCCGGAAGGTACTGCATATAATAAACCGGCAATTCATTGCCGGGCTTACTGCGGCAGAACCTGCCGCCAGCTCACCGCATTCAGTTTCTGTCTTTGCTGAGAGAACTGAAAGATGCAATACCGTCAAACAGCCCGGTTGGGGATTTTGCGGATGCCACCTCCCGGCTCCCGCATTTCGGACAAAAGACCGGCTCTGCCTCATCTCCCCTGAAAACAAGGATTTGAAAGCTGTGGGCACATTTTTGGCATGTATATTCAATCTTTGGCATATATCTTTCTTACACCGGAATTCTGTTTTCGTCAAACACAGATTTTCGGAAAAAAACGAATTCCCAAAGCATACTTTGGCGCAGGCTCTCTCCGCAGTCTGTTTTTGACAACTGACAGTAACGCACTGCCGTCATACCGGAGAAAGCCGGTATGACAGCAGATGCAGCAATTTTTTGATTTTTTGCAAAAACTGCGTAACATCAGTCATGAAACAAACCTGCCCCTCTCAGGAGGGGATTTTCTGAAAAAATCAATGGCGAATCGGTATGATACGATGCTGAATGCAAATTCGGAGGAGTGCAAAAATTAAGCGGACGGGGCTTTTCAGGCTGCTCTGAGAAAATCTGACGGGAATGGCTTCCGTTTCTGTGAGAAACTGAGGCAATTCCCAAAGCGGCAAGACAGGCAAACAGCAGGGCATTGGCCGGAACATGCAGATTGAAATCCCCTATGCTGTGGACAAGGATGGCTGTAATTCCGCACATACTCCCCAAGGCAGTGCCTCTCCCCAGACGGCTCGGATCTTTCATTTTTTTCAGCAATGCCCGGTAAAAAGCATACATCATCCATAGCATAATAAGCGGAAGCATCAGCCCTGTTTCAGCAGTGAAATGCAGATAATCATTGTGGGCCATATTGTAATAGGCACTCAGCCCCGGAGGCTGATACTGCGTATAGACACAGGCAAAGGTTCCGGGTCCTGAACCCAAAAGAGGATAATCCAGGATCATATTCACAGCACCTTTCCATGCACTGAGCCGGGCATCAAAACTCGGCATTTCCGTACCCTGTTCAAAGGAGCGGATTCTTTCCGCGACATCTGCGGCAGATAATACAAGCAGCATAAGAGGCAGGAAAATTGTCATGGCTGTTACAAGCAGTTTTCTGTATTTTGTCCGTTTCTGCATAAGAAGAACCAGCCCCATCACATAAAGGCTGCACAGCATACCGATCCATCCGCCTCTGGACAGGGAAAATATCAGGGCGGTGAACATAAGCACCAGGGCAAATCCTGTCAGCACCTGCTTTCCCTCTTTGATTCCGGTTATAAAAAATCCCAGCGTAAGCGGAATTGCCATTTCCATATATCCGGCCAGATGATCCGGATTTCCGAAAGACGCGGTCAGACGTCCTGCTGATCCCAGTTCCGGATATTCCCACCAGGGGAAGGGATTCATTCCCCCCAGCTTGAAAAGACCGAATACAGAAAGAAAGATTCCCATGCCCATTATAAGATAAATCACCTGCCGAACCTGATCTCTGGTGCGTATGGTATGGATCAGCAGATAAAACCAGATGACATAGTCCAGCAGAAGTATTAAAGTCTGAAAACTGCTGAGCCGATGCCGGGAAAAAACAGCAGCGGCAAAACATAGACACAGCAGAGCCAGCATTGGTCTGTCCAGAGGAGTATGGAGCCATTTCCATTCCCAGCGCAGACTTTTATCCGCGAGAAAAACTGTCAGAGCGATCAGTGTCAGTATATGAATTACAGATACAGCCCATCCCTGCACAGCCGCTCTGGCAAGAGGCGTGAAAATCAGCAGTGCGTAAAGAATAAACCGTATCAGCCTGTGTGAATGTATCATAGGAATTCGCTTTCAAAATAAAAAAATTTTATCTTAATAACTGATGTTACGCCGGATCGTCATACCGGCGAAAGCCTGTATTCAGAACGTTTTGAAATTACCGGATTCCGGCTTTCGCCGGAATGACGGAGGATACAGTAACCTGCTGATTTTTGAAAGGGTGGCGTAACATCAGTTCATAAGTATATTTTCAATGGCGGTTTGGTATAAAATCAATGGCGAATCAGCATTACAATCAGCATGTTCAGACTTTTTTCAGACCGATCATCAGCACGGAAATGGCAGATGGCGTCATGCCGTCAATACGGGATGCCTGACCCAAAGAGGCGGGCCGGATTTCCGAGAGTTTCTGGCAGAGTTCATTGGACAGTCCATGCACGGTTTTATAATCAAAACCTTCGGGAATTTTGATATATTCAAGATTCCTGAACCGTTCAATCTCCCGCTGCTGCCGCTGAATGTATCCCTCGTATTTGATTTCAATCTCGGCCTGACGGGATGCTTTGGGAGAAAGCGGTTCCGGCGGGGGCGCAAATTCCGAAACCATGCCATAATCCAGTTCTGCCCGCTTGAGAAGCTGATCCAGATGCATACCATTGTCAATGGGCCTGCTTCCCTGTTTTTCCAGATATTCATTCACTGGTGGAACAGGTTTGATTACGGTCTTTTTTATGCGGCTGATTTCCTTTTGAATCTGCGCACGGCGGTCTTCCAGTTCTTTGATGGTATCCGCAGAAATCAGTCCCAAATCATGGCCGATTTTCATCAGACGCAAATCTGCGTTGTCTTCGCGCAGCATAAGCCGGTATTCCGCGCGGGAAGTGAACATGCGGTAGGGTTCACGGGTTCCTTTGGTGACCAGATCATCCACCATCACAGCCATATATGCCTGAGAACGATCCAGCAGAAAAGGCTCTCTTTTCTGCACCTGACACGCTGCATTGATTCCAGCCCACATACCCTGACCGGCAGCTTCTTCATACCCGGAGGTTCCGTTGATCTGCCCGGCCATGAAAAGCCCGGCAATGCGCTTGCTTTCCAAAGTGGGTTTCAACTGCACAGGATTGACATAATCATATTCAATCGCGTAAGCAGGCCGCATGATGTCTGCCTGCTCCAGTCCCTTTACCGAATGCACAAACTGAAGCTGCACCTCAATGGGCAGGCTGTTGCCAAGTCCGCTGGCATAAATTTCTTTGGTATCAATGCCTTCGGGTTCCAGAATCACATGATGCCGGGTGCGTTCCGGAAATTTCACCACCTTGTCTTCATAAGACGGACAGTAGCGCGCGGACACACCGGTAATCATGCCGCCGTACAAAGCAGAATATTTCAGATTGTCCCGCACAATCTGCTGACTTCTTTCATTGGTATGTCCCATATAAGTCGGAACCTGTGGCATGGTGATTTCTGTGGTAAAACCGGAAAAAGGCGTAATGGGCTCCTGCATGGGCTCCTGCATTTCAAACTGACTGAAATCAATGCTGTCTCTGTGCAGTCTGGGCGGAGTTCCGGTTTTCATTCTTCCCAGAGTGAATCCCAGTTCCCGCAGATGTTCCGGCAGACCATAGGATGCAAATTCCCCCGCGCGTCCTGCTTTGATGGAGCGGAAACCAATATGCACCAGTCCGCAAAGAAATGTGCCGGTGGCCAGAATCACGGTTTTGGCTTTGTATCCAAAACCGGTATGGTCTTCTATTCCCACAACTCTGCCGTCTTCAATGAGCAGTCGCTCCACAAGGGCCTGTTTCAGATCCAGCCCGGGTTGGGATTCAATCACGGATTTCATGGCCATATGATAGCGTTTTTTGTCATTCTGGGTTCGGGAAGACTGGACAGCCGGGCCTTTTTTGGTGTTCAGCACTTTGTAGTTGATCGCGGTTTTGTCCGTGACTTTTGCCATTTCCCCGCCCAGTGCATCAATTTCCTTCACCAACTGCCCCTTTGCCATGCCCCCGATGGAAGGACTGCACGGCATGGCTGCGAGTTTGTCCAAATCAATGGCCACCAGCAGCACCGTGCATCCCATCCGCGCAGGAGACAGCGCAGCCTCACATCCGGCATGGCCTGCTCCCACCACAATCACATCATATTCTTTCTGATAATATCCTGTAAACAATCTTAATACTCCCTATATTGTAAACCCGGTTCTGCCGCAGTCTGACGATTTTCAGTCGGTATTGACCGGATTTGCTCTTTCTGTCCATTCTTTCACTAAATCCGCAGGAAGTCACAGCATCTGCCTGTGTTCACGGGACACAGACCGCCACAGCAGCTTCTATGGACAGGAAAAGATACTGCAATGCTTTCTGTTTTTGGGGAAATATACAGGCCGTGGGAAAATAAATTGAGATTCTCTGCAGTTTTGAATTTTCTTTCCTCACTTTCAGTTTACTGTCTATAATTTATTGCGTGAATAATTTCAACATAAAAATCCGCCAACAGGACACAAATACGCAAAGTCTCACAAAGCTTAGGGTATACTTATGATTCTGTTTCCCACAGAGAACACAGAGGAAATAACTCACCTTAGAAGGTTTTTGAAAAGTAAACTATTACATAACCACATTGAATTTTATATAATACTATGATAAAATTCCCCTCAAAAAAATCAGAGGAGGAAAATATCATGGGAGGGCATAGAAAATATAAGGTTGTACTGACCGGTGTTCAGAAGGAGCATCCTGAAAGTTACATCCGCACCGGAAAAGGAAAGTCTGCCCGTAATATTGCACGGGCAGGAATTATTCTGCACTGCGCTGAAGGCAGAACATATGAGCAGACAGCAGAGTCTGTCAAAGTCTGTCAGGCAGCAGTGTGCAGCACGGTAAAACGTTTTGCCGAAAACGGACCGGATTTTGCCCTTGAGGGCAAACCTTTTCCCGGACAGCCGCCCAAACCTGACGGGAAAGCGCAGACGGTTATGATTGCCATTGCATGTTCTGCTCCGCCCGAAGGGCAGAGTTCATGGACAATGCAGATGATTGCCGATAAACTGGTAAGTCCTGAGGCAGCCGGTTCTGTATCCGGTGAAACTGTCCGCAGGCATTTAAAAAAAGTAAAATCAAACCGTGGCAGAGAAAACAGTG
>JBFXEJ010000092.1:0-27398 GCA_050180235.1 Desulfococcaceae bacterium
TCATATAGGCCTGCGCCATTCTCAGTACACGGGTTTTTTCCCTGTCATTGCAGATTTTTCTGTTCATGTACTGGAATTCATCAAGAATCTGAACCACACGCTCATCTCTGATTTCTGCGATCAGCCGCGGGGCATCCCGGACAGCATCCCACAGAATCGGGACAGATTCCTGTTTCACTTTTTCCCTCACGTTTTCAATCCAGACAAGCAGATGGTTCTGGGATTCCTTTTCGGCAATTTCCGCTGCCTGTTCAAATGTGACGCTTCCCAGAGAAATATATTCCGGTTTGCGGGATTTGAAAGCTATATACTGCAGAATGAAGCGCAGAAAAAAATCCTGGCAGAAATCAATGGCCCACCACTCTTCCTCCCTGACCTCGTAATAAAAGGGAATAACACCGTCATCCGCATCAAACACAATATTGTACAGACGCTGGAGGATTGCGGTCTTGCCGGTCTTGCGCCGGGCCATGAGTGCGCGGCTGGGGGACAGTTCCTTTTTGATTTTTTCCACCCAGGCCAGCAGTTCTTTCAGTTCCTTTTTCCTGCCGGAAAACAGCTCCGGTCTGCCGATTTTTTCTTTCATATAAATTTTCATCATCTGTCACATGTCCTTTCTGTTTTGCATTTTTGTCCGGTGAAACATCTGCATCCGATCCGGAGGAGTGCAAAAATTAAGCGGAGCGGTTTTTTGCACACATCCGATCCGGAGGAGTGCAAAAATTAAGCGGAGCGGTTTTTTGCACACCCGGAGCTGCGGAAAAACTGACAGTATTGGATCAAACCAATGGCGATCTGGTATGATTCTGTTTCAGATGCTCTCATCCATCCAGATTTTATCCTGCGTCCAGGCCATTCCCTGCTCCCGGAAATACTTCAGAACATCCTTTGTGAAACCGGATTCGGAAAAAACACACAAAACCGCTTTTTCCACTTTTTCAAGTTCCATGAGAACAGCAGCTTTTTCTTTGAAAATCAAAGCCTCATCCCGTGAGAATTTTTTCCTGCCCCGGTGCTTGACCTCGCCAATGAGAGAGTATGCTCCGGTTTTGGCGCGTGCAAAAATGTCAACCTGAATGTCTCTTTTATGGGGCGGGGAGGATTTGTATGACCAAACGCTCTGAAATTCCGTAAAAACAAAATCTTCGGGCAGATTCTGCATAACAGACAGATACAGATCATTTTTCCGGTGCGCGTGATAGGTAAGATGACGGATAATCATGAATTCCGCATACATGCCTTTGGAATGGCTCTCCGCACCTTTGCGTCTGCGCTGATCGGCCAGCAGTTTTTCAGCCAGTTCCCTGTATTCATTTCTGATTTCCTTTGGATCAAATCCCTCAATTTCCTTCTGATACACTCCCCGGAACACCTTGTCAAAGATATTGTCCGGCACACCCCGGTAGTCAAAATTGCTCTGTCCCGGTTCAATGATGTCCGCATACGCCAGGGCTTTGAGTTTTTTCTCCAGCTCAGCGTCACTCATATCCAGATTCAGATCTTTGAGAATTTCCGCACGGGTCAGTTCCCGATGCCGGTTTCTGCACAGATGAAGAACTATGCTTTTGGCATTTTTTTCATTCACAGTGGAAAATGCGTAATAAACATATTCCATCCATGTCCCGCGTATGGCTCCCTGCCGATCCAGTGTCTCAAACTCCAGGGTTTTCAGAACCCCCTCTTTTGTCGTCAGATACTTTTCCGGATATGCTGATCGCATGAGTTCGCTGATGTAAAAGGGGCTGCCCTCGGTGATTTCAGAAATCAGTTCCGCAGTTTCCCGCGTGACCGGAATACCCTCCGCGGCAGAATATTTGTATATCATTTCAAGGGACTCATCCTTTGGCATGTTCTCCAGAAAGGTGATCCGGAACCGCCCCGGCATTTTCAGCACATCATGCATAATCATGCCCACCCAGCTTCCGGAAATCAGCAGGGGCGCGTTCTTGTATTCCGCTGTGCTCATATAGGCCTGCGCCATTCTCAGTACACGGGTTTTTTCCCTGTCATTGCAGATTTTCCGGTTCATGTACTGGAATTCATCAAGAATCTGAACCACACGCTCATCTCTGATTTCTGCGATCAGCCGCGGGGCATCCCGGACAGCATCCCACAGAATCGGGACAGATTCCTGTTTCACTTTTTCCCTCACGTTTTCAATCCAGACAAGCAGATGGTTCTGGGATTCCTTTTCGGCAATTTCCGCTGCCTGTTCAAATGTGACGCTTCCCAGAGAAATATATTCCGGTTTGCGGGATTTGAAAGCTATATACTGCAGAATGAAGCGCAGAAAAAAATCCTGGCAGAAATCAATGGCCCACCACTCTTCCTCCCTGACCTCGTAATAAAAGGGAATAACACCGTCATCCGCATCAAACACAATATTGTACAGACGCTGGAGGATTGCGGTCTTGCCGGTCTTGCGCCGGGCCATGAGTGCGCGGCTGGGGGACAGTTCCTTTTTGATTTTTTCCACCCAGGCCAGCAGTTCTTTCAGTTCCTTTTTCCTGCCGGAAAACAGCTCCGGTCTGCCGATTTTTTCTTTCATATAAATTTTCATCATCTGTCACATGTCCTTTCTGTTTTGCATTTTTGTCCGGTCAAACATCTGATTCTGTTTCAGATGCTCTCATCCATCCAGATTTTGTCCTGTGTCCAGGCCATTCCCTGCTCCCGGAAATACTTCAGAACATCCTTTGTGAAACCGGATTCGGAAAAAACACACAAAACCGCTTTTTCCACTTTTTCAAGTTCCATGAGAACAGCAGCTTTTTCTTTGAAAATCAAAGCCTCATCCCGTGAGAATTTTTTCCTTCCCCTGTGTTTGACCTCACCGATAAGGGAATACGCACCGGTTTTGGCGCGTGCAAAAATGTCAACCTGAATGTCTCTTTTATGGGGCGGGGAGGATTTGTATGACCACACGCTCTGAAATTCCGTAAAAACAAAATCTTCGGGCAGATTCTGCATAACAGGCAGATACAGATCATTTTTCCGGTGCGCGTGATAGGTCAGATGCCGGATAATCATAAATTCCGCATACATGCCTTTGGAATGGCTTTCCGCCCCTTTGCGTCTGCGCTGATCGGCCATCAGTTTTTCAGCCAGTGCCCTGTACTCGTTTCTGATTTCCTTTGGATCAAATCCCTCAATTTCCTTCTGATACACTCCCCTGAACACCTTGTCAAAGATATTGTCCGGCACACCCCGGTAGTCAAAATTGCTCTGCCCCGGTTCAATGATGTCCGCATACGCCAGGGCTTTCAGTTTTTTCTCCAGCTCAGCGTCACTCATGTCCAGATTCAGATCTTTGAGAATTTCCGCACGGGTCAGTTCCCGATGCCGGTTTCTGCACAGATGCAGCACTATGCTTTTGGCATTTTTTTCATTCACAGTGGAAAATGCGTAATAAACATATTCCATCCATGTGCCCCGGATGCTTCCCTGCCGATCCAGTGTCTCAAACTCCAGGGTTTTCAGTACGCCGTCTTTGGTGGTCAGGTCCTTTTCCGGATATGCGGAGCGCATGAGTTCACTGATGTAAAAGGGGCTGCCCTCTGTGATTTCAGAAATCAGTTCCGCAGTTTCCCGCGTGACCGGAATACCCTCGGCGGCAGAATATTTGTATATCATTTCAAGGGACTCATCCTTTGGCATGTTCTCCAGAAATGTGATCCTGAACCGCCCCGGCATTTTCAGCACATCATGCATAATCATGCCCACCCAGCTTCCGGAAATCAGCAGAGGAGCGTTCTTGTATTCCGCAGTGCTCATATAGGCCTGCGCCATTCTCAGTACACGGGTTTTTTCCCTGTCATTGCAGATTTTTCTGTTCATGTACTGGAATTCATCAAGAATCTGAACCACACGCTCATCTCTGATTTCTGCGATCAGCCGAGGGGCATCCCGGACAGCATCCCACAGAATCGGGACAGATTCCTGTTTCACTTTTGCCTGCACGGTTTCAATCCAGCCAAGCAGATGGTTCTGGGATTCCTTTTCGGCAATTTCCGCTGCCTGTTCAAATGTGACGCTTCCCAGAGAAATATATTCAGGTTTGCGGGATTTGAAGGCTATATACTGCAGAATGAAGCGCAGAAAAAAATCCTGGCAGAAATCAATGGCCCACCACTCTTCCTCCCTGACCTCGTAATAAAAGGGAATCACTCCGTCATCCGCGTCAAACACAATATTGTACAGACGCTGAAGAATCGCGGTCTTGCCGGTCTTGCGCCGGGCCATGAGTGCGCGGCTGGGACTGAGTTTACCTTTGATTTTTTTCACCCATTCCAGCAGTTCCCTGAGTTCCTTTTTCCTGCCGGAAAACAGATCCGGATTGCCGATTTTCTCTTCCATATAAATTTTCATCATATGTCCTTTCTGTTTTGGACTTTCGTCAGCAGATTTGCCTGATTTTTATATGAAATCTGAAAAATAACTGGGCATTAATCTTCGTTGAACTTTGTGTCTTCGCGGCAGAAAACCGGAAAAAAATTTTTGCTGAACTCTTTTTCAGATTTCATATTATAAATTATACCAATTCTCCATTGAAAATATACTTATGATTCGGTTTCCCACAGAGGACACAGAGAGAAAAAAACCACAGAGAACACAGAGGAAATAACTCACTTTATTGTATAAATTCAATAGCTAATTGGTATTAGACAATTGAAATCCATATAAAAAACAGAAGTGTGAACGGCATGGGTTCCCGGCTGAAACCTGCCCGCTCACACTTAGGCGATTTCCATGAAAAAATGTACCATCATTGCAGGGCGGGCACGGCTTTTTGTGCCCGCCGTTTCAGCAGGACGGCGGGCACAAAAAGCGTGCCCGCCCTACGAAAAATGGTATAATCATTAATGGAAATCACCTTACAGATCTGATTTTTTTGAGCAACTGTATAAGTCCCCAAAACTATATGACAGTGGCAAAAACCCGCTGATCCGCAATGCGCTGACCGGGATCAAAGGTTCCGGGTTCCACCAGTTTCACAGACACTTCCCATCCTAAAGATTCGGAAATGACCCGGTGCAGTTCATCCACAAATCGCCGCTGCCGGTTCATATCATCAAAAAAGATGGCATCCGAGATTTCCACCAGCACGGTCAGCCGATCCTGCGCGTCCTGCCGTTCAATCAGAAGCTGGAAAACCTGTTCACTTCCTGTCAGACGTGCCAGAACACGGCCAACCTGCTCCGGAACAATGCGGCTTCCGTTCATCACAAAGGCTTCATCACAGCGTCTGCTGATCCTTGACAGTCGGCAGTGGGTGCGGCCGCACGCGCAGGGTTCATAGTTTATGCGGGAAATATCACCGGTGCGGAAACGGATCAAAGGAAAAGCCTGTTTGGAAATGGTGGTGATGACCAGTTCCCCCTCTCTGCCGGGCGGAAGATTTTCCCCTGTGTGCGGATCAATGATTTCCGGAATGAAATGATCCTCGCTGATATGCAGTCCTTTTTTTTCCGGACATTCCCATGCCACAGCAGGGCCGAAGATTTCCGCAAGACTGTAAGTGTCTGTAACGCTGATATGCAGTTTGGATTCCAGTTCTGCCCGGATCATTTCAGACCAGGGTTCTGATCCGATAATGCCGCATTTCAGAGACAGGGTATTGGGTTCCACACCCATTTCCTCCATAGACCGCAAAAGTCCCAAAGCAAAGGTCGGCGTTGCCGCAATTGCTGTGGTGCGGAAATCGCGCATGATTTTCACCTGCGCGGGAAATTTTCCGCCGGGCATGGGAATCACGGACGCTCCGATAAGCTGCGCTCCCATCTGCACGCCAAAAGAACCGGTCATGATTCCCAGACTGGGCGAAACCTGTATGACATCATCTTTGGTGAGTCCTGCGGCTGTAAGATTCCGGGCCATGAGTTCCGCCCAGTTTTTCAGATCGTTTCGGGTGAATCCCATGACCACAGGATCATCCTGATTCAGCACAGGCGCATGCAGGCGCACCACTTCCCGCAGCGGAACTGCAAACATGCCGTAAGGATAGTTTTCCATCAGAATCTGACGCGTCACAAAAGGCAGTTTCCGCAGATCATCCAAAGTACGGAAATCTTCAGGCATGAAATCCATCTCTCTGAAAGTATTGCGGTAATGCCGGACATTTTTGTATACACGGTTCAGGGTGGACTGGAGCCGCTCCAACTGCACCTGCCCAATTTCCTCCCTGTTCATACATTCTTTTTCCTGATCCCAGTATTCCATAGATTCCTCCGAATCTTAATCAGTTATCAGTGAACAGTTATAAGTTGTCATCTGTTTGCTGCGTAACTCATCATTTTTTTTGCTGTGGACATCTTTGGACAGGGGACTGTCTGCAGTATGGCGGAGCACTCATCACTTTTCACTCATCACTAAATAAAACGGCAGTGTGAAATGAAATATGCTTCCTTCCCTTTCCCTGCTTTCAGCCCAAAGCCTGCCGTGCATCAGTGCGATCATGCGTTTCACCAGAGTCAGTCCCATTCCCATGCCCCCGTATTCACGGGTGGAGGAACCGTCTGCCTGTGTGAAATCCTCAAACAGATGCGCCAGTTTATCCGGAGCAATGCCGATGCCTGTGTCTTTTACGGAAAACTGCACGGTTATTTTCTCTTCCGCTTTTTCCGCGATCACGGCAGAAATATGAATCCTGCCTTTTTCTGTAAACTTGACTGCATTGCCCCCGATTTTCATCAGAATTTTTTCCACACGATCAGGATCTCCTGTCAGAGACTCCGGAATGTCCGGGTCCATCTGCCGGGTCAGTTCCAGTCCTTTGCTTTCAGCTTCAAATTCCAGATTTTCCGCAACAGATTCCAGCAGCATATCCAGACTGAAGCTTTCGCTGACCGGCTCCGCATCTTCGGATTCCAACTGGGTCAGTTCAATCAGTCCGTCAATCAGTTCTGAAAGATGTCGCGCTGAATCCTGAACAGTTGTGAGAAATTCCCTCTGCTGTGCTTCCAGATTTTCCGACATGAGCAGCAAATCCGTCATTCCCACAATGGGGCTCAAAGGTGTGCGGAGTTCATGACTGATACGGGAGAGAAATTCGGTTTTGGCCCGGCTGGCAGATTCTGCCGCTTCCTTGGCTTTTTCCAGTTCCTTATTTGCCTCGGCAAGCTGTGCAGTGCGCTGTGCCACCCGCATCTCCAGTTCCTCATTGGCTTTGTGCAGAGCGGACTGGGCTTTTTCCCTTTCTCCGATTTCATGGACAAGACGGATATTCTGATCTTCCAGCCGCATCTGCATATCCCGCATGGCAAGGTGGGTGCGGACACGCGCCAAAACCTCATCCGGCTGAAAGGGTTTGGTGATATAATCCATGCCGCCGATTGAAAAACCCTTTACAATATCGCTGACTTCACTTAAAGAACTGATGAAGATCACCGGAATGTCGGAAGTTTTTTCATCAGCCTTCAGTTGTGTGCATACTTCATAACCGGACATGCCGGGCATGATGATGTCCAGCAGAATCAGGTCAGGGGGATTGGATGAGGCTGCTTTCTGCAGTGCATCTTCCCCGTCTTTGGATACCGAAACCCTGTAATCAGGTTTCAGGATATCCAGAAGCACATTAATATGATACCGCTCGTCTTCCACTATCAGAATTTTCTTTTTTCCGTCCTGCATCAGGAATCTCCTTTTTTTACCGGTTTTCAGTTCCGCTCAATTCTGCATTTTTTCCGGAATACCGTTCTTTTTACCATTTCCGACTGCATACCTGCAAGAAATAAAAATCATCTTTGCTGTGATAGGAGTTGAAAAATAATTCCGTATCTTATAATATTCCCCAAATTTTTCAGAATCAGGCGGAAAGGACTGACAGAAATGATGACAGATTATACGGAAAAACTTATACAGCTTGCGCTGGAAGAGGATATCGGCTCCGGGGATATTACCACAGATGCTGTTGTGGCTCCGGAACTTTCAGGCACTGCCCAAATTGTGGCAAAGGAGCCTCTGGTCATTGCAGGGCTGGATATTGGCCGGAGGGTTTTTGCCCATCTGGACCCGGATATACGTTATGATGCAGAATATGCGGACGGCGATACTGTGGAAAAAGGCAGCATTGCGGTGCGGCTGGAGGGAAAACTGCAGGCTCTGCTCAAAGGGGAACGCACGGCACTCAATTTTCTGCAGCGTCTGTCCGGCATTGCCACCCATGTGCGATCCTTTATGAACATACTGGGGGACAGCCCGGTGCGGCTGGTGGATACACGGAAAACCGCACCGGGCTGGCGTGTGCTGGAAAAATATGCAGTCCGTATGGGCGGGGCCGCAAATCACCGCATGGGACTGTATGACGGCGTGCTGATCAAGGATAATCATATAGCTGCCGGCGGCGGTATCCGAAAAGCTGTGGAAAAGGTGCGCAAAAACATCTCCCATCTCATGAAAATTGAGGTGGAGGTCACAAATATGGAGGAAACTGCCGAAGCCCTTGCTGCGGGAGCAGATATAATCATGCTGGATAATATGGATATTCCCCGTATCAGGGAGGCTGTTGCTTTTATAGCGGGACGTGCGCTCGTGGAGGTATCCGGCAATGTCAGCAAAGATCAGCTGATCTCTCTGGCGGAAACAGGCGCAGACATCATTTCCTGCGGCGCGCTTACCCATTCTGCCCGAAGTGTGGATCTGAGTATGCGGATAAACTAAACTGTCTGAAGGAGGCAGGATAATGAAAGAAATATCTGCGATCCGTGTACGTGCTTTTCTGTTCGTATTCAGCCTGCTGTGTGTAATTTTTTCTTTTTCTCAGGCAGTTATGGCAGAAGAAATAGATCAGGATCGCAAAAGCAGGATTGAGCAGGAAATTGACGAGGAATTCAAATGGCTCAAAGCCGAGACAGAAACAGAAATGGTGTGGAGCGCGTCCAAATATCAGCAGAAAGCCTCGGAAGCTCCCTCATACGTGAGCATTGTCACGGCTGAAGATATTCGCAGTTACGGATACCGGAATCTGGCCGAGATTGTCAGCAGTGTCAGCGGCGTTTACACCACCTATAACCGCAACTATCATTATATCGGTGTCCGGGGTTTCAGCCGCCTGGGCGATCTGAACACCCGTGTGCTGCTGCTGGTGGACGGGCATCGCATCAATGACACCATCTTTCAGCAGGCTCTGATCGGCACAGATTTTCCCATAGATATTGATCTGATAGAGCGTGTGGAAATCACACGGGGCCCGGGTTCCTGCCTGTACGGAACCAATGCTTTTTTTGCAGTCATCAATGTCATCACCCGGAAGGGAAAATCTGTAAACGGACTTGAACTGTCCGCGGAGGCCGGATCTTATGAAAGTTACAAAGGCAGACTGAGTTACGGAAAACGCTTTTCCCATGATTTTGAAATGCTGGCATCGGGCAGTTTTTACAGCAGTCAGGGAAAAGATCATCTGCATTACAGCGAATTTGACGATCCCGCAGCAAATGACGGCATAGCAGACAGCAGAGACGGAGACCGTTCTTCCCAGGCTTTTCTTTCCCTGTCCTATAAGGATTTTTCCCTTTCCGCAGCATACAGCACACGCAAAAAAGAGGTTCCCACCGGATCATTTGACACAGCTTTCAATGAGGATTTTTTCACAGTGGATGAAAGGGCATACATCGAAGCAGCGTACACTGCGCAACTGAACCGCTATGCGGATTTTTTTGTAAACCTGTATTATGACCGTTATGTGTATGAGGGGAAATATCCCTATAACTGGGAAACAGAGGAGGGAATTCCCTATATCCTCAAAAACAGGGATGATGATCTTTCTGAATGGTTTGGAAGCGAAGTCCGCGTGAATCTGAATCTGCATGAAAAAATACGTCTGACTTTGGGAAGCGAATATCTGTACAATCTGCACCAGACCATGTTCAATTATGATGAAAATCCCTATACGCCCTGGCTGGATGAAAGCGAAAAGGAATCCTCATGGGCTTTTTTTATCCAAAGTGAAATCCGGATTACAGAAAATCTGATTTTCAGCGGCGGCATCCGTTATGACTGGTACGAGACTTTCGGAGACACTTTGAATCCCCGGCTGGCACTGATTTGGCAGCCTTTGTCCGGAACTGCGCTGAAAGCCATATACGGCACAGCCTTCCGTGCGCCTGACCGGTATGAAAATTATGTGATTGACGATGTTTCAAGTCCGGCTATTGATCCCGAAGAAATCACCACGTATGAACTCATCTGGGAGCAGATGTTTGCAGAAAATTTCAAATTTCTGCTTTCCGGTTTTTATTACACCATTGACGGCCTTATCTCCCAGGTGGAGTATGAGGATGTCTGGACATATGCCAATCTTGACAATATGGAGGCAAAAGGCTTGGAAATGGAGCTGCGCGGCAAACTGAAAAACGGCATTTCCGGACTGATCAATTATACATGGCAGGATGTGCGGGATGAGGAAAGTGATGAGGAACTGAGCAATTCTCCGGAGCATCTGATCAAAGCAAAGGTCTGCTTTCCGCTTTGGAAAGAGCGGATCAGTCTGAGCATGGAAGGAAATTATATGAGTGACCGGGATACCGCACGGGGCGAAACCGCTGATGAACATTTTGTGTTCAATACCGGTCTGATATGGAAGAATGCTGTGCAGGGCATGAATCTGAGTGCGCATCTGTACAATCTTTCTGATGAGGAATACGCAGACCCGGTCGGAGAGGAAAATATTCAGGATACCATTGAACAGCCGGGCAGAACCTTCCGCTTAAAAATGACATACGCGTATTAATCCGGGGCTTCGCTTGACACCGGGCCTTCTTTTTTCTATAAGCAAGGTGTCAGGTGTCAGGAAAACCTGAACACTGGCAACACAGGCAGCACAGGCAAAGCAGAAAAAGCCGGAAAAAGAAAGAAACCGGATTTTTCGGAAAAATCCGGTTTCTTGGGAAAACCGTTTTTCCAACTGAAAAAAAACAAAGTGGTATGATCCACTTTCTCTTGGGGAAGTGCTTGGGAAAACCGTTTTTGCCAACTGAAAAAAAACAAAGTGGTATGATCCACTTTCTCTTGGGGAAGTGCTTGGGAAAACCGTTTTTGCCAACTGAAAAAGAAACAAACTGAAAGCCTGTTCTGCTTTATTTCTTATAACGAATCGCCATTGATTCTATACAATATTGTCAGTTTTTCCACCGTTCAGCGTGTGCAAAAAACCGCTTTGCTTAATTTTTGCACTCCTCCGGATCAGACCGGGGCGGGAGTGCAGATTGTATCAAATCAATGGAGAATCGTTATTTCCAACGGTTCAGCGTGTGCAAAAAACCGCTCCGCTTAATTTTTGCACTCCTCCGGATCAGACCGGGGAGGGAGTGCAGATTGTATCAAATCAATGGAGAATCGGTATTTCAACCGGTTCAGCGTGTGCAAAAAACCGCTTTGCTTAATTTTTGCACTCCTCCGGATGAACACTGAACATTGAACACTTAACACTGAACATTGAACATTGAACACTGATAGCTGACAACTGATAACTGAACACTGATAACTGACAACAGGAGAACTATGTCCCGAAAATACACCATTTCCAAAAAAGCCACCACAGTTCTGGTTTACAGCCGTCCTTTTCTTGTTTTTGCCGGAATGCTCTGCGCCATCGGCGTGATGTGGAACAGAAACCCTGTATTGTATACACTGGGTGTAAGCCTTCTTTTTATCTCCATGACATTTGATCTGGTGGATGGATGGTTTGCTGCCCGGTTTCAGCCTCATCCCCGGCTTGCGCCCCTTGCAGACCGGATGATGGACAAGATTGTTTATTCCATTATTTTTCCTCTGATTGCTGTGGGCATGATGTGGAAACTGATCTTTGTCTCATCAGGTTACGCGCGCATAGAACTCCTGCACGCCATTTTTGTCATGCTTATGAGCATTACCGTGCTGATCCGGGACAGTTTCGCGGGTTTTATGCGCGGTTTCGCAATTCGGCAGGGCCAGGAGCCTGAACCCAGCGAATACACCCGGCTGCGAACTGTTATTGCGGCGCCGGTCGGTGCGCTGCTGTATGCCCATGCCTTTTACGTGCCGGAAGGTCCGCCGTCCCAACTCTATTACTGGATTTCCTGGCTGGGAAACCTGCCCATTCGCGGGCTTTTTTTTATTGAAATCATTTTTCTCAGCGTCAATTTCGGCTCCATTGCCGCGTACTGCCGGAAATACGGCACACGCTGCCTGGATGATCTCTGTCTGGATGATGACATTCTCCGGCGCAGGATTCTTTCCTTTTTCCCCAATGCACTGACGGTGATGAACGGCATGATGGGACTGATAGCCGTGTTTTTTGCGTATCAGGGCAGGGTGCGGGAGGCATATCTGCTGCTTATCGGCGCGGCCATTTTTGACAAACTGGATGGATCAGTGGCCCGGAAGCTGGGACTGACCGAACCGCTTCCGAATGCGGCCGCATCCACCCGGCGGATCAATCTGGGCAATCTCCTCGATGATCTGGCGGACGGAGTAAGTTTCTGCATTGTTCCGGCCTGGATATTTTATATCACTTTTGCAAATGTGCAGGATCCCTTTATTCAGAGTCTGGCCGTCGGGCCGGTGGCTCTGCTGTATGCGCTGATGGGCATTGCCCGGCTGATTTATTTCACCACAGACAAAAAACCCATTCCCGGATTTTTCAAGGGAATGCCCACCCCCGCGGCCGCGCTGATGGTGACCGCACCGCTGATTATGTTTGATCAGGCAGTTCAGGACGCGCCTGAGCAGATCCGCTTCTGGGGAATTTTCTGTTTTACCCTTATGATTGCAACTTCCATTCTGATGAATCTCTATCCTGTGCGCTATATTCATCTGGGAAGATTCATGAGCCGCAGCCGCAGATTTGCCCGTCTTAACACCATCCTGCTGATTACAGCAATACTCACGCCCTGGCTGGGCTATGTGGCGTTTATCTATCTTTTCTGCTATACGCTTTCGCCCTTTTTCACCTGGCGCATCAATCCGGAGGTCGCAGCCAGTGAAAAACGCGTCTGATTATAATGCCTTTACAGGAGTACACAGTTAATTTTTAAGTATTTGATTTTATATAAACTGATTTGTGCTGTGCAATACCCGCATCCATAAAAATCAGCATGTCAAAATTCAACTGCGCAGATGCCAAATGCTATAATTTTTTCTGTATGCCTTAACAGCACGGCATTATCATTTAAAAACAGGAGAATAAATCATGTGCAGATACCTTTCCGTCCTCTTATCCCTCATCTTTTTTCCCTCATTGCTTCTGGCAGCGGGAAAAGCACCTCCGGAAATAATGGAACTGGCGCGTTCTGAAATTGTCCGCTTTGGAAGCGATCCTATCATTGTTGCCGCGGTGAATGCACAGAACACTGCAAAAATATCTCCTGTAGAAATCAGAAAAATGGATGAAAAATGGAGAAACACCCCCGGTATTGCCCCTTTCATGAAGACGCTGATGGATTCCAAATGCGGTATGCACCTGCGGGGCATACAGAAAAAAATTCCCTTTTATGCGGAAATGGCATCGGCCAGTGAGGATTTTTCCTCCCAGGCCGAAAGACTCAGGGCTGAAGTCTCCTTTTTCAGACTGTCAGATTCCGCTGTTTCCATTTCAAAACCCCATGTGCATAAAAACACTCCGCAGCAGCCAAAACCGGTTTCACTGTGTGAAGACAAAGCTGAAAAAAAAGCGGATTATCCCCCCGCATCAAAATATGGTTCTGTTATTGAAATGCCCGGCAATGGGCATGATGAGTTTGAAAGATACTGAAAATTCCGGGAAAGGGAAAACGGAAAATCAGATTTCCATGTTTTCCATTCCGTTATGAAGCCCAATTTCAGATTCCTTTTTTCTGAATACGGTCATCAGCTTTGCGGCTCTGATAAAAGGAATGATAATCAGAAAAAGCAGGATTCTGCCAATAAAACCCGGGCTGTTCCTCTTTCTTTCTTTAATCTGTTTCCGGGCTGACCGGGCAGGATTGCAGGCTGCAGAGGTGCAGGATTCTTTTGCCAGGATTTTCAGAACCGAATCGGGGGTGGCAGGGTTCAGAGCTACCTGATTCCTGACGTTTACTACCGGATCCGCCGCCAATGCCTGCAGTATGAAAACCGGCGTATCCGGGTTATGCGCCACTTCTTTCCGGATATGGGGATTGCTGTTTCTGGCCAAAAGTTCCAATATGTCTTTCGGTGTGTTCGGATTCTGCGCCAATCCCCATAGCATTGGGCTTTGCATACACAGATTTCTCAGAATATCCTTTGGTGTATGGGAATTTCGGGCAACAGCAAGCCTTACCGCATCATCTCTGTCCATTGCCAGCAGCCGTAAAACAGATTCACTTGCACCTGTGTTCGATGCCAGTGCCATCCTTATGTCAGGACTGTCTTCTTCTGTCAGTATCTGCAAAATGCTCACAGGTGTTTTTTCATATGAGGCAATCCGCTCCCGGGTTTGGGCATCTCCGTATTTTGCCAATACAGACAGCGTGTTTTCTGTAAAATGCGGTATCCAGGCTGCTTCCGTTTCTATCCGCAGTTCTTCATTTTTTATCCGGGACAGATTTTGGCTGACAAAAGCAGCGCAGTCCGGGGCGGAAAAGGGTTTTATTTTTCTGTTCATGGCTTACCTCTGTGAACTGTTATCAGAAATTCTGCTGATCAATGTATACGGGGTATAGCGGGCCAAATCTGCTGACAATTTGAATATGAAAATTCACAATGATGGTATCTCGGTCTTTTCAGATTCAAAAAGGAATTCATCAGCACATTACCCCGCTATAATTTCCCGCTGTCCGAAAATTCAGTATTGCCTATTTTTTCATGATTTTTTTGGGCAGTCTGCCCATACAGATCAGACCGATGCCCAGCAGCATAACTGTGGCCGGTTCCGGTACGGCACTAAATCCGCTGCCGTCTGTGGGTGTGAAATTGACAACCAGATCTTCAAAATCAAAATCTCCGCCGCCGACAATATCCTCAAATGCTATTGTATAACCTTTGTTTGTTTCATAAAACAGTGCATGATCCAGTCCGGATGTATAAGAGTCTCTGTTATCTATTTTGCCTGATGCGGCATCGGGGTTTGCCGCAACAAGTGTCGTCAGTTCTGTGCCTCTGCCATCTGAATCCAGATAAAAACCGAAATATGTCCCGGCTGCAACCGTAAAATTGTAAACAGTGTTCGCCTGAACTTTGTTCTGGACAAACAGGGGATCATAATAGGTCATATATTCCGGATCGAACCCCTGGGAAATATCACCATTATATGTAAATACACCAAAAGGGGAGTGATAACCTGCATAGCCGATACCCAGAAATTCCACTTCATATTCCCGTGCTGTGTCAGTAAAAAAGAGTTCATACTGCAACTGATCCGCCACAGGATTGATGGCTGAACCATCCAGATTGGTAATATCATTTTGTGCAAACCAGTAGGCAAGATTTTCTTTATTAGTCCCGCTGTATCCGGTCTGAACCGCTTCAACTGTCTCATCACCTAAGTACAGTACCTGTGTAGGCAGGGCATCCGCATTTGTTCCCATAACAAAAAAACTTAACACGATGAGCGAAAAAACAAATGACTTTTTCATTTTGCATTCCTTTCTCTATGAATTGGTTAATAAAAAACCGGGCTGACGCTGAGCCGGCCCGGTTATGCAAATTATATACATTCCTGATGGCAACCCGGCTGTCTCAGTGAGACCCGTAGCTTTCCGTCCCTGCATCGCTGCAGGTTTGGCTTTACGGAATTCAGGGTAAGCAACCATCATGCCAAAATACAGAATTTTTATGTATCCATCAAAAAATAAAAGATTTTTTTATTAAAAGCAAAGCCTGAAAAACTGATGGCAGATTATATCTGGACAGAATAGCCGACATTTTTTTGTTGTTTATGACAAAATTTGGTAACAGTTTTCCTTCTGCCCAAAACAGCAGACAGAACCATGAGCATAATCTTTCTGACTGTGCGGAAAACAGGGGAAATAATACCAATTCGCTATTGAATTTATACAATAAAGTGAGTTGTTTCCTTTGTGTTCTCTGTGGGAAACCGAATGATAAGTATACTTTCAATGGAGAATCGGTATAAGAGCTTTGTCAATAACGGTTTTTCATGTCTGGCATTGCAGGAAAATATGGCACTGCTGGGGGGATTATTTTCCCGGAGCGGATTTTGCTTTCCGGAAGCCGGAAATATGGTTCAGCATCTGTTCCACCACCTGAGATACAGAAAGGCGGGAAGTGTCAATGCAGATGGCATCTTCGGCAGGACACAGGGGCGCTATTTTCCGGGAACTGTCATTGTGATCCCGTTTTTCCATATCCTTTTCCACGTCTTCTGCTTTAATATCCGCATGGTTTCTGAGTTCTGTGTACCTGCGGGCAGCGCGCACCTTCAGATCAGCATGGAGAAAAAATTTCAGATCCGCATCCGGAAATACCACTGTTCCCATGTCCCGGCCTTCAAACACTGCCCCTTTTTCCGCTCCCATATCCCGCTGCACCTGAAAAAGATGTTCCCGCACAGCAGTTTTGGCCGAAACTGCGGATGCCATCATGCTGATTTCCGGTGTACGGATGCGTCCGCTTATATCCTCGCTGTTAAGCAGAAGGCGTAAACCCTTTTCATTTCTGATAAAACAGAGGCGGATGCTTTGGCACAGTGATTTCAGAGCGTTTTCATCATCCGGATATATACCGGCAGTCTGAACTGCCAGGGCAATCCCCCTGTAGAGCGCACCTGTATCCACATAAGTATAGGAAAGCCGTTCCGCCAGCAGCCTGCTGACAGTGGTTTTTCCCGATCCGGCCGGGCCGTCAATGGTGATGAGGAGTTTCTGATTCATAGCAGCCAGGCTCACCAGAGGAGGGACAGTCTCCATTCGCTCCATGTGCTGGTTATGCCATTTGCCAATATTTTATATTTAAGAAAAGTTATATTTTTGAATGTTGTTTTGCATACCGGTTTCCGCCAGTATGCCAGTATGATGATACGGTATTTAAGTAAATTAATAAGGCACAAAATGTCAAGTGAAAAAAGGATGAAATTCATGCGGTGACTCATTTCATTATTATTCACTGATGCTACGCCACTCTTTCAAAAATCAGGGAGTTATTGTTTTTGACCGTCATTCCGGCGTAAGCCGGACTCCAGTGTTTTCAGGCAGTTGCTGATACCGGCTTTCGCCGGTATGACGATGGTGCGTAACATCAGTTATGAAAATCAGACGGACATATCAGGAAATGGTTGACAGAAAATCGTTTGCAGGAGAAAATGGAAAAATGAATATGAAAAAAATCAGCAGATTTTTAAGCCTGGTGCTGCGCCACAAACCGGAACAAATCGGTCTTTGTCTTGACAGACAGGGATGGGCGGATATGGATGAACTCATCTCCGGTGCGGAAAAAGCAGGTGTGCATCTGGACAGGGGCATCATTTTCAGTGTGGCTGCGGAAAGTGACAAGCAGCGTTTCGCCATCAGTGCGGACGGCAGATTTATCCGGGCCAGTCAGGGGCATTCTGTGTCTGTTGACCTGGGACTCAAACCCGGAACTCCTCCGGAAATCCTCTGGCATGGCACAGCACAGCGATTTCTGGAATCCATCCGGCTGAAGGGACTGATCAGAGGAACGCGGCATCATGTTCACCTGTCAGGGGATGAGGAAACCGCTTTCAGCGTGGGAAAACGGCATGGAAAGCCTGTGGTTCTGAAAATCAGAAGCGGGGAAATGCACAGAGCAGGACAGATTTTTTATCTTTCCGATAACGGGGTATGGCTTACGGAGCATATCCAGCCTGAGTTTATTGAATTTCCCGCAATTTGGGAATCCTGAAAAATCAGTATTGCCATATCAAACCGCTTTTGCACATGGAAGAATTTCTGTTTTTTCAACCACGAAACACACGAACCATACGAAAAAAATTTGAAAATAAATTACGCCGAGTGCGCTTTAACCGCAAAGAACAGAAAGAATCCACAATGGATACGGAAAAAATTTTGGTAGTGGTGCAAATCTGTTGATCCAAAAATTCCCCTCCCCTGGTGGGAGGGGTCAGGGGAGGGGGATAATCAGTGATGTTTTCACCCTCCCCCTGCCCCTCCCTCAGGGGAGGGGAGACCTTATCAACGGATTTGATCCACTACCAAAATTTTGTGTCCTCTGTGAAAACATTGTGATCTTTGCGGATAAAAAAAGTTGGACATGGCGGTATTATTCATGAAACAGGTTCAAAGTAAAAGTGTATGACAAAAAATTTCAGACTTCTTATCGAATATGACGGCAGGGCCTATCACGGATGGCAGCGGCAGAAAAATGCGCGTACCATTCAGGAAGAAATCGAAAAAGCACTGGAAAGCATGTGCGCACAGAAAATCACCCTTAACGGCTCCGGCAGAACAGACGCGGGTGTTCATGCTCTGGGACAGACAGCCAGTTTCCGCTGTGATACCCGGCTGACACCCGAAATTTTTCTCAGAGGACTCAACAGTATTCTTGATGCGGATATTGTGATCCGGGAATGTGCGGAAGTGCCGGAAGATTTTCATGCGCGTTTTGATGTAAAGGACAAAACCTATCATTACCGCATCCTGAACCGTTTTCTGCCTTCTGCCATTGACCGCCACTTTTCCTGGTTCATCCGCACCCCTCTGGATATTCAGGCCATGCGAAGAGCTGCCGTGCATCTGACGGGCGAGCATGATTTCAGGGCATTTGAGGGAACAGGCAGCCCCAGGGTTCACACTGTCAGGCATATATTTATGGCTGAACTTGAAAATCAGGAAAAGGGATATATTGTTTTCAAAATCCGGGCCAGCGGTTTTCTGCGTTTTATGGTTCGCAATATTGTGGGAACCCTTGTCAGTGTAGGAACCGGCAAAATTACACCTGATGATTTCCGGGAAATTCTTCTGTCCAAAGATCGGACAAAGGCCGGGGCCACTGCTCCGCCGCAGGGACTGTTTCTGATGTGCGTAAATTATGAAAAATCAGAAATGCTCTCATGAACGATTCTTCCAAACCGGGTAAAACAAGGCTGTATCAGGAGGCAGATCAGCAGGGTGGAAAAAGCGTTTTTCGCATTTCAAAATTTCATACAGCCAGGGGAAAATACTGATGAAGCAATCAAAAAATACTGATGACAGGATATTTGCTGAAATGATACAATATGTTATGGGGCTGGACGCTGATGATGCAAAAATGATTTCCGCAGACAGTATCATCATCAAAGAGGAATATGTGACATACTGTGACACCTGCGAAGGATTTGGCAAAACCGGTTTTTGCCCGCCCCATACAGTGAAACCGGAAATATTTATGCAAAAGCTCCGAAAATATTCCCATGCGCTGGTTTTCAAAATCAATGTTCCCACCGAAGCACTGCTGACATACAAACGTTACAGATATTCCAGAAAAATTCATCAACTGGCCGCAGATACGGAATTTTTTGCCCGTTCAGGAAGGTTTGCCGATGCAATGGGACTGGCAGCAGGTTCCTGCAAATCACTCTTCTGCGCAGAGCATGAAACCTGCAGTCTTCTGGATGATCCGGCCGGTGGATGCAGGCATCCGGATTCAGCCAGGCCATCCATGTCGGCTTTTGGAATTGATGTATTCCGGCTCGCTGAAAGCGCAGGATGGGAAATGAAAATAATCACCAGATCAACCCGCCCGGATGAAGTGCCAATGGGAATTCTGATTGGCATGGTTTTACTGGAATGAGATTCTGTTTTTTCTTGCTGTTCGTGTCTTTCGTGGTTAAATCCCCGAACTTTGAAAACGCTTTGGTATAATACCAATTCTCCGTTGAAATCATATTTTGCGAAAGGCTTCGCCATTGATTCTGTATAATACAGAATGCAAATCCGGAGGAGTGCAGAAATTGAGCGGAGCGGTTTTCTGCACACCCGGAACAGCGGAAAAACTGACGGTACTGTATCAAATCAATGGAGAATTGGTATAATATTCTGTTTGCAAACGGAGGAAATTTGTGAAATACACCTGCACTCAGTACCGGGAGGAAATGCTCCTGCTTGCGCTTCGGACTCAGCTTGCACAGAAAAATCTGACAGGGGAGCAGAAAAAAGAGATACAGGAAAAGATTAAAAAACTTGAAAAAGAAATGGATATGGAATAAACCGTCAATTGAAAGGATCTGATGATGAACCCCTTTAACGCCATTGCCATACTCATGACAGTCACCGCAGTATTTGCGTATGTGAATCACCGTTATATCCGGCTGCCCATGTCCATCGGACTGATGCTCATGTCGTTTTTTATTTCCCTGATACTTCTGATTATGGAAAAGTTCGGGATTCCGGTCAGTGTGCAGGCCGATCAGATGGTGACAGGCATTGACTTCAGCAAAGTACTGCTGGAGGGAATGCTCGGACTGCTTCTTTTTGCAGGCGCGCTGCATGTCAATCTGGATGATCTGGCTGAACACAAACTGGAAATCTGCATTTTTTCCACACTTGGAGTTCTTACATCCACTTTTCTGGTGGGTTCAGCGGTATATGGCCTCAGTTCTCTGATGGAATGGAACCTGCTGCCGGTGCACTGCTTTCTGTTCGGTGCACTGATTTCTCCCACAGATCCCATTGCTGTGCTGGGAATCATGAAAAAAGCGGGTGCTCCCAAAAGTCTGGAAACCAAAATCGCCGGAGAGTCCCTTTTCAATGACGGCATTGGTGTGGTGGTCTTTCTCATTCTGCTCCAAATAGCGGCAGGCGGAGAAGATGTGACTCCGGGAACCGTTATCTCTCTTTTTCTCAAGGAAGCAGTGGGCGGGATTGTTTTCGGTCTGATTGCAGGTTATATGGCGTACCGGATGCTCCGCAGCATCAATAATTATCAGGTTGAAATAATGATTACCCTGGCTCTGGTCATGGGCGGATATGCCCTGGGACTGGCCTCCCATATTTCCGCTCCCCTTGCTATGGTGACTGCCGGTATCTTTATCGGAAACCACGGACGGCGGATGGCCATGTCGGAAATAACCCGGCAGCATCTGGACACCTTCTGGGAACTGGTGGATGAAATCCTTAATGCGCTTCTGTTTGTGCTCATCGGTCTGGAAGTTCTTGTGATTACCCTGCGCTGGGATTACCTTACAGCCGGATTTATGGCTGTGCCTGTAGCACTGACAGCCCGGTTCATCAGCATCGGACTTCCTGTCTCCATCCTGAAACGATGGCGGAACTATGCTCCGCGCACAATTTCCATTATGACATGGGCCGGACTGCGCGGAGGCATATCTGTGGCTTTGGCCCTGTCCCTTCCGGCATTACTGCATCGGGAAATTATTCTCACCATGACTTATGTTGTGGTGATTTTTTCCATTCTGGTTCAGGGAATGACCGTTAAGAGAGTGGTTCAGGGAAAAAATGAAACTGTTTAAGGTGATTTCCATGAAAAAATGTACCATCATTGCAGGGTGGGCACGGCTTTTTGTGCCCGCCGTTTCAGCACGACGGCGGGCACAGAAAGCCGTGCCCGCCCTATGAAAAACGGTATAATCATTAATGGAAATCACCTAAGGTGATTTATGAAAATAAATATCCCGGTTCAGTTCACAGGCACAGTGCAGAAGCCGGAAGCTTTTGCTGCTTTGCCGGGATATTTTTTTCCGGAAATCACCTAACTCAGCTTGCGCATATTTTACAGAAAATCAGCGGACTGATGTATCCGCCCGTCATTACGGAGAACGCCGGAATTCGGTAATGCAGGCCTGCTCCTGATACCTGCTTTCGCCGGAATGACGGTGAAAGCAGGTAAATTCCTGATTTCCGGAAAGGCTGCACAGGGTGAGTTATTCGGAACCTGCCGGGCAGTGAGACAGCATGAACGGATTTGGATTTACCGGAAATCTTTTTCAGATTTCGTATAAGTTCCTGATTTTTGAAGTGCCTGCATAAGCGCTGTCTCCGGACAGGCTTTCCCTGTTTTTTTGTCTTGTAATTTAGTAAATAAAACAGTATTATTTTCTTTGTGCAAAGTCGCAATTATTCTCCCTATCCTGAGACAACACATGAAAAGGCTTTGTTTTTTTTCCCATTTTGACAGGGATGATATGATAGATGCGTATGTGATCCGCTATCTGGAAGGTCTGAAAACTGTGGCGGATCATATCATTTTCATTTCAGGTTCCGTACTGTCCGGACAGGAGCAGAAAAAACTTTCTGACACTGCGGATAAAATTATTATCAGAGAAAATACAGGATATGATTTTGGCAGTTGGAAAGACGGACTGGACAACTTTGGTTTTGAAAATCTGGATAAATACGATGAAATCATCCTTGCCAATGATTCCTGTTACGGCCCTTTGTATCCTTTTTCCGAAATGTTTGACAAAATGGCAGCGGAAAACTGCGATTTCTGGGGAGTGACAAAAAACAATGCCATATTTCCCCATATACAGAGCTTTTTTCTGGTTTTCAGAAAAACGGCCTTCAGTTCGGCTGTTTTCAGAATATTCTGGAAAAAAATTATCCCCCTGAAAGGAAAATACGAACTGGTGGATGCCTATGAGGCCGGACTGTCGGAAATCCTGGCAAAACACGGTTTTTTTTCACAATCCTATATAAAATTCAGCATGTTCAGAACTGCTGCATGTTCTTTGCGGCACAAATATTTCAGAATCCGCAGTATGCTGCTGAGTGAAAAAGGCAGGGAAGCTGTGGTAATCAGAGATTTTCAGGGCAACAAAAAAACTTTCACTTTCAGCCAAAGTCTCAGGCGGGTGCTTTATTTTGCCTTTCATTTTTCCTCGTTCAATCCCATGATAACAGAGACACTGTACTGTCTGAAAAACAGATGCCCACTGATCAAGGCAGAACTGTTCAAACACAATTTTCTGATGACTGATATGGGTCAAAATATCCGGCAGATTGAAAAAACATCGGATTATGACATGAATCTGATATCAGCCCATCTGGAGAGAATTATGAATTTTCCACCCACTGTGAGACAATAACATAAGAGCATTATGATCGATATTATTATTGTAAACTATAACAGCACCGGTTTTTTAATTCAATGTCTTGTATCTGTTCAGAAAGCTCTGAATGACCTGCCTGCAAGAATTTATGTCCAGGACAATGCCTCAAAGGACAGACCTGAACGCATCAGGGCATTGTTTCCTGATGTGCTGCTGAACATAAACCCTTCCAATTACGGCTTTGCCAAAGCTGTGAACCAGGCACTGCGGCAGGGACATGGGGAATATGCTGTTCTGCTCAATCCTGATACCTATGTCACGGATGATTTTTTTCAGACAGCTATTGATTATATGGAAAAGCATTCCCATGTCGGAATACTGGGACCAAAAATTCTGGACAATGACGGAATGCTGCAGAACTCGGCACGGGCCTTTCCCACGCCACTGACAGCGTTTTTCGGCAGATCATCTTATCTGTCCAGGCGCTTTCCCAAAAATCCCATCACCTCGCGCAATCTGCTCAGTCTGAAATCTGACGGGAAAACACCAATGAATGTGGACTGGGTTTCAGGCGCATGTATGGTGGTTCGGCGCAAGGCCATTGACTCTGCGGGTCTTATGGATGAAAGATTTTTCATGTACTGGGAGGACGCGGACTGGTGCCGGAGGATGTGGGAAAAGGGCTGGAAAGTGGTTTATTATCCCAGTACCACGGTATATCATTATGTAGGCGGAAGCAGCGGGAAAAAAGTTACCCGATCCCTTATTGAATTCCATAAAAGCGTTTACCGGCTTTTTGACAAATATGCTGATGCATCACTGTCCTTTTTCAGCCCTTTGGTGCTGGCAGGACTTGGGGTTCGCCTGCTTTTTGTTCTTTTTTCAAATTTTTTTGAATATCTGTTCAAAATTCAGCCACCCATGCCCTGTGCTGAAAATCCGCATCTGCCGGAAAAGCGGATCAGAATTCTGCGAATCATTTCACGTCTTAACGTGGGAGGGCCTGCAATTCACGTTCATCTGCTCACCAAGGGACTGGACAGCCAGAAATTTGAATCCATACTGGTTACCGGCCGTATATCTCCGCAGGAAGGGGATATGAGTTATCTGTTCAGACCCGGTGACCCCCAGCCCCTGATTATTCCGGAACTGCAAAGAGAAATCAGCATCCCGTCAGATGTTAGAACTTTCTTCAGAATTCTGAAAATGCTTTATGCGGAAAAACCCGATATTGTTGACACCCATACGGCAAAGGCCGGTTTTGCAGCCCGTTTTTCCGCGAGTATTTACAATCTCCTGAGCAGAAAGCACAGCGTTTCCATCATCCATACATTTCACGGGCATGTGTTTGAAGGCTATTTCAGCCCCATGACCACGCAGCTTTTTATCAATATAGAACGTCTGCTGGCGCGGATTTCAGATGCTATCATCGTCATCAGTGACACACAGAAACAGGAACTCACGGGAAAATACCGTATTGCATCTTCTGACAAAATCAGAACCATTCCCCTGGGATTTGATCTGTCCCCTTTTCTGTCCGCATCCGATCTGCGGGGAAAATTCAGACAGGATCTGCATTTTGACAGCAATGTGATTTTAATCGGTATCATCGGCAGACTGGTTCCCATCAAAAACCATAACATGTTTTTTCAGTCCGCAAAACGTTTCCGGGAAATCCATCCGGATATTGCCGTAAAATACATTGTCATCGGAAACGGTGAACTCAGAGGGGAACTGGAAGAATTATGCAGCGAACTGAAACTGAAGGAGGATACGGTTTTCTGCGGCTGGATCAAAGAAGTTCCTTATGTGTATGCGGATCTGGATATTCTTGCACTGACATCCCTTAACGAAGGCACACCGGTTTCCATTATTGAATCCATGGCTGCCGGTGTTCCGGTAATTGCAACAGATGCCGGAGGTGTGAGGGATCTGCTGGGAGCCGGGCCTTACCCCAGGGTATGTGAGAGAGGTTCCTTTCTGGTCTGTGAACGGGGAATTCTGTGCCGGAAGAATGATTCAGAAGGATTTTCCAAAGGTTTGACATATCTGGTGTGTGAAAATTCTGACATTCGCAGAAAACGCATTGAAAATGCCCGTCAGTATGTAAGGGAACACTTTGACAGGGAACGTCTTTTCCGGGATACCGAGGCTTTGTATATGGAACTGGCCGGGAAAAAAAGGAATAACAGATCACAGCATCCCGATGTGCGGCCCGGGCATCCCCCCTCTTCTGTATGATGACTTTATCATGTCCCGTCTGAAAAGCAATTTCATGTTTTCCGCTCTGGCCGTGTGCATCAACGCGGCCGTCAGTCTGTCCTCGGTGCCGTATATCACAAGAAGGGTATCCCCTTCGGATTACGGTCATATTTCCCTTTTCATACTCTTTTTTTATCTGTTCGCATTTGTCGATGGCATACGTCCTGTGATTATAAATTCGGTTCATCACAGTTTTTCCGGAAAATCCGATTTTTTCAGATCCTGCCATATTTTTTCATGGCTTTGCGGAGCTGTTCTGTCTGTGCTTACCTTTATCCTGCTGATACTGTTTTATCATCACCGTCTGTCTGCTGTGGAAATTCTGTTTATATCTTTGTGTGCCCTGTTCTGCGTACCCATGAACAATGAGGCAGCGTTTCTGGAAGCAGGGGAGCGGGTCGGTTTCATCATGATGGTGCGTTCCGCAGGCTGGGTGCTGTTTTACGCCTCCTTTATTGTTTATGCCTCGGTTGGCGCAGGTTTTGAATGCTATGCCATGAGTGTGGCCGGAATGAACGGATTTCTGCTTGTCATTTACCGGGCTGCCAATTCCCGCGAATCCCGATCCGGAAAATTCCGCTTTGCCATTATCAGAGAAATGATGACAAAAATCCGGCAGGGAATCATGTTTAATCTGTATTCAACCCTGATGAGCAGTCTGGACAGGCTCTTTATTTCCAAACTTCTTCCTCTGCAGATGCTGGCGCATTATTCTGTGCAGTATGAATTCGGATTCAACTGGAATACACTGGTTCAGACCGCAGGCAGGGTTCTTTATCCGCATCTGAGCCGGCGGATGGCAGCCGAACCCTTTGCAGAAATACTGGCTTTCTGGGTTCATATGAACAAACTCATTTTTTTTGCTGTGTTTTCCATTACCCTGGCCGGTGCAGCGTTTTCTGAGGAGATTATCGGACTGTATGCCGGGGCAGTTTATACTGAGCATCATTATATCTTCCGCTTTGTCATGATCGGAGTTGCCATAAGCGCTCTGGGTGTTATGGCTGTTGTATTTCAGAGAGCACAGGGGGATTTTGCCTCACAGGAAAAAGCATACGGCATAGGTGCGCTGACCGGCATTCTGCTGGTATATCCTCTGGTAAAAACATTCGGCATTCTGGGAGCTGCTTTGGTTTATCTGGCTGTGCGGATTGCGGATATTCTGCTTGTTCTGAAAATATGCAGAAATTTTTTCCGGAGCAGCTCCAGGGCAAAATATCTGATGGTCTGGCCCGGTCTTTTTGTATTATCCTATCTTTCTCTTTGGTATGAATATTATGCAGTATTTTGGTTCCTCTATGCCGCATTCGGGGCTTTGCTGTTCAATGCGGATGATATACGCTATTATGTTAATGCTGTCAGATATCCGGAAAAGGGCGGGAATTCATCCCTAATGTAATACCAGTTCGCCATTGATTTTTTCAGAAAATCCCATCCTGAGAGGGGCAGTGGTGTGTTTCACAAGTATATTTTCAATGACGGTTTGGTATAACATCAAATCTGAAAAATAAACCGGCATAAAACTCAGCAGGAATTTCTCTGTGTGATCCCAAATTACTGCTGAAAACATGATTGTGAAAAAATACTGTTTTGTAATCAGACATAAAAAAAATATTATCTTGAACAAGGAGATATATGAACACTGTTATTTTAAAGCCCGGACGGGAAAAATCCCTGCTTCGCCATCATCCCTGGATATTTTCCGGTGCGGTCCATGCTGTGGAAGGCAGCCCGAATCCGGGTGACACAGTTGACGTCCGCACCCGTAAAGGTATTCTCACGGGCCGGGGTGCATGGTCGCCACAGTCCCAGATTCAGGTGCGTATGTGGAGTTTTGATCCGGACGAAAAGATTGATGCGGCTTTTTTTCATCACCGGCTGCAACGGAGCATCTCCGCCCGGCAGAAATTCACCAACGCAGATGCTCCGGCCTGCCGTCTGATCAATGCCGAATCTGATGGTCTGCCGGGGCTTACAGTTGACCGTTATGCGGATTATCTGGTCTGCCAGTTCAGCAGTGCCGGGGCTGAATTTTGGAAAAATCTGATCTCTGATCAGCTTGCACAATTATATCCATCTGCCGGAATTTATGAACGATCCGATATTTCCTCCCGTGAAAAAGAGGGTCTTTTGCAGGTGCGGGGACTGCTTAAAGGGAAAGAACCTCCGGAACTGCTGGAAATTCAGGAAGGGCCATGCCGCTTTCTCGTTGACATCCGCAATGGACAGAAAACCGGAT
>JBFXEJ010000093.1:0-27139 GCA_050180235.1 Desulfococcaceae bacterium
GGCAGTTCATAAAGAAATCCTTTCACTGAACATTGTGATTTTTAAATTTATCCAGAAAATAATAATACAGATATATCTGTTTGTAAAGTATGAATATTATAACAGCATTACTTGTGTAGCACTACCATCTTTGCGAATTTATTAGACATCAGCAGCTCTTAATTTTGCAGTGAAAAAGTTACGCATTGATTCTTTAGAAATTATTGCAGTGCTTCCTTGAGATTCATCCTTATCCTCACGTGCATCTATCCAAGGGTTTTCTCGATGAGTCATAGTGCTTAATGCAGCACCATCGTAGCGACCGTATGCACTAACAACGTCAGTAATAAATTCAAGTAGTGAGGTATCTGATTCGCCTACATCCTCAGCTATTTGACGCCACTTGTAATTTCTATATTTATCGTATAGATCATATACTACTGGCCCATGTTGCCATGCTTGAAAATCATCATCAAACAAAAGTTTACCTTCAGCAAGAGCGTAGCCTTGCGCGTAGTAGCATAGTTTTTGTAACTTCATTGGTGAAGGGCTTTCGTCGAATATCTCACGATATACATTAATGATTGTTCTTTGGACTCTGTCTAATTTATCTGAAATCATATTCATACCTCTTGTAATCTACCATGAAACGTTTTAGCGCACAACTAGTGATTATACGGACCCCTTTGTCCGCATTTTATGTATATAGATATATATGCTTGCATATAATACTATAACTCAAGTTGCTACCTATGGAAAAATTCAATAATATCAGGCAGCGAATTTTGGACAAAATTACCGTTTTTTTATAACATCCTGTTTATATGGTGTTTATAATTTTATAGGTAGCAACTTGGGTTACTATATGCTAGGCATATAGTATTATATACCCTGAAAGCATACAGTATTATATGCTTTCAGAAATTCTGTCCGGCATATAGTATTATATGCAAATTCCAAAAGCATATAATACTGTATGCTTTTCACCAAATCGGGCAGGCATACAGTATTATATGCCTGCGTCCTGTCTGACTGCCAGTTTCCGGCTGGCCCGGTTTCAGGGACAACGGTTTCCGCCAACGCGCTTTAAGCCATAAAGAATATCTGTCCCTGACGCGTCTGGCCGTCACTGTCTGCCAAATCAGTACCGAACATAACTGCTTTTTTTATTATATTAGTGGCAAATACAGTTGTCAAGGCAATTCCATGTCTGACGGCTGACTGTCAAACCGTTTTTAATATGTTAAAAATAACATATTAAAATAATTATAAAATAATTGACATCATTCCTGCTTTGTGGGAATAGAAAGGCATAGTATCAGGCATTCGGCAGTTTGCTGTGTGCATTCCATTTGAATTAACAAGGAGGAATAGACCATAAAGTACACCCGTCGGGAATTTCTGAGGATTTCCGGTCAGGCGGGAGCATGTCTGGTTCTGTCATCATCCTGTCTGGGGCTTGATTTGAAGCCTGTGCAGGCATACGCGGAGGAAATGAAAAAGATTGACAGATTCAAAACAGCCACCCAGACAACCTCGCTGTGCTACTACTGCGCGGTAACCTGCTGTCTGATTTGCAGCACAGACCCCAAAACCGGAAAAATCTTCAACATTGAAGGAGATCCGGATCATCCCGTCAATGAAGGTGCGCTGTGTGCCAAAGGCGCAGCTATGCTCCAGACAACGGAACGCAATGAGCATCGGCTGACCAAAGTTTTGTACCGTGCGCCGTACAGCGACAAATGGGAACCCAAACCACTGGACTGGGCATTCAATGAAATTGCCAAAAAAATCAAAGCATTGAGAGACAAAGAATTTATCCTGAAAAATGCCAAAGGTCAGGATGTCAACCGTCTGGAAAGTCTTGCCCATATGGGAAGCTCCAATCTGGACAATGAGGAATGCTGGGCAATTACAACCATGATGCGCACATTAGGATTTATTCATCTCGATCATCAGGCGCGTATCTGACACGCACCCACTGTTGCGGCTCTGGGAGAGTCGTTCGGACGCGGTGCAATGACCAACCACTGGATTGACCTTCAGCATTCAGACTGCATACTGATTATGGGCAGCAATGCAGCTGAAAACCACCCCATATCCTTCAAATGGGTTCTGAGAGCCAAAGACAAAGGCGGAAAAATCATCAATGTTGATCCCCGCTTTACCCGCACCTCCTCACAGGCCGATGTTTATGCATCTCTGCGATCCGGTACGGATATTGCCTTTCTTGGCGGCATGATCAAATATATTCTGGACAATGACATTTTCTGTAAATCACCTTTATCCCTGTCTAATCAGCAAATCTTCAAACAGAGCAGGATCAGACACCGGCCCCAGCAGGGTAATCGTCATGGGATCAGAGCGGTACAGTTCCTGTGCCAGACCCATAATATCCTCTGCTGTCACGGCTTCCATTTCCGCAATGATTTCCTCCAGAGACTGATGGCATCCCAGATGAATCTCATTCTGGGCCAGCCGCACCATCTGATTGTCCACGCTTTCGGCTGCCAGCATCAGACTTCCTTTGGTATATTCCCCTGCGTCCCGGAGTTCGGACGTATCAACCGGTGTATTTTTCAGTTTTTTCAGATTGCTGAGAATCAGATCCACGGCTTCGGCAGCCGTATCAGCAGATGTGCCTGCATAAATGCCGCTTACGCCTGTGTCTGTATAAGAGGAAAGAAAGGAATAAACAGAATAGGCCAGCCCTCTCTGCTCCCGTATTTCCTGAAAAAGCCGGGAGCTCATATTGCCGCCCAGTATGGTATTCATCAGGGAAGCCGCGTAGCGGCGGGGATCAGTGGCGGAAAGACCATCTGTTTCCATGCAGATATGCACCTGCTCCGTATCTCTGGGATGCAGAAAGACACCGCTTCTTCCCTGGGGTTTTGTACGATTCGGAAAACTGTTTTGCTTCTGTACTGATGCAAAGGCCGGGCCAATCAGATCCACGATGCGGTTATGCTCAAGATTTCCGGATGCGGCAATGACAATGCGTTCAGGATGATAGAGCCTGTGAAAAAAATTCCGGATATCAGCCGCGCTGAAACCCAGAATATTTTCCCTTGTTCCGGTGATAGGCCGTCCCATAGCATGGTCTCCCCAGAACGCACTTTCAGACAGCACATGGATATATTCTTCGGGGCTGTCCTCTGTCATGCCGATTTCCTGAAAAATTACGGCACGTTCCCTTTCAACTTCCAAAGGATCAAACACAGGGGACAGAAAAATGTCTGAAAGAATATCAACCATTGTGGCAAGATGGGCATCCATAACCCTGGCATGGTAACAGGTAGCTTCCAAAGAGGTGAACGCGTTGGTCTGTCCCCCTATGCTGTCAAATTCCCTTGCAATCTGAAAGGACGTGCGTCTGGCCGTGCCTTTGAAGATCATGTGCTCAATAAAATGGGAGAGTCCGCTTTCCGCGGGATTTTCATCCCGCGCTCCGGTTTCCACCCATACCCCCAGAGATACGGAGCGGGCATGGGGCATCTTCCGGGTCAGAATGCGGACTCCGTTTTCCAAAGTGGTTTTCTCAGCGCTCATTGGCCTCTTCCAGCACGGCTTTATGGCTCAGGCGGATCTTTCCGTCCCTGCTGATTTCCAGGATTTTCACCCGTATTATATCCCCTTCGTTCACCACATCCGTGACCTTTTTCACCCGCTGCATGGCAAGCTGGGAAATATGCACCAGACCTTCGGTTCCGGGCATGATCTGGACAAATGCTCCGAAATCCGTGGTTTTCACAACCTTGCCTTCATAGGTTGCCCCCACTTCCGGCTCCACCGTGATTTCCATGACCCTCTGCAAAGCCGCATCAGCCTCTGCCTGAGTAGCTGCGGAAATCTTGACCAGCCCTGAATCCTCAATCTCTATACGAGTATTGGTTTCGCTCTGGATGGAGCGGATCATTTTTCCGCCGGGGCCGATGACCTCGCGGATTTTGTCCGGATTGATGTGAATGGACATGGTTTTGGGTGCGTATGGAGAAATCTCTGTTCTGGGTTTGTTCAGGGTTTCCAGCATTTTTTCCAGAATGAAAATCCTTCCCTCACGGGCCTGGCGCAAAGCCTTTTCCATGATCTCTTTTGAGAGTTCAAGGATTTTGATATCCATCTGCAAAGCAGTGATACCCTCACGGGTTCCGGTCACCTTGAAATCCATGTCTCCGGTATGATCTTCATCACCCAGAATATCAGAGAGAATAACGACCTGATCGCCATCCTTGACCAGTCCCATTGCAATGCCGGAAACCGGAGCTTTGATGGGAATGCCGCCGTCCATCAGGGCCAGAGTTCCGGAGCATACGGTTCCCATTGACGAAGAGCCGTTGGATTCCAGAACTTCGGACACAATCCGGATGGTATAATCAAATTCCTCAGCAGGCGGAATCACTTTTTCCAGAGCGCGTGTGGAAAGCCCGCCATGCCCAATATCCCGGCGGCTGGGGCCGCCCATGCGCTTGACCTCTCCCACGGAAAAAGGCGGGAAATTGTAATGAAGCATAAAACGCCGGATATCCTCGCCCTGCAGGGTTTCCACGCGCTGCTCATCCTGACCTGAACCGATGGTCAGCACAGCCAGCACCTGGGTTTCCCCGCGTGTGAACAGCGCGCTGCCGTGAGGTCTGGGCAGAACACCGGTTTCACAGGTGATGGGACGGATTTCATCAAATCTGCGGCCGTCAATGCGCCTGCCTTCTTTCAGCACCAGATCCCGGCAGACCTTCTTTTTCACATTCTCCAGAATGGCATAAACTTCGCCTTTGCGTTCCGCATATTCCGGGCCCAATTCTTCCAGTATCTTCGCGCAGAGTTCCCTGTATGCGCTGTTTCTGTTCATCTTTCCCGGAACCAGAACAGTCTCACGGATACGCGGGGCATGGATCTGCAGACGATCCGTGAGTTCCTGATCCTTTTCCGCAGATTTGATGATCTGCTTTGGCTTTCCCACTGCCTCTTTCATTCTGCTCTGAATATCAATGAGGGGCTGCATGGACTGATGCGCGAAAAAGATGGCCTCCAGCATGTCTGCCTCACTGACTTCCGCACTGCCCCCTTCCACCATGACCACACCGTTTTTTGATCCGGCCACGATAATGCTGATGTCACTTTTTGCCCATTCACTGATGGGCGGGTTGGCTTTGAGCTGGCCGTCAATGCGTCCCACGCGCAGAGCCGCAATGGGGCCTGCAAAGGGAATGTCCGATATTTCAAGTGCGGCAGAGGCTCCGATCATGGCCAGCACATCCGGATCATTTTCCTGATCCATGGAAAGAACAGTGGCAATCACCTGAATTTCATTGAAATAATCTTTGGGAAACAGGGGACGGATGGGCCGGTCTATCAGGCGGGCAGTCAGAGTCTCCTTTTCACTGGGTCTTCCGATCTCACGCCGGAAATAATTGCCGGGAATGCGTCCGGCTGCATAGATTTTTTCCTGATATTCAACCGAAAGGGGCAGAAAATCCGTGCCGGCCCTTGCTTCGTCCGAGGAGACGACCGTAACCAGTACAACCGTTTCTCCGTATTGAACCACCACCGATCCGGATGCCTGTTTGGCAACCTTTCCGGTCTGGATACTCAGGGCTTTGCCCCCGATATCTGCTTTGAGTGTCAACTCCATATCTGTCTCCTAAAAAAAGGGGCCGGCCCTGTCTTCAGACAGGAGCCGCCCATTGTGGAAACCGGCATAGTGCCGGTTACGCTTTGCCGGATATCTGGGACTTTCCGGCGTTGCCGGACTCAGGAAAGTCCGGCATTGCTGACAATCCGGCACAGCAGTTCGGCTGCATCGGAAAGGAAAAACAGGCAAATCTATCTCCTGATTCCCAGTGCCTCAATAATAGTTCGGTAACGCTGAACATTTTTGTTTTTCACATAATTGAGCAGCCTGCGTCTCTGCCCGACCAGCATCAGCAGCCCGCGTCTGGAATGATGATCCTTGGTGTGAATCTTCAGATGATCTGTAAGATAGGTGATGCGATGTGTCAGCAGCGCGATCTGAACTTCGGGAGATCCGGTATCTGTATCATGCACTTTGTACTTTTCGATGAGTTCCTTTTTGCTTTCCGCTGTATAAGCCACTTTCTTCAAGCCTCCTGTGTACTTTGGTAAAATATCAATGCCAATTGGGGGTCAAAAACTCCGGAATCAGGAAAAACAGGATATTACACATCCGAACCTGCCAAATCTGTTTTACAACTGACTGATTTTACTTTACCGGATTCAACCCCTGATTCGCATTATCAGTTTCAGATTATTCAAATCCACGGGGCAGGTTCGGAACCTGTTCCTGCGTTACTGTATAACGCGGTTTTCCTTATTATCCATGTTGCTGATAAAAACACAAGAATAATTGTATCTGTTTTCTTCTTTTTTGCAGTTGAGCAAAGCAAGAAGATCTCCATTTGTGTTAAGAACCTTCAGATTCTCTTCCCCTTTTGCGGATTCCGGAAATGGAATATGCTTACAGTTAAGAGGTTTGCCGTGCATAATTCTCTGTTCCAGCACAGCATCCGCTGTATAAGAGGGCATACGGGGCAGAGCATCGTTCATGGAGATGATCCTCTCATGCAGTCTGCCGGAAAGCGACAGTTCCTCAGCCGCCGGAAGTGTCAGGGCTTTCTCCATGCTGAAATCACCGCAGGCTGTTCTCCGCAAAGCTCTCAGATGCGCACCGCAGCCCAGCATTCTGCCTATGTCCGAAGCCAGTGTGCGGATATAGGTTCCTCCGGAACATGAAACCCGGAAACGGATTTCCGGAAGCCGGATTTCCATGATGCTGATTTCTGAAATATGCACTTCTCTTGCCGGTTTTTCCACAACCTGACCTTTCCGGGCCAGTCTGTAGAGAGGGACACCCTGATGTTTCAACGCGGAATATACGGGCGGGGTCTGCTGTATGGTTCCGGAAAAACTGCTGAACACGTTTTCCAACTGCTCTGCGGAAAAATCCGGGCAGTCATAACTGCCTGTGATATTTCCGGTACAGTCCTGAGTGTCAGTTTCAGTACCAAGACACAGAACTGCCTCATAACTTTTGCCTCCGTGCAGAAAAAAACCGGACAGTTTTGTGGCCCTGTTCAGGCAGCAGATCATCAGACCGGTGGCAAAAGGATCCAGCGTGCCGGCATGTCCGGCTTTTTTTGCACCGCTGAGTTTTTTGATGCAGGAAACCAGCCGCGCGGAACTCATGCCCGCGGGTTTGTCCATCAGCAGAAGGCCGTTTGTCATGCACCATCCGATCCGGACTGTGCATTACTCAGCCAGTTGATAATTCCGGTTTTGAGATTTGACAGATTCATTTCCGCACTGAATCCGGCTGCTCTCTGATGACCGCCCCCGCCAAATGATGCGGCCAGGGCTGCCACATCCACTGCTCCGTCTGAACGCAGACTGACATGAAAACTGTTTCTTCCCTGTCCGTTTTTCAGACCGTTGCAGCGCTCCTGAATCAGAACCGCAACCTTCACATCCTTGATCCGTTTGGCATAGTGAATCATGCCGTCAATATCCTCAGACTGGGTTCCGGTTTCCTCGAGCATATCTTTTGTCAGAGTCATGAAAGAAACCTGCCCATTGTGGAGAATTTCAATGGAATTCAGTGCCAGATTGAGCAGTTTGAGACGTCCAAGTGAATAGGTTCCATAGAGATGCTGGGCCACTGTATAGGGTTCCACACCTTTTGCAACCATCTCATCACAGATGGAAAACGCTGCCTTGTTTGTATTGGCAAAACGGAAGGAACCGGTGTCTGTGACAATTCCGGTATAAATGGCGTTGGCAAGGGCTTTGGTGACGGGAATATTCATCATTGTGATAAAACGGTATAAAATTTCCGCGGTGGCGCAGGCCTGCGTGTCAATACAGTTAAGATCTCCGAAACGGGTATTTGTGACATGATGGTCAATATTTATCAGCACCGGAATGCGGGACAGGTGTTCTGCAATTTTTCCCACTCTGCGAATATCTCCGCAATCCAGCACAACGGCAGTATCACAGGTATCAAATTCTTTGAAATCGCTGACAATCCTTTCTGTATCCGGAAGAAAGCGGTAAACTGCCGGAATCAGACTTTCATTGTACATGGTGACTTTTTTGCCCAGGGTTTCCAGCATCAGGGCTGCAGCGATGAGAGAGCCAACCGCATCTCCGTCCGGGTTGACATGGGAGGCGATGAAAACATGCTTACTCCGTTTCAGGTGACTGATGATCTTTTCCATTTTGCGTACTGACTGATTTAAGCAGTTTGTTGATATGTGCCCCGTAATCAATTGATTCATCATAAGAAAAACGCAGTTCAGGCATATATCGGAGCTCCAGTTGGCCTGCAAGGCTCCGTTTGATAAATCCCGCAGCGCTTTCAAACCCTTTTTTGGCCCCGTCCACGCGATCCTTTCCTCCGGATATGGAAAAGTAAATCTTTGCCACTTTCAGATCATTGGACATTTTCACGCCTGTGACCGTTGCCATTTCCAGACGGGGATCTTTGATGTGCTTTCGCAGAATATCGGCCAGAATATCCCGGATAAGCGCACCCACCCGATCAGCACGTGTATATGATTTCACAGATTGATAATCTCCATTTCCGTGTCAATGATTTCCGCCAGTCCGAGAGACTCTGCCATATTGAAAACCTTGTCAATTTTGGAGTTGATCAGGGTATGGCTGTTTCCCACAAGTGAAAAGCCCACTTCCGCCCGGTCAAGAATGTCATTGGAGCCAACCTCAGCGACCGAGGCATTGAAATGATTCTGCAGACGGCCCACAATGGATTTGACAATGCTCCGCTTTTCTTTCAGGGAACTGCACCCATGCAGCCGGAAAATTATAATACCTATTCCTACGACCATATTTTTCAGTGAACAGTTGTCAGTGTTCAGTTATCAGTTATCAGTTGTCAGTGTTCAGTTGTCAGTGTTCAGTTGTCAGTGTTCAGTTGTCAGTGTTCAGTTGTCAGCAATCAGTTAAGCAACTACCTGTACACTGATAACTGATAACTGTTTACTGACAAGTGTTTACTGAATCTCAGGTTTGATTTCTTCCATGTAGAAGCATTCAAACACATCCCCGACCTTGATATCGTTATAGTTTTCAATCCCGATGCCGCATTCATATCCGCTCTGCACTTCTTTCGCGTCGTCTTTGAAGCGGCGGAGCGATGAGATATTGCCTTCATGCACAATGACGCCGTCCCGGATCAGACGGAGTTTCAGGCCCCTCTGAATTTTTCCGTCAGTCACATAGGAACCTGCCACCATTCCCACCTTGGGCACATGAAATACCTGACGGACTTCGGCCATGCCCATGATCCGTTCCTCAAACTTGGATTCCATCATGCCGACAATGGCATCTTTCACATCTTTGATAACATTGTAGATGATGTTGTAAAAGCGCATATCCACATGCTCTTCGTTTGCCATTGCCTGAATTTTCACACTGGGCCGGACATTGAATCCGATAATGATGGCATTGGACACGGCTGCAAGGGAAACATCAGATTCGGAAACTGTACCTGTGGCTGAATGAATGACCCTTATGGTGACTTCCTTGTTGGAAAGTTTTACCAGGGAATCGTTGAGTGCCTCTATGGAACCATGAACATCTGCCTTGACAATGATGTTGAGTTCCTTCATCTCTCCCTGCTGCATCCGCTCGAAAAGTTTTTCCAGGCTGATCCGGCTGGTTTTTGCCAGTTCCACTGAACGCTGTTTCTGCACCCGATGCTCACTGACCTGTTTGGCACTTTTGTCGTCATCCAGCACGAGCATTTCATCCCCGGCATTGGGAACACCGGACAGTCCGAGAATCTCGACCGGTTCAGAGGGACCGGCAGCATCGACCTGCTGGCCCACGTCATTGAGCATTGCCCGGATTCTTCCGTGATGCACACCGCAGACAATCGGATCTCCTGCCCGGAGCGTACCTTCCTGAATCAGAACCGTGGCTACCGGTCCTCTGCCTGAATCAAGTTTAGATTCAACTACATAGCCTTTTGCATGTTTTTCATGGTTTGCACGCAGTTCCAGCACCTCGGCCTGCAGAAGTATCATTTCCAGCAGTCCGTCAATCCCTGTGTTTTTCTTCGCGGATACCTTTACAAATATGGTGTCGCCGCCCCATTCCTCGGACATAAGCCCCTGATCTGCAAGCTCACGCTGAATCCGCTCCGGATCCGCTCCGGGTTTGTCCATTTTGTTGATGGCCACAATAATGGGAACATGGGCAGCCTTGGCGTGATTGATGGCTTCAATGGTCTGGGGCATGACACCGTCATCTGCGGCCACCACCAGTACAACAATATCGGTTACTGTGGCGCCTCTTGCCCGCATGGCTGTAAACGCCTCATGTCCGGGTGTATCCAGAAAGGTAATCTGCCCCCGGTTCGTGGATACGCTGTATGCGCCGATATGCTGGGTGATGCCGCCGGCTTCAATTTCCGTGATACGGGTTTTGCGAATCACATCCAAAAGGGAGGTCTTGCCATGATCCACATGCCCCATGATGGTCACCACGGGCGGCCGGTGAGTCATTTTGTCCGGATCATCGCCATGTTCGATATTCAGAATGCTTCCTTCCTCAAAAGCGGCTTTTTCCACCTCATACCCGAACTCTGTGGCCACCAGAACTGCGGTATCATAATCAATGGTCTGGTTCACTGTCACCATGACGCCCATCATCATGAGTTTTTTGATCATCTCACCGGCCTTGATGCCCATGCGTTTTGCCAGATCAGACAGCACAATGGTTTCATCAACCCGGATACGCCGCTTGATGGCTTTGGGTGTCGTGATCTGGGTTTTCTGCAGTTTGATGACTTTTCCTTTTGCCTTCTTTCCTTTCCGGCCCTTTCCTCCGGCATACAGATCAGCCCCCTCAACAACCTCCTTGCGTTTGAAAGATATTTTTTTCTTGGCCCAGCGGTTTTCTTTTTCATCCTCTCCGGCAACAGATTCTTCGCTGCCTTTTTTCCGGCTTTTTTTCTTTTTGGAAACCGGGGAAGGCTCAGACGGCAGAGCATCAGCAGTCTCTGCCACAGGAATCGGGGCCGTTTTCTCTTCAGCCACTGTCTCCGGAATATATTCAGGTTCGGCCTTTTTTTCCGGCTCAGGCGGTTTTTCTTCGGGCACAGGCGGCAGTTTGATAATCTTTGCAGGCATATCCTTTGGCGCCTTCTTTTTTCTTTTTCTTTTCTTCCTTGCCCTTTTTTCCGGTGAATCAGAGGATTCAGACATTCTGTCTGATTTTTCTGACTGCCGGGCAGGTACCCTGGGTGAAGATTCGGTAGCTCCGTCCCCGGTTTTTGCAGCTCCGGATCTTCTTCTTCTCCCTGGCGCATGAGATTCGTTTTTACTGCCGGTCTCTGTCATTCCTGGCTTTCCCGCGTCACGGGCATCAGCGGATTTCCGGTTTCCGCTTTCGGGTTTTCCGGAAAAAACGCCTTTTTCCGGATTTGCATCTGCCGGGGCTCTGTCGGGTCTTCCGCTCCTGTCACCTCTGCCAGAGGCATCGGATCTGGGATGGGATGCTTTGTCAGAGGGACGTTTCCTGCGTTTCCGGATCACTGTCGGCTTTTCACGGGCTTCTTTGGAAGTTTCTCCTTTTTTGGCGCTGATATCCGCTCTTATCTTCTCCACAACATCATCTTCCAGAGAAGTCATATGACTGCTCACGCTGACTTTCATTTCGACCAGCCTGTCAAGAAGCGCTTTGTTTTTCAGATTCAGCTCCTTGGCAAGTTCATACACTCTGATTTTTGCCATCCGTCCCCCCTCATTTCCCATTCATCGTTCATTGAAAAACATGCCCGGTATCTATCTCCTGCCCTTACTTTCCGCCCGTACCCTGATATTATTTCCTGTGCCTCCCTGAAAACCTGTGTTATGCCTGTTTACGGTTTCATACGGATATTTTCCGTTCCGTGTTCATGAACTGCTTCGGTATTTTCCACTGTTTCATCTTCCCTTTCCGCTACAGCATCATCTGCGTCAGGGATTCTGTCTTTGTCTGATTCTTCTCCTGGCTCTGTCACTCCGGTGCTTTTTTCTTCATCCGGAATTCCGTTTTTCCCTGCCGGAGATTTTTCGGATTTCGCGGATTCCCGTCCTTTCCTTCCTTTTATATATTCTTCGGAAATACGGATCAGTCTCAGAGCCTCATCTTCTTTGACACCACGGACATTCATCAGATCCTCAGGCGTACTCTGACGGATTTCTTCTGCTGAGAAAAAGCCTTTTTCATACAGGGCATCTGCCAGTCCCGCACTGACACCGGGCAGTCCGGTCAGGGATTCATAACCGGCTTTCATGGTTTCGCTGTACTGACTTTCACTTTTCACATCCAGACGCCAGCGGGTCAGCCGGGAGGCAAGCCGCACATTCTGCCCTTTTTTCCCGATGGAGACGGACAGAAATTCATCCGGAACAATGACTTCCATAGAACGGTTTGCCTCGTCAATGATGACCCGTGAGATTTCCGCGGGGGCCAGAGCGTTGCACACGAATTTGGCAGGATCCGCATGCCATGGGATAATGTCAATTTTTTCTCCTCTCAGTTCCTGCACCACATTCTGGACACGGCTGCCTTTCATTCCCACACAGGCTCCCACCGGATCAATGTCCGAATCATTGGATGTCACTGAAATTTTTGCGCGTATCCCCGGTTCACGGGAAGCCCCCACAATGCTGACCAGTCCCTCGCTGATCTCCGGCACTTCCGTTTTGAAAAGTGCGATGAGAAAATCGGGATGTGTGCGCGACAGAATGACCTGTGGGCCGTGTGCTTCATTGCGCACATCTGCAATATAGGCACGGATCCGATCCCCCCTGCGGTAGTTTTCCCTCGGAAGCTGTTCCCTGCCGGGCAGAACCGCCTCGGCCTGTCCCAGATTGACAATGATGTTTCCCCGCTCAAAACGCTGGACAATTCCGTTGATGATTTCGCCCTTCCTGTTGACGAAATTGATAAAAACGGCATCCCGTTCCGCATCTTTCAGCTTCTGAATGATAACCTGTTTGGCTGACTGGGCTGCAATTCTTCCGAAAGATGCGGTATCCATTTTGGTGCCGAGGCTGTCGCCGATTTCACAGTCCGGATCAAGTTTCATTCCATCTGCCACAGACATCTGCATGTCCGGATCCGTAATTTCCGCAACCACTTCCTTGAACTGGAAAACCTCGATTTCTCCCAGTTCCTCATTGTATTTGACTTCAATATCAATCCGGTTTCCGTATCTTTTCCGCGCTGCGGATTTCAGAGCCTCTTCCAGCGCGCTGATCAGCACTCCGGCATCTATTCCCTTATCCCGGCCAACCTGTTCGATGACCCGTTTTATATCTGTTATCAGCATCCCTTTTCTCTCCTCTGACTGACAAGCCGTGCCCGAATAATTTCCGCAAAGGGAATCAGCACGGCGTTTTCACCGATCTGAAGGGAAACCAGCCCGTCGGGTGATACACCTCCGAGAATTCCCTGGAATTTTTTCTTTCCCTCCGCAGCCCGGGAAGTGCTGATTTTTACAGTCTGCCCTTTGTATTTCTCAAAATCGGTTATTTTCCCCAAAGGACGCTCCGTACCGGGGGATGAAACCTCCAGATGGTAAGGCCCGATATCTTCAAAGCCCGCATCCAGCAAATCCGACATCTGACGGCTGACCGCGGCACAGTCGTCCACCATCACCCCTCCGGGTTTGTCAATGTAAAAACGGAGTATCCGTCCACGGGCCTCCCTCTGATATTCAACATGAACCAGTTCAAGTCCCTGAGCCTGGCATAAAGGTTCTGCCAGTTCACTGACACGCGCTGCAACCATTCTGTCTTTTTCAGAAGAAGCGGTATCTGCATTCCGGTTCTGCCTTGCTGTTTCCGGTTTCCGCCTGTCAGAAACCGTTTTTTTCTTTTGGGACATCATCATCGGGTTTGCACCTGCCTCAGAAAACAAAAAAACGGGCTGCCGCCCGTTTTCTCATGCCTATAGACCTTTTTTCAATCGGATATGGAAAAAAATCACCTGTTCATAAACACACTTCTGCAAAGCATAAGAAACATGACGCTGAACCCCTCATACATAAACAAAAAAACTGCCTTTTATACTGTCAAAGGCGGACATTGAAAACTGGAGCGGGCAACGAGATTCGAACTCGCGACACCAAGCTTGGGAAGCTTGTACTCTGCCAACTGAGCTATGCCCGCTTCTGAAAGTTTGTACCTTATGACAAAAAAACAGCTTTGTCAATATTTTTTCAAAACTCTTTGTTTATTTCCGGGATCCGTTTATTTCTCAAAACCGCCGGAAATCCTGCCAAATTCTGTTTTTATTTTCAAGTGCCTGATTTTCAACTGCTAAATTTGTAAAGTGCAAATCTGCATATGCAAAAACCGGCATCCGCGCATGGAAAAATTTTTCACAAAACCGGTTTCTGCTCCGGTTCCGGCAGGGTATGGAAATCCCGCAATGCGGAAAAAACTCTGTTTTGCCTATTTTTGCCTTCCTGCTGAACAACTGATATTGTGCAGTCCCTTCAAAAATCAGCAGATTGCCTATCCTGGCGGAAGCAGGAATCACCTAAGTTCAACTTGGACCTGTATTACTGCTTTCTCAGGTATGACTGCGGTGAGCAGGGTGAGTCAATACCAAACCGCCATTGGCTTTATGCAATGCGGAATCCAAATCCTGAGGAGTGCAAAAATTGGGCGGAGCGGTTTTTTTGCACATGCGGAACAGCGGAAAAACTGACAATATTGTATCAAATCAATGACGAGTTGGTATCAATGCCCATATCCCGGATTAAACCTGAAAACCTTGCCCGGCGGATTTTTAAAACAGATTATGATCTGATGTTACGCCACTCTTTCAAAAATCAGGGAGTTATCCGCTTTGCCCGTCATTCCGGCGAAAGCCGGAATCCAGTAATATCAAACAGTTCCGGATACCGGCTTTCGCCGGTATGACGATGCTGCGTAACATCAGTTATGATGTCAGTATGATGTCAGAATTTCCTTATGGTGGTATTGCTCATCTGCTCCAAAGCCAGAATCAGCGACTGGGTTCCCATCTCTTCTCCGCCCAGCGCCTTTACTGACTGATACAGTTGCGCAGCCAAAGCCAGACCGGGAAGACACAGATTCATACGCGCTGCCTCTTCCAGAGCAATTCCCATGTCTTTGAGAAAATGCTTTACAAAAAAACCTGTGCCAAATTCCCGTTTAAGAATCCGGGGGGCCAGATTGTCCAAAGACCAGCACGCGGCAGCACCTCCGGAAATGCCTGAGAGCATTGTTTCCAAATCAAGCCCTGCCCTGTATCCGTAAATCAGGGATTCACACATACCGATCATTGTACCAGCGATCACAATCTGGTTGCACATCTTGGTGTGCTGTCCTGCTCCGGCTTTTCCCTGATGTATGATTTTTTTCCCCATTGCCCGCAGCAGAGGCATGACAGCCTCCACAGCCTCGGCATCACCGCCTGTCATGATGGACAGTTGGGCATTTCGCGCTCCCACATCACCGCCTGATACGGGCGCATCAATGGCATAAATCCCTTTTTCCTTTGCCTGCGCATAAATCTCACGGGACAGAGCAGGCTGTGTGGTGGTCATATCCACCAGAATACTTCCCCGCGCGGCGCCGGACAGAATGCCGTCAGGCCCCATATATACCTGACGCACATCATCGGGAAATCCGACCATAGTGAATATGACATCCGACACTGCTGCCAGTTTTCCGGGAGAATCTGTCCAGACTGCCCCGTTTTCCAGAATGGGCATGGCCTTTTCCCGTGTCCGGGTGAAAACGGCTGTCCGAAATCCTTTGTCCATAATATGCTGACACATCCACCGGCCCATTACGCCAAGTCCGATCCATCCGATCCCTGTTTTTTCAGGGTCTGCATATACCATATTCATTTCTCCTCTGTCCCTGCAGTTGCATATAATCCGGCTTTATGCCAAAAAGCATTTATGGAGATTTGTAACATATCAGGCTGGGAATTTCCATACTTTTGCTTGCTTCATGAAAAGGGTTCATATATTGTATGGAGAATAATGCTCTGATTTGTGACTCTGTCAGCTTTTGCTTTGCCGTTTTGACCGCAAAGGACTTAAGGAAAGACGGTGTTTTTGCTTTGCTGTATCTGTCCGCTTATATAAAACCGAATTTTCATGTAAAAATCTTAAAACCGGAAGGAGATCAGAGATGATGGGAAGGATTCTGTCAGTCATTTGTACGATGTTTTTTCTTTTTTTTACAGGATGTGTCTCAATGGATCAGACGGGCCCTGCGGAAGAAGGATACCGCAGTCCGGAGCAGGAACTCGTGGATGCCGCTGCCGTTGCCGTAAAGGTGATGTGCGATAATCCGGATAACCGTTCGCTGAATGTTCTGATTGACAATGCCAGCGGGGTTCTGATTTATCCCCGGATCATCCGGGCAGGCGTTATGCTTGGCGGTGAGGGCGGCAGCGGTGTGCTTGTGGCAAGGACAGCGGATGGAAACTGGAGTTCACCTGCCTTTTATGTTATGGGTGGCGGAAGCATGGGGTTTCAGATCGGTATGCAGCGTGCATCCGTGATTATGGTTTTCATGAATGACAGGGTTCTGGATTCAGCCATCCGGACAGGTGTGACAGTCGGAGCGGATGTTTCAGTATCCGCGGGTTCGGCCGGAGCGGATTTCTCTGCATCCAGCCAGACTGCATTCAAAGATATTTATTATTTTTCAAATGTGGAAGGACTGTTTGCCGGTATCTCCCTGGAAGGGCATATTATCAATGCCGACCATCCGGCCAATCGTAATTATTACGGAGAAGATGCCACGCCCGAAGGCATTCTGCTGGAAAACCGCTTCGACAATCCGGGAGCGGCTGTTCTGAAAGATATGTTAAACGGATTGCAATAAAACATTTTTTCGGTTAATAGGCGGGCTGTCAGATAAATTTTTACATATTTACCGCAAAGAACGCAAAGGTGTGCGAAGCCTGTTTCTGAGCATTTTTGCATAAATCTTAGCATCCTATGCGGTTAAAACAGAATGCAGAGAATTTTTTGACAGTCTGATAAGCGCATCGTAACTTCTGTCTAAACGGATTCCGGTTACTTACCTGCTGAAAATGCAAAGGACAAATCCGGAACATCCGGACAGTGAGGAGGAAAATGAAGGTTTCAGCCAAACTTTACACAGGAATCATACTGCAGTATCTGCTCGCAGCATCACTTGTGGTCATGGCCGTGTTCATTACGGAAGAAGCATGGGACAATGACAGTGTCATTATCAATCTTGCAGGAAGACAGCGGATGCTCATTGAAAAAATGACAATGGAAATGGCGTTTTTTTCCCAGGGCGATATTTCAGGCGATATTCCGGCCGGCACAATGGAGCAGTTCGGATCGTCTTTGGCCGCTTTTATCAGCGGCGGAAAAATCCCCTCAGATTCCAGCCATTCGGGATTCAGGGAAATTCAGGAGCCGGATAAGCCGGAAACAGCGGATCAGCTCCGTAAAGCGGAATCTCTGTGGAAACCTTTCCGGGAAAAGGGGCTGCAGTTCATCAAAGAAAAAAATCCCGATGATTTGAAATACATCCGGGAACACGAGCCCCTTCTTCTTGCGGAAATGGAAAAGGCCGTAGTCCTTATTGAACAGGAAGCTGTCAGGAAAGTGGAATTTCTTAAAACCTCTCTCAGACTCGGGGGAATATTTCTCACACTGATTTTTCTGCTTACCCTTTACCTTGTCAGACGGGATGTGCAGCGGATTTTCTCCATGCTTGAAAAACTTACGCACGGACTGACCGATGTTTCAGGCAAAACCCTTGATGCGGCAAATACCATCTCAGCCTCAAGTATGCAACTGGCAGAAGGTTCCACAGAGCAGGCCACCTCTTTGCAGGAAACATCCGCCTCTCTGGAACAGATGTCCTCCATGACCCGGAAAAACGCGGATAACGCGGGTCAGGCAGACCGTCTTATGAAAGAGGGCAACGGGGTGGTACGCAGGGCAAATGCCTCCATGAATGAACTCACATCCTCCATGTCAGAAATTTCCAAAGCAGGCGAGGATACCTCCCGGATCGTCAAAACCATTGATGAAATCGCATTTCAGACCAATCTTCTGGCCCTGAATGCGGCAGTGGAGGCAGCCCGTGCCGGAGAAGCCGGCGCGGGATTTGCAGTTGTGGCCGATGAAGTCAGGAATCTGGCCATGAGATCGGCTGATGCTGCCAAAAACACAGCCGAACTGATCCGGGGAACTGTTCAGAAGGTCAATGACGGTGCCGCCCTTGTGAAAAAAACCGGTGAAGCATTCGGAGAGGTGGCCCAAAATGCCGAAAAAGTGGGCGGGCTGCTGGCTGAAATTGCGGCCGCTTCCGGTGAACAGGCTGAAGGCATCCGGCAACTGACCGAAGCAATGAATGAAATTGACCGGATTACGCGGCAGAATTCGGACAATGCAGAAGAATCGGCCTATGCCTCAGAGGAAATGAGCAAACAGGCAAGACAGATGAAAAATTTTGTGGATGATCTGGTTTCTTTGGTGGGAACACGGGAAAAAAAGGACAGTCCATCATCTTCCGTACATGAAAGTCCTGAGGAAAAAACTCTGAAGGAAGATTTGCATGTCCTGAAATCAGGGAATTCCTGTTTTCCGGAACACGGGGACAGGAAAGCCGGGAAAACCGATCCGGAGCACCTGATTACCACTGAGGATGATGATTTTAAGGATTTCTGATGAATCTGAAAGAAAAAAAAGAACGGCTGACCGCCATTTATGATGGGTTTGAGTCAGAATCCGGTGAATTCCGCAAACAGGCCGTGTGCAGACCCGGATGCGCGTTCTGCTGTACGAATATGGGAAATATTGACATGACCACTCTTGAGGGGCTGGTAATCCGGGAACGGATGTCAGGTTTTTCTTCCAAAGAAAAAAAAGGTATACAGAACAGGCTGCTTAGGAACCGGCAGGAAAAAGAAAAGGGAAACAGTATGCAATGCCCTTTTCTCAAAGAGGATCATACCTGTCTGATTTATGAAATCCGCCCTTTTTCCTGCCGTCAGTTGTATTCTCTGGAAAAATGCGGCCCGGCCGGAGCCACGGTTCACCGTCAGGCAAGGGAAATGGCTGAAAAGACTGTGAAACAGTTGCAGAGACTTGATGAAAACGGGTATTCAGGTCATATCAGTTTTATCCTGCATCTTCTTGATAACAGGGAATTCAGGGAATTCTACCAAAGCGGAGGTTTTGATCCATCCCGGATCAGGGATTTCGGAAAATCCAGAGGTCTGCTGATCAACCGCATGGTATCCGCTTCCCCTATTCCGGAAAAAACAGAAGCATCCGCAGACTGAGTCAAATTTCAGCAGATCGAAAATTTCCTTAATTCCCCCCTCTCCCATTGAGGGGGAGGGAGTTTTCGATCTGCTGAATTTCATACATGGGAACCGGAAATTGAAAGCCGGTATCCGGAACATGCCGGATTCCGGCTTACGCGGGAATGATACCGATTTTTATACAATACGGAATGCAAATCCGGATGAGTGCAAAAATTAAGCGGAGCGGTTTTTTGCACACACGCTGAACATCGAAAAAAACTGATAATATTGTATAAAATCAATGTCGATTTGGTATGACACTGAAAGCGGGCAGATTCCTGATTTTTGGAAGGGCTGCCTGATATGTGTTACAGATTCATTCCGTAAGTCCGCAGTTGATAACTTTTAAAAAAAGGCATTATAATTTATGAAATTAAGTCTCAGAAACAGATTTCTTGTTCCCACGGTTGCCCTGCTTATCGCGGGAATGGGCATTCTGACAATGGTATCCTATTTAAGTTCACTGAAACTGTTGAAGAAATCTGCAGAAGAACAGATTGTCCGGATTTCTGAATCATCGCTGAAAATTACGGATTTCTGGCTGAAAGAGTTAATGATGAATATTGAGACATGGAGCCTGGGAAAAAGTTTGCAGTGGGCTGTTCAGGACTCATATATGTCTGAAAAAATACGAAAACCTGTAAACAGCTATCTTGAGGGGCTGCATAGCGTAAACTACGAAGTCCTGAGTCTGGCAAACGCCAAAGGAGAAATCTTATGCTCCTCTGATCCCGCAGCCATAGGGAGCCCGAATATATCCGGGCAGAAATATTTTCAGGAAGCTCTTAAAGGGATCTCCTTTATATCTGATGTCACAAAAAATGAATCCGGCGGTAAAGCGGTTTTTGTCATTTCCTGCCCTGTGGGAGAAGGTTCTGAAACCGGTGTTCTGTTTGCGGTGATAAACTTTGACCGTTTTGCCGAAGAGCAGATTCTTCCCATAAAAACAGGGAATACAGGTTATGCGTATATATTTCAGGATGATGGTCTGGTGATTGCACATCCGGAAAAATCGAAAATACTGAATGAAAATATGAAATCCTCTGATTTCGGACAAAAGATGATGTCTGAAAAGGAAGGGCTTTTTTCCTATGCGGAAAAAGGACGGGAAATGATTGCTGCTTTTCACAGGAGCAGTATAGTCGGATGGACCGTTGCTGTGACGGCATCTGTTTCAGAGCTGAATGCTCCTGTGAAAAAAATCGGCAAAATCCTGTTTTTTATGTCGCTGGCTGTTATTCTGGCAGTATCAGCTTTCATTTTTCTGATCGCCCGGACTGTGACGAGTCCTTTCAGCCGGATTGTCCGGGGCGTGGAAGAATCCATCGGCAGGGTATCCCTTGTTTCCGGACAGATCGAAGCCATTGGCAGGCAGGTGGCCGAGGGAACTTCAAAACAGGCATCTTCTTTGGAGGAATCTTCCTCATCTCTGGAAGAAACATCCTCCATGACCCGGCAGAATGCGGAAAATGCTGAAAAAGCAAGTCATTTTATGCAGGAAGATGCAGTTCCCAATTTCCGGATAATGGAAGAACGAGTGAAAAAAATGGCGGCTGCCATGAAATCCACTGTGGAAGTTGGAGGAAAAACCGCTGCAATTGTTGAAAGTATAAACAAAAATGCCTTTCAGACCAATCTGCTGGCCCTGAATGCGGCAGTGGAAGCCGCGCACGCGGGTGAAACAGGGGCGGGATTTGCAGTAGTCGCAGAGGAAGTCAGAAATCTGGCCTTTCATGCCTCCGCCGCTGCCGGTGATGCCACAAAACTGATTGCAGAGGCACAAAACAGAATAGGGGAAGCCTGGGAATCCGGACAGATGGTTGCAGAAATTATGGAAAAAAATATACAGATCGTTCAGCAGGTGAAAATTCTCATTGATAATATCTGTGCAGCTTCCGAAGATCAGGCAAGAGGAATTGAGCAGGTGAATACGGCTGTGGCAGAACTGGACAAGGTTGTTCAGGAAAACGCTGCCAGCGCGCAGATCGCGGCCACCTCTTCCGAAGAAATGAATGCACAGGTGAAACGTGTCAAAGGACTGATTGGGGAACTTACGGCTTTGATGAACTGAAAGTGAAAAAAAATCAGGGATGAAAAAATGTTTGCAAAGATGGGGATATTAGTCTATATGCAAATCAATACCATTACGTCAGGGCCGGAAGAAGTGCCAGACTTGCCGTTTGGCACTCCGGATGAACCTTTACCTGCCCTGGGTTTGTGAGAAAATAATCTGTGCATTATTGCGGGGCCGGCCTTCTGAAACCGGCATCCTGCCGGTTTCCACGGATATGCAGGGAACTGTTTTTGACAATACAGGTATTGTTCAGTTTGTTTCGTTACAGATCCTTAACGTAAGGTGATTTCCATTAATGATTATACCGTTTTTCGTAGGGTGGGCACGGCTTTTTGTGCCCGCCGTTTCAGCAGTACGGCGGGCACAAAAAGCCGTGCCCACCCTACAATGATGGTACATTTTTTCATGGAAATCGCCTAAGGTGATTTCCGGAAAAGAATATCCCATCAAAGTAGCAAAAGCTTCCAGCTTTTGCCCTGTGCCTGTGAACTGAACAGGGACATTCATTTTCAGAAATCACATTAACTTAATGGCATTGATGCGTCTATGTATTTATTGAGATACTGCTTTAAACTTATTATTAAAGGAACAAAATCAAGGAGGCGGTTATGATGAAAGTAAGGAAGAAGGCATTTGCAGTAAGCGTTCTGTCTGTTTTTCTGTTTGCTGTGTCTGTGTTTGCAGCGGACAGGGGAAATTTTTCCACTTCCCCGAAAACAAATGAGGGGAAAAAATGGCGGATCGGATATTACGAGGGTGGGGATTATATTGATTATCAGACCAATATTCTCGCCATAGTGGACGCCCTGACCAATCTGAAGTGGATTCAGAAGACAGAGATTCCGAAACAGGCGGGGAGTCAGACAAAAGAACTCTGGAACTGGCTGGCAGCCAATATCAAAAGTGACTATATTGAATTCGCTGCGGATGGACATTACAGTGCGAAATGGGACAAGGAACTCAGGCCGAAAATGTCTGAGGAGATCATTGCGCGTCTGGGAACGAAAAAGGATATTGACCTGATCATTGCGGCCGGAACATGGGCCGGGCAGGACCTTTCCCAGGGCCTTGCCGCCGGCAGATACAAAACCCCGACCATAGTTGTGTCCACAGGTGATCCCATAGGAGCGAAGATTGTCAAAAGTGCTGAGGATTCCGGCAATGAATGGCTTCATGCACGGGTGTCTCCCCTGCGTCATGCCCGGCAGATTCAGCTTTTTCATGAGATTACAAAATTCAAAACCCTGGGTGTCGCGTATGAGAACAGTGAAACCGGCAGAAGTTATGCTGCAATGGATACTTTGGAAAAAGCAGCACAGGAACGCGGGTTTCAGATCATTCCCTGTTATACGCAAAGTGATGTTCCGGATGAAAATATCGCTTCAGACAGTGTGAAGCAGTGTTTTGAGGAACTGGGGAAAAAAAAGGTGGATGCCATTTACGTCTCCATGCAGGGAGGTGTGAATGCCAAAAGCATACCGGAACTGGTGAAGATTGCCAATTCCCATAAAATTCCCACCTTTTCCCAATCCGGTTCAGATTCGGTCAAATCCGGATTTCTCATGAGTCTTGCAATGACTGCCGGGTTCAAGGCATCCGGAACGTTTTATGCTGAAACCATAGCTAAAATATGCAACGGCGCAAAACCCGGTCAACTGGATCAGGTGCTTGAGGCTCCCCAGAAAATCGCCATCAATGAAAAGACCGCTGAACTGATTCAGTTTGAGATGCCTATGGAATTTATTGAAGTGGTGGATGAAATATACAGGGAGATAGCAGCGCCTTAAAAATAAGGGCTTATACCGGTTCTTCACTGATTTTTTCAAAAATCCCCTGCTGAGAGGGGACAGAGGTTTGTTTAATAAGTATATTTTCAATGGAGAACCGGTATTAAGTCCCCATCATGTTTTTGCTGAGAAAAAACCGGTTTTTTGCATCCGGAACGGTTTTTTGTTGCACGGACGTTTGGGCATATCAGGGATTTTCCCGTAAAATATGCCGGAATTCAGGGATTTTGGTGACAAACAGATCGTAATAATAGGGGTCAAAATGTCTTCCCCTGCCTGCGTTCATGATTTCCAGCACCTCCTCCTCCGGAGATGCCTTCCGGTAAACCCGGTCATTGCTCAGGGCATCAAAGACATCCACCAAAGCCACAATCCGGGCGGATTTGGGAATTTTTTCGCCTGAAATGCCGCTGGGATATCCCTCACCGTGCCAGTGCTCATGGTGGCACAGGGCAATGTCATGGGCCATGTGCAGCATGGGAAAGTCCGAGTCTCCCAGTATTTTCCCGCCAATGGTGGTATGGGTTTTGATGATATCAAACTCCGAACTGGTGAGCGGACCGGGTTTGCAGAGAATGCGATCCGGCACACCAATCTTCCCGATGTCGTGCATGGGTGCTGCAAGACGCAGATCATCCACCTCGGATTTGGACCAGCCTGCGGCTTCTGCCAGAACTACACTGAACAGGGATATGCGGCGCACATGTCCCCCGGTTTCCTGATCCCTTGATTCCAGGGCAGTCAGAAGTTTGACAATGGTTTCCTCCTGGGTTTCCCGTATCATCCGGGTCTGGCGGCGGACGATTTTTTCCAGATTTTCACTGTGTTCTCTCAGTTCCCGTTCCAGTTTCACCATCCGCTTGCCCACACTCAGACGCGCCTGCAGTTCATCCGGATCAAAGGGTTTGACAATATAGTCATCTGCACCGATTTCATTGAGTCCGGTAATCACATCTGTTTTTTCCCCTTTGGAGGTCAGCAGAATTACATAGACAAAGGGTTTGCCGCTTCTGCGGATATGCCGCACCAGTTCCGGGCCTTCCATTTCCGGCATCATCCAGTCTGTGATGACCAGATCTGTATCTCCGGAAAGAAAATGGCTGAGGGCTTCAGCTCCGTTGGGGGCGGCCATGACCCGGTTTCCCCATTTGCTCAGAAATTTCTCCAGCCGATGCCGGGTGATAAGATCATCTTCTGCAATGAGTATATTCACTTCATCTCCTTTATGATAAAGTCCGAAAGCATTTTCCCGAAATCCGTGACTTCCGCCTCCAAAGTTTCAAAAATGCGGGCTGCTTCGCCAGCGTCATTGTTGCGCCCTGTTTCCTCAAGTGCATAGGCTGTCCGGGCTATGGATACGGCCTGAAAGTTTCCCATCATTCCCTTTACTGCATGTGCTGTCCGTCTTATGCCGGGACAGTCTTTTTCCTCCACCTGTTTCCGGAGCTGATCGAGCATTTTCGGATATTCTTCAAGGAACATATCTGTGCATTCCCTCAGAAAAGTCATATCATTGTCAAATGTCCGGAGCAGTCCCGCTTTGTCAAAAAGGGGAAGGGAAGGTGCTGCCGTAACGTTTTTGCTGCTGCCTGTTTCTCCGGCTGTGCCCGGAATCAGCGTCCGGATAGCTTTGAAAAGCGCCTCGGAGGAAACCGGTTTGGATACATAGTCGTCCATGCCGGACTGGATGCACTGCTCCCGATCCCCTTTCATGGAATGCGCTGTCATGGCAATAATGGGGATATGCTGACCGTTTTTTTTCTCCAGATCCCGGATCGCGGCTGTGGCCTCAAAACCGTCCATTTCCGGCATCTGCACGTCCATAAGCACCAAATCGAATTTTTCAGCTTTCAGAGCCTCAATGGCCTTTATTCCGTTTTCCGCGATAAGAACCTGATGACCCCGTCTGCCCAAAAGACGGATGATAAATTTCTGGTTGAAAGGCGTGTCTTCAGCCACAAGTATCCTAAGCGGATTTTCCTCTTTCGCAGGCATTTCCTCTGTGATGCCGGAAGTTGGCATTTTACCTGCGGAAGTCTGAATATCCAGAGCAGAGATAATTGCATCCAGCAGGTCAGAAGGCCGCACAGGCTTGGTCACGCTGGCCCGGATGCCAAGTGCCCCCAGTTCATTCCGGCGCCGGGTTTTGGATCCGGTAAGCATCATAATGATCCGGGTGGCAACCGGGCTTATCCTGTCCATAAACCATCTGGCCAGGGTAAAACCGTTGTTCATGGGCATTTCCGAATCAATGACTGCCAGCAGAAAGGGTTCACCCGCTTCATTTGCCCGGAAATATGCGTCCCTGGCCTCCTCCATGCCGGATACAGTAACCGGTTCCATCTTCCAGCTTGCCAGAATTTCCCGGATGATTTCCCGGTTGGAGGCGTTGTCATCTGCCACCAGCACCCGCACACCGCTCAAATCCAGATCCGAGAGCAGTTCAAACGCGTAATCCTCCTCGGGATCCGCAATAAAACTTGCTGTAAAACGGAAGATACTGCCTTCCCCCACCCTGCTCTCCAGCCATATTTTCCCGTGCATCAGTTCCACAAGCTGGCTGGAAATGGCCAGACCCAGTCCGGTTCCTCCGAAACGCCGGGATGTGCTTCCATCTGCCTGCTCAAAAGCCCTGAAAATGCTTTCCTGTTTTTCCGGGGGAATGCCAATACCCGTATCCCTGACCGAAAACAGGAGACAGACGCCGTTTTCTGTATAACTGTCTGTTTTTACAGTTACAATAATCTCTCCACGGTCTGTGAATTTCACAGCGTTTCCCACCAGGTTGAGAATAATCTGGCGGAAACGGGCCGGATCCCCGATCAGCCGATCCGGCACATCCGGCAGTACCCGGTAGGCCAGTTCCAGCCCTTTCTCATGCGCCTTGGCCGCCATGATTCTCAGAGACTCGCCCAGAAAATCCCTCAGCAAAAGGCACTTCCTCAAGTTCCAGCTTGCCTGCCTCAATTTTGGAAAAGTCAAGAATATCGTTGATCACTGACAGCAGTGCATAGGCAGCGGAGATGACCACATCCAGATCCTCCCGCTGTTCAGGTGTGAGTTCGGTTTCCAGCACCAGTTCCAGCATTCCGATAATCGCGTTGAGCGGGGTTCGGATTTCATGACTCATATTGGCCAGAAATTCGCTTTTGGACTGGCTGGCAAATTCTGCGGCCATTTTGGCCTGACGCAGTGCATCTTCCTTTTTCCGCTGGGTTACATCCCGCAGCAGTCCCCGGAATCCAATGATTTTCCCTTCCGAATCCTTGATCAGGGACACAGAAGATTCCAAAATGGTTTCAGAGCCGTCCTTTTCCCGCAGAGTCCATTCAAAAACTTTGGGGGTTCTTCCGTGCCGGTAAAAGGCATCAAAGGCTTCAAAATTTGTTCCCCACATTTCTTCACGGGAACGCCCCATAATCCGGCACATGGCTGTATTGAAAAAGGTGAAACTGCCGTCCAGATCCACTTCGTAATAACCGTCGTCTATGGCCTCTATAATGCGCCTGTATTTCTTTTCGCTCTCCCGCAGGGCATCTTCTGCCTGTTTGCGCTGATCCATATTGTACTGCACATGGGAGCCGAAAATGACAAAAAGACACATGACCACCAGCCGCATCCACAACTGGGAGGGCGCGGGGCTGAATATCTGGTCAAAAAGCATGACATTCTTTAATAAAAAAAAATCCAGAAAAGAAGCGAGCATCCAGAAGAGGGAGGCCAGGATGAACCCGGCCAGCACCATTCTGTTTTTATTGACGGATCTGCCGCTATTTGCAAAAAAAAATTTCATAATTATTGTCTTCCGCAGGGATTATACCGGCTAATAGAAGTATTATACCGCCAAAGAAAAGATTTTTCAATATCGAAAAGAATCTAATGATATTTTTCATTGATTTTCTGCGAAAAAAATATATTGACAGTTAAT
>JBFXEJ010000094.1:0-26953 GCA_050180235.1 Desulfococcaceae bacterium
GAGATGTCCGAACTTGGTAAGAAAAACGCTTTCTTTCAGCCGTGACGGGGATCTTCACAGAATCCGCATCCTAAGTTTTATTGATCATTATAATTCGGGATTATCAGCATGAAAAGTCCCACTACCCCATTTTGTATAATGATATAACATTTCTTCATTTATTAAGATATTTTTCTATTGAATCAAAAATTGCATAGCACAGCCTTCTGTATTCCAAAATGTAAACACAGGCGCAAATACTGATTAGGCCGCATATACTGTTGAGATTACCTTTAATCAGCAATGACACTGACAGTAGTAATATAGCCAATGCCGATATATAGCCAACTCTTATATTTATAACAGTACTATTTTTATAATACTTTATTTGAGCAACGAAAAGCAGCAGACAGGAGCAGGTTCCACTGTGATAATGAATATATAACTCATTATTTTTCATGTCATACTTGCAGGACAGTTTTTTATTATTGGATATGTTAACCAATGAATTGAATGCTATTGTTTTTACACTGAATCCGTAACTGTAAACATACCCCCAGAACCAGTAGAAAAATTGGGTAGTGGGTCAAATCCGTTGATTCAGAATCCGGGATTAAGGTCTCCGCAGAGACAGAATCCTGTAGAGACAGGGCATGCCCTGTCTCTACGGCAATCTGAATTCTGTTTCATCAACCGATTTGACCCACTACCAAATGTACCATCATTGTAGGGTGGGCACGGCTTTTTGTGCCCGCCCTACGAAAAACGGTATAATCTTTAATGGAAATCACTTTATCATCATGGTCTCTGATATTTTTTTGTTTGGAGAAAGGTCATTGACCCTTTCCAGCAGGGACTTTAACCACTGTCTGTCTTCCGGACTCAGGCGGAAACTGGTAGGAGGCAGCCCTGTGCCTGCCCCATCCGGGGGTAGGCACAGGAAGCATGGGATTGCCCAATTTATTTAATCCGTGTTACTGACTGATGCTACGCAGCTTTTCCAAAAATCAGAGAGTTGTCAACTTTCACAGTCATTCCGGCATAAGCCTGAATCCAGTGTTTTCAGACAGTTCCGGATACCGGATTTCGCCGGTATAATGATTCTTCTTAACATCAGTTACTGAGTGCAGAATTACTTCTGATCCGCAGGCCCGAAAGAGCGGACAAAAAGATCATGAATGGCTTTTTCGCCGTCTTCGGTCAGGTTCCGGGTTCCTGTTCCTGCAAAGGTTTTGTCTCTGATTACCGGAGTATCCGCAATCCATTTTTTGTCCTGCCAGGAAAACCAGCCTTTGCGATCCTGATCGTAAACGCTTACCGGACGGTTGAACAGCCGGGCCAGTTCCACGCCCCAGCCGGTTCCGCCTTTGACTGTGTCATCGGGCTGAATCCAGCCGATGGCAAAAATATGGAATCCGTTGTTCACCATGTGAAAAATGGACTGAATCACTTTGCGGATTTTGTCAGCTTTGGCATAGGTGCGTCCCATGCGTTTGGAAACGATTTCCATGCTGATATCGCCCTGTCTGAGTTCCTCCGGAGTCAGAATGCGCAAATTCCGGGAGCGTTCTGCCATATGCCCCTCAAATGAGAAATTGACTTCCTGAATACCCCAGCATTCCGCGTGTTTTCCGAATTCGGTTTCCGCACCCTTATGTCCGCCGCTGTAAAGCGTAATCTGTGAACGCTCCATGTTTTTTTCTCCCTTATGATAATTTGATATTTTATATGAAAAATAAGTTCCTGTATCGGAATCATTTTTTTCCGGGTCTCAAAAACAAATTACCCCGCCATTCATCAGCAGGGTAATTTAATAAAATAAAGCATTTTTCTGAAAAAGCAAGTTTTTTATCCATTTTTTCCAAACAGAGCAGGATGGAATCCCGTTATAAAAGGGATAATAATCTGATATAATGGTCATATCTTCGGAAAAATCTGCATGTGCAATTCCCGGTCTGGCATCAGTTTCATTTACACTCAGGAGATGGAGAAACCGTATTATACCAATTCTCCATTGATTTGATACAATATGGTCAGTTTTTCCGCTGTTGAGCGTGTGCAAAAAACCGCTCCGCTTAATTTTTGCACTCCTCCGCATTGTATAAAACCAATGGCGAACCGGTATTACTGATTTCTGCTTTTGACAATGGAATCAATGGATTTGAAAACTTCCTCCTTTCCTGCATCCGGATGTTCGGACAGGTAACGTGCAATACTGTTTGCCACATATGCGGTGGCAATGGATGTTCCCGCGTATGCTCCTGCTTCACCTTTGTATCCCACCGGCAGGGAAGCAAAGCCCGGAGCCGAAACTGTGACAGAACTGCCGTAATTGGAATTTTCCCAGACTGTTCCGTCAGGTGCAAGTGCTCCGACACCCATGACTGATGAATAGGCTGCTGGCCAGACTTCCTTTCCTGTGGCTTCGTTTCCGGCTGCTGCCACCAGAATCAGACCTTTTTCATCCGCATAATTCAGGGTCTGTTCCAGAAAATCACTCCGGGTGTCTGATCCCCAGCTCATGCTCAGCACCTTTGCGCCGTTTTCCAGTGCAAAGTCAATGCTGCGCATCATGCTGAAATTTGTCGTAACCCCGTTGTCATCAAATACCCGGATGGGAATAATGGGAACCGATTCATTTTCCCCGGAAGAAACTCCATAGGGACTGATCGCACCGGAGGCAATCAAAGCCATCTGTGTTCCATGTCCCAGGCCGTCTGTAAGGGAATCTTCCGGACTGACAGCATCCAGAGAAGCTGCCACATATTCATCCAGTCCTGAACCGGGCAGCAAACCGGAATCCAGCACAGCTACACGGACGCCGTTTTCAGGGGGTGCAGGATTCACATATCCGGCAGCAGGGACATCCGGGCTGATATTCCGGTAAGGCAGCAAAATGGGATACGCATAATTGGGTTCTGCTGTGGCAATGCCTTTTTTTCCAGAAATCTGTGCGATCAGCGCTGGCACATCGGTATTTTCCGGCAGCCGGATACGGTACACCCCTGTGCGGTCATCCTGTTCCACTATGATTCCGCCGATGCTTTTGAGAAATTTTTCAAATTCCGCACGGGAAACACCCGGAGCCGGACGCATCAGGATTTCATCTTTGACAAAAATCTGCCCGTTTTCCGGATTTCTCACCACCTTAAAATAATGGGATGTCTCCAGCGGCCGCATCCGGGATTTTCTGCCCGGTTCAAATATCTGTATTTCAGCCAGCCGGACTTCCGGATTTCCCGGCTGCGATTCCCATATCAGTGCATAATCCAGGGACTTCAGGACAGTGTGCAGCCCTTTTTCCATTTTCCGCTTTTCAAAAGATGCGGAAATCTCCGGATTCAGATCCGGGTCCACCTGCACACGGATTCCCTGCGCGGCTATCCTGCGCAGAATGCTCTGGAGAGGAGCCTGATCTGCATGAATACTCAGTCTGTCTCCGGATATGCGAAGATCCAGTTTCTGCACGGATGTCTGCGCAGACAAAGGTGTGCACAGCAGCAAAAAGAAAAATATTGTCAGGTTCAGAATATTGTAAAACATAAGCATTTTTTCCAAAAACGGATGCAGTCTGAAGCAGTCTGATCATCCAGCGCATCAGAACATCCGTGTTTTTTTTCATTTATCCGCATTGTCAGGCATAGCTGCAAGTCTGCGAAGGCGTTCCGGAATTCTCCATTTCTCCATAAGCAGGGCGCTCTCCCGCGGCACCATGTCATGCCAGGGAATTCCTTTGATCATCCGAGCCCGGACTTCAGCAGCGCTGATGCCCTTCTGTTCCGGCGGAACTTCCCACAGCACATGGGTTCTCAGCCCCAGTTCCCGGAACCGGGCCAGTTTGCGCCTGCCCCACTCATCACAGATGGAAAGAAGAAACAGAGCGTCCATTGGAACATAATAGCAGTAGCGCTCCGGCATATTGACAGGCAGGGGAACCAAGGAAAAATCTCCCGGCTCCAGTCCTGCCCCGGTCAGAACTCTTTTTATCATAACATAACGTTCATAATAGGTCAGGGGATTTGCCAGTATATCACTCCGCTTTGGATCGCTTTCTTCCGGAAGCGTGAGAAAAGGGTCAGGATTGGTAATGCCCACCACCAGATGTCGGCACAGGGCTTTGCCTGCCATGAGATATTTAAGATGATCCCTGTGAAGTATCTGAAATCTTCCGTGAATTACGCCAATATCTTCTGTCATAGTGTTTTCTTTTCCGCAATCCTGCTGTTCTCCGGAATAAGAGGATGTTTTGCCCATCATACAGTACCGGAGACAAAGCAGAACAAAAATTCAGCCTGTTTATGAAAACAGGCTGGAAATCCGTGCCTGTTTTGACGGGAATTGGAATTTACAGTCGGAATGACTCATAATGCCCCGGCCAGTAAGGCTGATCATCCGGTGTATCCATAATCCCCCGGAGTTTTGCCCGGTCTGTGTGATTGAGTATCAGATACATCAGTTCCATGCCCCGAACATAAGCCAATGCCCCTGCGGCCGCACTGACTTCATCAAAATGCCGCACACTGTCCTTCCGCACCCCTTGTCCGCAAAAGGTCATGGGAACCGGTTCTCCGGAATGGACAAGAGGCCCGGTGCTGGGTGTGGAATGATCCGCAGTGATTACCAGCAGCACTTCCGGATCTTCCAGAAGAGGCGCAATGGCTTCCCCGATACCCCTGTCCAGAGATTCGATAACCCTTTTTTTGCTTTCCGGATTCTTGGTATGCGCGGCCTCATCCGGAGTTTTGGTGTGAACATGGATAAAATCATATTCATTCAGAGAGTTCCGGGCCATGTCCAGTCTCTGCGCCAAATCTTTTCCCGGATCATCCGTATCCCTGACTTTTCTGCTTTCCATTCCGATAAAGGCCGCAAGCCCGTGATACACAATTCCCGAAGCAATGGAAAGTCCCCTCAATCCCCATTTTTCATAAAAAGGCACAACCTTTTTCATCTGCCCGGCCCGCTGCGTCACCATTCCGTTGAGGCAGGGTTTGCCCTGTTTCTGCCGGGAAATATTGACCGGATGATTCCGGAGGGATTCCCACAGCCACAGCAGATAGGAACGAAGGGCGCGGATCGTATTTGCCGTCTTTGGATTGTCCTCAAACCCTTTCCAGGGTTTCAGTGCAGACAGAGCCCGTCCGTCCACAAAAGGGGCAGTGTCCGTGACATGCCGATCCGCTTCCCCGCGCAGAGTCAGGATGCCGTAAAGCCCCTGACTCCGGGTAAAAGTAATGCGGATTCCCCCGCTTTCATATTCGGAAACAAATTGGGCAAGGGATTCGGCTTCGGCTGCTGTGGCAGGGGGCTGGTCTTTTTCCAGAAAAAGAATTCCGTCCTTTTCCTTTAAGGTGACAAAACGGGCAAGCACGGCCACATCCTGTTCTGTAAGTGCAATGCCCGCACCCATTGCCTCCAGAACACCTCTGCCGGGAAAATCTGAAAGATCATATCCGAACATGGCAAAGTGAGCGTTTTCACTGGGAAGCGCCTGGCCCAAAACAGCGGAATGAAACAGACCGCTGCACCCGATTTCTGCCAGTCTGTCCAGATGCGGTGTATGTGCGGCCTGCAGGGGGGTAAGATGCCCGAACTGAGCAAAAGACCGGTCTCCCAGTCCATCCAGTAAGATAAGTACACATTTTTTCATGCTGATTTCCGTAAAAAATTTGAGGGAGCTGCCGGGTTTCCGTCCGATGCTCCGCAGAAAGAATAATCAGTTGCAAAAGGTGCTCATCGGTTTCTTCGTCCGCCCCGATTTTTCCGGCAGCATTTATAATTTCAGAAAGCTGACTTATACCAAATCTATTTCAAAGTTCGGGGAATGCCTCTTTTTTTTAACCACGAAAAACACGGACAGCACGAAAAACAGCAGTTTGCATGCTCATGTTTTGAAAGCGAATTGGTATTAAATGAGGCTGGAAAGCGTTTTCCGGGAAGCAAGCATCCGGGAGGCCATATCTTATAACGATTCGCCATTGAAAATATACTTATGAAACTGATGTTACGCAGCTTCGTCATACCGGCGAAAGCCGGTATCCATAATCATTTGAAAAATCATCTGAAATTACCGGATTCCGGCTTTCGCCGGTATGACGGGAAATACAGCAGTCTGCCGGATTCTGAAGGTTTGGCGTAACATCGTTTATATGACACAGTTTGTCTGAAAAAGCAAGCAGGATGTCCTATAGGTGATTTTTGATCCGGTGAGCATGATTTTTATGCGGATGCAATACGGAATCAGGATTTGTACTGTTGAATTTTGGCTTATGAAGGGAAAAAATGTGATAGTGGGTCAAATCATTTGATTCTGAAATTCCCCTCCCTCAAGGGCGGGGAGAGTTTTTTACGCGTCATCAACCGGTTTGACCCACTACCAAAAAGTTTTTCCCCTCCCTTGCGGAAGGGGAATTTTCTGCATCAGACCGGCTCTTGTCCGGAAGGATAAGACAGAGAGAAGGAGAAAGGTTTATGACAAAATCCGTTTATGACTGTTCCGCTGTTTTGGATGACATTACAGGGATTCCCGCAGGAGCGCCGTAACCTTTGGGTACTGCTCCTGTGCCGCCGTGTGAAAGAATTTCAAAATCCGGGTAGGCAGTGCCGCCATGTTCGCTGACGTCCAGACCTTCCCGTTCCTCTTCCGGAGAAACCCTCAGACCCATAGTCTTTTCAATAATTTTGAACATGGCAAAGGCCAGGGCAAATGTCCAGATAAAACAGGATGCCATTCCCAGTAACTGAACACCGATGATTTTTCCGGATGTTCCGGCCATATTGAAGATACCCGCAGCCAGGGTTCCCCATGCGCCGTTGACGCCATGAACAGAAATTGCTCCGACCGGGTCATCAATTTTTATTTTTTCAATAAAAAGAACAGAAAAAACAACCAGAACTCCGGAAATCGAACCGATGATGATGGCACTGCCCGGTGTAACATTGGCGCATCCTGCTGTGATGCCGACCAGCCCCGCAAGAACACCGTTCAGTGTCATGCCCACTTCGGGTTTGCCGAATTTGATCCAGGACGTGATCAGTGCAAGCGTGGCTCCGGCTGCTGCGGCAAGGTTGGTATTGACAGCAATCAGGGCAATGGATTTGTCTGCAACTGTTGTGGAACCAGCGTTGAAACCGAACCATCCCATCCAGAGAATAAACACACCCAGCGCGGCCAGGGGGATATTGTGACCGAGAATGGGTTTTACAGATCCGTCTTTGCCGTATTTTCCCATGCGCGGCCCCAGCACAATGGCTCCGGCCAATGCTGCCCATCCGCCTACAGAATGAACCACTGTGGAGCCTGCAAAATCAATGAATCCCAGTTTTCCCAGCCATCCGCCGCCGTGGAAGAGACTGCCCCAGGCCCATCCGCCGAATATGGGATAGATCACAGCGCTTACCACAACACTGTAAATAAGATATGCTGTAAATTTGGTACGTTCAGCCATTGCTCCGGATACAATGGTTGCTGCTGTCGCTGCAAATACCACCTGAAACATCCAGAAAACCAGCACCCAGGGATCACCGTCCGGTGAATAATCACTCAGAAAAAAACCTGAAGTCCCGATCCATCCTGTGGATGAAACGCCGAACATCAGTCCGAATCCAATAGCCCAGTACACAATGGAGCCCAGGGCAAAATCCATAAGGTTTTTCATCATAATGTTAATTGCATTTTTGGCACGGGTAAACCCGGCTTCCACCATTGCAAACCCGGCCTGCATGAAGAAAACCAGAATCGCGGCTATCAGTGTCCACAGGTAATTGGCATGATTCTGCACCAGATCAATGGCTGCTTTGTTGGATTCCGCTGTGGGCGGTTCGTCTCCGGCCCATGCACTGATCAGGGTGACTCCCAGAAAAGAAAGGGTAAAAAACATTGCTCTCATGATAAAGCCTCCTCCGTAAGGGTTAAAAAAAATTGCTTAAAAAGTGAAGATATAAATTTTCCAACATTTTCAGTTCATCTTGACAATAAGTAAAGCAATTGCCGTGCCAGACACAGATATTTTATTTTAACTATTTTGATTTAAAAATAATATTTCAATATACCGGCTTTCAGGGTATATATTTATATTACATTTTTGTATTTAAAAAGAGATACTCACAACAATTATGTAATGAATTTCTGAAATCGGGTAAGCCAGACTTTCAGTTCGGCACTCCGGAAATTGCCCTGACAGAATGTCATAAGGATATTTTTTGACACAGTTGCAAAATATGGATATGATGATACAGAAAACAGATACCTGCACAGCGGAGACTACATGAATATTTGCCCGGATACATCCAAAACCTTTCTGTGGATAGAACTGCCCCTGACGCCTTATGAAAAGGCATTGGATATGCAGAGGAAGATTGTTGAGGCCAAAAAAGAAAAGCATCTGAAAAACGATGCGGTGCTGGTTTTGGAGCATCCGCCGGTGTTCACTCTGGGACGGAACCGGGGACGGGAAAATCTGACAGTCTCAGAAGAATTTCTGGCAGAAAAGGGTGTGCAGATATTTCAGACAGAACGGGGCGGGAATATCACCTTTCACGGCCCCGGACAGCTTGTGGTCTATCCCATTCTGGATATGAATGCAGGCAGGCTTGGCATCCGGGAATATGTGGAAGGGCTGGAAGAAATCATGACCAAAACTGTGAGGGAATGGGGAATTTCCGCGAACGGTGATGCAAAAAACCGGGGACTGTGGATCGGGAACCGCAAACTGGGCAGTATCGGGGTGGCTGTAAAACACGGAATCTGCTTTCACGGACTCGCCCTGAACGTAAACATGGATCTGCACCCATTCACATGGATAAATCCCTGCGGTCTGTGCAATATTCAGATGAGCAGCATGGAAAAGGAAAGCGGAAAAAAAATCAGCCTGGCAGATGTTCGGGAAGTTCTGAAAAAGCATATGTCCGGATTTCTGAAAAAAAAGGCAGCGGATGCGGATTTTCAGGATATTTTCTGAAAAATCCGCGGCAGAGACCCGGAAAAGCCCGGAAATGCAATATCCTGTATAAAATTTACAAACAACTGAAATCACAGTTTTTCAACCCAAAATGAAACTGGAGTGCAATGGATGAAGGAAATATCCTCTTTTGCAGATATGACAGAAAAAGTTGCATCTGACACAAATATGTGCAAATATGGATATGTGCAAATGTAATTTGAACTTATGCTTTATCTGTGTCAGTTATTCCCACAGCAGTTTCAAACCTGTCCCTGCAATCCCATCAGCCGGACGGATGGGCCGGTATTCAAAGGAGCTGCCCTATGAAAAGCATAAAAAACAAAATTCTCATAAGATTCTCCTTTTTCAGCTTCCTGATTCTTCTGACCATCGGCATTGTGATTTCCATCAAACTTGAAACAGGGCAGTCCCGTCAGGGAGAAAGACTGTCCGGCAGACTGAGGGAGCTGATGAACCGGAATCTGGCCGCCCATCACCATATGGCAAGAATCGCTGTTGACCGTATGGGAAAAGAAACAGCAATAGCCGCAAAAAATTTTCTCTTCAGCTCCGGAACAGGTGCGGAAGGCATGAATTCTGAAACTGCCCTGTTCAGGGAGCTGGCGGATTTTGCAGTTCTGTATGATCCTGAGGGAAAATGCACCGGATTCCGGCCCGGTGAAAAAGAGGGCGCAGATACAGAAAAAATACGGGAATATTTCTCTTCCTGGGAAATCCGGAAAAGCATACTGGAAATACTGGAAAAGGATGAACAGGAAGCGCAGTCCCCTGTCATCACTTTTGCCCGGCATGACAGAGCTTTTATCGAAGCGCTGGGACTTGCGGAAAAATACCCGGCAGGAGAGCATTTTATCAGCGTACTTTCAGCGGAATTGGTGACAGCTTTGCCCGGACTGCGGGGGGGCATGGTTATTGGGGGAAAAATACTCAATCTGCACAGCCGGCCCTTTCAGGAAATTTATGCGGCCACCGGTTCTGCCGCGGCCCTGTTTGCAGGAACTGAGGCCGTTGTGCAGACAGGATTCATACGCAGTGGAAATAACGGCCTGCGTCTCAGTCCTGAGCAGGCCGCCCGGATTGCAGGCTCTTCCCTTCCTGTTCCTTTTTCCCTGGAAGCAGGCGGAAGAACTTTCCACATCATAGCATCAGCACTCAGCAGAGCGGATGGTGCTTATGCCGGAGCCTTGTGTGCGGGCATTTCCGAAGAACAGGCACTTGGAATCGAAAAGGATTTTCTCAGTGACGGGATGGCATACAGAAAAAATCTTCTTCTGTGGATAGCAGGTATCAGTCTGACTGCCCTGGGTATTTTTATTGCTGTTTCCTTAGTGATAGCCACAGAAATCGAACGTCCCATAAAAGAACTTATTTCCGGTCTTTCCGATGCTGCGGATTCTCTGTCTGCGGCTTCGGATCAGGTGTCAACTATGGGACAGCATATGGCAGAAGGATCATCAGAGCAGGCCGCGGCCGCGGATGAGGCTTCCATGTCCCTCAGTGAAATGGCAGACGCCATCAAAGAAACTTCGGGACTGACACGCGGGGCCGGGGATCTGATGAATGACAATATCAAAAAATCCGTGAAAACCGTGATGCTGCTGGTGGAACTCACGGAACAGATTGCCACCATTGAAAAAGACAGCGACCGTATCGGCAATATCATCAATTCCATAGATGAAATCGCTTTTCAGACCAATCTCCTGGCCCTGAACGCGGCTGTGGAAGCCGCGCACGCGGGCAAAGCCGGAGCAGGATTTGCAGTGGTCGCGGGTGAAGTGAGAAATCTGGCTGTCCGCACCACCGGAGCAGCAAAAAACACGCAGGAACTGCTGGACACCACCATCCGCCGGATCGCACAGTCCGCAGGTGCGGTCAGAGATATGAACCGGGATTTTGAGGGTATTATAAGATCATCGACAATAATGGGAGACAAAACTGCGGCTATCACCAATGCCAGCAAAAATCATGCGCAGGTGCTCAGGCAGATCAGTGATTCTGTGTCAGGAATGAATCAGGGCATCCAGCAGAATGCGGCCAATGCCCAGGAACTGGCAAGCGCATCCGAACAGCTCAGCGCGCAGGCAGAGCAGTTAAAGGATTTTGTGGGAACCCTGCTTACAATAGTGGGAGGCCGGAAAGCATGAACCTGCGGATTTTTATCACCGAAGGAACGGAATCCGGCAGGCTCCGAAGCATTTTTGAATCTCCTGAGCGGTTTTATGCCCCAGAAGACAATTTGTTTTTACTGCATTTTTTTGAAAATATCCCGGATCTGCTCCGATGCGTTCAGGAAGAATTTCTGAAAGACAGACCTGTGCCGCTCTGCATTCTGCAAATGCCTTTGGAGGAAGGGGAAAAAACTGCTGAATCTCTTTTCCGCATTGATCCGGATATTGCCATTATCCTGATTTTCCCGTCCGTATCTTTTACTCCCCGGAAAAAAATGGGGGCATGGGAAAGACATCTGCACTGTCTTTCACCACCTCTGCGGGATGATGCAGTTTCTGCTTTGGCCGGTTCCATGCTTATGGCCTGGAATGAGAAGCAGAAACTGAAATCCCTGGTCAGAGAAGCTGAACTGCGGGAAAACGGGGAGTATCTGAAAACCATCATGTCTGTCATACAGACAGGAGTGATGATCATTGATCCGCAAAATTATAAAATCATTGATGCAAATCCCTGCGCGTCCCGGATGCTCGGATGCGGGGAGAATGAACTCATCGGACGGGATTTTTATGAACTCAGGGACAGGGAAGGGAAATTTTCTGATCCCCGGCAGCGCATGGTCAGCGATGAATATGCCCTGAAAAGACATGATAACAGGGTGATTCATGTCCGCCGGACTCTGACCGGGGCAAAAGTGAAAGGCCGGGAATATCTGGTGCAGAGTATGCTGGACATAACTGACATCCGGCGTCTTATGAACAAAATGGAAATCAGCATTGATCTGGCACGGCATCTGCTGCACATGGTCAATGGTCAGACACCCCGTCACACAGAGCTTCCGGAAAACCGGGTATTGTTTGCCGAAGCCCTTTCCTTTCCCTGTAACAAGGAGGGAGGGGATCATTTTTTTGTCCGAAATTTTCCGGACATGAGCGTTTTCAGCCTCAAGGATCAGTCCGGACATGAAGTGGGCTGTGTTCTGCGCAGTATTATCACTGATCTGATCCACCACAGTCTGCTGAACCGTTTTGCTTCCAAAGGCCAGGACTTTGTCATTTCACACCTCAATGGGGAAATCTGCCGATCCGGCATGTTCCGATCCCATGATTTTTTTACTGCTGTAAGTGCGCAGATTGATCACCGGACTTTGGAAATGAAATATGTGTCAGCAGGACATCCCCGTTTTCTCCTGATACGCGGAGACAGAGTCACCGGGCTTCCGGAAAGGGACGGCGCGGGAAAAAACCTGTTTATTCCCCTGAGTCCGGAAACGGTTTTCTCCGCGGGAATATGTCCCCTGCAGGATGGTGACAGGCTGATTTTCTATACAGACGGCCTGACCGAGATGCCGCGCACCAATGGCCTGGGATTTATCACTTTTGACAGACTCCTGGAACTGACTTCGGACATTCTTCGCAGTGAACAGGCAGTTTCTGCTGCGGATCTTATGCGGAAGATTATAGAAAAAGTATGTCTGATGAGCAGGGTGGATCCGGTTTTTTCCAAAAACACATCGCTGGATGACATTACCCTGCTGGGGCTGGAAATCGAAAACACAGGCAGATGCCGGGAAAAAATTTTGTATCCGGAAAATGCAGATGCCCTGTATAAAATGATTGATGATTTGTACCGGGAAATATCACAGGAGATGAACTGGCATGGATATGAAATTTCTCCGCTCGGCATCCGCTCTATCCTGTCAGAAAGCATCCTGAACGCATGGCGCCACGGCAACCGCGGGGACAGCAGCAAATCCATTACCGTCCGCTGGCGCTTTGGCAATGATTTTCATCTGGAAGTGAAAGATGAGGGAAGTGGTTTTGATTCCGGGAATATCCCTGATCCCAAAAGCGGGGATTTTTTTTACCGGAATTCAGGCAGGGGAGTTTATATAATCCGGCGCTATGCGGATACTGTGCAGTGGAAGGATCGCGGCAGACATATGATGATTTCCATGCGCAAACACAGAGAGGCTGCAGGGCAGGAATATGCTCGGCAGACCGCCAATACAATGAAACTCTGGTAAATAAGGACAGACATATGAATGTTACAGTCAGTCAGCAGGGAACCCTTGTCCGGATGGTTCTGGACGGGGATATTGATGAACACGGGGCTGAAACCATGAACACGCGGTTTCAGGAACTGGGAAAGGAATCCTTTTCCGAACTGGTGCTGGATTTCAGGAAAGTGAAGTATATCGGCAGTTCCGGCATTGGTCAGTTGATTCTGTTTTACAAGGAGACAGCTCCTCTGGGCAAAAAGGTGCGGATTGAAAATGTTTCAAAGGAGATTTATGATCTGCTCCTGGATTTGGACATCAACAAGGTGATTTCCATTCATCAGTGAAACAGGGGAAAGCAGAACAGGCTTCCTGTTGGCAGAGGGATTTTTTAGGTGATTTCTGAAAATAAATATACAGGTTCAGTTCACAGGGCACAAGCCTTAAGCCTGTGCTGATTTTACTGGATATTCTTTTCTGAAAGTCTCTGCAGGCTGTAATCAGAACCGGCAGGAATACAGACATTGTGAGAGCCGGTTCTGACGGATAAAGTGCAGAAGCTGCTGACAGACCAGCAGATCCGTGGGAAAAGCCATTGCCTCCGGCAGATGATTCAATGGGAAAAAGCGGGCTTCGGATGCGTCCGAACCGGCCTGAAGTTCTCCGCCCTTTTCCTTTCCCCAGAACCAGATACCCACACTCTGCTTTTCCCGGTCATGAAAATTGGAATGAACCGTGAAAACAGGCCCAATATCCACTTCCAATCCTGTTTCCTCCCGGCATTCCCTTTGCGCGGAAATGCGGACATCCTCATCCCATTCCGCATGTCCGCAGGGAATGCACCACATGCCTGCATATGAACCCTTCCTCCGCACCAGCAGAAGTCTGTCCTCCCGCATCACGATCACCGCGACACCCGCGGTGGGATTTTGGTACAGTGTTTTCCGGCAGGTGGTGCACCAAAGATGTTTTACGCTGCCCCTGCCCGATTTTTCCAGCGGGCTTCCGCACATGGGGCAGAACTTAAAAAGGCCAGAACTGATTGTCATTCCAGATTTTTTCCGTCAGTTGCCGATCCATGTGCATAAGAAGGTTCAGATGGCCCCGCTCCCAGTCCGCAAGCCAGGCATAAAGTTTCCTTTCTTCCGGGTCTTCGGCCTTTTTCGCCTGGTCGGCATACAGGGAAACTGCGCGTTCTTCCATTGAAATGGCCGCACCAATGGCAGCGGATTCAAAACCGGATGCGGATATTTTTTTCTGCAAGTCCGTGTTCAGAATTTCCGATGCTGTATCACAGGCAGTTTTTTCAATATAGTTTCCAGGTTTGAAATGATTGTTTTCCCTGAAGGAAATAAACTGCTCCGAAAGGATGCGGATATGGTTTTCCTCCTCTGCTGCCATTGTGGTGAAAAATTCTTTCACAGCTTTGTTGTCTGTCTGTTCCGCCACCTTCCGGTAAAAAGCCTCTCCCCTTTTTTCCAGCAGGATTGCATTTTTCAATATTTTCAGAGAATTGCTTTCCTTCATCTTTTCCTCCGTAAAGAATTGTCATAAAAAGAAAAAACATAACATGAATAAAAAATCCCGGTTCATAGACAATTATGTATATAATGACTGTGGACAAAAAGCAATCCAAAGGTTATGAAAAAGAAAAAAATACAATCAGCAGAAAGGAACTGTTTATGGATATAAGAGTTGAAAACGATTCTATGGGCAAAGCTGATGTTCCGGCAGATAAATACTGGGGAGCGCAGACCCAGCGATCTCTGCATTATTTCAGGATTGGTGAGGAAAAAATGCCGCGGGAGATTATCCGGGCTATGGGCATAGTGAAAAAAGCCTGCGCTCTGACCAACAGAAAACTGGGGCTGCTGGATGAAAAACGCTCTGAACTGATTGTGAAAGCTGCGGAAGAAGTGATTTCCGGGAATCTGGACAGCCATTTCCCCCTGGTGATATGGCAGACCGGCAGCGGAACCCAGAGCAATATGAATGCCAACGAGGTCATCTCCAACCGGGCCATAGAAATGATCGGCGGCCGGATGGGCAGCAAAGAGCCGGTGCATCCCAATGATCATGTCAACATGTCCCAGTCCTCCAATGATGTGTTCCCCGCAGTCATGCACATTGCGGCTGTGGAATCCATTGTGCGTCAACTGATTCCCGCGCTGAGACATCTCAAAGGGGAACTGGACAGGAAAGTGGAGGATTTCAAAGATATTGTCAAAATCGGTCGCACGCATCTGCAGGACGCGACACCCCTGACCCTGGGGCAGGAATTTTCCGGATACGCAATGCAGGTGGAACTGGGCATAGGCCGGGCCGAAGCCTGTCTGAAAAACCTTTACAGGCTGGCCATTGGCGGGACAGCCGTGGGAACAGGTCTGAATGCTCCGCTCGGTTTTGACAGTCTGGCTGTGCAAAATATTTCAGAGATCTGCGGACTTTCCTTTGCAATTGCGGAAAACAAATTTGAGGGAATGGCAGCGCATGATGCAATCGTGGAATGCAGCGGAGCAGTAAGAACCATTGCTGTCAGCCTGATGAAGATTGCAAATGACATCCGCTGGCTGGGCAGCGGCCCCCGCTGCGGCATCGGAGAACTTATTCTTCCGGCCAACGAACCCGGAAGTTCCATCATGCCGGGAAAGGTGAACCCCACACAGTGCGAGGCTTTAACTATGGTGATTGCCCGTGTTCTGGGAAATGATGTAACCGTGGCTTTCGCCGGTTCCCAGGGAAATTTTGAACTCAATGTGTTCAAACCGGTTATGATTTACAGTCTGCTGCAATCCATTCGCCTGCTTTCCGATGCTGTCCGGAGTTTTACGGATCATCTGCTGACAGGACTGCGGGCCGACCGGACGAGAATTGACAAACTCATGCGCAATTCCCTGATGCTGGTGACAGCCCTGAGTCCCCATATCGGTTATGACAAAGCTGCAAAAACAGCCCATGAAGCCCACAAAAGCGGGGCAGGTCTGAAAGAAACGGCAGTGAAACTGGGTTATGTTACGGCAGAGGAGTTTGACCGGCTGGTACGGCCTGAGGAAATGGTGAAACCGGGTCTGCGATCAAAAGGATAAATTCAGCCTGATGGAAATACGGTATCAGATTTTTGTTGATAAATCAGAAGATTGTAGCTGGACAAAAATAAAATGCCGGACATTGCATACCCAAATGGAAGTTTTTGTGCATTAAAAGATCATCTTACGAACTTATACCGGTTCTCCATTGAAAATATACTTTATGAAACAAACCCATGCCCCTCTCAGGATGGGATTTTCTGAAAAAATCAATGAAGAATCGGTATTATATAGTTCAGCATAATTTATGCCATACTTGAAAATAAAATAATTTGGTGGCTGATAGTTAAGAAAAAATATTTTTATATTTCATAATATTATATCTAATTCAGAATCGTATTTTTTTTCTGACCCGGAATAACTATATTCGCTTGACTTCCATTTTATGATATGATAATTTTCCTAAAATGGAAGTCTGCAGATCAGAATAACATGCGGTATGGAATGTTATCCTGATCTTTATAATCACTGGTTATATTTTTCCTTTCGGAATACTGATATAATCCTTAAACATAACAGGAGGATCATCATGAAACGCATCAAAAAAACTGTAGTTATCGGCTTATTGCTCGTTGTAAGTGTGAGTATTGCACTGAGCGAAGATTTGTTCGCAGGGTCAGAAAGAAAAACGATCAGGATTGCAACTGTGGAATATCCGCCATCTTTCCTTAAGGACGGAACCGGGACGGCGGCGGATATGCTTACCGAACTGTTTGATAAAATGGGATATGACATTGCCATAAAAATTTATCCGCTCGGCAGGGCAATGCAAATGGTCAATAACGGGGATATAGAGTGCGCTTTTCTGTTTCCGCAGACATCCCCGGAAGCCACTGTTACAATACCGATTTACTACTCTTCAATGGTCTTTGTATACAAGAAATCCAGGTTTCCCGACGGTGTAAGTTTCAATACGCTTTCCGGCCTCGGAGACTACAGAATCGGCGCTCTTACCAATTCAAAATGGACTATAAAACTTTTACAGGAAGGTGCCGGTCTGAAGCTGGATTTTGCGCCCGGCAACGATTTGAATATAAAAAAACTTGACGCAGAGCGGATTGACCTTCTTCCGTTAAGCCATATGATTGCAATGTCGTTAATAGAATCCGTTTTCCCTGACAAAAAAGAGGAGTTCGGACTGACAAAACCCTTTGGCATAACGTCGGTCTGTCTGATTTTTTCAATAAAATATCCCGGTAATCAGAATATTATTGATGATGTGAGAAAGAAAGTGGCAGAGACTGATATGCGGGCTGTCTTGCAAAAACATTTTGGAAAATATTTTCAGGAAGGTATCATTCCGTCTTATATGGTGACAGGCGAGATAACTAAATGAAAAAAATATAACCCGGCGCTGAACACGGACGCAAAAGGGTTTAGGGAGCGCAGCGACCGGAACCCTTTTGCGCCGGTTAGCTTGGTGTTATGCCTTACGGCTTGAATTACAATTATTAAGGAGGATAAAATGAAAAGATTTATTTTTACTGTATTGTTTTTGCTGATTATTTTTTCACAAATGACAATTGCCGGGGAAATTTCATAGAAGTCACTGATTGTAAAGATACTTCAGTAATATTAAGCCTGACAGTAAAAAATAGTTACCCGTGCAGGAGAAGCTGTTGTAAGCTGTAAATGGGAAAGTATAAAAGAAATTTTTTTTGACTGTAATGCAGAACCGGCAGAAAAGAAAACAGATGGGATATTATTAAAACTGATTCCTGCAAAGTTTACTTTTAATAATGAAACTTCTGACGAAAGACTGATCCGATATTTCCACAAGTCAGGAGATGATTACAATTTTGCCCTTACAGGTGAAGTGAAATCCGGCGGAGTTAACTTATTCTTACAACTGAAATAAAAACCATTAAGGTGATTTCCATTAATGATTATACCGTTTTTCGTAGGGCGGGCACGGCTTTTTGTGCCCGCCGTCCTGCTGAAACGGCGGGCACAAAAAGCCGTGCCCACCCTACAATATGGTACATTTTTTCATGGAAATCGCCTAAAGTTATGCCAGAGACTCAATAAGTCCAGGCATTATGGTTATAGGAATATTGCTATGAGAAAAAACATAATTCGTCCTGTACGAATCATTTCTCTGCACGAACAGGACAGTAATTCGGATTTGCGTGAGACCACACCGTCTGAAAGAATCGGCATGATGTGGCAGTTGGCACTGGACGCATGGGCATTCAAAGGAGAGTCAGTTGCTGAACACAGACTTCCGAGACATATTGTCAGCATTCAACGGGGAAAAGGTTGAGTATCTGGTAGTCGGAGCATATGCTTTGGCAGCTCACGGCTTTGTAAGAGCAACCGGAGATATTGACCTCTGGATAAGATGTTCAGAGAAAAATGCGGAGAATATCATCAGAGCTTTGGTAAAATTCGGATCCCCGCTCTTTGATCTGACAACGGATGATTTTATAAAGCCCGATTTGATTTTCCAGATTGGAATTATTCCAAGACGCATTGATATTCTGACTTCAATTGACGGAGTGACATTTGAAGAGGCATGGGCACTGCGGGAAGAAATTGTTGTTGATGATATCAGGATACAAGTCATCAGCCGTCAGCATCTTCTTCAAAATAAGAAAAAAGCAGGCCGTCCTAAAGACAACGCAGATGTTGCATGGCTGGAAAATGAAAATCGTTGACTTGCTGATAAGGCATAACAAGTCGCTCCAGCGGATTCGGTTTTGCTCCGCTGCGCTCCGCAAAACCGAACCGCTGAGATTGTTGTTATGTGCGAACAGGTATTGGAACAGATGACGGCTATCAGACAAATATCGGAAAAAGACATACCATTGAGTATGTTATTACATGCTGACCCATCAGAAACATGTATTGAAAAATATCTCCCCGAATCGAAATGCTTCGGTGCGTTTGTTGAAAATTCATTGGTTGGTGTATGTGTAACAAATTCGAACGAAGCGGGTGTTTGGGAAATATATAATATCGTAGTGATTCCAGAAAAACAGAAACAAGGGATTGGGACGAAACTACTGAAATTTGCTATCAGATACTTTGAAGATATTGGTGAAAAGAAACTTGAATTAGGTACTGGCACATTTGGTTATCAATTGTTGTTTTATCAGCGGTTTGGATTCAGAGTTGAAAGTGTTTGGAAAAATTTCTTTGTCGATAATTATTCTGATCCCATTTATGAACATGGTGTACAACTCAAAGATATGCTTAGGTTAAGCCTAATATTGTAACAGCCAGGCACATAACAAATCTGCTGCAGGTGACCACGCTGCCCCTGAGCAGCACGTTGGCCCAACTGTAAACGGTGTGCTGAATATAACATCAGTCATCATAACCCTTTCCTGCAACAACTTACCGCTTTTTATTAAAGCCCGGCTTTTCCATCAGGGCCGGCCTTTTTTATAAACGTTATATCAGCATGTTCCATTTTCCTGAAGATTCAGCATCAGCGAAACTTCTGCCGCACCTGTTCCTTTTCCCCGGATGACAGACTGTCCCAGTTTTCCAGTTGCCGCCGGATCTGATTCTGTTCTGAAGGTGAAAGCCGCTGCCACTGCTTAAAACGCTGCTGATAAAGGGTGCGTGCCTCGGGCGGCATTTTTTTCAGATTATCCATGCGCTGCCGCATTTCAGCCTGTTTTTCAGGGGGCAGTGACTTCCATTCCTCAAGTTTTTTTTTCAGACGGGCCTTTTCCTCCGGAGAGAGTTTCTGAAAATCTTCCGGACTCATCTCCGGATTGTTAAAGACCAGCCATCCGGCCATGCCTATATCTTCTTTCTTTTGCAGGGACTCTGCTCCTGCCGTCAGAGGGAATCCCCATCCTCCAAGCATCAGAACAGCGCACAGTATCAGCAGACCGTTTTTCTTTCCTGAATCAGACATTTTTTTCATTGCCCTCCGCCTTTCGTACCAGTAAGAACTGCTTTTGGGAAAATTCACCGTATTTTTTCTGATCCACTGTTCTGACCAGTTTCTCCACATCATCCATATCCTCCAGCAGTTCCAGGTTGCTGATCAGTTCATAGTTTTTGATAATCTGCATTTCCTCTGCTTTGAGCATCTTTGCCGTGTGTACCTGCGCAGATTCCTGCCATTCCCTAAGGCCGAACCAGCCCGTAAAAAACAGAAGCAGGCAGGCCGTAAACAGCGCTGGAACAAAACGGATCCGGAAAAAAGCGGGGAATCCGTGCCATCCCCTGTTTTCCTTTTTCAGGGAACTCATGACTGTCAGTCGCAGATTTTCACTTTCCCATGCTGAAAGTGCGGGCACGGGGGAGCTTTCCCGCACAGCCCGAATCAGTGTGTGCAGTTGACCGCTTTTTCCCCGGCAAACCGCACAGGTTTCTGTGTGCTTTTTCAGCTCTGCACTCTTTTCCCGCGGAAGTTCCCCGTACACATCCAGCCACAGTGTTTCCTCATATTTTTCACAGGTATTCATAGTGTTTTCCTTTCATACTCTCATACCAAATCTCTATTGAATTTATAAAATAAAAAAAATTTTTTCTGTTTAATTACAAAAAGTTGCTATTTTTAAAAGCATGTCTTCACTGGCGATTCGGTATCATATCCCGCCATTCTTTCAGATTTTCCTGCAGATACCGGGTCGCGCGGAAAAGATGGGATTTGACAGTTCCCTGGGCAGTGTTCATGACTTCCGCTATTTCCGGAATACTCATATCATGAAAGACTTTCAACTGAAACACAGTCCTCTGTTTTTCCGAAAGGGAATCCAGAACCTTCTGCACTTCTTTTCCAAACTCCTTTCCGGAAAGCACTGTCAGGGGATTTGAGTTTTCACTCATATCAGGCTGTTCCTCCAGAGGATTGGCAGATTCATCATCATCCTTCCGGGCCGGATTCCAGGGGGAAAATATCTTTTTCCAAACAGACTGCCGCCGTCTCCGATCCAGACAGGTATTAAGCAGAATGCGGTAAAACCAGGTGTAAAATGAGGATTTTCCCTGAAATTTTCCGATATTGCGCAGGACTTTTATAAATACATCCTGAACAATGTCCTTTGCCTCCTCCCTGTCCCTGCCGCACATGGACCAGGCAATGGCATATGCCTTTTCCTGATACCGGCGGATCAGCATTTCCGAAGCATTGTCATCGCCTTCGCGGATGCGTTCCACCAGTTCACCGTCTGTCTGCGTGTTCCGGGCAGATTCCTCCGGATTCTGCATTTTTTTTTGTGAGTTATCTGCCTGCATAATTTTCTCTGTCCGCTAATAAAGCGGTATTCCCATGCAACCCGGAAAGAAAGGGTCACATGGGATCAGTTCCTGAATGCCCATTTAATACCCGCGGTAAGGCCGCTGATCGGGTTTGTATGAATTATGCTTATGACTGTAAACGTAATTCTTTTTACCGCGCTCTGTGCTTTGTTTTGCGCGGTGGATATTTTTGGCGGCCCGATCCTGCAGTCTCTGCAGTTGCACTCTCTCCTGCCGGGTCAGACGTGCGTCCTCAAGTGCCTGCAGCCGTATCCTCTCAAGGCGCATCTGTTCTTCAATCAGACGATCATATTCCCTCTGACTGATCTTTCCGCTTCTGACACCATCGTATATTTTGTCCGTCTGTCTGTCCTGTATCCGGTCAAAACGGTCTCCGGCCCATGCACCCGCAGAAAAACAGAGTACACCCGCTGCTGCCAGTCCGGCAATAAAATGTTTTGTACGCATATGCAACCTCCTTTTGGGTTTTTTTGTTCTCTTTGCCTGTTTTGACGGCAGGAATAAGGAAAGGTTTACAGGAGGGCATGAATTTTTTTTGTGCATTTTTTGCCTGTCTGTTGTATTATGCACTGTTTACACTGTTTCAGAAAGCACATAACATATGAAGTCTGAAAGACAGTCATAATTGAAAAAGCCTGAATCTTCGTGAATCTTTGTGGCTTCGTGTCTTTGGGTCAGATGGGAAAAGTCCGGACTGCAAAGCCGGAAAATCTGTTTTTGCTGAAATATTTTTCAAATTTTAAAGGAGGATAATAATATGTCCAAAGCCATCAGAATGTATGAAACCGGGGGGCCTGAAGTGCTGAAATGGGAGGATTACGATCCCGGTGATCCGGGTGACGGGGAAGTGCTGATACGCCATGAGGCCGTGGGTCTCAATTTTATTGATGTCTATCACAGAAGCGGTCTCTATCCCCTGCCCAAATTTCCGGCCATACCGGGCATGGAAGGCGCTGGGATTGTGGAGATCATCGGCAGGGGTGTGCATGAAGTGGCTGTGGGAGACCGGGTGGCATATGCCGGGCTTCCACCCGGAGCTTATGCGGAAAAACGCCTGATTCCCGCGCACAGGCTGGTGAAACTCCCTGATTTTATATCTTTTCAACAGGCTGCGGCCATGATGCTGCAGGGAATGACAGCCCGTTATCTGCTTTACGGCTGCTATCCGGTCAAATCCGGGGACAGCATTCTGATACATGCGGCCGCGGGAGGTGTGGGGCTGATTGTCTGCCAGTGGGCCAAATATCTTGGCGCAAGGGTGATCGGCACGGTCGGTTCCCCGGAAAAAGCTGAACTGGCAAAGGCCGGCGGCTGTGATTATGCCATTTTGTATAATGATGTGGATTTTGCTGCAAAGGTAAGGGAAATCACAGACGGAAAAGGGGTGGATGCGGTTTATGATTCTGTGGGACAGGCCACATTCATGAAATCCCTGGATTGTCTTCGGCCTATGGGAATGATGGTTTCATTCGGGCAGGCCTCAGGCCCGGTTCAGCCCTTTGATCCGGGCATTCTTGCGGCCAAAGGTTCATTATTTCTGACCCGTCCCAGTCTCATGACCTATACGGCCGGAAGGGAAGATCTGCTGGCACATGCAAAGGATCTGTTTGCTGCTGTGGAAAAAGGGGCTGTGAAAATAGAAGTGCGTCAAACCTGGCATCTTTCCGAGGCGGCACGCGCTCACCGGGAACTGGAAAGCCGGAAAACTGCGGGATCATCGGTTTTTATTATTGCGTGAACATCTGATTCTGATATAGGTGACTTATGTTACGCAGTCCTTTCAAAAATCAGCAGAGGAGAAGAATATGGAAAACTGTTATGCAAAACTGGTGCAGAACAACCTGCATCAGATATATGAAAAAAAATCTGCGGAAGAATTGGGCCGGTGTCTGCCGGGAAAGGCCGAAGGGTCAGGGGTTTCTTTCCCCGCGTTCGGCCGGATATGCCGGATTTCACGCGAGGGGATTTGGCTTGGAGAAGAAAAACAGGAAAGCGTCATGGGGATTCTGCTTTCTCTCTATGCCCTGCACGCAGGCCCGGAAGAAGCGGTTCTGTATCCCCTGAAGGCATTCAAGGATTTTCCTGACAGCGGCCCCTATACCGGAGCCTTTGTCACCCATACCCAGAATGTCCTGATTGCCCATGTTCCGAAGATCAGAAAGCATATGACCGGAATCATGGAAAAATTCAGTGGAGAGAAAAACAGGGACGGTGATTTCTCTTTTATCATCCGGCCTATGCCCAAAATCGCTCTCTGCTATATCTTTTACGAGGCGGATGAAGATTTTCCGGCTTCAGTGAACTGTCTGTATTCCAGCAATGCATCGCTGTTCATGCCTCTGGACGGACTTGCGGATGTGGGAGAATACACATCTGCTGCCATTATCCGTATTCTGTCTGAATGAGGAACTGCCATGATTTGCATAGACGGTTCTTACGGTGAAGGCGGGGGACAGATTCTGCGGACATCTCTTGCCCTGTCCCTGCTCACGGGAAAGGCATTTGAAATCAGCAATATCCGCTCCGGACGCAGAAAACCCGGACTCATGCGACAGCATCTCACAGCAGTGGAGGCCGCGCAGAAAATCGGAAATGCCAAAGTGCAGGGCGGGGACATCGGCTCCGGCACAGTCACGTTTGTTCCGGGCATGGTGCAGCCCGGATATTATCATTTTGCTGTGGGCACGGCAGGCAGTTGCACTCTGGTGCTGCAGACCGTACTGCCTGCGCTGCTGACTGCGGACGGGGAATCGGAACTGCTTCTGGAAGGGGGAACCCACAACCCTTTTGCCCCGCCCTTTGATTTTCTGGACAGAACCTTTCTGCCCCTGATAAAACGAATGGGCCCTGATGTCAGGACTGTTCTTTTCCGTCCCGGTTTTTATCCGGCAGGAGGAGGCAAATTCAGCGTTTCCATACGGCCTGCCAAAAAACTGATGCAGTTGCATCTGAAAGAACGGGGGGAGATTCTCAGCCAATCCTCACGCGCGATTGTGGCAAAACTGCCACGTCATATTGCGGAGCGGGAACTTGGCGTGATTCAGAAAAAACTTTCCTGGCCTTCCGAATGTCTGCATATTGAGGAGGCGGAAAATTCCCGCGGCCCCGGAAATGTGCTTTTTGCCGAAGTGCAAAGTGAACATATCACAGAGATTTTCACGGGTTTTGGAGAGCGGGGCGTGACAGCGGAGAAAGTGGCTGAAAAAGTGGTGAAATCTGTTCGGGAATACGTGATTGCGGATGTGCCTGTCGGCCCGTATCTGGCGGATCAGTTGCTCATTCCGATGGCAATGGCAGGGGGCGGAAGTTTCCGCACTCCTGCACCCACTCTTCACACCACAACCAATATGGAAATCATCAGAAAATTTCTGGACGTGGAATTCCGTGCGGAGCAGTTGGAATCCGGAGCATGGGAAATCCGGATTCATGCCTGAACGCAGGCCCCATTTTCGTAAACAATGGAGAACAGAACGCTTCTTTCGTGGGAAGCTCTATGAGATCTGATACCAATTCTCCATTGAATTTATATAATAAGGTGAATTGTTTCCTCTGTGTCCTCTGTGGGAAACCGAATCATAAGTATATTTTCAATGGCGAACCGTTATGATGGGATGCTGGAAGTCAGTCCGTCTGATTTTCACAGGGAGGAACAAAAAAGACCGGGGGAATTCCCCAGTCTTTGTTTGTCAGAGAGTTGGAAAATTTTTTTATCCTTTGGAACCCAGCCGCAGACCGCCGTGAATAAAATACACATCCCCTGCCATAGCCTCGTTCCGGTAAATGTCACCGACCAGAGTGGCCACTTCCTCAGGCTCCACAAGTCTGCCGATGGGTATATCGGCTATGATTTTGTCCAGAGCCTTCTGATTCATGTTTTTGACCATATCGGTTCCCACATATCCGGGTGCGACAGCCACACACCGGATTTTGTCGGCCATGCCCCGGCGGAAAAACTCGGCAGTGATGACTTTGGGCATTACAGACATGGCAGCCTTGGTGGAGGAATAATTGATCTGTCCGGCTGTTCCCAGAGAACCGGTGGAGGATACCAGACAGATCAGACCGCGGCAGTTGTGGTTGATCATGCGCTCCGCGCACTCCCTCACAGTCAGAAATACACCGGTCAGGTTGATGTCTATGACCAGTTGAAAGTCGCTCAAAGACATTTTTTTGGTCACTTTCCCGGTAAGTTTGTCCGGCGAGACCATCATGCCATCCCGGATGATTCCGGCAAAAGGGGCCACCAGATTGATCTGCCCGAATTTTTCAATGGCTGTATCTGCCAGTCTGGCACAGTCCTCTTCTTTGGAAACATTGCATGGTACAGAAACCACCTCGCCGCCCATGCCTTTGATTTCCGATTCAGCCTGGGCCAGCAGCTTTTCGGAAATATCCGCTATCACCACTTTGCCCCCGTTTTTTACCCAGTATTTGGCGAGGCACAGCCCTATACCGCCGCCGCCGCCCGTAATAACACCTACGGAATCTTTGATTTCCAGCATGTTTCCATCCTTTCTTCTGATTGTTTGCAGGAAGTTGCCTAACTTTGTTTATCTGAAAAAGAAAAATTTTGCAATACAATGATGAAGCCGCATCACCTCACGAATTTCATCCATGATTCTTCTGCTTTTTGTGCTTGACATAGGCTGCCTTTATAGAATATATTTTAACCCAAGTTGCCAGTTATGAAGCAGAGTTTTTTGTTAAAAGCATATTAAAACAAAATGTTATAAATTTTGCCCTGTTTTGGTCTGAAAATCCTGCTGCTGAAATCATTAGACGTTTCTGTAACAGGCAACTTGAGTTATTTTATTATCTTGTATAAGACAGAAAGATATTGAGAAAGGGAAAATTTGTCAAGACAAACTTTCCCTGATAAGTGGCTTTTTTGGGTATTATCAGGGAAACTGACCTGATAAGTGGCTTTTTTGGCTGTTATCAGGGAAACTGACCTGATAAGCAGTGTTTTTGGGTATTATCAGGGAAACCGATCTGATAATCAATGGTTAGTGTGCTCATATTTTTAATTATAAACAGCCAAACATTTAATCCAATTAAGCAAATTGACCTATAATGATAAATATGCTATTGAATTATTAAGAAATTAATTGAGTGTAACCAAAATAATGCAGAAACCAATTATCCAAATTTCTCAAACCTTGATTTCTGTGAACCTTTTAAAAACAAAACCTGACGATTTACACTTTTTTGGTTACACTCAAATTAATTTATGCAATGATATTGCTGAAGTGATATTTAAATGATAATTTTTAAAAGTTATATTATAACAGATATATAATTTGTGAAATCGGATAATATTATTGCACTGATTATGATCCACAGGAAATTATTGATTGAGCAAAGAACTGTTAGAAATTATAAATAATAATTTGCTGTTAATAATTATTTTAATTTTTGGTAGTGGGTCAAATCCGTTGATTATACTGCTTCCGAATATAACCCTTTCTGAAAATAATAGCGGTTGATATACATCCCGATAACATTGTCATGTATGTCTCCGTTCTTTGAAAAACAGA
>JBFXEJ010000095.1:0-26005 GCA_050180235.1 Desulfococcaceae bacterium
TTCAAGTTCCTGACGTTCACTGTCTGTAAGACTCACAAGATATTTTTTCCGCATTGTTTTCTCCCTCAATTTTTTTTTCAGATTGAGAAATTATAATGCGTCAGTTTAATTTTGACAAGACACTTAGCAGCTTTTTGAATGTTGGCAAGATCACGTCCTCCGCCATGTTTTGCCAATGCATGGCAGTTTGGACATAATCCCAGAATATTAAAGGGACGATCAGCCCACCATGCATCTTTTGTTTCAACAATGTGAAAGGTTTCAATCCATTTTTTGCCTGTACTTAAAAGCAGTTCTGTGGCGCAAAGTTGACATTTGCCTTTATATTCTTCAAGAAGAAAAGATTTTGGATCAACAGCATTCGGATCGACAGTTCTATATTTTTCAGATTTTTCAGGAATTCGTTTTCTGACCCGTTCTTTATATAATTCAGGCCCTTTCTTTAATGAATCAATAATGTTATTCCCAAACTGTCTGCGGACGTTTTCCTCCTCTTCCGGAGTAAATCCGGTTTTCCATTCTTCATCTTTTTCAGGTTTAGGTGCGTCACGTTTGTCAGTCAGCGATTCACTGTGTTTTTTTCTGACATTTTCAATACGCTCTCCTGTATTTTTTGGAGTTTCAGATTCTTCCGAATCTTCTTTATGACGAGAAGAAAGGTCTTTTTTCAGTTGGTTAATATCATTTATTGCATTTTTAAATCTGCCAACAAAATCAAAATAACTTAGAATGTGAGCCAATGCTGTTTCAGGTGTATCATTTTTGCTGACAAAAAAATGTTTCCCATCAAAATACGGAATTTCCATATCTATTTGAATATCATCAGCAATCATCCTTTTTATATTTTCAGCCGTTACTATTCGATTACACCAGATTGATATATCTCCAAATTCTCTGAGTTTAGATTCAAATTTGGCACATTCTTTACAATCTAATTCATTCTTATATGCCTGAATAAGATCACAAAACACTTTACGTTCTTCATCATTAAAAGTCCCTTTTTCTTCAAGATATACTTCACCGCACGCTGTTGGCAGTTTAAGTCCAATATCTCTGATTGCCTCCTGAAAACCAAATATATCTTTTTCATCTGCTGTCAAATCAAAGACTCTCCATCCTTTTTCGTTAAGCAATTTTGACAGTTTTGAATCATTGATAACAACAATGGGCATTTTAATGCCACTGTCACTCTTCAAAATTGAATGGGAATTAAATGATATTACTCGGCGAAGTTCATCATCTCATTTTACCCACTTTTTCAGTATGTCCTGAAATTTCAATTTTGATTCATTGTTATTCACATTTCTGTAAACAGATTCAAAGTCCTTTTTCCAAAATGAATCGCTATCATAAATGATTCCTTCCTTTTGTCGGAGTTCTTCTTTGAGTTCTTTCAGTTTCAGAATTTTTCCGAGTTTATATCCGATTTCACCGTATTGTATATCTATTAAAGGGTTTTTTGAGGAATAATTCTTTACATTTCCTGCAATCATCCATTCTGTTGCAGGACGAAGACATTCTTCATTTTTGTCGAACAGCTTTAATTCAGCAATATTCAAATCAGCATTAGAAAATTCCATAGCTGTTTTTAAAATATCGGTTTGTTCAATATCATTTTTATCCCATAATGAATTTATGTCTGTAATATCAGGTCGGCGCACATTGAGAGAATCAAGATATGCCTTTTTATATCCCTTTGTATTATCTGTTGTTTCTAATACAAAAGAAAAATATGAACTGGAATATTTAAAGATTTCAGATTCTCTTTCAGAAATACGCAAAGATTTATCTGAATTAGTTGTCTTATTTGAAATGGTTACAAGAGGAATAATATTGTTGGCTACTCCAGCCCATAAGTTATCTTTAATTCGTTTTTCTCGATATGAATAACGAATATACTCAACAAAAAAATAATTTGGTTGTAAATAATAGTCATCAATAATTTTTTTCCAATAATCATATATAAGTCGCGAAATAATTCTTTTGTCATAGTAATGAACTGATTCCAAAATTTTTTTGCATGGTGAATCAATATCAACATGCTTAACAGTAATTAGACCTCTTGCAAAACTGGGAGTTGCACCTTTGATTTTATTGGATTAAAATTGACTTTTGCAAGAGGTCTATTGGATTATACCATGTATAATCATTAATTTCTTTTATTAATAAATCGTGTCTTCGTTTATCTCTATTCTCGAAATCAAACATATTACTATATTTATTTGTTTTATTTATAATAAAACGAAATTTATTATATACCCCGCAATGAATAAGAAACTGCCGCCAGTTTTCAAGCAGTTTTTGTTTTCTTTCTCTTTCCTTATCAAAATCAATTTTTTTGGCTTTTGTTTCAGGCGGATCAAAAAATTCCGAAGGAATTTTTATTGATTCCAAGCCTGTGCATTCGAATATTTTATCTGCTGATTTCAGTCTTAAAGACGAGGGAAGAATCAGGTTTCGAATTTCTGTCAGTGTATTATTTTCAGACGGAAATTTTGCAGATGACAATTTTTTTATTTGCTGTAAATAATTCTCATCATATGATGAATGTTTGGCATTAAATGATTTGAATATCGCAGAAAAAATTTCATAGGGCTTTTTGTCATCAGTTCCATTTTTCCAATCGAAACGGCACAGCCAGTCTATTTGTAACTTCTGAATTTTATCTTCATCCAATTCATCTATATTCAGTTTTTTGAGTAAATCTTGAACTGTTTTGTTTCGTTTTTCTTTTTCTTCAATTTTTGATAGTTGCTCTTGTGAAGCATTGGATGATGCTTTTGGACTGTAGGTATAATCCTGATTAATAATCCGATATTCAATCAGATTTTCAAGACCTGTGGAACGCTTTGATTTGACAGATAACCAAAAAACATTTTCAGTTCCATTTTGGGAAATTCGATCTTTTTTTCTGTTTTCAAAAGGATATATCGGAGATTTCAAAAGATCGGAACGATATAAGTTAAAAGAATAATTATCCCAATTCAAAAATTCCTGATAGAGTTCTGTCAGGTTGTCATCATTATTGAGAAGAGTTTCAGGCAGAGCTATATTTGGAAGTATTACAGATGCAATCTGTGCTTTACTTAAAATTGCAATTTTATAATATTTCAATGTTTCATGCCAATGTTCAACCCAATCAGAGTGAACAAATTTTTTTCCCAAAGCATTTTCAACCCGTTTCCGAAACTTTTCATCCGTTGTAAACCATTTTTTCCAGAATTTATCAGCTATCAGGGTTTTTTCAGGTTTTTCCCATTTATCATCAAAAGTCCGTATCCAGCATGTCTTTTTCAATAAGTCAATAAACTTTGAAAAAACATCCGAAAGCTGATCCATATTTGTTTCTGTTGGAATATAATCAGGGAGTTGTTTTGAAATAACAGGATGCTCCCGCCATTTCAATATGGCATTGGTAAGAAACTGGGGCAGCAAATTCAGCAAATACTGGTTCCAGTTCTTATCCGGTTCAAATAATCTTTCCCTGTCTGCTTTGGTATGTCCGTCTATTTGCAAAAATAAAGGAATCGGCAATTCAATTTTTGTCGGCAAATAGCAGAAAAGACGCCCTTTGTAAGTTCCTCCGTTTTCCGGTTTATTTATTCTGCCTGCAACTGATATTCTTCTTTTTACAGGCTCATCCCCTGTCAGACGCTCCCAACGTTTTTTAGCCAGTTCAGCCGGAAATTCAAAATCTTCTGAATATAACACATATTCAAAACTTTTGTCAGAATTGTGAAATCTGATGGTCAGCGAGTTGGATGCACGATTCGCCGGAGTTAAAAAAATTCCCTCCTTTATAACCGTTGTCTCTCTGTGATCTTCAATGATAAATTCAGATAATCTTTGCAGAAACAAAATGGTTTCAATCTTGTTATCATCTGCAAATCCCTTGATAACTGAAGATATTTCATCAATATCTGCTGGATTGGAAAATCGGATTTTTAACCTTGTACCATCACCCTGTTTAAATTTTCCGTTTTTAAGGGGTTTGGGTATAACAGGTTCTTTTCTTTCAAGCATAAAATGCCACGGAGGACTTTCTATTTCAATATCAGAAGCCAATGCAAAGACCGATTTAAAACCGATTCCCTTTTCTCCGATAAAACTGTGAGCGGAATTTTTGTCATAAATTTTTGTTGATCTTCCTGTTCCTGTGACAGCAATAACATTTTCGATATCGAATCCTTTCTCATTATACAGAAGTTCTATACTGTCATCATGGATAATAAACTTCAAAGATGCCTGTCTTCCATCAATGTACTGTGCATCATCAGCATTCTGTATGAGTTCAAGAATAAAATGCTTACGATCTTCATACAAAGTTTCCATCATAATTTTTAATGAATTTCGGTAATCCTCATTGTCCCAGTCAGTTTCTCTCAGTTCTTTCAATTGAATCAATGCCTTGACGGACGGCATTTTCCTGACCAGTTCCAGTTTTTTATTATACTGATTGCGAAAATCTTTTAAATCTGCCATACTGTCCCCTTCTTATCCTTTCTAATCAATGAACATCACAGCAATCCCAATCAAAGAAACTGTAAGCGACAACTCGCTTTTGCTTCTCAGCCTGTCAACTTTATCCTGAGTCCTTCTTCTGTCATTCTCAATGGTGCTTTCCGTGAGTTTGATAAATTCTTCACTCGGTTCTTTGTTTTCATTTTGTCTTCGCTGTATATGATCTGCGATTTTCTGTCTGTAACGTTGAATGCGAATTTGTGAACCACGCTCAAGAGAACTGATTCGGGCAGTTATTCGATAATTGTTTTCAGCCTTCAGACTTTCAAGTTTTTCTTCCATTTGCTGCTCAACTGCCTGAGATCCCAAATCAATTAACGATTCCGGATCGTCATCAATAAACAGTGTTTCTTTTGTACAATCCCTGATCCCGGCATACATTTGTCTTGAAAATCTTCTGAAATCACAATCAGCAACCCTTTTATTCTGCTGTAGTATCGGAACTGCCGCAATATCCAATTCAACCCTGAATCCGTCAAGTTTTATCTCAAAAATTGGGACAATGTATGTGCCAGAATCAAGATTGAGAGAAACAGCGGTACTGTGAAAGCAAAATACTTTGCGAATTTTTTTTGCAGATTCCAATTCGCTGAGTAAAAAACGAACCCAGAAACCGCAGGGGGAAAGAAAAACATGGTTTTTATATTCGTTGGCAAGACTTCCGTTAAAGATTACATTTAAAGGGAACCGCCTCTCTAATAATGGTGACAGTTCACTCCTGCTTCCTTCAGAACCGGGCTGTCTTGTGAACTGTTCCAGGCGGGAAAGAAATTCTTTTGAAAGTCTGAGTTGTCCGCGTTCCGGATCAATTTCTTTGTAATCACATTTGTCCAATGAAGACAGATACATTTTTGTTAAAAGGGCGGCATCAGACGGCTTGACAAATTCTGTCTGATTTTCCAGATTATGCAGAGGATTTGTAAAATAATCATCCCCCATTAAGGCACGGCGGTTCTGTTCAAACTGTTCCCGTTCAAGTTTTGCTTTTTCCAATGACTTGGCAAGATCATCCACTCTTCTGTCCAACTGCTCTTTGGTTAATTGACCGGTGATGATGTCTTTCTGCAAGTCAATCAGTTGGTTTCCGATAATCGGTTCCAGTCCGCCGATACTTTCTTCGACAAGTCTGATTCGATCATAAAGAGCAAAGTAAATATTTTCATCAACAGTATCTTTAAGATACATGCTGGTAACAAAAATTTTTTCAGCATTCTGACCAAATCTGTCTATTCTGCCGATACGCTGTTCAATACGCATGGGATTATAGGGCAGATCATAGTTGATAATCGACTGGCAATATTGAAAATCCAAACCTTCTCCTCCAACCTCGCTTGACAGCAGAATATCCAGATCGCCTTTCTCGAAATTTTCCATAATGTCATAACGTCCGGGTTGTTTGCCATCAGACACCACCGGAATTTCTCCGGATATAAGCCCCACCCGAAATCCCTCTGCTGCAAGACGCTTTTGCAAATATTTCAGTGTTCTGATGAAAAATGAAAAAACGATTATTTGGGGATTTTTCAGTTCTTTTCGCAATTGTCTTAACTCATTGAGAAATACTTCAAATTTAGTGTCAGTCCGGCTTAAACTGACAGCCTGATCCCGGAGTCTTTTAAACTTTCCGCGCAATTGAACGGGCAGCTCAACGGATCCCAATTCAAAATCATCCCCGACTTCTTCTCTGGAACCGGCTTCATCAATAAGTATCTTGTTGTTTTCCAACATCCATTCCAAATACTCTTTCATTGCGGGAATACAACTGCTTACCATTCTGCGGGGCATATTGGAAATAAATCCGGCTATTGTTGGATCATCGCCTCCGGCTATGAACGTATCTTTTACAAGCTCAATCACTTCATCATGAAAAGCCTTTTCCTGCGGAGACAAACTCACAGGCAGTTTTCTGACTTCTCTGATAACAATACGTTCCATTGCTTCCCGTTTCAGAGTGCGGGTAAAAGAGTTATCCAGAGGGCTGAGAGAGATAAGAGTTTTATCATATTTTGCAATCTCTTCCGGAGATAAGCGGATTCCTCTCATAATTTTCTGACGCAGGGATGTTATATCAGGGTGTTCTGATATTGCCTTTCCCAATGTGCCTGATGCAAGCACATTCAGTTCACTGAGTATTCTGCTGAAAACAGAAACGGAATTTTCAGACAACAGCCTTCGGCATCGGTTGATTGCCTGAACAGGCTCCAGCATAACCCCAAATGTCTGAGAATCGGGAAACAAAGAAGGATTCAAAATATGCAGTTGATTGAACAGATCTTCATTTCTCAGATTAAGAGGCGTGGCAGAAAGCATGAGCATTGTTTCTGTCATACTGCTCAGAATATTTCCCAGTTCATTGCTCTCCGTTGCCTTGTTACGCATATGATGGGCTTCATCAACAATGACCATTGACCAGAGAGGAGATTGACGCTGAGCATTTATTTTTTTTAATAATTCCAGATTATCCTTATATCGAAGCAACGTGAGATTGACCACCGACCAGACGGCTCCGTCAGGCAAATAGCCGCCTGCTGAAACACCGGATAAGGCATTTTTCAAAGAGGAACCGTCATGAAGATGGAAATTCAGATGAAACCGATCTTTCATTTCCTTAACCCATTTGGGTCCCAAAGAATTCGGACAAACCACCAAAATCGGGCTTTTTCGATCCATACGGTTTCTGGCAATGAGTTCTGTTATGATAATTCCTGTTTCAATTGTCTTTCCCACACCGACTTCATCAGCAATGAAAAGCCTCTCTTCTGATCCCGGAGCAATAAACTTGCTCAGGGGTTTGAACTGATAAGGATTGAAGATGGTTCGGCTGGCGAGATAGCTGTAATAATTTCCTTCCACCGGTCTTTTCAGTCTGTACCATGTCTGAAACAAATGGAAATCATCAGATCCGTAAAATTCCTGTTTATACAGACTTTCAATAATGTCCTGTTCTTCATTCACAAATGGTTCCAGATATTTCTCAGCATAAGTAGATGTTTTCCCATTTACTGTTACCCGATATGCAATACTGTCCGGTCGAGCCATAACCTGATTTACTGTCCCAATATCTCCGCTTGTTTTTATGCGAACATTATCGCCTTGCCTAAAAAGAGGATTAAGTGCCACAATGTTTCTCCTTTCCATAAATGACTTGGATGAGTCCGCTTTATCCCAAAGTTTCAGAAATTCTTTCTGTATCATCTCGGATTCCGGATCAGCAAGTGAATGAATATTCAGAATTGCAGATTCAAGGTTTGAATAAAGCCCGCTGCCTGTCACATTAACAGAACCTATAATAACGCGGACATCATCTTCTGTTTTAAAAATATAATTTTTTCGGTGCAGAAACTGGTCATCACAATGTATCCGTACTTCTGCATTTGGCAGTTCACAAATCTTGCCGATTATTTTGGCACAATCTTCTTCTGTTGGTGCAAATTTGTCGCTTAACAGAATTTTCAGAGGAATATTGCTGTTTCCGCCTGTGCTTAATATTGCAAGTCTTTTTGAAATTCTTTCCAGTAAGTTACAGCCACCGATGCTCATGTATGCGCTTACAATGCAACATTCAACAGCATCTGATGCAGCATTTAAGAGTTCTTTATCCCAATTGTCAAAAATGTATTTTGTTTTCATATATATTGAATCGGATAAAAAATGTAAATCCAAAAATTATCAGAGTATTGTATCTGCCGTCATTCCGTCGAAAGCCTCTGTATAGGCTTCCAACTGCATCAGTTCGATAAACGCGCTGTGCTTTGTTTTCCCAAGAGGGAATTCATCTGCATCCCTGACATTTACCTCACTGCCTTTTCTTGTTACGATTTTCCAGTATTTTTTACTGATATTATTGATGATATACGGATGATGACTGGTAATGACAAACTGCAAATCCCTTTTTTCCTGAAATAAAATATCTGTCAAAGAATCAATGCAGTTGACACCCAGACTGTTTTCAAATTCATCTGTCAGAATCACACTGCCTTCAGGGAGCAGATACATTTCACAAAGATGGTGCAGAGTTTTCAGCATTCCCGCAGAGATATGTTTCTGATGAATCCATGTATTCACATGCCTTTCTTTCATCAGAATCGGCAATTCTGTCATCCGGGTATTCAGCATGGAGAAATCCCCCTGTATGCCGATCTTTATTTCTTCCACCTGCGGAAATATATCTTTAAAATGATCGGAAATATGTTTAAACTGTTCAGGAAGATTGCTGTATAACAGAATCAGTTTTACCCACAGAAGCAAATCACTTTTCCGGATATTCTCCAGGTCTGCATACTGTTTTTTCAAAGAATCAAGCTGATCCCAGGGAATGACAACCGGATTTCCGAATGCCTGTGCATCACTTTTGATTTTACTGAGTTCCTCATAGGCAATGCGAACCTTCTCCTCCTGCCTGAAAAGTTCCGGAATGCTCTGAAAAGGTGACAATTTCGGGGTGATCAATATACCATCGTAATGTATTGCCGTATCTTTTCTTTCTGCCAGAAGTTTGCCGTTGACTGTCAGTTTTTCAAAAATGATTTCAAACTCTTTTTCACTGTTTTCAATATTCTGATAAAACTGAAATTCCCCTTCCCAATGATATTGCAGCGTATTCTGTGCTGAAAAAAGAATATCCCATTTAACCCCGTTAAAGGATTTTCCCTTTGCAATGTTTTTTATATTGATGATGGCCTGAAGAATCAAAGTTTTCCCCACTCCGGACACGCCGACCAGCAGGGAAAGATTCTGTTTTGAAAAATCAACTGGTTTCAGATGCCATCCAAGACTTTTATCTTGATATTCAAACTGAAGGATTTTCATGTTCATTTCCCTGCTGTGAAAGAATTTGCCTGTTCTTTACCAAACCTTCCCATCTTTTCCACTTCTTCCAAGAGAATTTCCACCAGTTTCTCCTGGGGGAATTTCTTTACCACTTCCCCTTTGCGGAACAGAATGCCGAATCCGTCCCCTCCGGCTATGCCAATATCTGCTTCCCTTGCTTCTCCGGGGCCGTTGACCACACAGCCCATGATTGCGACTTTAAGGGTATACGGACAGGTCAGCAAAGCCTTTTCCACCTGTTCGGCAATATCAAAAAGATTGATTCTGCACCGTCCGCAGGTGGGGCAGGAAATGATTTCCGGGCCTCGCTGCCGGATGCCCAAAGCCTTGAGAATTTCATATCCTGTGCGCACTTCCTCCACAGGATCGCGGGTCAGGGAAACCCGAATGGTGTCACCAATGCCTTCCGCGAGCAGCATTCCGATTCCCAATGCAGATTTGACAATGCCGGAATACAGACCGCCTGCCTCGGTCACGCCTACATGCAGGGGATAATCGCATTTTTGGGAAAGCAGCCGGTAGGCCGCAACCGTGCGGGCCACATCCGAAGCCTTGAGAGATATTTTGATCTGATGAAAAGCAAGGGATTCCAGAATGCGCACATGTCCCAGCGCGCTTTCCACCATGCCTTCAGGCGTGGCTCCGCCGTATTTGTGCAGAATTTCCTTTTCCAGAGAACCTGCATTCACACCAATGCGAATGGGAAGATGCAGATCTTTGGCACAGTCCACCACAGCACGGACTTTTTCCATACTGCCGATATTGCCGGGATTGATGCGCAGCCCGTCTGCCCCGGCTTTGGCAGAGGCAAGCGCGAGCCGGTAATCAAAATGAATATCTGCAATCAAAGGAATGGAAATTTGTTTTTTGATTCCGGCAATGGCTTCTGCCGCATCCATATCCGGGACCGCAACACGGATGATTTCACATCCGGCTTCCTCCAGACGGTGTATCTGTGCCACAGTTGCGGCTATATCCTGAGTAAAGGTGTTGCACATGGACTGCACAGCCACAGCCGCGCCCCCGCCAATTTCCACTTTGCCCACCGCAATCCGGCGGGTCTGTTTCCGATTCTGAGCAAATGACATGGGAAATGCCTTATGATGAAATTTATGGTATCTTGTGTAATACCAATTCTCCATTGAAAATATACTTATGAACTGATGTTACGCACTGTCGTCATCCCGGCGGAAGCCTGTATCCAAAACATCCTGAAATTACTGGATTCCGGCTTTTGCCGGAATGAAGGTGGATACAGTAACCTGCTGATTTTTGAAAAGACTGCGTAATATCAGTTGTGTAATTATCAGAAATGCCCTGTTATGTTCAAGCAAAATCCATTGTCAGGCAGACCCATTTCTTCTTACTGAATCCGGATTTTTCTGATGCCTGAAAACAACTATTTTATATAATTGTAAAAAAATACGGTTAAGCATCTCAGAAATGATAATCAGGTTTTTGAGTTAAGGAACTGATGTTACGATTTTATCTGAATGCCTCAGGCGGAAATATTTTCATGATTTGTGATACAGAATAGCTGAATTCAGGAGGATAAGAAATGAGGATGAAATAATTTCCCTCATTTTCAGAATAGAATATATGGAACCGGCTTACTGCCGGTTCAGAAGGGAGGACAGGATGCCTGTCCACGAAATAGGGAAGTTATTTGGCCTCATTCCCAAGCAATCCGGTTAACCCTCCCCTGATAACGAAAAAAGGGTTTAGGAATTATCCTAAACCCTTTTTCAGCCTGAGCTTTTTGATAAGATGCCGAGGGACAGAATCGAACTGCCGACACGGGGATTTTCAGTCCCCTGCTCTACCGACTGAGCTACCTCGGCACGGCTGACCAAAACAGGGTGACTATAAACGAATCCGTATCCAATGTCAAGATTTTTTTTGCATAAAAATGACGGATAGGGGAGATCATAGTTTAACAGATTTAAAACAGTATTTTTTATCCGACCCGACCTCAGCCCCTTCTGTTCCTTTGTGTCTTTGCGGCAGAAAACCGAACTATCCAAAACTTGGGAAATCTGCACCTGTCATTTTTGTGAAACTTTTTGTCTTCACGGCAGAAAATTGGAAAAACTGCCGCAAAGACACAAAGCCGCACAAAGCCTGTTCTCAAAATGGCAGTATGCAGATATTGAAATTATTCCCAAAAACTGTTATACGATTTTTGCAGGGGATATTCTCATTTTGCCTTCCCGTGAAAAAGAAGTGCAAAACGGCATTAACTGCCAAATTCTGTTGGCATTTCATTTTTGCAGACCGGCAAAGTGATAACGGGTTTCCCTGATATGGCAGAACATGCTTCCGGCCTGCTGACAACCCCGGACACAAGCAGGAAACTTATGCTGCTTTTTATGCCCGAAAATTTATGCATGGTTATTTATAACAAATCTCTGCAATTTTGTCCAGGTGCGCGGCTGCTGAGTAAATAAAAATTTTAAAATAGACAGTTATTGGTGAATTTGAACCACTGCCCGTTTTTGTTCCGTATGTACATTTTTTTTCATTCTGTAAAAAATCCCGACACAAATTTCAGGATGATCTTCTTTCTCCTGCATGGTTCAGATTGAAAAATAAACAAATAATTCAATATATTGATCTTGAATTATTTTTCTGTCCGCCTGTGGTATGCACTTTGCTTCTTTCTGTGCAGGCACTTGACAATTTTACACAAACAATCTGCGTTTTCAACAGGATGAATCCAGCGAAATTATGCAAAGATGGTTTTAACAGTCTGTGCCGGAAACAGGAACAGTCTTTCATCTCAAAGATTGCGGAATTGTAAAAGTGTTCGGGGCTGGTGCAAAAACCGTTGCACTGTCGTGTCTTTATCTTATACTGAGCCAATTTTGTTTTTTTTCGGCACAGAAATTGCTTTATATATCAGCCAAAGGCTTTCAGAACCGGATTATAAGAATTTTTTTCCGTTTTCTGACAAAACCAAAGTTGGATCAGTATATAATATTTTTTATTTTATTTATTGCTCCATCATTATGATTAAGGAACCATTGCTAAAAAAATCTTTGTTTCGGTTCTGTTGACATTTCAGATCAGGCTGCCGGTTCCGGTCTCAGGTCTGAACCCTGCACAGAGCTGTGCCTCATTCCGGACAGACTCCGTGAAAGTCCGCAGGGTTCAGGTCAGAGATGCCGCTTATGACAAATCCCTAATGTTGCAGAAATGTCAACAGAACTTAATTAAAAGGAAAGGAAAATTATGGACAAACTGGATGCCATTTTCTCTCCCAATTCCGTGGCAGTTGTGGGCGCTTCCACAACTCCGGGCAAGGTGGGGCATGATATTTTTGCCAATATTCTGAAAGGAAATTACAAAGGAACCCTGTACCCGGTCAATCCCAAAGCCCGCTCCATTTTGAGCGTGCGCGCTTATCCCTCAATCAGGGATATTCCCGATCCCCTGGATCTGGCCATTGTCATCCTGCCGCCCCAGCATGTGCTGCAGACCGTAAAGGATGGTATGGAAAAGGGAATCAGGGGGCTGGTCATTGTTTCTGCCGGATTCCGGGAAGTGGGCACTGAGGGACGGGCTTTGGAAGACCGGGTTCTGGCTATGTGCAGAGAAGCCGGTATCCGCATGATCGGCCCCAACTGCCTGGGCGTAATCAATCCCTGCGCAGATGTCTGTCTCAATGCCAGCTTTTCTGCCCGTATGCCCAAGGCCGGAAACATTTCCTTTATGTCCCAGAGCGGCGCTCTGTGCACGGCTGTTCTGGATTTTGCAGCAGACAAGGATTTCGGTTTTTCCAAATTTATCTCCATCGGCAACAAGGCTGATGTGGATGAACTGGATCTCCTGCGCTATTTCCACAGGGACATGGATACAGAAGTCATTATGATCTATCTGGAGGAACTGCGCCGGGGGCCTGAATTTATCCAGGCTGTGAAAAAAATCACATCCGGAGACAGACCCACTCCGGTTCTGGTCATCAAATCCGGACGCACCAGCGCTGGCGCGCAGGCAGCAGCCTCGCATACGGGCGCTCTGGCCGGTTCCGAGGCCGTGTATGATTCCATTTTTGAGCAGTCCGGCATTATCCGGGTGGAATCAATCAATGATCTTTTTGATTTTGCCAGCACTTTTTCCTATAAAAACGAAAGTATGCTGGGAAAATTCCGGCGCAAGATTCCGGATGGAAACCGGGTCGCAATTGTCACCAACGCAGGCGGCCCCGGCATTGTTGCCACGGATGTGACCGTGACATCAGGGCTGGCTCTGGCAAAATTCAGAGAGGAAACCATTGAAACCCTGGCCAGTCATCTGCCCGCGGCTGCCAGCCTGCACAATCCTGTGGATGTGATCGGGGATGCCACTTCGGATCGGTATGAAAACGCGCTCACATCCGTTATCCGGGATGAAGGGGTGGACGGAGCACTGGTGATTCTTACGCCCCAGTCCATGACCAATGCGCTGGAAACCGCACAGGCCATTGGCCGGGTTGCCAGGCGATCCCATAAACCGGTTCTCTGCTGTTTCATGGGCATTGTGGATGTTTCCCAGGGTGTCAAATACCTGCAGGAAAGCGGCATTCCCGTGTTCCGTTTCCCGGAAAGCGCTGCCCGCGCGTTTGGAACCCTGTACCGCTATTCCCAGTGGATGAACCGTCAGGAACTTGCACAGTTTTCCCTACAGCATGACACGGAAAAAGCAGGGAAAATCATTGCAGACTGCCTGAAACAGGGAAAAACCCGGCTGGGAGAACTCGATGGTCTGGACATTCTGAAATGTTACGGATTCAATGTACTGCCCACAGCACTGGCAAAAACAGCAGATGAGGCAGTCGCACTTGCGGAGCAAACCGGCTTTCCTGTGGTCATGAAGATCGTATCTGCGCAGATTCTGCACAAATCTGATGCCGGAGGCGTTAAAGTGGGCCTGAATTCTCCGGAAGCTGTGCGGGATGCATTCGGCAAAATGCTGGAAAGCGCAAAGGTATACAGCCCGGATGCGGAAATAGAAGGTGTGCTGATCCAGAAAATGTCTGCTCCGGGGAGCGAGGTGATCTTTGGGGCAAACCGGTATCCGGTTTTCGGCCCTCTGATCATGTTCGGTTTTGGCGGCATTTTTGTGGAAGTCTTCAAAGATGTGTCTTTCCGGCTGGCCCCCATTGGCAGAAACGAAGCCCGGCGCATGATGAAAAAAATCAAGGCATACAAACTGCTGAAGGCATTCCGGGGCAAACCTGAATCTGATATAGAAGCCCTTCAGAAACTGCTGGTCAGTCTCTCGGATATGGTCATCAACCATCCGGAAATCAAAGAACTGGACATCAATCCTCTGCTGGTTCATGAAAAAGGCAAAGGAGCGACCGTGGCAGACTGCCGGATGATTCTGGAGGCTCCGGAAGATTCCGAATGAGGGATTTTCCAGTTAATAACTGATGTTATGCAGATCCGTCATACCGGCGAAAGTGAATAACTTCCTGATTTTTGAAAGGGCTGCGTAACATCAGTTAATAAGGAATGAAAATTAAATAAATTGTGCAGATCGCAGGCGTAAGGTGATTTCCATTAATGATTATACCGTTTTTCGCAGGGCGGGCACGGCTTTTTGTGCCCGCCCTACAGTGATGGTACATTTTTTCATGGAAATCGCCTAAGCCCCTGTGTTCAGCCCTGTCAGAAACATGGCCCCTGCATATGGAAATGGAGAAATTGTAAAATCCCTGATTTGTGCGCCTTCATCTGTTCAGTTCCTTTCTGACAGCAATGCCGATGCTTTCAAGTGTATAGGGTTTTTTTACATAAGGCCCGGCTCCCAGTGCCTGAATTTTTTTCACATCCGAGGTTTCAGAAAAACCGCTGGCAATCACGGCCTTCTGCCCCGGGCATATCTTTATGATTTCCTCATAGGTTTTCCTGCCGTTTATCCCCAAAGGCATAATCATGTCCAGAAGAATCAGATCAACTGTATTGCTGCGCAGATATTCAAGCGCTTTTTCCCCGCTTTCCACAGATTCTGCCACATATCCCAGTTTGCTGAGAATACTGCAGGCTATCATGCGCTGATTTTTTTCATCGTCCACCACCAGAATTTTTTCCCCTTTTCCGCTGTATTCCTCAGACAGGGAATCCTTTTTCTCATAGGTGCTGTCCGGCCTCTCAGCCGGGAAATAGAGATCAAAACGGGTTCCCTGGAATCCGCTTTCCACATCAATATAGCCCCTGTGATCCTGCACCGTGTTCCATACAATGGTCAGTCCCAGCCCGGTTCCGCTTCTGCCCATGACCTTGCGGGTGTAAAAAGGCTCAAATATCCTTTCCAGATCATTGGGAGATATGCCGCATCCGGTATCTGAAACACTCAGCACAGCGTATTCCCCGATACAGATCTCGTCATAGCCCCTGACCGGTCTGTCCACATACTGATTCCGTGTGGAAATCAGGACAGTTCCTTTTTCTTCTATGGATTCAAAAGCATTGACCACCAGATTCATCAGAATCTTCCGGATATGGAGCGGAGAACAGCTTATGTCCAGCAGATCAGTATGCAGCCGGGTTTCCAGACTGACTTCCGGATGTCCGGCACACAGGGCTGAATATTCGGGAGAGTCCAGATATTCCCGGACAATGCGGTTAAGATTCATGATACTGTGCACACCGGCCACTCCGCGCGCGAGGGTAAGCATATCTGATACAACAGCAGCCGCTCTCTGCCCGGCTTCCCTGATGGTTTCAATGGGGCCTCTCAGCCGGCTCTCTTTTGGAATGTCCATCAGCAGCAGATCAGGATAACTTACAACCCCGGAAAGAATATTGTTCAGATCGTGGGCCACGCCTCCGGCCAGCAGCCCCAGAGCCTCCATTTTTTTGGAAAGTGCCAGTTTTTCCTTCAGTTCCTGTTTTTCCCGCAGGGAGTTTCTGTGTTCCGTCATATCCGTGACAAGGCTCAGGATCATATCCTTTCCGCCCACACGGACAATCTTGGCTGAAATCAGGGTATGAGCCACAGATCCGTCACCAAGCCCGATATCCTCTTCCCGGTTTCGGATTTCTCCTGCTTCCTGAATGGCCCGTGCAAAATCCGTCCGCTGTTCCCCGGTGAAAAAACCCAGTTCAACGGTTGTGCGGCCAACGGCCTGTTCCCTGGACAGTTTTGTCATTGCATAAAATTCCTGATTCGCATCCGCTATTCTGCCGGTTTCCGGTTCTGTCAGAATAATGCTCAGGGGACATACGTCAAAAAAATTTTTGAATTTGGCTTCGCTTTCCCGGAGTGCATCCTCGGCCCTTTTACGGTCACTGATCTCATCGCGGAGCATCTGGTTTGCAGCCGCAAATGCGTTTTCCCTGTCTTCAACCTTTTTTGACATCCGCAGGAATCTCTCTGCAATTCCGGACAGTTCAATATAGGTATCATACACATTATCCTGCGGAAAAATACCTTTGGCCACCTGATCCATTCCCGTGCACAGTTCCGCAAGCGGATTGCGCAGATACACGCTCAGCAGCCATCCTGTCACCACAAAAATGATGAGCACAGCTCCAATCAGAATTACAACACTTATAATGAAAAAAAAATGCAGTTCCTCTTTGTATTTTTTCAGACTCAGAGATATTTGCGCATGTCCGAGCCGGATATTTTTGTATTTGATATCCCCGGATCTTCTGATTTTCATACTGTCAGATCCGCTCCTGCCCCGGCTAAACAGAATAGTTCCATTTTCATCTGTGATAACAACATCCTCCACCAGATCATTATGGGCAAATTCCGTGCTGATGCCTGTAGCACTCTTAAGATCAACATTCCACATGGGAATAGCAAGAATATTCACCAGTCTGGATATATGCTCATCCGCTTTTTTCTCCACCATTTTCAGCAGTTCCTGGGAGCGCATATAATAAATGAAGATCAGCATTAGGGTCATTACCAGAAAAACGATCAGACTCAGACTCAGAGCCAGATTTCTGGATATGGAGCCCCGGCCGGGACTGGGATCGGTATTTTTTTGCATATCATTATTCTGTCTGTTTTTTTTCATGGCTGCTTCCTGTTTTCCGGTTTATAAACCATATTTTTTGCTTATATGGCAAAAATGTGTGAAAGGCAAGCATACAGTTTGCGAATTTCTGACCGGCAAAAAAATACATTTTGGCAATTTACTTTTTCCCCTGATATTGATATACCCTCAATGCTGTTTCCTTAAGCAGAAAATTCCCCTCCCCCGGCGGGAGCGCCTTAAGGAAACGGCATTGGATATAGCCTGAAAGATGTAATATCGAATAGAGAATGCTGAACCGGATCTGTTCATTCAGCATGACCCAAATACAAAAAAGGAGCCAGATTGATATGGAGAAATGTCCCTGCGGATCAGAAAAGGAATACGCAGACTGCTGCGAACCCCTGATTAAGGGTGAACGTCCGGCAGAAACCCCTGAAGCACTGATGCGAGCCAGATATACGGCCTATGCCAAAAAACTCACTGATTATATTGTTGAAAGCACTCATCCGGATCAGTTGCAGGCAGATACCCGGAAAACAGTGGAGGACTGGTCAAAAAAGACACAGTGGCATGGTCTGGAAGTTGTCGAGTGCACAGGCGGCGGCCCGGATGACAGCGAGGGAACTGTGGAGTTTATTGCGGATTACACAGAAAAGGGCAAAAAAAGAAAACATCATGAACTCGCTGAGTTCAAAAAGAAAAATGACAAATGGTTTTTCTTTGATGCCAAAATGCCCCAGATTAAGCAGTATGTGCGGCCTGAAGCGAAAGTTGGCAGAAATGATCCCTGCCCCTGCGGCAGCGGGAAAAAATACAAAAAATGCTGCGGAAGTTAGCAGAGCGGGGGTTAGGGGCTGAGGGGTTAGGGATTAGGGGTTAGGGGCTGGGGACTGGCAATCAGAAAACAGACCTTTTTCCCCCCTGAACCCCAATCCCTATTCCCCAACCCCTGAACCCTATCCCCTATCCCCTTTACCCTGCATTCCTGAACATTCTCAGGGAATTGGGATGGTGCATTTCCTCTTCCATGTCTTTTCTGTGGCAGACTTTGCAGTTTTTGTTGGCCCCTATGGGATAGGGCATGTTCTGATACTGCATGGGAACGATATTGTCTCTGTCTTTTCCAAAGGGATTGTCCGCAGGATACAGGGCATGGGTCATGCCGTGACACGCGGCGCATTTCACACCGGCCTCATCTGAACGCATACGGTACAAATCCTTTTCCGAACCTGTCCATTGGTTAAAGGTTTCAATGGCCTCCGGAGCCTGAAAGTTCACATGGCAGTTCAGGCAGTCCGGTTCACTGATCCAGGGCTGCCGGGGACGCATTTCTTCCAATGAGGAAAGAACGCGGGGGGAAAGATTCTTCATCAGAGCATCCGCGCATTTTTTTCCCGCTGACTGTTCGGCTTTCAGCAAAGAAAGGGAATGATCCTCCATAGGCCCGTGGCAGTTCATGCAATCCAGTCCCACAGCCCTGTGAATGCCCCGGTAGGCGCGGGTCTGTCTGCTTGGCAGTCCGGGATGGCAGGATGCACAACTGCCGTCCCATTTCTTACTCAGATAATTGGCGTGAAAACCGTGCACTGCGGCAGACAGGTTCAGGTTTTCAGGATTTTCCGGATTATGGCAGTGCTGGCACATACGCGGACTTCCCTTTGCTGCGTTTTTTGCCAAATCCGTGCCGTTTTTCCGGTCGTGAACCAGCAGAATATTTTGTGCTGTTTCAGGGGAAAGCCCGGTCTGCTCCTTTCTGCCCCATCCGCCTCCGTGACACTGGCTGCACCCAATTTCCGTGGAAACAGGAACCGTTATCTTAGTGGATGCCAAAAGATTTCCGTCCGTATCCCGTGCTTCAATGGCAGCCAGCGGATAGGGATTAAACGCAGAAAAAGCTTCCAGGCTGTTCATATCATCTCTGTAAGGAAGCACCGGAACACCTTTCGCGGCATATACATCAGCTTCTTTGTCATACTCCATTGTATCTTCAGGCTTTTTCCCATACAATCCCGTATTGTCCGCCAGTCTGCTGCCTGTCAGAGAGGCTGAATATTTCCAGAATTCAGACTGCGCCGAAGGATTGCGGAATCCCTCTTCCATCTGATATGTAATCCGCACATTTTCTGTGATGCGTTCCGGCGATTCCCCCCGGCGGATCAAAAGCGCATACAAATCGCTGCCGGGTACGGAAAAACTGAAATACCGGTCACTGTCGGAAATGCAGTGCATTCCCTTACTGCTCCAGGCCAGCAGCACATAGTCATCCTTATCTGCATCAAAATCAGGTATTTCCACAGGCAGAGATTCCGGAGCTGCTGCCGGGGAAGGAGTTTCTTCCCTGTGCCCGTGCAGCCCCTCTATAATATAGATGGCCAAAGCCTTTTTCTCCGCATCATTTCCCATAAAGGGCGGCATATAGGGACTGATTTTTCCCATGCCTTCCGCAAGAACTTCCATGCCGAATGCAGTCAGTCCCTCAGTCAGGGGCAGGATGTCATTCATAGGCCCGCGCACGGAATGGCAGGAACTGCAAAGAAACTGAAACACTTCCCTGCCAGCGGCTGTTTCATTGGCTTCGGTGATGTCCCGATTCTGCGCCCAGGCTGCGGATGCCAGAACTCCGTTTTCCCGGATTTTTTCCAAATCTGCGGCTTTGACACCATTGGAATACATATAACCGTAAATCAGCCAGGGACGGCGTCCGGCTTCTCTGATCCATTCAAATGAACCCATGTATCCCAGACCGATGATCACAAGAATAACAGTCAAAGCCTTTTTCACAGGCAGAGACATCTTCTGTGCCATGAGAAGCCCGATAACAAATATCACGGGTGATATTTGCAGGAATATGCGCAGAAATTTCACTGTTTCCGGTGATCTTTCCAAAACCATGAGTTTCTGATCTTCGGGAAGAGCCAAAACATACCAGAATCCCGCGGGGATGAGAAATAAAAGCGGAATAATCAGCCATTTGGAGCAGTAACGAAGCATGTTTTCCCTGAAATCCGTGTCTTTCAGGCCAAGTGATGTGATATAGCCGAAAAGCCCGGCCAGCATAAAAGCCATTGCAGTGCGGAAACATACAGAGGGCCAGAAAGAGGGATTGAAGAAACCATCCCAGAAATCCCCGGTCTGCAGCCATTGGCCGGGAGTGAGCATAAAGGCAACTATGCCGTTGACCGTAAAAAGGGAAAGCCATGCAAAGATGAAATAAATCCATCCCACCCGGAGATGATCTTTTCTGTCCATTTTTCCGAATGTGTAAAAATAGACAAAAAGAGCAATGATCTCTCCGAGAAAGAAAACCCATTCCGTGGCCCATCCAAAAAGAAAATCGCGCACAAGCAGTGAGGTCGCGGCCGGACTCAGCACGGAAATGACGAACCATATGCCCACTCCGGTGACAGAACCGAAGACAGCGGAGAGGAGAAGAAAAAATTTGGTATGTTTCCGGGTGTAATCCAGAATAGCCGGGGAATTTTCCCTGTAGCCCTTTTTTTCTGTCAGTACCAGAAACAGGCCTCCTCCCACGGCAAAATGCGCCACATACACATGAACCACCGCAATCAGTGCAATCCAGAAACCCCCGCCAAATACTTCCAGATTCCATACGGGATATTCCAACAACCAGTTTGCATTCATTTTTTCCGCCTCTTTTGATAAAATTTGGGGTAGTGGGACTCTTTATACGGACAGCGCAGGGTCAGGCCCCCTGTGCCCGCTCCGGTGACTCAGAAAGGGCGGGCACAGGGGATACTCCTACAGTACCTTCAGTTTACTTTTCAGCATCAGTCTGACCGGTTATTGTGGATATATCAGAATATATCCACATTTCAAGGGAAAACTGCAAAAATCCGGATCATGATATTCAGGGATTTTTCATGTCTGCTGTTTTATATGGTATGCACAGAGGCCAGATATTGTCTGACCTCTCCGACAGCCAGATTGAATATTTTCTTTCCTGAGACAATGGTGTATATATCTTCCTCACTGCCGCAGAGTTTTGCAAAGGTCGGGCCAATGACCACAGAAGGATCACTTACATCGGAAAAGGCTTTCAGCGCGGCCACATAGATATCCACACGTTCCCTCAGAATACGGAAATAATCTATTTCCTTTCCTGTCTGTGCGGCTGTCATTTCTGAAATTCCCATGCAGAAATGGTGAACAGCGTTCCAGAACATCTGGGCAGTCTGCTCCCTTTCCGGGTGCTGTCCCATGAAAAAGGAAATTCCCCAGCCCACACTCAGAATTTTCAGAAGCTGAATCTCATATTCCATTGTCACCGGATTGACTTCCGCGTCTTTGGGCAGATCAATCAGCACCTGCTTCAGATCATCCCTTGCAATCGCATAACTGAACAAATGTTCACTGATTTTTTCTGCTGACGAATCTTCTCTGACAGAAGGTTCCATGCGTTTTTCTCCTTTTGCACTTTGGCTGAAATTTAATTCGCTTATATTACGCAGACCTTTCAAAATCCGGAAGGTTATGCCGATTCGCCATTGGTTTTATACGATACTGAATGCAAATCCGGAGGAGTGCAAAAATTGGGCGGAGCGGTTTTTTGCACACCCGGAACGGTAAAACAAACTGACATTATTGTATAAAATCAATGGCGATTTGGTATTACTGTATCCGCCGGTATAATGCTGCTGCGTAATATCAGTTAATTCAGTCTGAATTTTTGCATCCACTTTGTATTTCCCTTCTGAAAGACAATGCAGTCGCTGCCGATATGAATAACGGAAACATCTGTCACCATGCCTTTCTCACGGACAATGCTGCCGTTGATGACTGCCATGCGTCCTTCAGGGTCTTCAGACCATACCAGTGCCTGAATAAAAAGACCGGTTTCACCTGCGGTTTTTTCGCTTACAGATGCGCAGTCTTTCTGCTCCGGCGTCAGAGCACCCTTCACCGGTTCAGTCTGTACAGCTTTTTTAAGCGGTTCGGGCGGCACAGATTCTTTCACCGGTTCATTCACGGGTGCAGACGGTACAGATGTTTTCACCGGTTCGGACGGCACCACTTTCACAGGTTCAGTCTGTGCGTTTTTTCCCACCGGTTCGGATGGCACAGGCACTTTCACCGGTTCAGTCTGTGCGTTTTTTCCCACAGGTTCGGACGGCACAGGCACTTTCACAGGTTCAGGCTGCCCGGATACTGTAAGGGCTTCCGCCTCCTGCATTTTTTTTACCCCGGAAACCGGCAAAGTCTGGGGGGCAGGTACTGCTGTTTCAGGCTTCACCGGATTTTTTGGAGCAGGAAGCAGAGGCAGTGATCCTGTTTTCACAGGATTTTTCGGTTCAGGAAGCAGGGGAACCGGTTTTGGCGTTTCGGAAACTGCCTTGTCATTACTTTTTTCCGCAGCAGAGCTGAGGGATTCCATTAATGCTTCCGGCATCCTGAAGGGATCATTTTCTCCTGCCTTTTTGGCCTGTTTTGCTGCCATATCCCTGAATTCTGTCATATTTTTCTGTGTCTCTGCCGGAGCGGGCGGTTCCGGGCCGAAAGCGGAAGCAGGAGCCGTTATATCTGTTTTGGGTATTTCAGCTTTCTGCTCCGGAACTGCTTTGGAAGATGCCGGAGCATTGGATTTGCTGTCTGAATCCGTCACTGTCCTGCTTTCTGACTGCGTATATATCTGCTCCGGTGAAGTAGCTGCCGGATTCCGGTCCGCAACAAACCAGACCAGCGTAAGCAATGCGGTCATTCCGAAAGCTCCCCAGATCAGTTTCCCCTGATTCTTCCGGCCCCCTTTCCGGAACACCTTCTTTGCATCAGGGGAAAGGGGCAGAGAAGTGTCAGGCCCTCCCTGCTCTGAGGTATCGTCTTCCAGTTTTTTCAATGCCTTCAATATGGAACTCAATCTGTGATCTCCCTTGTCTGACTTCCGGGCTGAGGAATTCCTTCTGTGATATGCGGAATGTTCAGGCCCGGTATTTCATTATACAGTATGATTTTGGTATGGGGACCTACCACACCGTCCTTCTGCAGTCCGTATTTCCCCTGGATCATTTTTACTGCATCACGGGTCAGATCGTCAAACACCCCTGTATTTTCCAATCCCACAAATCCTATATCCTGCAATATCATTTTAAGTGTGCGCACTGATTCGCGGGAAGTGTCGCGCGGAGGCGTTCCGGTGATGCCGAAAAAATTTTTCCACAGTATAAAAGCCCTTCCTGTCCAGTACTGACTGAAAATATCAGATGGGGAAACAATCTGCCGGTCTCCCGAAGCCAGACTGATGCTGTCTTTGCTGAGCCGGATGAGGGCGAGATAACAGGTTCCCCTGCCCCCCGGCAGACGAAATTCCAGAAGAGCTGGCAGGTTCAGTTTCTGAATCAGTTGCGGATCGTTTTCCACAGGAAGAAGGGAAAAAGAATTCTGTTTTGCCCAGTAACTGAAATACGCGGAATCCGTTTCGCTGCCTTCCGGTTCCCGGACTACGGCATAGGGCTGCCACAGACGGATAAGAGCTCGCAGGGCATCCGGGCGGGAAGGAATGGCAGCGTTTTCCGTTTTCAGAACACTTTCCAGTTCTTCTGCCAAAGTATCAGCAGCTTTTTCCCCCTTATTTATGTCAGGTTCCCCCGATGTCTGGGGTTTTGCATCTTCTCTGCCGCTGCCATCCGGTTTTGCAGGAACTGTTTCATCTGCGGCCGTATTCTGATCTTCCGATGTAACAGTTTTTTCCTGTTCTGCCGGTGAGTTCTGCACCGGATTTGGCCGGGAAACTTCTGCTACGCCATTTCCGTCAGAGATGTTTCCGGGAGATTCTGAATCGTTAGCGCCTTCAGGTGTATTACCGGACGAAGTCACCGGAATATTCCCTTTTCCCGGCAGGGCTTCCGGTAAAACCGGGGATGCCGGTGTTTCTGTATCTTTAACGGTATTGTCCGAATTCACGGGATTTGTCCGCATATTGTGAAACGGGAAATCCCTGAGAAATGGAAACCGGTCCCTGCCAAAATGCCTGTCAAGATAATCCGGCATAAAAAGCACCACAGGAATCAGCATCAGGGTAAGTGCACTCAGGGCCATCAGGGTTTTCCGGCTCCTGTGCGCAGCCGTTTTCCGGATTTCTCCCCGGCTGGCCAGTTCCTGCACAGCGGTTCGGGCAATACCGCCCCTGATCCTGAGACTGTTAAGACTGAAAGCCGTGAGCATGGCCCGGTCACAGGCAATATTAATCAGCCGGGGAATGCCGCCGGAATAGCGGTAGATGGTTTTAAACGCACTGCGTGCAAATGTCACACCGGTTTTCTGCGCCGCAATGTGGATACGGTGCAGAATATAGGCACGGGTTTCCCTGTAATTCAGAGGTATCAGGTGGCAGCTCAGGGTAATGCGCTGGCTCAGTTGGCGCAGTTCAGGGGAATCCAGTTTCTCCCGCAGCTCGGGCTGGCCTACCAGGATGATCTGAATCAGTTTGCTGGTGTCGGTTTCCAGATTGGAAAGCAGACGCAACTGCTCCAGCACGTCCCGTCCCAGGTTCTGGGCTTCATCAATAAGCAGAATCACCTGTTTGCCTGCCCGTTTTCTTTCCATTAGAAAGAGGTTCAGGGTGTCAATCAGTTCCTTGACTGTTCCCGCATCCGAAGGAATTCCGAACTCGTCATTGACCGCCCTGAGCAGTTGGACCGCATCCAGCATGGGATTGAAAATATAGGCCGCTTCCACGGATTCCCCCAGATTTCCCAGAAAAACCCGGCAGAGAGTGGTTTTGCCGGTTCCCACCTCTCCGGTGATCTCCACAAAACCATCCCCCTGGGATACGGCATAGGTCAGATGCGCCAAAGCCTCCTCATGACTCCTGCTCAGAAAAAGATAGGCAGGATTGGGCACCAGCTGAAAGGGCCTTTCTTTGAATCCGAAAAATTTTTCGTACATGAATTTTTTTCCTGTGAGCTATTTTTCAAAACGCCCCAGATTGTCACGCAGGACTTAGCCTGTTTCCAGAACTTATTGAAAATACCTGTATTAACTATACATTGGAATGACTCTGTCGGAGTTATGCAATAATCTCCAGTTTCTGAAATCACTCACGGATGATGTTTATATGCAATTCGGAACAATATTTCAATACATACCTGAAAAAAAACCTTTCCTTTGGGAAACATTTGTTTCACTGTGAATATCCTGCTTGAATTTTTTTTTAAATCATACCATAATCCCCTGAAAAGGAAATCACCGGGATTTGCCTTTTTTCAGGATAAATCTGGCAACTTCCCGGAAATAATAAACAATAAATCATTAAGATGCCCGGAAAGAGGAAAGCGTCCGGCACCTTCCTTCTCCGGTTTCATGCCCGGATATTTCCCGAAATACTGTGAGGATACTTAAAACAGATGCAGAATCTATGTTGCGGAGATACGGAGAATTCCAAATCTCAGGATATGTCTGATATTTTTTTTAATATCGGAAAAGTGCTGACCTCATCGCTGAATTCCAAAGAGGTTTTTTGCAGAGTGCTGAAAATCATCGGGGGATATTTTTCCCCGCAAAACTGGTCTCTGCTGCTGATGGATGAAAATACCGGCAGACTGAGATTTGAAATTTCGATGGGTGTTGATGCAGACAGGCTGAAAGAAGTGTATATTGTAAAAGGGGAGGGGATTGTGGGATGGGTCTGTGAGCACGGAATTCCTGTTTTGGTCGAAGATGTGCAAA
>JBFXEJ010000096.1:0-25659 GCA_050180235.1 Desulfococcaceae bacterium
CTTTCGCATTCATGGGGAAAAATTGCAATTATGAAAATATATACAAACAGATAAATCATTTTTCCGCCTAATTTATTTGAGATTCATCTCTTAAAAAATTTCAGATGCGGAACAAAAACATAGCCTGCAATGAGAAATTTGATTATAATATTGCAGAGCAGGGCATATCTGTGCCGGAGAAATTCTGTTTATTCCTTTGCCCCGGCCACCAGTCTGCCCAGTGTCTCCATCCCTTTTTCCGTGGCATCGGTAAAGGGATGACCGCAGCCGATACGGATATGGTTGCCAAACTGCCCGGCTGCAGAGCATACCGCACCGGGCAGGATTGCTATGTTTTGTTCCAAAGCCCCGCGGTAAATATGCAGTCCGTCCACCTTTGGCGGCAACTGCACCCAGAGCAGGGAGCCGCCTTTGGGCAGAGCCAGCCGGGTATCTGCCGGAAAATACTTCTGAATGGCCACTGCTGTTTTGAAAGTCTGCTTTTTAAGCTGCCCCCGCAGAAAACGCAGATGGCGTTCATACGCTCCCTCGGAAAGAAAACGGGCAACAATATACTGATCAAGTGTGGAAGTGCATACTGTGCTTCCGGCCTTGAGCCGCAGTATTCTGTCCCTGAAACGTTTTCCCGGAATCACCCATCCTATGCGAAGGCCCGGAGCCAGGGTTTTGGAAAAAGAGGAACATGTCAGAACCAGGTCTTTCCGGTCAAAGGATTTCATCAGAGAAGGCCGGGTTCCCTCATAATACATCTCGCCGCATATATCATCCTCAATCAGGGGGATTTCCAGCCGGTTGAGAAGCCGGACAATGGCTTTTTTCCGCTCATCGCTCATGAGAACCCCCAGGGGATTGTGAAAATTGGGCATAAGCAGGCAGGCTTTCACCGTATTGCTGCGGATGATTTTTTCCAGTTCATCCGGATCCGCTCCTTCGCGGGGATGTGTGGGAATTTCAGCCACCAGCAGTCCCATTTCCCTGAAAAACTGCAGAAAACCGAAATGTGTGGGCGATTCAATGGCAATGGTGTCTCCGGGTTTGAGAATCGCGCGCAGGCACATGGAAACAGCTTCCATGCAGCCGGTGGTGATAATAATGTCATCTGCGGAAATCCCTTTGGGCAGTCCCAGAGAGCGCAGGGCAATCTGACGCCGCAGTTCCGGATTTCCCTCAGTCAGGGAATAACCCAGAACAGAGGCCATTTTTTTTCCGGAAATGCTCTTGAGAATAGCGGAAAGATGTTTCAGGGGAAGCAGTTCCGCAGCCGTGGCTGATGAGGAAAGCGGCAGCATTCCCGGACTGTTGATGTTTTTCAGCACAGAATTGACCATTGCATCCAGTTCCACATTCCGGGGTGAAAGCTGAACCCGGTCAAAATCCGGGGGCCGCAGATGACTCAGGCTGACAGGACTGACATAATAGCCGGATTTGGGTCTGGCCTCAATCAGACCTGTGGTTTCCAGTTCCATATATGCCTGATAAACCGTGGAAATGCTCAGGTTGAGTTTTTTGTGCAAAAGACGCACTGAAGGCAGTTTTTCGCCGGAATGATAGGTTCCGCTGTGGATTTTGGATTCAATTTCATCTGCAAGCTGTCTGTACCGGAACATATTCGGATGGTCTCCCAAATTTTTTTTCAGGTCTAAGGGTCGGTATGTTCTAATCCTGACAGAAGGAAAAAGTCAACCACTATTTCCCATACGATTTCAGACAGCAGAAATATCCGTTGACGCTTTTGTGCAAAAAGGGTACATTATACAAAACATTATGAATATAAGAGGTCATTATGAATGCTCATACACCGGTCCGGAATCCCGGAACCGAAATCAAAAAAAAGGTTTTCTGCATTTTGGGTGATGAACGCGCGTTCCGTTCCAAATCCCCCGGAATGTTTAACGCAGTGCTGAAACGCACAGGCATAGACGGCGTTTATGTGCCATTTATGGTGGAACCCGGTCATATTGAGGATGCGGTCAAAGCACTCCGTGCGCTCAATATTGCCGGAGCAAATGTCACCCTGCCCCATAAAGAATCTGTGCTTCCCCTTGTGGATGTAATTTCAGAAGGCGCCAAGATCATCGGGGCCATCAACACCATTGCCAGGGACGGGGAAACCCTGAAAGGCTATAATACCAATGCCGTGGCTTTTATGGATGTGCTGGAGGAGGCAGGATTTGATGCTGCCGGAAAAACAGCTCTGGTTTTTGGAAACGGCGGGGCCGCGCGTGCGGTTGTCTTTATGCTGAACTGGCTCAGAGCCGGAACTGTTTATGTGGCAGGACGGAGCAAAGAAAAGACCGGCCAAATCATCAGTGATATAGCGGGGGAGGTGGTGTCTGCCAAATTCCTTGCAGAAAACCCGGTTTCTGCGGATATTGTCATCAATGCCACATCCGTATCCTCAGATGCGGAAGGCCCGGAGCTCGCGGCTTTGGTTCGGAAACTCCGTCTGCCCCAGTGTCAGATGGTCGCAGACCTCAATTATGGCAGAACCCAGTGTTTCTGGGAGGAAATGGCAGACGCTCATAAGATAAATTTTATTGACGGACTGCCTGTTCTGGCCAACCAGGCCCGGCGCAGCTTTGCCCTTTGGACAGGACTTGATCTGGAACCTGAGGAATTTCTCAAAGCACTGAACCGTGATTAGGTTCTGTTGACATTTTTATAACCTGCTGTTTTTATTTGTCCGGCTCTTTCTGAACCGGACAGGCGGAGTTTAATCTGTTCTGTCCGAAACGGCAGCATACAGAATTATGGCAGGGCTGACGGTTCATATTTCCGGGCTGAACCGCCGTCTGAATCTGAAATGTCAACAGAACCTAGTGTCAGAAAAAAATTTGTCAACTTTGATTTTATGCGCTGAAGTGTACAGAAAAAACCGGATTTTTTGGAAAAATCCGGTTTTTTTCAACTTACAGATTAAGGTCTGACAGATATTAGTGTCAGAATAAAATAATCTTTCCTGCATTTGGCGGGCACGGCTGTCTGCCAAATGACACTTTGTCTGAAAGATTATACCCAGAAAAATAAAGGAGGTTCTATAGAACAGCATAAACACTGAAACAGATCATAAAAAGGAGGCAGTTATGAACTTCATGCGTATGATCGTATCGGCAGTCATGGCAATGGTTCTGACCGCGATTGAGGTACCGCGGCTTGCGTCCGCTTTGGACACAACTCCCCCGTCTTCACCAGTGCGGCTTGTTTTCATTCACCATTCCACAGGCGGAAACTGGCTGGCTGATCCCAATGATGGATCGTATGGCGGGCTGGGCATTGCGCTGAGAGACAACAATTATTATGTCAGTGCCACCAATTACGGATGGGGGCCGGACAGCATCGGTGATCGGACAGACATCCCAAACTGGCCGGAATGGTTTACCGGCACAAACAGAGACAGTATTCTCAACACTCTGTATAACGAAACAGCTCAGAATGTTCAGGAATACGGTTCATGGTCACGCCTCTCCACAGCCCCGGCAGGTGAAAATCAAATCATTCTTTTCAAATCCTGTTTTCCAAACTCAAACCTGTATGGTGATCCCAACGATTCCCCGCTGCCATCACCTGACGAGCAGTACACTGTAGATAACAATACCGTAGCGAACGCAAAGGCAGTTTACAACAATCTGCTTACGTATTTTTCAACTCGCCAGGATAAATTGTTTGTAGTCATCACCGCTCCCCCGCTGATGGAAATTGCCTATTCTCCGGACTATCAGACACCGGCCCAGCGTGCGGCCAACGCCCGTGCTTTCAATAACTGGCTGGTCAATGACTGGCTGGACGGATATCCGCATAACAATGTTGCTGTATTTGATTATTTCAATATCCTTACCCATACTGACAATCACCATCATATTATTGTCAGCGGAAATAATGTTCATTATACAAGTCCGCTGTCAGGCGATTTTGCCTACTATCCCTCTGGGGACAGCCATCCGAATACCACCGGACATCAGAAAGCCACCGCAGAATTTGTACCGCTTCTGAATGCTTTTTACAATACATGGAAAGGAACCGGCCCGGTAATAGCCAAACCAACTGTCACCACAGGTTCCGCAACAGCAGTGAGTTCAAGTTCCGCAACGCTCAACGGCACGGTCAATCCCAACGGCGCTGCGACAAATTATTATTTTGAGTATGATCTGACAACTGCCTACGAAACCAGTACCCCAATTGCCAGCGCAGGTTCCGGCACAGTCAGCGTTTCCGTAAATGCAAACATTTCCGGACTCAGCGCGGGAATGATATACCATTTCAGACTTGCTGCCACCAACAGCGAAGGAACAACTCTGGGAAATAATCAGACATTTTCCGCATTGTCTGCCACAGTTGTTTTCGGCAATATTGACGGCAGCGCGGACGGCAAAATCACGCTTGCAGATGCAATTCTGGCTTTGCGGATTTGTGCGGGAATCTCTGTAAGCGGAGCAGTACTGGCCGCAGAAGTCAGCGGGGATCTGCGTATCGGACTGGCTGAGGCTGTTTATGCTTTGCGGGAGGTCGCGGGACTGCATACTGTTTCCCAACTGGTGCAGCCGTCTGATTTTCAGTATCTTGGCGCATTCAGGCTGCCGGAACAGGGGGAACGTCCCCTGACCTTTGCCTATGGCGGCAATGCCATGAGTTTCAATCCGGACGGAGATCCAACCAACAGTGATGCGCATCCGGGTTCACTGTTTGTGACGGGACATGACCGGCTGCCCTATGGAGACTTGCCGGACGGCGACCAGATAGCCGAAGTCAGCATTCCGGTTCCGGCCATTACGGCCAATCCGGCTGATCTGCCTGAAGCAACTTTTATACAAACCTTTCATAATGCTTTGCAGGGACAGTTCACTGATATGGAAGAAATTCCCAAAGTCGGGATGCAGTATCTTAACCATACAGATACAGGGCCGAAAATTCATGTCTGCTGGGGACAGCATCTGCAGCCTGAAAATGCGGCTTCCCACGGCTGGATCAATGCGAATCTGGATACACCCAGTTTTCAGGGAACATGGTTTATCGGAAATCAGAATCTTTACAGTGTCAACGGATATATGTTTGATATTCCGGCACCATGGGCTGATACCCATCTTGGAGGCAGATACCTTGCCACAGGACGCATGAGAGACGGCGGTCAGGGCGGTATGGGGCCTGCCCTTTTTGCTTACCGTCCCTGGCTGAGCGGAGGTGCTGCTCCGGCTTCAGGTACACATCTGGAGGAAAAAGTGCTGCTGCTGTATGAAAATGCAGACAGCACAGAAGAAATCATCCGGTGTATGCAGGGGTATCAGCATGCGGATGAATGGGAGGGCGGAGCATGGATCACTACAGCTTCAGGCAAATCCGCTCTTCTGTTTGCCGGAAACAAGGCAACCGGCACCAAGTACTGGTACGGTTTCAGAAATCCCAACGGTGCTGATTTACCCTGCGTGGATACACACATTATTGATTTCACCACCTGCCGGAATGCGGACGGTTCGCCCTGCCCGGCTCAGGATTTTGCCGGATGCTGTGAAGCTGGCGTAAACTGCATTTCCGACAGAGGCTGGTGGTCCACCCGTTTTGATGCACAGTTGATCCTGTTTGATCCCGCAGATCTGGCTCAGGTCGCGGCAGGAACGATGGACTCCTGGCAGCCTCAGCCCTATGCGGCAATTGACATAGATGAACATCTGTATTTCAACCCTTCAGGCACTGATTTGGTAATGATCGGCGAAGGGGTTCAGCGGCGTTACCGCATCGGAGCGGTTGCGTATGACAGGAACAGCGGGCTTCTCTATGTTCTGGAACTGTTTGTCGACGAAGGAAAACCTGTGGTGCATGTGTGGAAAATTCTCTGAGACTTCACATAAAGAGCATTGTGCCGGACTGAAAATCCGGCACATTTTTTTGTCCGGATTCCTGATTGTAAAACTGCCAAACGCAGCAGAATGTGCAAAAAAACAATTTTTGCACTCCCCGGAAACTTTTCAATCTGCTGAAATTTTCAGTTTGGCACTCCTCTCGGTTTACAGCCAGTTCCCAATAAGCAGAAAGGGAGACCAAAAATTCGGGTGTGCATAATTTTCATCGTGCATGAGGCGAATCTGTGCTTTCTGCAGAGCCTTTGCCTTTGTCAGACCTGAAGCTGCAAGCTGCCGGTAAAATTCCTCCACTGTGAGAAACGCAGCCCGGTCATCGGTTTTCCACAGGGTTCCCAGCGAACTTTTTGCCCCGGAACGAAGCGCAACACCGGCAAGACCAAATGCCGATTGTTCATCACCCAGCGCGGTTTCGCACGCGCTCAGGGTGAGCAGTTCCAGGGGATTGCCTTTGTATTTTTCAGAAAAAACAATCTGATCCAGTTGATTCATGGACAGTCTGCCGTCATGGGTCAGCAGAAAACTCTCCTCATAATTTCTGCCAAAAACCGCATGGGTTGCCATATGCACAAATGCAAACTGATCACTGGCCATTTCTGTTTTCAGATTACTGACGGTAAATGTATCATCCAGCAGCATTCTGCCTTTCACAAGGTTTTGGATATTCTCAAGTTCCGTTCGCACATGGGGCAGAGGGGAAAAATTCTCTTTTCCCTCAGACAGACCATTGAGCAGAATACGTTTTTCCTCATGCGGATTTTCCCGTATATCAGTAAGACCGGCGGAAAGAATTGTGCCAATAGCGTATTTTTCCACCAGATAGTGCTCTCCGTCATACAGGGCGGCAAAAGGGATCATGCGCAGGGGGCCGTCAGGCGAAATAATCAGTGTGTCAATATTTCGTGCTCTCAGTTCGGCTTCAGCCGGACGGATCAGCCAGTCGTAGAGACGGGCAGCTTCCTCTGTGAAATCCTCATCTCCCTGTTCCAGTGTTTCCCGAAAATGTCTCACGCTTTTGCCGAACTCACTGATATTCGCATCCACCGGAATATAGATCATATTATTCTGCTGCCCCGGTTCGGAAATATCCAGCAGCAAAAAAAGCCGATCTGTCAGCAGAAGCGGATACATCAGCGCGGTTTGGCCGGATGCAGTTGAAATCCTGTCCTGCGGAGCGGCAAGTTCAGAGATACATTCATCCTGAAAAAAATCCTGCACTTCGGCTGTTTTCAGGGATTCCACGGTTTCTCTGGCACGGTTGAGAGCGATTCTTTTTGCGGAAGGTTCCGCTGATTTTTCTGATTTTTCCAGATAAAGCGAAGCAAGTTCCAGATAAACCGGTTTGACATTTTCTGCAAATGCGTTCCGCGAATCCCGAAGCCCTGTGAAAAAATCCGTGCGTATGGGATGCAGGGTTTCAACAGCCTGTTCATAGGCAAGGATGGCTTGATCCCTGTCGCCTGTCTCACGGAAGAAATTGCCCAACTGCCTCTGCCACTGATACAGGATTTCCGGATAATAGCCCTGATTTGCAGCAAATACAGCTTTCCGGGTAAGGGAAAAAGCCTCTGCATACTGTTTTTTCTGTGCATAATACTGCCCCTGCAGACCGTAAACCCAGGATACAATATGCGGATTTTCGATGCTTTCCCCGATATGTCCGGCCTTTCCGAGCATCTCTGAAACACTTTCCGGAAGATCGGCACCTTTTTCTGCATTATCCAGCACGAGAATGCCGAGAGCGATCAAATCCGCAGCTTTCTGCCAGTCATCCGGATTTTTTTCTATAATCTCAAGTATATTTTCAATATTCTGAAAGCTGAAAGCTGAAATCCGGCTTCCGCTTTGCCGTTCGGCCCGTAATATGTTAATTACCAGCCCGGCCCGCAGTTTTCGGCCATTTTCCGACTGGTTAAGAAGAGAAATTCCTTCTTCCCAGGCAGGTACCGCTCCCGCATAATATTTGTTCACAGCACGCATGATGCCCAGATGATTCAAAACGCCCGCTATCATCAGGGAATCCTGTGATTTCCGTGCCGCGTCCAAAGCGGTTTTGATATATTCTATCGCCTTTTTCCTGTCTCCCATCAGCAGATGCAGATCGCCAAAAGCATTGTAAAACATAGCTTTGTGTGAAAAATTTTCCGTGTTTTCGGCCCGTGTTTTTTCTTTATTCAGCACAGACATGGCTTTGCCGTAATATCCCAGCGCGCTGTAAGCCGCAGACAGGCTCACAGAAGCAGGCAGATCCCTTTCCCCTTTTTCAAGTTCCCTGATCAATTCTGGAAAATTTCCTTTTTCCAGCAGTTGAAGCAGCAGATGTGTTTCATCCGGCTGTGCTGAAAAATGGTAATGTGCAAGGTAAAGATGGGAAGGTTGCCAGTCATCTGGGGAAAGGGGGAGACCATCCCGCCGGGTCATGACAAAACGGCTGATATTTTCTGCGGATCTCTGCGCACAGGGCGTCTGCACCCATTGGGACGCGTCCGGATAATCCTCCGGCAGTCCGCTGAGACCGGTGCTGATATCCGTATCCGGAGATTCAATCTGCACAGTCCCGTCATTTCCCCTCCGGGAAGATGCTTCCACAGTGCTGTCTGCGGATTTCAGGTAATTGTCGGTAATGACAAAAATCGCACCGCCATCCCCTTCATCCGCATTGGCTTTGACATGGCTATGATTGAGTGTGACAAAAACAGGCTCTCCGGCCTGTGCATTGCCAATACGGATGTCGCCTCCGTTTCCCAAGCCTTCGCGCACACTTGTGGAAATTTCACTTTCAGAGACAAAGATCGAGTTCCGTGCATCAGCCGAGATACTGCCTCCGCCCGCGCTTACAGCATCAGTGCTGAGGAACGCGCTATTGGAAAGGAATATGGAATCTTCCGCACTGATGGTAATGGTTCCCGCGTCTCCGCCTTCGGATTCGGCAGTGCTGGCAGAAGACAGGGAAGCTCCGTTCATTTCAAGTGTTCCTGTCTGAATCTCAATATCACCGGCCCGGCCTTTGCCTCTGCTTTCTGTTGTTACGCTGCTCTCTCCGCTGAGAAGCAGGGAACCGGTCTGCATGAAAATTTTTCCTGCATTTCCTGCGTTTTCCGCTGCTCCCGCTGCGGAGGAAACAGCAGCCCTGTCCTGCAAACGGATGATCGGCGCGTTCAGTATTATCTGTCCGGCATTTCCGCTGCTTCCGGTTTCAGTGCGGATAGTTGCATCTCCCTGCAAATCCAAAGAACTGTCAGCAGAAACGCTTACTTCTCCCGCATTTCCGCTTCCTTCGGTATAAGCGCGAATCTGTGTTCCTGCATCAAGTGTCACCGCACTGCTGTTTATGCTGACATTTCCGGCATTGCCCAGACCTGTGGTATAAGTGTCTATGGTGCTGTCGGAAACAGAAAGGTTTTCCGATGCCTCCAGACTGACATTTCCGGCATTTCCTGCGGATTTGCCTTTGGATTCACTCTGAATTTCCGATCCATTTCCCATTTGTATTACCGGAGCCTGAATATGCAGAGACCCTGCATCGCCTGAGGCTTTGGAGCCGATGGAGCCCACACGCAGTTTGCCTGCGGAAATATTCACGGATTCCGATGCAATGATATTCATATCCGCTCCGTCTGCTCTTCCAAAGGTGTCTGTGGAAAGAATTGTATTGTTTTTCAGCTCCACGGTTTGTGCCTGAATGTCAAAAACAGCCGGAGAAACATCTTCCGCTGAATAGGGAATATCGGCAAAAATTCCGCTGTTGTCTGCCACAAAACTGCCGCTGCGTATATAAATGCTGCCGTAACGCACATCAATTTCCGAGGGCTTGCCTTCCGCACTTCCGGAGATGTCAATATTTCCCATCCGGCTGAAACCGGACAGTTCCGGGCCTTGTGAACCGATGATAATCTCACCTGCGGAGGCCGTGCTGACAAGGTTCAGTTGTCCTCCATTGACTGTAAGCCCGGAATTGTCTGTGATGTGAATATCTCCGCCGATGACGGAAAAGGTTTTTCCGGAAAAATCCATGCGGGAATTTTCAAAACTGATGGACGGTTCTGCCAGAGCATCAGACAGCCCATCAGAAACACGCGGCTCCAGAAATCCAAAGGCTTCGGGCGGAGCAACGGACAGGATTTCATCCTGCATGGGAAGGCTGTAAAACCGCCCGTTTTCTCCCATGCGCAGATAATCTGCGGTGCTGACATGAAAAGAACCGTCAATGTCGAGTTGCGCGCCTGAACCGAACATCACGCCAGCGGGATTGAGAAAATACAGATTCGCACCCGGAATAGCGGATCGGAGCAGCCCGTCAATCCGGGATATTTCCCCCCCGGTTACACGGCTGATGATATTCTGCACAGAATTCGGGCCGAAAAAAGTGGCACTTTCCCCGGCATTTATTCCGAAACGGAGAAAGCTGTGAAAAAGACTGCTTCCGGCCTGGTGCCCGTATTCAGACCGGATATTATAATCCGGGCCTTTCAGGCTTATCTGTCCGGCCGGGCCAATGCTGCCGTCCAGACTGACTTCCGCGTAAAGGGAAACAGGCAAAAACAGCAGAAAAAAAATCTGTGGCAACAATAAATTTCTGTTCATGGAGTTTTTCCTTATGGTCTGTATCAAAATAAACTTTTCCAAACCCTAAGGGTTTCTAATACCGGTTCGCCATTGGTTTTATACAATGCGGAGGAGTGCAAAAATTAAGCGGAGCGGTTTTCTGCACACGCTCAGCAGCGGAAAAACTGACCATATTGTATCAAATCAATGGAGAATTGGTATAAAACCCTTAGGGTTTTCAGACAGAAAAATTGTACAGGTTATTTTTTTACAGACTCTAGTCTGTAGACTTGAAACCCTGTCCATTGATGTTAAAACTTCAATCATCCCATCTGCCTGCTATTCTGCACCAAGATGCAGGATTGTTCCGCTCTCTCCCACAGCAAATATATCTGCTGCATTTCCCTCTCCGGACGGCCCCCACATTGCGGACAAAGAACTGCCGGTAAGGTTTTCGCATTCTGTCCATGTGTTTCCGTCATAATGAAGAATGATGCCGTCACTGCCTGCGGCAAAAACATTGTTTGGGGACTGACCCCATACAGATTCCAGAAAAAGAATGAAACGGTTTGTATTTTTGGCCATTTCCTGCCATGCACTGCCGTCATAATGCAGAATCACACCGTTTGATCCCACGGCAAACACACACCCATTTGGTTCCCCCCTCAAGTGGGGATTGAGGGGGGCGCAGCCCCATACCCCATAAAGATGATTTGCAGTTCCGCTTTCCATTTTCTGCCATGTCTGTCCGTCATAATGCAGAATCAGCCCCTTTGTTCCGACAGCATACACATTGTTCGCGTTTTCTCCCCATATATCACGGATGTCAGGATTTCCGGTGCTGACGGTCATTTCATTCCAACGGGTTCCGTCATAATGCATAAGAACTCCCGCACCTGCGGCAAAAATGCCGCTCTCTGCTCCGGCCGGTCCCCAGATGGCGTAGAGATGCTGATTGGTTCCGCTTTCCGCAGCCCCCCATTTTTCCCCGTCATAGTGACCGATGACGCCTTTATGTCCCACGGCAAAAACATTGTTTCCGCTGCTGCCCCATACATCTTCCAGAAAAACCGGATTTCCTGCTGTATCCGGACTCATATCTTTCCACGCGCTGCCGTCATAATGCAGAATGGTTCCGCTCCATCCCACAGCAAAAACATCTGCTGATCCGGTTCCCCAGATTCCGCGCAGATGATTTTCCGTGATCTGTGCTTCATGGCTCCATGACATGGCATCAATAAGCATTATTTCAGCAGTCGCGGGACTGCCGAGAACCGCGCCGCCTCCCGGATCAGACAGGGAAAGGGTCAGTTTTTCTCCGCGTTCACTGATACGGAAAATGCTTATCTGCTTTTCCTTTTCCCCGTTTTCAAACACCAAAGTACCGTCCTCTGCGATGCCGGATGCTGTGTCTTCAAGATTGTAACAAACGCTGATCTGCCCCGCAGAACTGTTATACCGGCAGACAGGAACCGTGATGTTTTCCCCCTTCTTCCACATACTGAAGCGGGCAGATGGAAAACGGATTTCTCCCGGATCATTGTCTGTTACAATAATTTCAGCCTCTGCGCTGTCCCAGCCCGGAACCGATGCTGTGATGAGAACAGAGCGATCCCCGTTGATTTCAGGATCATCATTTACTGTCACCGTGAAATCCGCAGATGACTGCCCTGCTGAAATGGTCACGTTCTCAGGCACGATGATATCTGCATTTCTGTCTGAAAACAGATCAATTGTCAAATCCAACAGCAGTGTTCCGGGCACAGATACGGTTCCGCCCAGATCTGTCTGCGCATCATTTTCCGATACCGTATCCGGAATATCAAGCATGAGCAGTGCTTCCTCATTGTCGTGAACTTCCATGTCAGCACTGCCCGATGTCCAGCCTTCCACAGATGCGGTGATGCGGACAGTCCGGGGGCCGTCAAAAACTGTGTCATCAATAATGCTCAAATCGAAATCAGCAGCACTCTGCCCGGCAGGAACAATGACTTTATCAGGAACAGTGATTTCTGCCGGGCAGTCACACAGCAGGGAAACATTCACAGGTTTTTCCGCAGTCAGTTCCTCACCCTCTTCTGTCTGCAAAAAAACAGAAGCCTGCGCAGTCAGAATACCATCCCCCTCCCTTGCACGTTCCGGCAGTTGGATTTTCAGTACAGCGGTTTCATTGTCCGAAACACGGACAAATGCGGTTCCGAGGCTGTAACCTGCCGCGGCAGTGGTAACAGCAGCCCGCTGTGTGCCGTCCGCAATGGCATCATCAGAAACTGTCAGATCAAAAAACGCCTCAGACTGACCGGCCGGAATCACAACTGTATCCGGAACCGAAACTTCAGAGGGATCATGGGATGTCAGCCGGACAGAAAGATCGGATTCCGGAGGCTCTGAAACTGACACCCGCCCCTGAGCGGAAAGAATTCCCGAACCTTCGCTCACCAGTTCAGGAACATGAATGGCAACGGCTGTGTAACGCATAATGGTGCTGCTGTCACCTGCCGCAAACATGTCAAACGGGGAAATTCCCCATATCGCATTCAATGTCCTTTCGGGTGCGGTCATCCGTATCCAGTCACTTCCGTCCCAGTGCAGAATCATACCGTATCCGGGCACATACACATCTGAAGCCGAGCTTCCCCACAGGCCCCGGAGAGTGATATTCGTATCTGTGGCAATCTGATGCCAGGTGTATCCGTCATAATGGAAAAGACCTCCGCCTGCGCCGGACACATACACATCCTTTGCAGAAGTGCCCCATACATCAAAAAGCATTTTTGTGGTGAAATTCTGCTGCTGCCATTTTTGGCCGTCAAAATGCAAAAAAATTCCCTCAAATCCGGCGGCAAAAATTTCATATCCGTTTTCATTATCAGCGGGAACTGCCCATATACCCTGCAGTTTCAGTTCTGTTCCGGTATTATTCATGCGCTGCCACTGTTCCCCGTCAAAGTGAAGCACGGTTCCCTTATCCCCGGCTGCAAACACATCCGGACCTGAACCATCGGGCAGTCCCCACACATCATAAAGGCTGACATACGTGCCGCTGTTTTCTTTATGCCATTTTATGCCGTTAAAATTAAGGATTGTCCCCTCATTGCCGACCGCATAAATTTCCCAGGGAGATCGGCCCCAGACAGCATTGAGATTCGGATAAATCCCTTTTCCCGTTTCTTTCCATGCGGTTCCGTCATAATGAAGTATGCTCCCATCCTCTCCCACAGCAACGGCCTCAGTTCCCTTTTCAGAGGAAAAACCCCAGATACCGGTGTATTTTATATCTGCTTCCTTAAAGGTCTTCCAGCCTGTTCCGTCATTGTGCAGCACAAGAGCGTCCACACCGGAGGCAAAAATATTGTCTGCCGAACTGCCCCATATTCCCCACAGGGCCCTGTCCGTGCCGCTGCTGTCCTCCTGCCACTGTTTCCCGTCATAGTGCAGGATAACCCCCTTGCTGCCGGTAACATAAACATTGTCCGGCCCGCTTCCCCAGGTATTGTAAAGGTTTTTCCCTTTTCCCCCTTCCATCAGAGACCAGATTTTGCCGTCATAATGCATAATGGTGTCCAGAGACACGGCAAAAACATCATCCCCCCGGCTTCCCCATAAACCTCTCAGGTTGGCAGTGGTGCCGCTGGTCATGACAGTCCATGACAAACCGTCCCAGTGCAGAATCTGCCCTTTGTTTCCTGAAACAAACACATCATCTGCGGAACTGCCCCATACACTGTTCATCTGATTAAGATTTGTCTGTCTGATCTCATTCCACGCCTGCCCGTCATAATGCAGAATTATTCCGCCGCTGACATCTGACTGGCCCGCGGCATACACATTGTCCGGGGAAGTTCCCCATACCCAGTTGATAATCTGATCCGGATGGCTGTAAACCTGTGTCCATGTCTCACCGTCATAGCGGACAATCACGGCACCGTCCGTATCACCGCCCACAGCAAAGACCGTGTTCCCGTCATATCCCCATACATGGCGCAGAGCATCTTCGGTTCCACTGTCCATGACTTCCCACTGCAGCCCGTCATAATGCATAATCATGCCGTACCATCCCACGGCAAACACATCTTTTTCCGAACTGCCCCATACAGCCCTCAGAATAACGGTTCCCATATGTGCCGGCTGCCATCTGCCGTCACTGTCTGTCACCGTGATCTGCGTTTTTGCAGGTGCAAAACCGGGTGATACTGCTGTAAGGGAAACACTCTGCGGATTGTCCGAAAGCCAATCCGCTGCAGGAGATATTTCAAAAACAGCGGAAATGCTGCCTGCCGGAATGGTAACAGTTTCCGGAACACTGATTTCGGAAGTATTATCTGCGGTGAGACTTATGACTGTATCTGTTTCAGAGATTTCTGTAAGGGAAACTGTTCCGGAAAGCGGTTCATCCCCTTCCCTGGCTGTATCCGGTATGTTCAGTATCAGTCCGTAACGGTCATTGTCTGCCAACTGAATCCCTGCACTGCCGGATGGCCAGCCCCTGACTGAGGCTGTGACGATTACGGTCTGTGCATTGTCAACCTCTTCATCCTCTTCCGCCAGCATATCAAATGTGACACTGTTCCGGCCTGCGGGAACGGTTGCAAACCGGGAAACACAAAGTCTGTCCGGATGATCCGAATGCAGGGATACAGATACATCCTTTTCCGGCGCGGGACTGACGACAAGGGTTCCGGAACCTGCCAGAAGTCCGTCCCCTTCAAAAACGGTATTTGGGAGAATGAGGCTCAGAACGGCAGTTTCATTATCATGAACGCGAATCAGTCCGCTTCCTGAATTGCAGTTTGCAGCCGATGCCCGGATAATGACGGACCGGGTTCCGTCCACTGCGGTATCATCAGAAACCGTGATCGGAAATACAGCAGAGGTCTGTCCTGCGGGAACAGTGACAAAGGCAGGCACGCTGATTTCTGAAGGATCATCCGATGTCAGAAACACCTGCACATCCGCATCCGGAACAGCGGGAAGCAGCACAGTCCCTTCAGCAGTTAAATCTCCCTCCTTCACCTCCTCCGGCAGAAAAACCGCCATCCCGCTATGGTGCAGAACCGCTCCGTCTGAATCCACTGCAAACACAGAAGCAGTCCTGCCCGGAGATTTGGGGATTCCGTGCATATGAATAACAGTTGCTTCCCTTCCGCTGTCTGCGGCATTCCATGTTTTTCCGTCATAATGGCCGATGAATCCACTGCTGCTGCCTGTGACAAAAATATCTGTTCCGCTGTTTCCCCAGACGGTTCGAAGAGATTCGATCCGTCCCGGATCAGTTCGGGACCACTGCATTCCATCCCAGCGGAGAAAATTTGCCTTTTTCTCCGAAATTCTGTCGCCCGCTGCCAGTACCGTTACACCGCTTTCATCCGCATATCCCCATATATCCCGGATATTTTTTTCCACCGGACTTTCCATCAGTTCCCATTCCCTGCCGTCACAGCGGAGAATCACGCCGTTGTATCCGGCAGCAAAAACATCAGTGCCTTTTTCATCTGCAAAACCCCATACCCCTTCCAGCCGGGTGCTTACACCGCTGTCCATCACTTCCCATTTTTCATCTTTCCGGTGGAGAACGGTTCCTTTGTCTCCCACTGCAAATATTTCAGACGGCTGACCGGAATCATCTGAATATCCCCATATGTCATACAAATCTGATGTGCTTCCGCTGTCTGTTTTCTGCCATGCGTTTCCGTCATAATGCAGAATGGTTCCGGATTTTCCCGCTGCAAAAAGATCTGTTCCGGAAATTCCCCATATGGCCCAAAGCCCATATTCAGTGCCGCTGTCCATAAATTCCCATGCAGAACCGTCATAATGCATAATGCTTCCGGCTTCTCCCACAGCAAAAACATCATTTTCAGAAAAAGCACGTACCCCATACATTTTCCGGGTCAGCTCCGATTCGGGCTGATGCCAGACTTCCTGCCAGTTATGACCGTCATAGGAACAGATGACACCGCCCTTTTCGGAATTTCCGCCCACGGCAAGCAATGTGCCTTTTCCATCCCCCCATATGCTGTTGAACTGAATGGATGTGCTGATACCAATATCCTTCCATGCACTGCCATTATACCAAAGAGAGGCAGGCTGACCGGACAGGGAAGCGCCAACCGCATACAGATCTGTTCCGGAAGTTCCCCACAGCCCCAGTACCCGATAAAAACCGGGCTCCATAAGCTGCCAGTTTCGTCCATCATAATGCAGTATCGTACCCAAACCTGCCGCATAGACATCCGAAGAGGAAAATCTCCATACGGTTCTGAGATTTCTGCCATCACCGCTTGACATGGGATTCCATGCCGTGCCATCATAACGCAGAACTGTGCCCCCGCCGCCCACAGCAAACACATCGCTCCCCTGACTTTCCCATATGCTGTAAAGGGTCGCGGCTGTGGGGCTGTTCATCACACTCCATGTGTTTCCGTCATAGCGGAGAATGCGCCCATTTTCTCCCGCGGCAAAAATATCAGATCCGCTGCGGCCCCGGACTGCATTGAGATTTTCCTGTGCCGGGCTGTTCATCTGCTGCCAGAGTATGCCGTCATAGCGAAGCAGGGTTCCCTTTTCCCCCACAGCAAACAGACTGTTTTTTCCTGTTCCCCAAATGCCTGTGAGATTTGCCTCTGTGGGGCTTTCCATAAACTGCCATGTGTTTCCCTCAGAGCGGAGTATGGTCCCGCAGTCCCCGACAGCAAAAAAGCCGGTTTCGGAATTTCCCCATACACTGTTGAGAATTCTGGCCTTTGGCCGGATCATCACAGACCACTGACCGTCTCCGGCAAAACAAAGACCGGACAAAACAAAAACAAGAAAAGCAATCAGAACTGACTGTATTTTTTTCATTGTGCAGATTCATCTCCCGGATGTGTGTTTTCGGTTTTCTTTTTTTCTGAAACTATATCACAATTTGCGGATTTATCCAGTGAATTGTAAAAGCCGGAAGAAATAAAGCATCCGTCACAGATTCCGGCAATCCGGTTTTTCTCCAGGGAAGAAAAAAAGAATTTTGTTGATAAATAACAAAAATCATGCGAATAAATAAGGAACCGGAACGTTTTGGATATGATACTGTCTGAACCATAATTCACAGGATGAAAGAATCGGTAGTGGGTCAAATCCGTTGATATGGTCTCCCCTCCCTTGAGGGAGGGGCAGGGGGAGGGTGAAAACATCAATGATTATCCCCCTCCCCTGACCCCTCCCACCGGGGGAGGGGAATTTTTGGATCAACAGATTTGCACCACTACCAAAGAATCTTCATAATTTTTGCATCCTGTGAATCCCTCAATCCTGAAAATCCGGTTCAGGCAATCAGCATGGCAGCAAAACAGATACAGGAAGGGAAAGAACAGAAAATGCTTACAAAAAACTGTGGGGTATGGGCATGAAACCGCGATACATCAGCAGTCTTTCTGCGGGCAGCCGTGTGGAGGATGTGTTTGTCATAACAGAAAAAAATCTGTCCCAGAAGAAAAACGGGGAAAACTATCTTTCCTTTGTGTTTGCCGACAAAAGCGGAGACATGAAAGGCGTTGCCTGGGACAATGTCGAGCAGATCGGAAAAACCGCAGAAACCGGGGATTTTGTCCGTGTGATCGGAACAGTGTCTGAATACCGGGGCAGTCTGCAGATGTCTGTGAAAGAACTGGTTTTATGCAAAAAGGAATCTGTTGATCCCGCAGATTTTCTGCCGGTAACACAGTGGAACAGGGAAAGCATGTTTGAGCATCTGAAAAAGACAGTCAATGAATGCATCAGGGATGAATCTGTAAGGAAACTGATCAATGCCTTTTGGGAAGATGAGGATTTTGTCCAAAAATTCAAAACCGCGCCGGCAGCGAAGAAAATGCACCATGCCTACATAGGCGGTCTGCTGGAGCATACTCTTTCCATGACCATGCTGGCAAAAAAGATTGCTGAGCATTACAGACGTTACAGCAGAGTAAATCTGGACATTCTGCTCGCGGGGGTTATTTTGCATGATATTGGCAAAATACGGGAGTTTGCATACGAATACAGCATTGATTATTCTGATGAGGGAAAACTGCTGGCCCATATTGTCATCGGCTGCGGCATGGTAGATGAGAAAATCCGTCAAATTCCTGATTTTCCAAAAGAAACAGCTATGCTGATCAAGCATATGATTGTCAGTCACCACGGAAGCAGGGAATTCGGTTCTCCGGAACCCCCGAGAATGATTGAGGCTGTGCTGCTCAATTATATAGACGATATAGATGCCAAGATGAACGGACTGCGGGAATTCATTGCCAAAGAAAATCCTGCAAATGCCTGGACATCCTACAATTCCATGCTGGGACGGCATCTGTACAAAGGCGTAACTGCGGATAAAGAGATGTCCGCAGAAGATCAGCAGTGAAATCATACAGATTCTGATACCGGTTCGCTATTGGTTTTATACAATGCGGAATGCAAATCCGGAGGAGTGCAAAAATGAAGCGGAGCGGTTTTTTGCACAGACGGAATTGCGGGAACACTGACAATATTGTATTAAATCAATGGCGAATTGGTATGGCAGCGGATAAAATACGGTTCTGATGTCCGGATATTTTTTTCAAACGGAGAATTTCATACCAAATCATTTTCAAAATTAGGGGAATGCCTCTTTTTTTAACCGCGAAAGACACGGACAGCACGAAAAAAACAGAATTTGCTATGCCCATGTTTTGAAAGCGGATTGGTATCATATTCCGTTATCAGGATAATCCTACCGCTGAATACTCCTGTATTCCCATTGATTTTTTCCTGACATGCCGGTATAATCCATATAATCAAACTGCTGTACAAAAAAACACTGTGTTCTTTGTGCAAACTTTGTATTTTTTTTACAGTCAGATGATTTCCGGAAAAGCAGCAAAAGCTTACGGCTTTTGCCCTGTGCCTGTGAACTGAAACGGGATATTTATTTTCAGAAATCACCTTTACATCTGCAAGATTTGACCGTACCCAAAATTCAGGACAACGGGAGGCAGTGCCATGATAAAAATAAGGATAAAGAAACCCTACAATCCCAGAGTGCGGCATCTGCCTTTGAAAAAAGGCGGGCAGCACCGGGATAAAACAAAGTATTACCGCAAAGACAAGCACAAAAAAGATGTGCCGGATAGGGAGTGAACCATATGGAATCTCTTCGGATTACCCAAAAACCTGTAAAACATAAAATAACAGTCACACTGCCGCCGTCTTTTGGAGAGGATGAGGTGGAAGTGATTATTCTTCCCATTGGAAAAAGAACAGGAAAAAAATCTGATCTGACTTCGTATCGCCCTTTTATGAAACATACGGATATGAACAGAGAAGAAAAAATCCGGACAATGGGCGAGGAACAGGAAACAAAGCCCGGAACAGGGAACAGGATTGCACCGCATCCGGTAATGAGCCGAATCAATATAAAATATGATCCCACAGAAGCACTGGATCAAAACGAATGGCCGGAGGCGAGCTGATGCTTTTGCTGGATACCTGTGCTTTGTTATGGCTTGCACAGGGCGAATACAGATTCAAACCTTGTGTTTTGAAAAAAATTGAACTCTCTAGGTTCTGTTGACATTTCAGATCAGACTGCCGGTCAGTGACTCCGGTCTGAACCGGAAACATGCCTGAATCCCATTCCGGGCAGAGTCATGGGAAATCCGCATGGTTCATTCTGGAGAAACCGGTTCCTGCAAATTCAGGATGTTATAGAAATGTCAACAGAACCTAATATTGTTTATATTTAATCCACTATACCGATTCGCCATTGAACTGATGCTGATCCGGAGGAGTGCAAATATTAAGCGGAGCGGTTTTTTGCACAGATGGAACAGCGGAAAAACTGACAATATTGGATCAAATCAATGGCGAATTTGTATTATTGCATTGTTTCACCTAAAATTGTGTCTGTATTCCGAAGTAATTTCAGGATGTCGGATTACGCTTGCGCTAATCCGACCTACAATTTTAAGTGAAATGAAGCATTAGATGTGAAAATTTCTTTGTTGTAAGCAAAAACAGTTGTTCTTTTACAACTGATCAATACCCGATTTCTTTCAGAAACCACAGAAAAAACAGAAAATCCTCTGTGTCCTCTGTGGGAATCCTCTGTGTTCTCTGTGGGAAACAAAAACAGATAAGAATCGGGAAAACAGAAAATTCTCTGTGTTCTCTGTGGGAAACAGAAATATACTATTACTTGAAATATTTGCAGAGTTTCAGATTCAGATCTGAATTCCGCACAGAAAAACTCTGTGTGACTCTGCGGAAACTCTGTGTGACTCTGCGGTTAAAATCTGCCCGGCAGAAGTATAAAAATGTTTTAAGTATCGGTATATCAAACAGGAAAACAGAAAATTCGCTTATATTAACTTTAACTTATAACCGCAAAGAAAAGAGGATAATCATGTTCAGAAATTTCAAGTTGGTGTCTCATATGGTGTTTGGCAGGGGATGTTTCAACCAGTTGGATGATATTCTGGCAAAACAGCGAAAAACACAGGGTTCTTTCATCGTTTTTATCGTGGATCATGTGTTCACCGGCAAACCGCTGGTGTCCCGCATTCCGGCCAAACCCGGAGATATGATCATCCTGGCTGATACCACAGACGAACCCAAAACCAAATACGTGGATGCGCTCACCGCACAGGTCAGGGCGCATTCCAAAATTCTGCCGGACGGCGTGATTGGCATTGGCGGGGGCAGTGTCATGGATCTCGCGAAAGCAGTTTCTTTGATGCTTACCAATCCGGGTTCTGCTGCGGATTATCAGGGCTGGGATTTGATTAAAAACCCTGCGGTTTATCATGCAGGCATTCCCACCATCTCCGGCACAGGTGCAGAAGTCTCCCGAACAACGGTTCTCACCGGCCCCCAGAAAAAACTGGGCATCAATTCTGATTACACAGTTTTTGATCAGGTGGTGCTGGATCCGGAACTTTTGCAGGGTGTGCCTGCGGATCAGCGTTTTTACACCGGCATGGACTGCTATATTCACTGCGTGGAATCTTTGCAGGGAACCTTTCTCAACGCGTTCAGCCGTGCTTACGGAGAAAAGGCAATGGATCTCTGCCGGGAGGTCTTTCTTGCCAATCCGCATGATGCGGATGACAAACTCATGATGGCCTCGTATTTCGGGGGCATGAGCATCGCGTATTCCCAGGTGGGAGTGTGCCATGCCCTGTCCTACGGGCTTTCTTTTGTGCTGGGACTGCATCACGGCATTGGCAACTGTGTGGCCTTTGATTATCTGGAGGAATTTTACCCTGAAGGCGTGCGGGAATTCCGGCAGATGATGGAAAAGCACGGCGTGAAACTTCCCCGAAATCTTGTGTCCGGGCTTACTTTGGAACAAATTGAAAAAATGACGGATGTGGCTCTGGTTTTGGAACCTTTGTGGGAAAACGCTCTGGGCAAAGACTGGAAAAAAGTCATGACCCGTGAAAGAATCCGTAAACTTTACCAAAGGATGTAAACCATGTGCGGAATTGCAGGAATTGTATCGCTCAGGCAGGGAGAAGCGCGGGACGGAAAAGTTGATCCGGGATTTTTCCGGGAATCAGCACGGCAGATTCGGGAAAAGGGATTTGCCTTTTGCCGGGATCAGCGAGTCTCTTTTGAAGAACAGTATATGGCAGGAACGGCTCATCTGTCCCAACTGGAAAGTGCAGCCAAATCTCTCAAGGGAGACGGCCCTTTTTACACGGTTTTTTCCGACAAAGATGTGCAGGCTGCTCTGTGGGACATCTCCGGTCTGCTTTCGGATTTTGTGGAGCAGGAAGCCCGGACACTCAAAGAGCAGATGGGGCTTATGGCTGCGGAAGATGTGGATATTATGGCTGCCCGGATTGAAAAAGTCCGGGACATTGCCTGGTGCCTGCGTCAGGAAGTCTGTGAAAATATAAACAAAGTCAGGGATCTGCTCTACCGGATCAGGGTTCCGTCTGCTGTGGCTGTCATCTTCAAGCGCATCAACACGGTTCTCAACAGCATTGATCGGCTGGAAGTGCGGGGCCGTGATTCCGCAGGCATTTCCCTGATGTTTGTCATGGATCGCCCGGAATACAACGCGCTGACAGACACTCTGGACAAGGCCAATTTTCTGGAACAGTTCAGGGAACGCAGCACCCGTGATGTGCTGGTGAATATGAGCATTTCTGTCCGGGATTCCGGCGCAGACGAAACTCCTGTCACAGCCATTGCCTTTACCTACAAGGTCGCGGCGGAAATCGGCAAACTCGGTGACAATGTTGCTTTTCTGCGTTCCCAGATCAAAAATGATCCCATTCTGCAGGCTCTGGTCAATTTCCGGCTGCGCAATTACACCATTTCCTCTCATACAAGATGGGCATCAGTGGGTGCGATCAGTGAGGCCAATTGTCATCCGGTGGATAACAGAATGCTGATTGCAGCAGACACAACCCGTACAGACAGCGGCATTTTCCATGTCTGTCTCAACGGTGATATTGACAATTATCTCAAACTCAAAGAGGAACACGAGCAGAACGGGTGCTGCGTTCATCAGGACATTACCACAGACACCAAGATGATTCCTCTGCAGATTGAAAAATATCTGCGCAAAGGAAATGACGTAACTGAGGCGTTCCGCCTCGCAGTCAATGACTTTGAAGGTTCCCACGCGATTACCATGCACACGGATCTGGCTCCGGGAAAACTCTTTCTTGCACAAAAAGGCAGCGGACAGGCTGTGTTTATCGGACTGGCTGATGATCATTACATGGCTGTGTCTGAAGTCTATGGTTTTATTGAGGAAACATCGTCATTTCTGAAACTGGACGGAGAAAAGGCTGTGCAGGGCAAAAACGGCCTGACACAGGGACAGATTTTCATTCTGAATCAGGATTCTGCGGGCGGACTGGGCGGCATTCAGGCCATGTATTATGATGGCACGCCAGCGGATTTGTCTGAAAAAAATATCAAACGCACGGAACTCACGTCCCGCGATATAGATCGCCAGGGCTTTCCCCATTATTTTCTCAAGGAGATTTCCGAATCGCCTCTTTCTGTGGAAAGAACCCTGCAAAACCGGTGGAAGATTCTGGACAATGGCAAATATGCGGTTTCTCTGGGTGAAAAAACAGTTCCCGTTTCCCTGCGCGAGGCTTTGGCTGAAAACAGCATCCGCCGGGTGTTTTTTGTGGGACAGGGAACAGCCGGAGTCGCGGCTCAGGCATGTTCGGACATTCTCAATTATTATATGAATGATCCGGCAATGATGATCATTTCCCTGAAAGCATCTGAACTCAGCGGGTTCAAACTCCGTGACACGGATCAGGGAATGCGGGATACATTGGTTGTTGCAATCAGTCAGTCCGGCACAACCACAGACACCAACCGCACAGTGGATATGGTGCGGGAGCGGGGAGCGCATACGCTGGCAATTGTCAACCGCAGGGATTCTGATCTTACCTTCAAGGTTGACGGCGTGATGTACACCAGCAGCGGACGGGACATTGAGATGTCTGTGGCATCCACAAAGGCGTTTTATTCCCAGATTGTCGCAGGCGCGCTGCTGAGTCTTTTCCTTGCCCGTGTGCGGGGAAAACGGGATGATGATTTTGTCACATCCGAACTGAGACAACTGCTGACTTTGTCTTCCCATATGCGCAAAATCCTTTCCATGAAACCACTGATGGAAAGTTCTGCAAACCGGCTGGCTCTGGGGCGCACGTACTGGGCGGTTGTGGGCAGCGGCCCGAACAAAACCTCGGCTGATGAAATCCGCATCAAACTCAGTGAACTGTGCTACAAAACCATTTCCTCTGATTTTGTGGAAGACAAAAAGCATATTGATCTGTCTTCCGAACCCCTGATTATTGTGTGCGCGGCAGGAACCCGTGCAACCGTCATAGGCGATATTATCAAGGATACAGCGATCTTCCGTGCGCACAAGGCTGTTCCCATTGTGATAGCAGATGAAGACGAAACCCGTTTTGCCCCTTACGCGGCTGATGTTTTCCATGTGCCGAGAATCAGTGAGCATCTGGCGCCGGTGCTGAACACGCTTGTGGGCCATGTCTGGGGATATTACGCGGCTTTGACCATCAATGAAGGTTCCCGTTTTCTTTACACTTTCCGGGAGGAAGTCCGGGATTCTGTGGAGGAATGTATCCGGGAAGGATCAGATGTATATGAACTGATTCTGGAAAAGAATTTCCGGGAAAAAATGGCTGTGTTTTACAACGCATTCCGGAAAAAAAGCAGCGAAAACGGCCTGTCCGCAGGCATGGGAATGAACGCATCATCGGATCTTACCCTGCTGCTGAAATATCTCGCTGGACGGCTGCCGGTAACGGATTTTGAAATGGATTTTCTCATCAAGGGACCCGCGCGCAATATGCTCAGTGCGCTGTTTGAATGTCTGGGAAATGCCATCAATGCAATGGCCCGGCCTGTGGATGCCATCAAGCATCAGGCAAAAACCGTTACAGTGGGAACCAGCCGCCTGACAGAAAAGGTCGAAGGTCTGCTCTTTGATCTCATTGGAAAACAGGGATTCAAAATCTCCCAACTGACGCCCAGCAATGTGCTGGTGCTGAAAAACATGCAGGAAATCATTTCCGCAGTGCCGGGAATTACGCTGTACCGCATTGCTAATCTCAATATGCTGGGCGATACCACAGATGAAACCACCATTGAAGTGGTGAAACGGGAAGGTTCATCGCTCGCGATTGCGTCCCGCGTGGAACAGGATCATCATCTCAAGGGAAGCAAAAAAACCATTGTGCAGCGGGGCAATGTGTATATCGGCAAAGGCAGAAAAGACAACCGCAGCATTCTCTGCATCCCCCTGATTTCTGATTCCATTTCCGCAGCCAACCGGATTGAATTTCTCATGCTCCTGCATATCAGTTTCCGGGAACATGTGGCCCTGCCGGTGAAAATCCGGGCATTGGGCGGAAAATATGAGCATATCAAAAACATTGTCACAGAAAACAGCATTGCATGGAATGACACCTATCTTGACAGAGTGGAAATCTCCGAACTCTTTGGCCGATCCGCAGAAAAGATTGGGGATTATATTGTGTCTCTGCTGAAACCTGCGTGAGTGTGTTCAGACAGTCCCAGCAGATCTAAGGTGATTTCCATTAATGATTATAACGTTTTTCGGTAGTGGTGCAAATCTGTTGATCCAAAAATTCCCCTCCCCTGGTGGGAGGGGTCAGGGGAGGGGGATAATCAGTGATGTTTTCACCCAACCCAGCCCCACCCACCATGGAGGGGAGACCATATCAACGGTTTTGTCCCACAACCC
>JBFXEJ010000097.1:0-25609 GCA_050180235.1 Desulfococcaceae bacterium
GAGATACGGCGGATCAATTTCGGGGACAGCGCCGTGGTTTCTGATGATTTTCTGGTAAACCACATGTTCTGCGTGAACAGTTTTTCCGATGATTATTTTATGCTGAAGGAATATCATATTATGCTGGGCCACCGTCTGGAGGATCCGGACAAATATGATATTCTGATTCCTTTCCTGCAGAATCTGCTGAAAGAGATGGTTCAGAGGGTTCCGGATGATAAAGATGCAGACTGTTTGCAGGAACCTGGCAGCGACTGTCTGATGCACAAAGAGAATGTGGACATCCTTTTCAACTGTTTCCAGTCCGAATATCAGTATCGGATGACAAAAAAAGACGGGAAAAAGGGTGATGACACACAATCTTTGAGAATACAGGCAGATGCACAGAAAAAATGCCTGAATTTTCTTTACCGTAAATTCAGAAGGGCCGGCCTCATCAGGCGGATTGCCGCGACCTATGAAATGCAGTCTGTATACCGTTATTACTGCCCGCCGCTTGTTCCCCAACTGATCCTGCAGTTTTTTCTTTCCTTCCGGATGCGCAGGACTGTCATCAGCCGTCTGCGGCGGCTGAACCGTTTTTACGGCAGTTCCTTCAGTCTTGCCCCTCTGCGTAAAATTCAGCGGAGGCTGTGGTTTCTCCGGGGAAGCGGCAAAAAAGGGTATTTAATCCGTTTTCTCAAGGATTTGAGCTGTTATCACCGGGATCGTCAGAACTGTATGACGGTCAGAGCTGCCACTGATTCTGTCAATATTCTCACAGAAGAAAAAATGTGCAACCTCTCCAGGGCCAACAGCACTCTGTATGAGTTTCTGCTTCCCCATGAACAGGTTTCGGAAGAAAAACCCCTTATCAATCATGTCATTGTCAAGGCTGATGTCCGGGGTTCCACAGATATTACACACCGTATGATGGCACGGAATCTGAACCCGGCCTCATATTTCAGTCTCAATTTTTTCGATCCTATCACAGAGATACTTCCCGAATACGGAGCGGAAAAGGTTTTTGTGGAAGGTGATGCCATAATTCTTTCGATCTTTGAACGCGGTGATATGCCCGATGGATGGTACAGTGTGGCGCGCGCATGCGGACTGGCCTGCCGTATACTGTCCATTGTCCGGCAGTGCAATCGCCGGAATCAGAAAAACAGTCTGCCCATTATTGAACTGGGTATCGGGATCAGTTACAAAAACACCAGCCCTGCTTTTCTTTTTGACGGTGCGCACCGGATTATGATTTCATCTGCCATAAATCTGGCTGACCGGCTTTCCGGATGCTCAAAGATGGTACGCAAACAGATGCTCAACCGGAAAACGCCTTTCAATCTTTATGTTTTTCAGACTCTTTCCGATGAGGATATGGACAAAACCTCTGATGATCTGTATCAGCGTTACAATGTCAACGGCATTGAACTGAATGCAGCAGGATTTGAAAAACTCAAAACCGAAATAGATTTGAAGCCTGTGGAAGTCGGCATCCGCGCTCTGGAAAAAAACAGGGTGCGTTTTTATACCGGCAGAGTTCCCACAGTGGCCGGATCCTATCAGAGACTGGTCATCCGGGAAAGCCGGATTCCGCGGGTAGATCCCGGCACATTTGCCGTACTTTCTCTGGGCAGAAAAAAATATTATGAAATATGCACCAATCCGAAACTGTTTGAGCATATCGAAAATATCATGAAAAAAACCTGATGAGCCCGCAAAAAGTCACCAAATCCGGCCCGGTCCGGAGTCCATGACATTTTGAAAAAGCCGGATTCCTGCTTTCACAGGAATGACAGAAATTCAGACTTTTTATGACCTCATCAAAGCGGAAAGAAAGGAGCGGATATGTCTGAAGGCCTGGATGTAATCATTGTGGATGATGATCCGATTGTATGCAGACTGCTGTCCAAAGAGGCGGAGAAATTTTACACATGGGGAAATGTTCTGACCTTCACCCATTCGGATGAGGCCATTTCCTACTGCCTGGGATGCGAAGTGGGTCTGGCCATTTTTGTGGTGGATGTTTTTCTGGACGGAAAAAGCGGTTTTTATTTTCTGGACGCAATTGAGGAAAAATTTCCCACAGCGCATGAGGATTCCATTATCATCACCGGAAGCGCAAGTGATGATGTGGTGGATATGTGTGTGGCATCCAATGTCACCTATCTTTTGGAAAAACCGGTGAAAAAATATGCTTTTCAGCTTGCAGTCCGTTCCATTGTCACCAAATACCTGCGCTTTTCCAAAAAACTGCTCCAGGATCCGGAATTCGCCCGGATTGTGGAAAATATCTGATAAATGTCATCACAGATATTATGCAAGCCTTTCAGATATACATTCTGGCACAACGGCCTTAAGTGTTTTTTGGAACACCCGGGTTTTCCACTGTTTTTTTGCAAATCAGGGTGATTCTGTCACGCTAAGGCGATTTCCATGAAAAAATGTACCATCATTGCAGGGTGGGCACAGTTTTTTGTGCCCGCCGTCCTGCTGAAACTGTGGGCACAAAAAACCGTGCCCACCCTACGAAAAACGGTATAATCATTAATGGAAATCACCTAAGTTCCCGGTGACAAATTACGTCCCCCTTTTCATCATTTCCTTAAAATCAGAACCTGTGATCTGTTCTGATTCCAAAAGTTTCAGATGCAGGGAATAGCCAACTGCGCCGTGAAACACCAGCTCTGTTTCTTCCGGGATGGCGGGATTGGAACCTGGCCGGGTGCAGATGGTACGGCGCAGACTTTTTTTTGCATACTGACGGATAACACAGACTCCATCCGGATGAATTTCCACATCCGTAATTATGCCGTCCCTTTTATCATAACGGCAGACCGGAATTCCCCTCTCCTTCAGTCCGGTTTCCAGGCATTCACCCTGGGGCCGCAGCAGCATAAGCCGCACATCATCAAGCAGACCTTTGGCAAAATTCGGGGAATCAAAGGGCGGAATGCCCCGTGCAATGGAAATTTCCCCTTTGTCATAAACACCGTCAAAGATGACCAGTCCCTCAATGCTCATCATCACAGAGCGGAACTGCTCCCTTTCCGAAGAAAGCAGAGTCAGTCCGGTCATAAACTGAGTTCCCCGGCCCGGAATCTGTGCCTCAATACTGTGGACCAGTCGCAGATTTCCGGCAGGAAATCTGTCTTCACATTCTTTCCTTATTTCAAAAAAACGGGAAGGATCAGGAGGAGATAATTTGGGCAGCTGCGCGCAGGAAACCAGGATCAGAGAAATGATCATCAGAAATCGCATGATTATATATCCTGAAACAATGCATCCCCAAGATTTTCGTTGATGCGGACGTCCTGAAAAATGATTTTTGTATAGGAGTCCCCGGACTCATAAATGCTGACATAATTTATAATACCCGGTCTGTCCGGAGAAAGAACAAGTTCAATGCGTTCAATGATTTTGGAAAAAGCTTCCTCCCTTGGTCTGAGCAGGATTTTCGGCCCCGGTTCCAGGGTGGCGGCAAAATTCGGATTTTCTGTGAACTCGCCTTTCATCCACTGACTGATTTCCTCCATCACAATCTGCATGGCCTGTAGACCATGTGCTGATTCCTGCACAAATCCGTCTTTTCCCTTTACAAAACGGTTTGTCTTTCCTTTATGATTGAGCAGGATGCTCTGCATTGGCTCCCGGTATTCCCATCGCAGGGAATCCGGAATCTGAAAACAGAAGATTCCTTTGGAAACCAGAGGTTTTTTCAGTATTTTCATGTGCTTTTCCTGCACAAACTCCGAACGCACCGAGCGCACCTTTCCGCTGTGACTGCGGATGTCTTCCCAAGTGTCAGCCCATCCGGGAAACAGGAAAAAGGAAAAAAGCATCAATATATTCAATGTATTTTTGGACATAGGGCCTGCCTTATTCCCTCCATGCTTCAGGAGAATACATGATTCCCCATTTTTCAAAGAGCTTTTCCAGTTCACCTGAATCAAATATCTCCTTTATTCTTTTGTCATAGATTTGCATCAGTTTTTCCGATTTCTCCCTTTTGGCAAAAGCCATGTAGGAATTTTCCCCCCACAGGACTTCAATCTGAAGAAGATTCATATCAGCGTTGCCGGTTTTGGCATATTGTTTCAAATCCTCCAGCACTTCAATATATGCATCATATCTGCCCATTTCCACCAGTTTCCATGCCTGTTCAAGGCTGTCTGTTTCCTGCCATTTGAACTGTATGCCATTGAGATGGGAATCTGTATGAAAATCATATCCCCGCATCCAAAGCAGGTTTTTGTTGTTCAGAGATTCCATACCCTTCCATTCTTTGATTCTGTCTTTTCTGAACACCACTGCCGTATGCTCCACCCACAGGGGATAACGGGGAACAAGGCGATCCTTTCTTTTGCGTGCGGACAGATACGCGTCCGCCTCCTTTGCACTGATCATGGACTCAGCCCGTTTCCAGGGAACAATTTCGAATTTCATCTTTATTCCGGCCGGTTCATACACAGTGCGCACAATATCAAAAAACATACCGCTTCCGTCCTCATTGGTCTGACCTGCCCAGGACGGAGTGGCAATATGAATCTCTGTGGTTTTCTCAGGTTCCTGGGCAAATGCAGCTATTGGAAGCATTGCAATGGCAAACAGGACTGCGCCTGTTTGCCGCATACATCTGACAGTTTTCCGCAGCAGAACACTGGACATTTTTATTCTCCTTTTTTTTCGGGGTTGGCTGTAATAGTATACACCGGAACAGAGTTCCGGATAAGGGACATCGTGTCCCCAGGAAATTTCAGCAGATTGACCTATTAGCAATATTTTTAGTACATGCAATTGAAAAATGCAATAACAATATCAATTTCACACGTCCTGCCATCTTTAAACAGGAAGGAAGTTTTCCTAATCATCCAGCATCCGAAATGTTCCGGCATCAGGTAATAATACCAATTCGCTATTGAATTTATACAATAATGTGAGTTGTTTCCTCTGTGTTCTCTGTGGTTTTTTTCTCTCTGTGTCCTCTGTGGGAAACCGGATCATAAGTATATTTTCAATGGAGAATTGGTATAACACTTTCATATAAAAACAAAAAAGACCTGATGCAGTCTGTGCCTGCATCAGGTCTTTTGTCTGAATTTTTCATAGTGCTTACGGTTCCATAACATATTTTCCGGGAGCGCTGTAAATGGGCCGGTATATTCCGCCTCCGGCACAAGGGGGACTTACTTTGGGGCCGCATTTTTCAGCCAGCCAGTTTACCCAGTCCGGCCACCATGACCCTCCCTGTTCCTTCTGCTGCGCCAGCCACTCATCCGGCAGACTGTTCTTTGCAGCATCACCGATCCAGCATTTTTTTGCAGAACGGTCTGATGCCGGGTTCACAATACCGGTGATATGTCCCTCAGATGCCAGCACATATCTCACCGGGCCGCCCACCATCTGACCGGTACGGAATGTCCCTTTCCAGGGGCTGATATGATCCTGCACAGCACCAACGGCATAAAGGGGCTGCAAAATTCTTTCCATGTCAATGGGACGGCCTGCCAGTTCCAGATCATCTTTGCGGATCAGCCGGTTTGCAAGATAAAACTCCCGCAGGTAAAAGGACAGCATTTTTTCCGGCAGCCGGGTGCTGTCGCTGTTCCAGTACAGCATGTCAGATTTGGGCGGTGTGCCGCCGTGGAGATAGTTATGGCTCACATAGCGCCAGATCAGACTGTCGGAACGCAGCATGCGGAAGGCCATTGCGGAATATTTCTTATCCAGAAAACCCTGGGCTGCGGTCAGCCCTTTAACCATCTCCACAGCTTCCGGAGTGATTAATACTCCGGGTTCGCCGGGGCTGGAAAAATCCGTGAGTGTGGAAAATACGGACCAGTGGGCAACAGGCAGCATGGATTTCCGCACAGTCCCCCGGTTAAGCCATGCCAGCAGGACAGCCAGCACCGTGCCTCCGATGCAGTATCCGGCAGCATGAACCTGCCGGACACCGCAGATTTGTGCTGCTGTTTCAGCAGCTTTCAGCGCGCCCCGCAGCATATAATCCGCAAAACCGATCTCACGCATGTCCGCACAGGGATTTTTCCAACTGGTGATGAACACGGTAAATCCCTGATGCAGCAGATACCGTACCAGGCTGTTGTGTTCACTCAGATCAAAAATATAGAACTTGTTGATCCAGGGCTGTATCAGGACAATGGGAATCTCAAATGTCTGCGCTGTTGCGGGCCGGTACTGAATCAGTTCAAAAAGTTCATTACGGAAAACCACATCTCCGGGCGTGCTGGCCAGATTTTCCCCCAGTCTGAACCCATCCGGATCAGCAATTGACACCAGAGGCTCTCCCCTGCTGATGTCGCTGAGCCAGTTCCGCAGTCCCTGATGCAGACTTTCCCCTTTTGTGTCAAGACAGCGTTTCACCGCAGTCGGGCTTGTCCAGAAAAAATTGGATGGCACTGTGGCCTGACTGAACTGATCAATCCAGAACAGGGAGCGTTTCCGATCTGTTTCAGACATTCCCGGTGCTTTTTCCGCGCAGGCTTTGAACCACTGACTGACGATCCTGTGGTATTTTTTGCAGATCTGCGCATTTTTTTTCACCTGGGCCAGAATCACTGCACCGTTATTTTCCGCCCCATTTTCCGCTCTCCTGCCATATCCGCTAAAGGAAAAAAAACGGGGCAGTTCTTCGGCTGTCACATCCAGAATGCTTCGGCTGAATTCCCGGAGCATTTGGCTGAATGTGCCAATATCCTGCTCCCAGGCTTCCTGCACTTTGGCAAGAGAGGAAATCATGCCAAAAGGATCAGTGAAGGAATTCCGGTACAATGACCGCAGGAAACTCACGCTGCCTCCTTCTGCATCTCTTTCATTACCAGAATTTCTCCGATGGTGGTATTGTCACCCAGAAAATCCTGGCTTACAAAAATGCCGAAATTCTGCTCCAGAAAAACCTGCAGATTCACAGAGGACATGGAATCCCAGTCCGGAATCTCCTGAAGCTTTGTTTCATACGTGAGGACCATGTCCCCCATTTCAGGAAAAATTTCCTGAAGACCCTCATACATCGCCTGGAGCATTGAATCCATCTTTTTCCTCCTTGTTCTGTTAGCGTTTGACTACAGGAGAATGTCCTTTCAGACATAACAAACCCCTCTTACCGATTCTGCCTGATTCATCAGAAAATTACAGTTATTTTAAAAACTTTTGTCCTCTGCAGAAATATACAGAAAACCGCTCCTCTCAATTTTTGCACTTATTGTTTATAAAGGACAAAAAAATTGAGAGAAATGATGCAATTACAAACGGATCAGATTGGCGCCCCAGGACAGGCCTCCGCCAAATGCGGCTGTGACAATCAGATCCCCTTTGGCAATGACACCCTGGCTTATGGCCTCATCCAAAGCCACCGGAACCGAGGCACTGGCCGTATTGCCGTAGCGGTTCAGATTCACAAAAAAACGTTTAAGGGGCATTTCAGTTTTTTCTGCTATTGCCTTGATAATATTGATATTAGCCTGATGACAGATGAAACAGTTCACATCCCTGAGGGAAGCTCCGGCTTCCTCAAGCACCTGAAGGATAATTTCCGAACCTTTTTCAATGGCAAAGGAAAACACGATTTTGCCGTTCATCTTGAAATAGGCGCTGACAGGTTTGCTGATTTTTTCAAAGGGCATCATGGTTCCGCCTCCGGGCACACAGATTACATCCGCTCTGCTGCCATCGGTTTTCAGGCAGGAATGCAGCACCCCTTCGCGGTCATCCCCGGCCCGGAACAGAATGGCCCCGGCCGCATCCCCGAAATAGGGAAATGTGGAAAAATCTTTTTTGTTCAGGATTTTGGAATAGAGCTCTGCTGCGACAAAAAGGATATTTTCATACCTTCCGGTTTTCATAAACGCATCAGCCACAGATATGCCGTAGGTACTGCCGGAGCAAACAGAATTGATGTCAAAGGCAAAAGCCTTTTTTGCCTCCAGCAGATGCTGCACACGGGTGGCTGTTGCAGGCTGCATCCGGTCAGGCGAGGATGTGGAGACAATGATGCCATCCAGATCTTCCGGGGGGAAGGATACTTTGTTCAGGCAGTTGCGGGCAGCCAGCACCGCCAGATCAGAAGTGCACTGGTCCTCAGAAGCATGATACCGGGATTCCACTCCGGTTTTTTCCGCAATAAGCGAAAGTGCTGACTGGGGAAACTGTGTCAGTTCCTCATTGCGGATCATTGTTTCAGGAATATAGCTTCCTGTGGAAAGAATTACAGCATTTTTCATGTCCTTCCCTCCCTGTAGGATGATTTGCAGATGCAAAATGTTTTTTTGTTTATATTATAAATTTTAATCAATAAAAATTTTATGTTTGTTTTATATTTTATATTAAGGTAAAATATAAATTTAATTCATATTGAAACACAGTCTCAGCATAAAATATGCCATATTCAGGATCGTATATTTTAAATATTATAATCAGGCTTATATAAAGGAATAACCTGATTATGCCATTTTGCAGGTTTCAGGAAGAGCGCATTTCTGAAGAATTTTCTCAGTTGCAGGCATGTGATATTTATGATATAATTTATTATTACGATATATTATAAAAAAATAAGAAATTTGTCACATGAATAAGAAATTTCCAAACCTGGGAAGCAAAGACGGAAAACAGAGGTTTATGGAAGACATTTCGGTAGCGGGTCTGCACGAACTGATTAAAATTTAACTCATTTATATTATTATATTTTTCAGAAAATACCGATTTTTAGGTGATTTCTGAAAATAAATATACCGGTTCAGTTCACAGGCACAGGGCAAAAACTGGAAGTTTCTGATACTTTGGCGGGTATATTTTTTTCCGGAAATCACCTTATCTATACATAATAAATATAAACAGTTAAACGATACATCCATGATACAGTTCATTCTGTTTTTAAATAATATACTGATTTATAAATTAAAAAAATCAGTATAAAAAGTCCCGCTACCCGGTTTTTGGGAAAAGCAAAGCCGGAAATGTTATACGCATGACAGAAATGCCGTCAGCGGCCGTAAAAATTCTCTTGCCAACCCAGACGATTCAGGTGTAATGGATAAATCCGGCTCTTTCAGGTCGTGCCTGGCTCGTAACATCGTTTACGCAAACTGTGAGCGTGTATCAGGCAGCCGGTCAGGCGCTTGTGTTTCACAATTAGGACATTCATGATCCTGCATCAGAGATTTAGGCTTTAATGGCGGGCGATCTTTGGATGAGATCGGATTGAGAAGCAGAAAAACATAAACGATTGGCTCCTGTAGTCCCCGCCCCTGTTCCCCAATCCCCAAACCCAATGGAATAATGACATGGAAAATATCAGAAATGCAATGGACAATCTCAGCCGCAGCATGAGCGAGCGGTATCAGGTGGATCTGATTCCCTTTGAAGAGTTTCTGAAAATACTTACGGAAAAACCGGAAAGGGTGATCCGCAATATCTTTCAGGTCTTTCATGATATGATCCGCCATTATGTGTCAGAAGGCAGGGATGAATACCCGGATGATCCTGAATCCATACAGTATATGTTTTATGACTGTAACCGGCTTTTTGTAGAAGATGCGGATCATCCTTTTTTTGCAGACCGTCTTTTTGCCAACCGTCTCATCAACCATGTGGAAGCCATGAAAAGGGGCGCGCAGCAGAACAAAATCTATATCTTTGACGGCCCTCCGGGATGCGGCAAAAGCACTTTTCTGAACAATCTGTTCAAAAAATTTGAAAGTTACGCCAATACTGAAGAAGGTATGCGCTATGAAACAGTGTGGCGTCTGGATCGGAAAGTTCTGGGAGGCAGTTTTCCCGGTACTGAATCCGCTCATCCGGTGATTGAAAAACTGTCCCGGCTGCTGGGCAGCTCCCATTTTTCTGAACCGGAAATGAATATGAACGGGGATTCTTCGGAAGATGGACGGCAGCGGGAATGCGAAAATCTGTTCGGAGATCAGTATCAGATCAATATGACAGGGGATTATCTGGAAATACCCTGCCCGGGGCATGAATATCCCCTGCTGATTATTCCCAAACGCTACCGCAGGCAGCTTCTGGATGATCTGTTTCAGAATGATGAATTCAAATGGAATCTGTTTACGGACAAAACCTATGAATGGGTGTTCCGGGACAAACCCTGCACCATCTGCAGTTCCCTGTATCAGGCTCTGCTCAACAAAGTGAAAAGCCCCTGGGAAGTGTTCAAAATGGTTTATGTGCGGCCCTACCGCTTCAACCGCCGTCTGGGAGAGGGCATCAGTGTGTTCAACCCCGGAGACCGTCCCATGCGGCAGAATGTGCTGACCAATCCCATGCTCCAGCGCCGTATAAATGAACTGCTGCAGGACAGCAATCAGGTCAAATACATCTTTTCCCGCTATGCCAAAACCAACAACGGCATTTACGCGCTCATGGACATCAAATCCCACAATGTGGAACGCCTGATTGAACTGCACAATATCATCAGTGAAGGGGTTCACAAGGTTGAAGAAATTGAGGAAAATGTCAATTCCCTGTTTTTCGCACTCATGAACCCGGAAGACAAAAAGAATATTCACGGCATTCAGTCCTTTTCAGACCGCATTGAATACGTTCAGATTCTTTATGTTCTTGATCTGAATACGGAAGTGGAAATCTACCGCAACATCTTCGGCAAGCATATAGATGACAGTTTTCTGCCCAGGGTGCTGCACAATTTTGCCAGAATCATCATTGCAACACGGCTGAACAAAAAATCTGATGCCCTGCTGGAATGGCTTGGTGATCCGAAAAAATATGCCAAATACTGTGATGAAAATCTGCAACTGCTCAAGATGGAGATTTACACGGGTTATATTCCGGCCTGGCTTTCGGAAGAGGATCGGAAAAAATTCACAGCCAAAATCCGGCGTAAAATCATTGCGGAATCGGAAACCGAGGGAAAAAACGGTTTTTCCGGCAGGGATTCCATCAAGATTTTCAATGATTTTTATTCCACCTGCGCGAAAGAGGATCGGCTTATCAACATGTACACTCTTTGCAAATATTTCACAAAGATACGGCCTGATCTCAATGAATCGGTTCCTGAAGGATTTCTGGACTCCCTGACCCGGATGTATGATTACACCATTCTGCAGGAAGTCAAGGAATCCCTTTACTATTACAATGAAGAGCAGATTTCCAGAGACATCCGCAATTATCTTTTTGCCATCAATTTTGAAATCGGGGACAGGGAAACCTGCAAATTTACGGGTGAGCATATTGAAATTACAGAAGATTTTCTCCAAAGCATTGAAAACCGTCTGCTTGGAGCGCGGGCCGGGGAAAGACAGCGCAAAGAGTTCCGGCAGGATACCCAGAAAACCTATACATCCAGAACCCTTACCCAGGAGATGATGCTGGAGGGAAAATCTGTTTTGGAGACAAAACTGTATCTGGAACTGTATGAACGCTATGTTCACAATCTGAAAGAAAAGGTTCTGGAGCCTTTTCTGGAAAATGAGAATTTCCGGCAGGCCATCAAGGATTACGGCAAAGAAAGTTTCAAAACCTATGACAAGAGAATCCGGGAGGATGTGAGCTTTCTCATTGATAACCTTTGCAAAAAGCACCGTTATACAGAGCAGGGGGCCAAAGAGGTCTGTATTTATGTCATTGACGGGGATCTGGCAAAAAAATACGAAAGACCCTGACAGGAAATCTGAAAACGGAAAGCCGCTCTTTGCGGTTTATGATTTATGGCAGAGAAGAAGACCAGGCATATAAGGCAATGCCTGTAGCAAGGGCTGCGTTCAGCGATTCCACTTCCGGGGCAATGGGAACAGCTAGGGCGGAAGACCTGTATTTTTCCGGAATACCCGGGCCTTCCAGCCCGGCCAGGAGACCGAAACGATGCGGAAATTTCACATCACGGATATTTTTCCCCTCCGCGGAAAGCGGCAGAATGGGCAGATTCGCGGGAAGCTCACTGATGGATGGGCCCCGGAACAGTTTTGCATGAAACACCGCTCCTCCGGAACTGCGCACTGCTTTGGGATGAAAGGGGCTTGCACTGCCTTCCAGCAGAACAATGCCTGACACACGGAAAGCCACGGCAGAACGGATGACCGCACCCACATTTTCCGGGTCCTGAAAGGGAATGAAGAGGGTACAGCCCTCAGGAAGCGGCTGCTCTGCTTTCCATTCCTCTATTTCCGGAGTTCTGACCAGCAGCAGAGGTGAATCGGTTCCGAAAATATCCAATGTCCGGAAAAGCTCCGGAGCCATTTGCAGCCAGTTCAGATGTTCCGGACAGTCCGATGGCGGAGCCTGCAGATCGCCCCGTGTGATCCAGGCTTCGCACTGTGCAGGAAGCGAATTGAGCACATCATTGACCTGCCTGCTTCCGGATACTAGGGTTTTTCCGGCTTTTTTGGCACCCTTTCCCCCAAGAATTTTTACAAGTACCCGGTAAGTTTCATTTTTTTCACTCTCTATCTGTGTGATCCGGATTTTGGACGCTATATTCAGATTCACCTGCCAGACCGGATCGGAAATACGCCGGAAGATAACCAGCCTTCGGTCATGGGGAGTTCCGGGAATGATATAGGCCCTGTCGTTTATGAGTTTATATTCTTTACTGTAATCCTCTACGGCTGCGGAAATTTCCCTGTCACAGTCCGGGCCTTTCATAAAAATGGCCAGCCCTTCGCGGGCCAGGGAACCCTGAATGCGTGCAAGGGTTTCGGGAATTTCCTCCACAGCCCTTGTGATAATGCCGCTGACCTGAACCCGTGTGCCGGGATACATCCCTTTTCCCAGCACTTCAATGCCTTCCAAACCCAGGGACTGAATGACCGTGTGCAGAAAATCATTTCTTTTTCCCCGGGTTTCGGAAAGAATGACATGCAGTTCCGGTTTGAAAATTTTCAGGGGAATGCCCGGCATTCCCGGGCCGGTTCCTATATCCAGCAAAGGAGACGGGATTTCGGTCAGCAGCGCGGGCATGATGGAATCCGCATAGAGTTTCAGCACCATGTTTTCAAAACTGTAAATCCGGGTCAGATTGATTTCAGGGTTGAATCTCCGTACCAGTCTGTGATATTGCCAAAGGAGCCGGTTCTGCTCCCGCGAAAGTTCTATGCCGCAGCCCGCGAGGATGGATTTCATGCTATCCTCCGAAGGGCTTTTTTCAGGTTCCCGGAGCTGAAAAAATTTGCCCGTATTTTTCATATTCATGGATAAAACCTCATAATGACAAATGATTATCTTTTTATTCCCCAGTGGCCTGTCCTGTATGCGGACAACCATCTTCTGGCTTTGTACAAACCTGCGGGTCTGCCTGTGCAGGGGGATGACAGCAGGGATATTTCACTGCTTGACACAGGAAAGCAATGGATAAAAAAAAAATATGGCAAACCCGGCAATGTGTTTCTGGGGCTGGTGCACCGCATCGACAGACCTGTGGCCGGTGTAGTGCTTTTCTGCCGGACATCCAAGTCCGCTGCCAGAATCAGTGAACAGTTCCGATCCAAAACCATCCGGAAGACCTATCTGGCGGTGTTGCAGGGACATCTGAATCAGTCATCCGGAGAGCTGCTGCATTATATCCAAAGAGTTCCGCACAAATCCAGCAGAATCGTAAATCATTCCGCCCCTGACACTGCACAGGCCCGGCTGAGGTACAGAAAAAGGGGCGTGTCTGAAAATACAACTTTGGTGGAAATAGATTTGGAAACCGGCAGACATCACCAGATCCGGGCGCAGTTTGCCCATACCGGTCATCCGGTTATCGGGGATCTGCGATACGGAGCGGAAGCTCCTCTGCCGGAAAAACAGATCGCTCTTCTGGCCGTCTGTCTGGAAATCAGCCATCCCATATCCGGGCAGAGAATCCGCATTGAATCCCCGCTTCCGCGCGGCTGGCCCTGGAAAGCGGCAAAGCATACAGAAGGAATTTTCTGGAACTGGCGCGACATCAAAGATCAGATTGTCTCCTTATCCGCTTAAATGGCAGTTGCAGGTATCTTATCACATATTCGGCAGAATGTTAAACGCAAAGGACTCCGGGAAAATCCGGTTCCGGTTATGCCGGAAAATTTTTGAGAAGGTGACAGCATTTATGCAAACCGGACAATTCTCTTTTTTCATCTGATTTGTTGCAGACAGGCACATAAAAATAAGTAAGGGCTTAAGTTCCATAAACCAGTGCTCTTAACATGATTTATTTTAATATCAAACGGTTTCTCTTCTGTTTTTCAGAACACCGGCAAATCTTCCCACCGCCTTTTCTGAAAAACAGTTGCAGGAGGGGAATGCCTGTACTATATATCAGCATATTCCGTTTCCGGAACATAAGGAAGAACATCGGTGGCAGCCAAATTTTTTTTAACCCCGCACAGTATATAAAAAAACAAAGAAAGCAGCATCGCAGTTATGGGATATGTATTTACATACAATGACGCCAGTGCATGGCATCAGCGACTGAAACATCCGGCTGTCCGGGCGCGAATCCGCATGGAAAACCGTCTGATGTGCCGGATGCTGAACCCTCTCAAAGGGCAGACTGTGCTGGACATCGGATGCGGAACAGGAGAGGGGCTTTTGGCGCTCTCAGAAGCCGGATTGCAGGTGACCGGACTGGATCCTTCCCCGCATATGCTTGCATTTGCATCAAAAAAAATGGGAAATCAGGCAGATCTCCATAGGGGCGCGGCAGAAGACCTTCCCTTTGATGACAATACCTTTACCTATGTCTGCATGATAAATACACTTGAATTTACGGATGTTCCCCTAAAAGCGCTGGAGGAAGCCTTCCGTGTGGCAAAAGACAAAGTGTTCATCGGCATAATGAACCGGCATTCGGTCCGGGCAGCGTGGCTGCGGACTGTCCGTATCTTTACCCGAAACATTTACAGCAATGCGAATTTCTTCACGGTCTGGAAAATAAAACGCATGACCCGTTCCCTGGTGGGAAATGTTCCCTTTTCCTGGCGTTCAGCAAACCTCTTTCCCATACCACTTGGCCGTTTTTTCCGCAAATCCGGATATTTTGAAGTTGTCAGCAAAAATCCGCTGAGTCCATTTATCGGTATGACAGTTATCCCGGTTCCCCGGTTCAGAACCCGTCCTCTGGAACTGAAATGCAGGCCCAGTCCCGCTGCCGGGACAGTGGCCGGGCTGGCAAGAAGCAAAAGGAGTCATGAAAATGGAAGCATATCTGTATGAAAAAATGGAAAACCGCAGTGTAAAATGCGGTCTGTGCAGTCACGGCTGCGTGATAAAAAACGGATCACGGGGCATCTGCCAGGTGCGGGAAAACCGGGATGGCATTCTGCATTCCCTGGTTTTTGGAAAACTCATTGCCCGGCATATTGACCCCATTGAAAAAAAGCCCATGTTTCATATGCTGCCGGGAAGTCTCTCCTATTCCATTGCCACTGTGGGCTGCAATTTCAAATGCCGTTTCTGCCAGAATGCCGACATTGCACAGATGCCCTCGGAGCAGGGCGGTATGATTATGGGAGAGCCCGCCACACCGGAGGATGTGGTTTCGGATGCGCTGCGCACCGGATGCAAAAGCATTGCATATACATATACAGAACCCACTGTATATTTTGAATTTGCCTATGAAACCGCAAAACTGGCACATGAAAAAGGCATAAAAAATGTGTTTGTCAGCAACGGATACATGAGCGCTGCCTGCATTGAAATGATTGCCCCGTATTTGGACGGAGCCAATATTGATCTCAAGGCATACAGCAATGATTTTTACAAAACATACTGCGGCGGCAAACTGGAACCTGTGAAAGAAAGTCTGAAACTCATGAAATCCAAAGGGATTCTGGTGGAAGTGACCACTCTGCTGATTCCGGGATTAAACGACAGTCCGGCAGAACTGGAAGCTCTGGCCGAATTTCTGGCAAAAGAAATGGGAACTGAGACGCCCTGGCATATCAGCCGTTTTCATCCCACCTACCGCCTGACGGATCGGCCTGCCACTTCTTTGGAATCACTTGTAAAAGCAAGGGACATCGGTCTCAAAGCCGGACTGCGCTATGTCTATATGGGAAATGTGCCCGGAAGAGGCGGAGAGGATACGATCTGCCACAAGTGCGGAAAAATGCTGATTGAACGGCAGGGATTTCACGTCAGCCAAAACCGTGTGCGCAGGGGGGCATGCCCGGACTGTGAAGCCGCGGTTTACGGAATCGGATTGTAATACCGATTCTCCATTGAAAATATACTTATGATTCGGTTTCCCACAGAGGACACAGAGAGAAAAAACCACAGAGAACACAGAGGAAACAACTCACATTATTGTATAAATTCAATAGCGAATTGGTATAATACCGATTCGCCATTGGCTTTATACAATGCAACTGTCTTTTTTCTCTTTAATTACAGAAATATGTTTTTTTCAACAGCATGTTTTCAATGGCGGTTTGGTATTATACCAAATCGCCATTGATTTTATACAATACTGTCAGTTTTTCCGCTGTTGGGCGTGTGCAGAAAACCGCTCCGCCCAATTTTTGCACTCCTCCGGATTTTTCAGAGGCGGGCACAAAAAACCGTGCCCACCCTACTTAAAAATCATGGCAATCATATCAATCACATGAATCGCAGACAAAGGGGATAGGGGCTTGTCTGAATCGCAGATTTACGCGGATTGACACAGATTCTGCGGATTTTTTATTTGACAGCCAGCGCAATCCGTGAAATCAGCGTAAATCAGCGTTTCAGACACCGGGCAGTCATCAGACAGACAAATCTCTGTAAGGGCTCTTGGAATTTTCATTATTTTACTGTATAGATGCCGGACTGCTTATTTGAGGGGGAGATTCATTATGAAATACATACAGGAACTACGGGAATCTGTTTGCGGATTTGTCCGTGAATATCCTGAAAAAACAGGTGAAAGAAATATCTGGAGGGAGCCGCTGCTGGCCTCAGCCAGTGCCGATGATCGATTCCAGAGACTGCGGGAAATTGCCGCACCGGATCATCTCATGCCGCGGGATTTGCTGCCTTCAGCCAAATCGGTCCTTGTTTTTTTCATTCCTTTTAGCAAAGAACTGGCACTGGAAAACCGCAGAGGTGATATTCCCTGCCGCAACTGGGGACTGGCCTATGAGTCCACCAACCGGCTGATCGGGAAATTATGTGAACATATCCGGGATGAACTGGAAAAAAGGGGATTTCAGGCAGAATTGACGCCCGCGACGCACAATTTTGATCCCATACGCCTGATGTCCCGCTGGTCACACAAACATCTGGGATATCTCTGCGGACTTGGAAGATTCGGCGTAAATGCCCAGTTTATAACACCTTCAGGCTGCGCGGGGCGTCTGGGCAGTCTGGTGACGGATGCGGATACCGGAGATCATCCCCTTGTGGAAGAAGCGGAACTCTGCCTGCACAAAAGAGGCCACAAATGCCTGATATGCGTGAAACGCTGTCCGGTCGGTGCAGTCAGTGAAGCCGGAATTGACCGGCAGAAATGCTGGGAACGGCTGCAGTTCAATCTGACACAGACAGAGCAGATGGCCGGACTGGAAAACACAACACATGTCTGCGGCAAATGTCAGGTGCTGCTTCCCTGTAGCCTGAAAATTCCTTCAACACTTCCTGTAAGAGAAACAGTCTGAATTTACCATGCTCCGAGAACTGTCCATAAAAAATTTTGCCATCATAGATGATCTGCGCATCTGTTTTTCCAAAGGATTCACCATTCTCAGCGGAGAAACCGGCGCGGGAAAATCCATTATCATCAACGCTGTCAATCTGCTGCTGGGATCGCGCGCCACGTCCGCGTTTGTGCGCACAGGTGCGGAAACAGCGGAACTGGAAGCCCTGTTTGACATAGCTGCTGAAAGCAAAGTAGCAGCCATTCTCGCGGAAAACGGTCTGGATTCTTCCGAACTGATCATCCGCCGGATTGTGGCCCGGAACAACCGGCACAGGATTTATATCAACAACCGTCTGTCCACCGGCGGTCTGCTCAATGCGCTCACGGAAAATCTGGCCAGCATATCCGGTCAGCATGCGCATCAGGGGCTGCTGGATGAGGAACAGCATCTGCTCATCCTTGACCGTTTCGGAAACCTCATTCCCCTGCGGGAAAAGGTCCGCTTGTGTTTTCAGGAAATACAGCCTCTGATCCGGGAACTTGCCGCGCTCCATGATCTTAAAACCCGGCAGGCTGAAAAAATTGATTTGCTGGAATTTCAGAAAAAGGAAATCCTGGATGCTGACATTCAGCCCGGTGAAGAGGCCGAACTGGAACGGGAACTTATGCTGCTGAAAAACGGGGAAGTGCTGTATCAGGCCGTGCACGGAGGCATTGAGGAACTCTACAGCGCGCAGAACGCCATAGTTGAACGTCTGGTTGAGGTGAAAAAGCAGATTGAAAAAGCCTGTCAGATTGATCCGGGACTGAGACCCAAAGCCGAAAGCATTGCGGATGCGGCATTTCAGATTGAGGATATTGTGGAAGGACTCCGCTCCTATCTCAGCGGCATCCGCATTGATGAAAGGCAACTGGAGACTGTGGATGAACGCCTCAATATCCTGCGCAAACTCAGCCGCAAATACGGAGGTTCCCCGGACGCGGTGCTGGCCCATCTGAAAAAAGTGGAAGAGGAACTTTCCGGAATTGAAAATCTGGAGGAACGTATAGCCGAGTCTGAAAGCAGACTCAGAGATCAGCATAAAAAACTTGCGGAACTGGCTTTGCAGCTTTCGGAAAAACGCAAAAGAACCGCAAAAATTCTCGCAGGAAAGGTGGAAAAGGAACTGGATTCCCTGAAAATGTCTGACACCCGTTTTGAGATTTCCCTGCGCAGGGCGGCTCTTACGGAAAGCACCCCGGTCTGGCTCAGTCTGGATGGCGGAGCCATAAGTGAAACCGGCATTGACCGCGCGGCTTTTATGATTGCCCCCAATATCGGTGAGGAACTCAAACCTCTGGCCCATATTGCATCCGGCGGAGAACTGTCACGGGTGGTTCTGGCCCTGAAGGTGATTCTAGCGGAAACCGAATCTGTGGAAACTGTGATTTTTGATGAAGTGGATGCAGGCATCGGCGGCGGTGTGGCAGAAATCGTGGGCAGAAAAATCGCGGAACTGGCGCATTTCCATCAGGTTATCTGCATTACCCATCTGCCCCAGATAGCCAGATTCGGAAATCATCATTTCCAGATCGCCAAACAGGTTTCAGACGGCAGAACCCGTACCTTTATCACACCCCTGAAAGAGAAAGAACGCATACAGGAACTCGCGCGTATGCTCGGTGGCGTGAAAATGACCCAGGCCACCCTGGATCATGCAATGGAAATGTTTCAGGAGCAGTGAGGTGCCGGGAAGGCCGGATTCCGGAAACCGGATTTTCAGACTCCCAAAGGCAGAGATCAAAACATTTCCAAACGAAATGGACACTGAAAATTTTACAGTTTTCTGTGATCGGTCAATTACATATCTGACGGAAACTTTGATCGGAAAGGGAGAAATCTGATGTATGAAAACAATATTGACGCCAATGAAATCAGCCGTCCGGAAATGATACAGAATAAGCTGAATCTGCGGGAGACAGCATATCTTTCTTCTCTTGCAGCATTAAGCAAAAATGCTGTCCGGCGCAGCCCTGAACCCAATTATGGCGTGTCATACCGCCAGTCTTTTTCCGCAGATGCGGATCGGATTCTGCATTCCCTGGCCTATACGCGCTATATTGACAAAACCCAGGTCTTTTATCTGGTACGCAATGATCATATTACCCACAGGGTTCTGCATGTGCAACTGGTTTCCAAGATAGCCCGCACCATCGGACGATATCTGGGACTTAACGAAGACCTGACTGAGGCCATCGCGCTGGGACATGACATCGGTCATGCGCCTTTCGGACATGAAGGCGAACAGTTTCTTTCAGAACTCTGCCGGATTGCAGGCATTGGCCATTTCTGCCACAATGTGCAGAGTGTGCAGTTTCTGGATAAGGTGGAGCGCAAAGGCAGGGGATGGAATCTATGTCTGCAGACCCTGGACGGCATTCTCTGCCATGATGGCGAGGTGCATGATCGCAAACTCCATCCTGAACCGGGGAAAAGTTTTGAAACACTGGATCAGGAAATCCGGGGAAAAAAAGAAAATGCCCTGAAAAAACTGACCCCCATGAGTCTGGAAGGATGTTTGGTGCGTTTTTCCGACACCCTGGCCTATATCGGCAGGGACATTGAGGACGCTATCCGGCTTGGTCTGATCAGCCGGGAGGATCTGCCAAAAGAAAGCGTGAAGGTTCTGGGAAACAGCAACGGCCAGATTGTCTTCAATCTGGTGACAGATATTATCAGAAACAGTTTCGGGCAGCCGTATATTGCATTCGGCGCCGAGGTTTCCCATGCCCTGACCGGGCTGAAAAAGTTCAATTATGAGCGGATTTATCTAAATCCCAGAATCAAGGTGCACACGGAAACCGTGCGCAGACTTTTCCGGATTCTGTTTGCCCGGTATATGGATGATATTCAGAAGAAGAACCGTGATTCTGTGATATTCACCGGTTTTCTCGCGGATATGTCCGCATCCTACACAGAAACCCATTCCGATGCCGAGATTGTCCGGGATTTCATGGCCGGCATGACCGACAGTTATTTTCTCCGGCAGATTCCCGAAGAGATGCGGCCGGATTATTATGTTTTTTAGACCAGGTGCTTTGTCAGTTCTGATTTTGCGGGTTTTGTCCGCAAAGTCTGCAAAAATACACAAACAGAAAGGGTCGTTGATTGCAAACATAATAATTCATGATTGTTAATTTATATCACTCAAAACAGTCCCACTCCCCCCGGTTTTTTCCCCGCCTCTGTTCACGCGGATATTGTATTCCCGGAGTTTGTGCCGCAGGGTTCTGGGACTGATTTTCAGCATATTGGCTGCCATTTCCCTGTCGCCTCCGCTGTGGCTGAGTGCATCAAGAATAGCTTTGGTTTCAGCAGATTTCCGCACCTCAGCCAGATCTGTTACTTTTTCCGGACAGAAAACTTTCAGGCAATCCAGAAAATCAGGGGGAAGATTCCTGCGCGTGATTTCATCCCCTTCACTGAGAATAAAGATTCTTTCCACCAGATTCTTCAGTTCCCTTATATTGCCGGGCCATTCATACTGCAGAAAAATATCCATGACTTCCGAATGGACAGAGGGTTTGGTTTTTTTGTAAGTCAGTTCAAACTGATCCAGAAAATACTCTGTCATTTTGGGAATGACCTTTTTTCTTTCCCGCAAAGGCGGCAGATATACCGGCACAACCTGCAAACGGTAAAACAGATCCTCGCGGAAGCGTTCCGCGCGGATTTCCTCTTTCAAATCCCTGTTTGTGGCCGATATGATGCGGATATCCGCTTCAAGTGTTTCATTTCCGCCAATTCGCGTAAAACGGAAATCTTCCAGAACCCGGAGAAAATCCACCTGGTTCTGCAGGGGCAGTTCCGAAACCTCATCCAGAAACAGTGTTCCCCGGTCCGCTATTTCAAGGCAGCCTTTTTTCCGATCAATCGCTCCGGTAAAGGCCCCTTTTTCATGCCCGAAGAGTTTGTCCTCAAACATCAGACCGGAAAGAACCCCGCAGTTGATGGGTACAAACGGATTTCCTGCCCTGGGACTGAGCATATGGATGATTTTGGCCAGCATCTCCTTGCCTGTGCCGCTTTCCCCCAGAAGCAGGATATTCACATCATAGCGTGCCACCTGCCGGATAATCTCCATGACAGCGTGCATGGATTCGCATCCCAGAATAAATTCCAGGGTGACAGATTTCTCAAAATACTCTTTTTTCGGATATTTCAGTTTCATCAGTTTCCTCTTGTTTCTCTTTCCACATAACCGAATTTTATTTCCCTGTAAAGAGTCACAGCCCTGAAAACGGCAAATATATGACTGTTCCGGCATAAATCTGCCGCTTTGCTTTCGGGCCTGAACCTGCTGCTCCGGAATGGAGCACTGTTTATTAGCAAACAATTACAAAGTGATAAATGAATATACAGATGCTTTTCATGACTGTGGCACATAATTTGCTCTAAGATTGCCTGTCAAAAGAGATGAAAGGAAGGAAAAAAATTTATGCCTTTGGAAAAGGTTGTCAAAGATTTCATGCACCCCCTGAAGAATTACCGTTACATCGGGGAGAACGAACCGGTAAAAAATGTGCTTCGCTATATCACCGGAGAGGAAAATGATCAGAAATCCCCTTTTGTCATCGTTGTCAGTGACAGCGGAGAGGAACAGGGGATTGCCAGAGGCTTTATTTCCCCGCCGGAGATTGTCTTTGGTATTGCCAGGCATTTTTTCAAAGGAGCGGAACGGATCGGGCCGATTTTCTGGGAAGGGCAGTTGCGGGCCGAGTGCATACAGGCCTTCCGCAAAAAGGTTGGCGATATCATGACACCCTTCAGAACATGTATCAGCGAATCGGAAATGATTATGGAGGCAATTTTTCTTTTCAACCGTCATCAGATTAACTCCCTTCCGGTTCTCCGGCAGAAGGAGGTGGTGGGCATTCTTCATCTTGAGGATATTCTTTTGGGAATTGCCGAAATGGTTTCAGAATGATATAGGAAAGGTTTGCTGTTCAGAATATTTCACGCTTATTTTGAGAAAAGAGGCATTATGCTGACTTTGCATTTGAATATCAAACCTGAGACAGAGATGCGGCTGAAAAAAATTCTGGAATATACCAGAGATGAAGAGGCATTTGTCCGGAAAATCATTGCTGCACAGATTGCGGAACTGAAAAACGGCATATTTCAGATACAGGTGCAGCTCAGGCAGTTTGAGGAAAGATACAGCATGACATCCAACGAATTCTTCCGCCAGTACAAAAGATGCGTATTTGCGGATAAAGAGGATTTCAGGAGATGGGCGCAAACATATGAAATGCTGCTGGAAAATGAAAAACGGCTGCAGTCCCTGAAATAAAAATATAAGGATTCCGGGCATAAGCCCGATTCCTGATTGAATAAGGCATTGAACTAAGGCGATTTCCATGAAAAAATGTACCATCATTGCAGGGTGGGCACGGCTTTCTGTGCCCGCCGTTTCAGCAGGACGGCGGGCACAAAAAGCCTTGCCCGCCCTACGAAAAACGGTATAATCTTTAATGGAAATCACCTAAGGATAATTGTATTCGGTTTGTAACTGTTTAACCCAACCCTGGAGGAAAAATTTGAAGACAAAAATGGTAAAAGATCTGATGCTGCACCTTTCGGAATATGCGACAGTCTCCAAAGATGCCATGCTCAGCGAAGCAGTAACTGCCCTGAAAAAGGCTCAGGAAGGATTTGAGAAGTCCAAATACCATCACAGGGCTGTCATGGTATTGGATGAAAATGGCGATGTTATCGGCAAGATCGGGCTGATTGACATTCTGAAAGCCCTTGAACCCAAATATGATCAGATGCTGTCTGACAAAGGCCCCTGGCATCTGGGCTTTACCCGTGCTTTTCAGAAAACAATGCTGGAAAAACTCCGGCTGTGGGATGCGCCCCTGGAGCATATCTGCAAAAAAGCCGGGCAGATCAAAGTGTCATCCATTATAACACCGCCTGATGAAGGGGAATTTATTGAAATCAGCGAAACTCTGGATGAGGCTATACATCAACTGGTTATCGGACATCACCAGTCCCTGCTGGTAATGGGGGAGGACAAAAAGATTGTCGGCATCCTGAGACTGACAGACGTGTTTGAGGCCGTGAGCGATGCCATCATGGCCTGTGAAATCTGACCAACTGAGATAAAAAAGGAGGAACAAACATATGGCAGGCAAAGCTGCAACTGATCTGAATCAGAAAAAATTTGACTGGAAAAAATACATATTCATGGGAATCGGTGTTTTTCTTTTTCTTCTCGTGTACTATTCTCCCCAATGGCCCGATGCCATTGATCCCACGGGAAAGCATTTTGTGCTGAGCATGGAAGGAAAAGGCGCACTGGCTGTATTTCTGCTGGCCGGCACATGGTGGGTGTTTGAGGTGCTTCCCATTGGTGTGACCAGTCTGGCCATCGGTGTACTGCAGGCTCTGTTTCTGATCCGCAAACCCGAAGCGGCCTTCAAGGACTTCATGGATCCCTCGGTTCTGTTCATTTTCGGGTCCATTGTCATCGGTCTGGTCTTTACCAAAACAGGACTGACGCGGCGGATAGCCTATAAAATGCTGGCTATTGTGGGAGAAAAAACCAGCATGATTTATCTGGGCTGTTTTGTACTGACTGCGGCACTGACGCATATCATGGCCCATACTGCCGTGGCAGCGACCATCTATCCCCTGCTCGTCGCGATTTACTCCCTGTACGGAGAAGGGGATAAACCCACCAAATTCGGCAAGGGACTGTTTATCGGCATGGCATACGTGGCCGGCGCCGGAAGTATCATCACCCTGCTGGGTGCTGCCCGCGGTGCTGTGGCAGTCGGTTTTTTCAGCGGCATCATGAAAAAAAGCATTGGTTTCTTTGAACTGAGCTGGTATATGTTCCCGATTGGCTGGCTCATGGTCTTTCTCCTCTGGGGATTTTTTATGATCTTTTTCAAACCTGAAAAAGAATCCATTCCCGGGCTGCGGGAAAAAGCCAAAAGACTGAACGCTGAACTCGGCGGCATCACACGCAATGAGGTTGTAGCCGCAGTTCTTGTGGCCTCTGTGATTGTGGTGCTGGGTGCATCAGCCATCATGAAATCCATGATCCCCGGTTTCAGCCCCCCGGACAAGACAGCCATCATTCTGATTTCCACCATTATGTTTTTTGTCGTAGGCATTCTTGACATCAATGATCTGGAGGAAATTCCCTGGAACATTATCCTGCTTTTTGCCGGAGCCATGAGCATTGGTTTCTGTCTGTGGGAAACTGGAGCAGCAGAATGGATGGCTATCAACTGGCTGACCATGTTCCAGAACTCCCACTGGTTCGTGTTTGTCATGGGCATCGCATTTTTCGTTCTGGCCATGACCAACTTTATCATGAACGTGGCAGCCATTGCCATTTCCCTGCCTGTGGCTCTGGTCATTGCCCCCTATCTTCATGTCAGCGGAGAAGTGATTCTTTTCGCATCCCTGGTCGCCGCGGGTATGCCTTTCGTGCTGCTGGTTGGAGCGGCTCCCAATGCCATTGCCTATGACTCCAAGCAGTTCACTCCGGGAGAATTTTTTAAATACGGCTGTATGGCCAGTGTCATCCTGCTGATAGTGATCGGGCTGGCAGTGGCTGTGATCTGGCCGCTGATGGGAATGCCCATTACCACCGGATGATTCAAGGTATTAGGTGATTTCCAGAAAAGAATATACCGCCAAAGTATCAAAAGCTTCCAGCTTTTGCCCTGTGCCTGTGAACTGAAACGGTATATTTATTTTCAGAAATCACCTTATACTGACTGCCGCAGCATCAGTCTGAAAAACAGAACGGCCCTTCCGCATTACGCGGTCGGGCTGTTTCTGTTTTGCCATCGGGGAGTTTTTTCAGCAATAAAGTATTATACCAATTCTCCATTGAATTTATACAATAAGAAGGTTTTTGAGAAGTAAACTAGTGTTCTGTCAAGGTTTAACTGACGGATAAAGTCGCTTCAGTTTTATTCTCGCATCCTTTGTTCTGAACTGCCAGTCCACACCTTTCATATTCCTGTTCCGTTCTTTATACCATTCGGCAGTCT
>JBFXEJ010000098.1:0-25550 GCA_050180235.1 Desulfococcaceae bacterium
TTGTCCGCTTTTTCCCCCTCTTCCCGGACACACGCGAGACTGAATGGCTGCAGCCGATGCTGTGCAAGGATATGCTCTTTGACAATGTCCCTGTTTTTTTCCGGCAGTTCAACTCCCTGAGAAATATAATCTGTCAGTTCACTGACCAGCACAGACGGGGGAATGGGGGTGTTGTCATGCAGACTCTGTCCCACATAACTGATATAAAGTTTTTCCCGTGCAGAAAGGATGGATTCCAGAAACAGATACCGGTCATCATTGCGCCGGGATCGGTCGCAGGGTTTTGGCTCCTTTGCCATGAGATCAAAACCCGGACTTACATTACGGCGGGGATAATCTCCGGAATTGATTCCCATCAGACATATGATTTTAAAAGGAATACTGCGCATGGGCAGCATCGCGCAGAAGGTGACACCGCCGGTGATGAAACCGAAACCAAACTGATCCTGCTGCAACTTCTGTCTGAGATGGGCCCGAATCACCCTGATATCGGTTTTCCCTTCAAACCCTGACAGTTCCTGCATTTCCCCCAGACAGGACAGCATATCGCGGATCTTCTGAATTTCGTTTTCCGTATCCTCATCCCCCTGAAAAAACTGATCAGGAACTGCCCTGAGTGTCTCTGCCCACGCGGACAGGGAACGGGGACGGGAAAGCTTTTTGGCAAAGGAAAAGAGCCGGTCTGTGAATTCCGCCAGATGTCCCATTATAACTGTCTGGTTTCCTTCCACAGAATCATAAGGCAGAATGTTTTTGAAAAGCTGTTCCTCCCGCCCGCGCATGGCATAACCCAGAAACAGGCGGTTAAGCCCTGCTTCCCATGTGTTTTCGGGAAAATCAGGCAGTTTCATCCGTCTGCGGGTGCTGCCGTCAATGCCCCAGCGGATTCGGGTATCTTTGATCCATGTCCTTATATGCTCCAAATCCGCTTCAGACAGATCAGATTTTTTCCGCACCGGAGGGGATTCCAGAATGGACAGCACCTGGGCAGCACTGAATCTGCCGTCTGTGAGTTCCAGAATTTGAAGAAAGCTGTCAATAACCCGGCTTTCCATGCGTATGCTCCGGTCTGCAATGCTGAAGGGAATTCGCCGGGGATGATCCGGTGGCAGATCAAAAACAGCCTGAACAAAGGGAGCGTATTTTTCAATATCCGGAGTCATGACCAGAATATCGGAAGGTCTCAGTTCAGGATTCTGACAGAACATATCCAGCAGATGATCCTGCAGCACCTGTGTTTCACGCATGGGACTGTGGCAGGAGTGAACCGATACAGACCTGTCCGCAGGATCAATAATTTTCTTCTCAGCCTCTTCCGAGGGCCGCTCCCTGCGGAAGAGGATATCAGACTGAATGCAGGAAAGCAGGGTGTCCTGTCCGGGATCATCAAAGATTTCGTCGGAGTCAGTGCTGAACTGCTGAATCATATCAAAGAAATCACGGCCTGAGAGGCCCATGGATGAAAGAAAGGGATTTTCCGGGCCGAAATGCAGATCCTCCTCGCGCAGCCCTTTTTTCGCGGCATCCCGTACAATCTTTCTGTGTTCCCGTCCGGACGTGACGTCCCCCCAGTATTCTGCACAGGGATTCATGAAAAAAAGATTGACTTCCAGATAGTTGGACAGGAGATCAAAAAGTTCCATATGAAAGGGAGGCAGGGTGGAAATGCCGAAAACCGAGATCCGTTCCGGCATATTCTGCGCAAGTCCGGGATTTTTTTCCAAAGCAGAGGCAAAGGCACGGGCCAGCGCGGGGCGGTGTTTTGTTTCGTTTCCTGCGGACAGTTTCCGCCACAGGAGCGACTGCCATCCGTCTTTTTTTCCGCCCTGTTCCCAGGCAAATATCCATTCCTGCCGGAAAAGAAGATAATGGTCATACACATCGGCCAGACGGGCGGCAAACTGATAGTGTCTGAGATCCGCTTTTCCGTTTCCCAGATAATTTCTCAGTTCCCCGGCTTCCGGTTCTTCCATTACAGAAGGCAGCAGTTTCATGATCTTCCATGTCATTATTTCCGGATCAAAGGGAGATTTTTCCGGCTGTCCGGGCAGCACTTTCCGGAACATATGCCCATAGATGAAGGCATTGGGAAAGGGAAAGAGCATGTTGGCGCAGATGCCATAGCTTTTCGCCATCTGCATGGACAGCCAGCGTTCCATGCCTTTGCTCTGCACAACAATGATTTCCTTTGCCAGCGGAGAGGAAAGCGGCTCTCCCAGTACCTCAGAGAGACGCTCTGCGAGGCTTTCCAGCCGGTTGCCTGTAAAAAGTCTGAATTTTTTCATCTGCATAAGCAAGCACTCAGAAATTTCCGGGGGTAAAGACTTCCGAAATTTCCGAAGTCTGGCCGAAAAATTTATACATGAAAATTATGGAAGGTTAATTATTTAAAGCAGGCACCCTGTCAAAAATATTTTAACATTTTTTTGTAGGGCGGGCACATGCTTTTCCGTGCCCGCCAACCGGAACGGTGGGCACAAAAAAACATGTGCCCACCCTACGAATGAGATGTTTATAAAAACTAAACTGGCCGTGCAATATTACGCTGTCAGCTTTGAATCTGTTAGTTGCAAAAACCGGATTTTCCCAAAAAATCCGGTTATTCTGTATACTTCAGTTCATAAGGTGATTTCCATGAAAAAATGTACCATCATTGCAGGGTGGGCACGGCTTTTTGTGCCCACAGTTTCAGCAGGACGGCGGGCACAGAAAGCCGTGCCCGCCCTACGAAAAACGGTATAATCATTAATGGAAATCACCTAAAAACAAAGTTGACAAAGCTTGACAAAGCACTGCACATGGAATGCAAAATCCAGTGTGAAAAATTTTTCCCTGAAACCTCTATTTTCTGTACCATTTTCCGCTGTCATCCTGCAGCCATTCTCCGGGGCCTGCCACTTCACTTCGTATCTGCAGTGCGCGGCGTTTTCCCACCAGATCGGGTGTGGTGTTCTGCTGTGCTGCAATGGCCTCATAAACCTTTGCCCGATCTGCATTTTCCGCACTGATCATATCGACCTTTTCCTGCGGCCCGCGGAATTCCAGAAATCCTTTATTGTTTTCCCCCACAGATCCCTTTGCCTTGAGAGCATTGATCTCCGGCACGCGGGCCTTCATTCTTTCCTTGATGTCCTGGGCAAAAATCGGGGTATGAAACAGAATTCCCATAATAAAACAGATAAATGCACAGAAAGCAATCCTTTTTTTCATAATTTTCTCCTTATCCTATTCTTTGGCCTTGTCAATATCACCGAAGAAATCATCCAAAGCTTTGTCCACCCTGACATTGACATTGACGTTGATGGTCATTTCCATTGGTTTGACTTCCACCACATGCTCAGTTTTGATAGGATCAACCTGCACCCTGTGCTGAGTGCAGGCCATTCCCATAAAAACGGGCAATGCCGCAATTGCCAGTATAATTTTTTTCCCTGTCATACTTTTCTCCCTGTATGTGTTTTGAAGCCTGATAACCCTTTAAAAAAATTCGGATTTATGTTTTTCCTTACTCCAGACTGTGCCGGAACTGACATAAAATCTGAAAAATATTTCAGCAAAAAACCTTCATGCCCCGGCTGTTTTTCAGTCTGCAGCGAAGGCATAAAAACGCAACTCTGCAAAAAGGTTAATTTAAAATTGCTTCTTATGTGAGCCGATTGCAAAAATTAGTCAGCATCATTCCGGCGAACGCCTGAATCCGGTATTTTCAAATGGTTCTTGAAATCGGTTTTCTCCGGTATGACGAAAGAGCGTAACATCAGTCATTAAAATTAGACGGTTCAGACAGGTCATCCGTTTACAGTTTCATATCAGCATCTCATCATCTGATTTTCCGGTTTGTCATCACCAGGCAGTTTTTCCTGCCTTCAGTATTATAACTTACTGTATCCATAAGTTTTTTAATAATAGAAAGCCCTCTTCCGCTGATTTTCGCATCTTCAATGCTTTCCACATCATCGGAAAATTCACCGGCCGGGGAATCGGATAAAATGTCCGGATTCATCGGAAGGCCGGTATCACAGACTTTGAGCATTACTCTCTCTGCATCCATCGCAAGAATCACCTCCACTTCATGCCCTGTTTCATTGCCATAAGCATGGATGATGCAGTTGTTCACTGCTTCCGTAACACTGAGTCTGACTCCGAAAACAGTATCATCGGAAAGGGACAGATGATTGCATAATGCTTCAACTGCGGCAGCGATCAGATATACCTTTTTTATATCACTGTCAATTATCAGTCTGATAATCTGTCCTCCCATTTCTCCTCCCGGCACTTAGTTCAGGTTCCCAAAACGCCTGCGGCACGGAAGGCACTGCTGACAATGGTCTGTGCCTCTTCCTGTATCTGCCGCAGATGTAACGTTCCTTTGAAACTTTCCGTGTAAATTTTGTAAATATCCTCTGTGCCTGAAGGCCGGGCCGCAAACCATCCGTTTTCCGTCACAACTTTCAGACCGCCTATAGCTGCCCCGTTTCCGGGAGCATGGGTCAGTTTTTCCAAAATTTTTTCTCCTGCCAGGGTATCTGCGGAAATCATATCCGGCGAGAGTTTTTTCAGCACAGATTTCTGGGCAGCATTTGCCGGGGCATGCAGTCTTTCATACACAGGACTGCCGAACCTCTCGGTAAGTTCCCGGTAATGCAGTGCGGGATCTTTGCCTGTTTTTGCAGTGATTTCCGCAGCCAGCAGATTTAAAATAATCCCGTCCTTGTCTGTGGTCCAAACGCTTCCGTCTTTGCGGAGAAAAGAGGCGCCCGCGCTCTCTTCGCCTCCGAATCCGTATGAGCCGTCCAGCAGACCCTCCACAAACCATTTGAATCCCACCGGCACCTCCGAAACCCTGCGTCCCAAATCTGCGGCCACCCGGTCAATCATGGCACTGCTTACCAGAGTTTTGCCCACAGCCGCAGACTTTTTCCATCCGGAGCGGTTCCGGAAAAGATAAGAAATAGCGACAGAAAGATAATGATTGGGATTCATCAGCCCATCGGAAGGAGTGACAATTCCGTGGCGGTCCGCATCCGGATCATTGCCAAATGCGATGTCGTATCTGTCTTTTAGATCAATGAGTCCGGCCATGGCATGGGGAGAGGAGCAGTCCATACGGATTTTTCCGTCTTTGTCCACCCGCATAAATCCGAAAGCCGGATCAACAGTTCGGTTTACAATTTCCAGGTTCAGTCCGTACTGCTGAGCTATGGGATCCCAGAAATTAATGGCAGCACCGCCCAGAGGATCAACTCCCATACGGATACCCGAAGATCGGATAATGTCCATGTCAATGATATGCTCCAGATCCGCTGCATAAGGCGTGATATAGTCATATTCAGATACGGTTCCTGAATGAAGTGCCTTTTCATGGGAAATGCGTCTGACATTCTGATTGGCGGCCTTCAGATAAAGATTGGCATGTTCCTGAATCCATGCCGTAACAGCGGTATCAGCAGGTCCGCCGTGGGGAGGATTGTATTTGAATCCGCCGTCTTCCGGCGGATTGTGTGAAGGTGTGATGACAATGCCGTCTGCCAGTCCGGAGCTTTTTCCCTTATTATATGTGAGAATGGCATGGGAAATCACAGGCGTGGGCGTATATCCCAGACCTTTGTGAATCATAACACTTACCCCGTTGGCTGCCAGCACTTCCAGAGTGGTGGCATGCCCCGGTTCAGACAGGGCATGGGTGTCCATTCCCAGAAACAGGGGACCGCTGATGCCCTGTTTTTTCCGAAAATCACAGATGGACTGACTTACAGCCAGAATATGGGCTTCATTAAAGCTGTTTTTCAGAGATGTTCCCCGGTGTCCCGATGTTCCGAATTCCACCTGCTGCGCAGGATCAGAAATATCCGGCATTCCCGTGTAGTAAGAGCTGACCAGTCTCGGTATATTGATCAGTAAGGACAGGGGTACAGATTTTCCCGCCAGTGCATGTATTGCCATGTTTTTCTCCCGGAATGTATGAAAATTTGAATGATTAATGTTGAATGATTACAGAAAGCTGAATAGCAGGTGAAGTGCAGCGTAGCCCACCCTTCTTTGTGAGAACTTTGCAATTCTCTGCGCTTAAACTGATCCACTGCCAAAATTCCTTCATCCTGTGAATCATGGTTCAGACATTATCTGCCGGGAAAACCCCCGACTCCGCACTTACATTAGATTTTCATGCAGCGTCTGTCAACATATTTGGCAGTTATCTGATTTTTTTGCTGTCAAATTATTCAGATTCTGCTATAAGTAGGCAAACGAAATTTTTCGTGTATTCAAAAAATCGGATTTTTCCGAAAAATCCGGTTTTTCTGAAAAGTTTATACCCGAAAATTTATGGAATCTTACTTAATAAAAATTTATAATTTTATGATCTATGCCTCATTCTGTGAAATAATATTTTTAAAAGCCGGATGATGCCGGAAAGGAGATTTTTTATGCTCAGTTCAGAAAATGCTGTACTGCTGGTGGTTGATGTTCAGGGAAAACTTGCCCAGATGATGCACAATAAGGACGCTTTTTTCAAAAATCTCAGTATTATAATACAGGGTGCAAAGATTCTGGAAATTCCCATCATATGGCTGGAGCAGATTCCGGAAAAACTGGGTTCCACCACTCCGGAGATTGCACAACTTCTCACAGGTTTCAAACCCATTTCCAAACACACCTTCAGCGCATGGAGAAATGAGAATTTCCGGAACGCCCTTATTGCGGCAAACCGGAAACAGGTACTGATTACCGGAATTGAAACCCATATCTGCGTGTATCAGACAGCGCGATCCCTTGCCGAACATGGATATGAAGTTCATGCGGTTGCGGATGCGGTGGCTTCCCGTTATCCGGAAAACAAAGAGATCGGGCTGGAAAAAATCCGCAATGCAGGCGGGATTATGACTTCTGCGGAAACAGCCCTGTTTGAAATCATGAAAGAGGCCGGCGGGGAAAAATTCAGGCAGATTGTGAAGATTATCAGATAAGGCAGGAATTTCGGATGATGAAATCTGGGCAGTGGGATTTTTTATACTGATATTTTTAAATTTATAAATCAATATCTTATTTAACTGATGTTAGGCAGATTCGTCATACCGGCGAAAGCCGGTATCCGTAACCGTCTGAAAATACCTGATTCCGGCTTTCTCCGGAATGACATGAAATACAGCAGTCTGCCGGATCCTGAAGGTTTGGCGTAACATCATTAAATAATGAGTTCATTGTTTCAATGGTTTAATTCTTCAGTTTAACAGTTTATGAGCCAAAAACCCATGACAGACTATATGGTAATCGGCAGGTTCAGGAACAGTGAGAATGTAAGAGCACTTATTGCGGCAATCCGCAGCAAAGGCAAAACCTGCTATGATTTCACAGCCAAACCCGCTGATCCCCATCATCCTGATGCGCCTTTTGAAGAGCAGATGAAGGTTCTTGAAAGCCACCCGGACTTTCTCAATGATCCGGTTCACCGCTGGCATTACGAAAGAGATTTGGCCGGTCTCAGAAACGCAAATACCTTGATCCTGCTGCTGCCTGCCGGCACTTCAGCGCATATGGAAGCAGGGATTGCCTTTGGACTGGGCAAAAAACTTGTTCTTATAGGCAAACCCGACAAACCTGAAACGCTTTATTTTATTTTCAATGAACACTTCAAAACCGTTGACGATTTTCTGGCAACTTTCTGAATATCATATTGCATTCGGCAATTCAAAAACAGCAAAACTGTAAACAAAGCGAACACTCTCAGATAATATGAAATCTGAAAAAAAATTGTGCATTAAATCTTTGTGAAACTTTGTGCCTTTGTGTCTTCGTGGCAGAAAACATAAATAAAGTTGAAACATTATCGCAAACGGAATCTGTCTGAACTGTATGCAAACTAACCAAATTCTTTATTTTTCCCGTGTCCGGCCTGAAACAGATGCGGATATTCCCCTGCCCCGGTATATGACGCCAAATTCAGCAGGAATGGACATCTGCGCGGCAGTCAAAAATGATACGGATATTTCTCCGGGGCAGATTATGATGATTCCCACAGGATTTGCTATGGCCCTTCCTCCCGGTTTTGAGGCACAGATCCGCCCCAGAAGCGGGCTGGCGTCAAAACATGGAATCACTTTGATCAATTCTCCGGGCACAATTGATGCGGATTACAGGGGAGAAGTGATGCTGCCGCTAATTAATCTGGGGAAAGCGGTATATACTCTGCGCCGGGGAGATCGGGTGGCCCAGATGATTATCTCCCGTATATGGCAGTTGCATACAGAACTGACGGAGAAACTGGAGCCAACCATCCGGAATGCCGGTGGATTTGGACATACCGGATACCGGTGATCTGCTGAGTGGCTAACCCGAAAATTCCGCCACTGTCAACGGAAATCCTCCAGATGCAGAACCTGGTGAATGCACGATGGCATTTCTTCGGGATGATGACTTACATACAGAATCTGTGTATCACTGTGATGTCCGATATGATCAATCAAGGCAAGAATCATCTGCCGGTTTGCTGTATCCAGTCCCTGACAGGGTTCGTCAAGAATCAGCAAATCAGGTGATTTGACCAGAGAACGGGCCAGCAGAACCATGCGCTGCTCCCCGCAGGAAAGCCGGTCAAACCTCTGATCTGATTTGTCTTCCATGCCAAGCTGCCTCATCCACTGCAAAGCAGTTTTTCTCTGCCATGAAGCGGAGTTGCGGTAGAGTCCGACCGAATCAAAAAAGCCAGAAATCACAGCATCCAGCGCAGTGACAGATTTGCGGTAATGTATCTGAAATTCTGAAGATACCATTCCGATATGCTCTTTGATTTCCCATATGCTTTCCCCGCTTCCCCGCAGTCTCCCGAAAAGCCTGATATCGTTGGCATATGCCTGCGGATGATCCCCGGAAATCAGGCGAAGCAAAGTGGTTTTTCCTGCTCCGTTTGGGCCGAGAACAGCCCAGTTTTCGCCCTGCTGCACAGTCCAGTTCAGATTGCGGAAAACCACTGTGTCATTATAGCGCACAGTGACATTTTTCATTTCAATCACAGGAACATCTGTTTTGCATTTTCGTTGAGATTCAGAAAATGCAGGCAGAGAAAAGGATGTTTTTTCATACTGAGATAAAAGGGTTTTATCAGGTATTTGTGAACGAATTCCCTGCCTGACAACCCGGCAGTTCTGCACATACAGAACATGGGAAATCTCAGGCGGAATCTCCTCCTGCCTGTGCGTCACGAGAACAATCTGCATGGCTCCTTTCATCAGATCGCGGATGATGCCGGTCAAATCCTTCCGGTTTTCTGCATCAAGACCGTCAAAGGGTTCATCCAGAATCAGCAGACTGGGGGAGCGTATCAGCGCGCGGGCAATAAGCACTTTGCGCATCTGGCCTGTGGAAAGAAAGCGGATGCCACGATCCAGCAGAGCCTGTATTTTCAGTTGAGAGGCAATCTCTTCAAGTCTGGAAAATTTGGAATCAGAGGGAGCAATAATCTGCCGTGCATTGGTCAGGCTGTCAGGATTTCCGCTGAAATACCGGGCGTGATCCAGTTCCTCGTCTTTGGCAATGATTTTGCGATGCAGTTCAAAGGAAACATACGCGGGTTTTTCAGATTCGCTGTAATATCTGCTCACAGTTCCCTGCACAATGGGCAGGTCACCGGCCAGCGCACGGACAAGGGAAGATTTGCCCGCTCCATTAGGGCCAAGAACAGCCCAGTGCTGATCTCTGCGGATTTCCCAGTCTGTATGGGGCAGGATCAGTTTTTCCCCCAGACGCACGGCAATATCTTCAAAGGTGATGATCGGATGGGAATCTTTCATTTCAGTCCGGCAGCATGTCATACAGATACAGCATGACATCCGAACGGGTGACAATGCCGATCAGGGTTCCATCCTGATCCACCACAGGCAGACGGCCAATATCATGCCTGACCATCAGTTGTGCAGCCTGCATGGGGCTCCGGTTTGGCTCCACTTTCACCACCTGGGGACTCATAAATGCCCTTACCGGAGCATTTTCCCCGGATTTTTTTTTGATTTTCCGGAAATCCCGGCGGGAAAGGATGCCTGCAATCTTTCCATTTTCTGTCACCGGAAAACCGGTGCAGCCTTTTTCCCTCAGCAGCATTCCGGCTTCTTTCATGGGCGTGTCCGGAGAAACCGTAAATACAGGAAAGGACATAAGATCACTGACCTTGACCGAGGCATGCTGATTGCCTTCTATCAGTTCTGTAATCATTTCCTCCACAGTGTCAGGATTGACAAAGCTGAGAGTCGCGGAACCGGCCCCGGCATGTCCGCCGCCTCCCAGACTGCGCATGATAGCGCCGATATCCAGACCATCCGCATTGCTTCGGCCAATGATAATAGCTTTTCCCCTTTTTTCACCTGTAAAAATGCCGAAAACCGCATCCGCATTCAGAATTTCCCTGCACATATGCACCACCAGTGCAAGACTTCCCACATGACCTTCAATGTCGAGTTTGTGAAAACTGATATTGTAACCGTTAACCCGTTTTGTTTTTTCCGAACGGAGCATTTCAAACAGGATATTTTTCTGCTTTTCGCCATACACAGGCCGAAGCCAGGAGGCCAGCACATTCAGATCAGCCCCGTTTTCCAAAAGCCAGGCAGCGGTCATTGCATCTTCAGGTTTGGTAGAGGGAAACATGAGATTTCCGGTATCCTCATAAAGCCCGGTCAGAAACAGGGTGGCCTGCACCGGAGTAAGCGGAATTTTCTCAGATTTCAACTGACGCACCATCAGGGTGATATTTGCCCCCATATATTCCTGACAGCTCTGGTTGGCACTGATATCCCCCTTGTCAGGATGGTGATCCCAGAGAATCACTTCCATATGCTCTTTGTTTTTCAGTTTTTTCATTCCCACCAGCCGATCCCATCTGTTCACATCCACCACAATCAGCCGCGTTACTGTTTCCGGATCAAATTCATCAGAATCCATAAAGCTGAAAACCTTTTTGTGAATGCTGAGAAATGCCTTTACATTGGAATTGATGTTTTTGGGAAGAACCGGAACAGCCTTTGGATAGATAAGCGTGGCTGCAATCACGGAGGCCAGAGCATCAAAATCTGTGTTTTTGTGACTTGTAACGATTTCCATAGCGATTGTTTCCTGAAATTTTCCGATTCCGGCATTTTTTTATTGTTAACACCTGTCACCGGAAACCAAATCCGTTTTTTCCGGTTCCTGAGTCTGGCGCAGCGGAAGCCGGATGATAAAACGGGCTCCCTGCCCTTTTGTGCTTTCCACAGAAACAGTTCCCTCATGCTTCTGAATGATACCGTACACCACAGAAAGCCCCAGCCCTGTTCCCTTACCGACTTCCTTGGTTGTAAAAAAGGGATCAAAGATTTTGCAGATATTATGCTCATCAATGCCGGTTCCGGTGTCTTCCACTGTAATCACAGCATATTCCAAATCAGATCCCGCTGCAATTTTAATCTGTCCCCGGGGTGTTTCAAATGACTGGGCCGCATTCATCATCAGATTCAGAAAAACCTCCTGCATCCGCTGACCGTCCATGTCAATGCTCAGTTCCGGAGGAATCTGTCTTACAATTTCAATGCCTGTGGGAAGATGGCTGGAAATAAGTCTGATGGAGCGCTCCACCACATCCGAAAGCAGCGTGGGTTTAAGGGCAAAGTCTCTTTCACGGGAAAAATCCAGCAGCCCCCTGACAATATCTCTTGCCCTGCGGACTTCCTGTTCAATATTGATCAGCATTTTACGCAGAAATTCCGGTTCAGTTTTGCCCAGTTCCTCAATAACAATCTGACAGGATGTGGAAATATTGTTGAGAGGATTGTTTAACTGATGGGCAATTCCGGATGTGAGAATTCCGATGGAGGATAATTTCTGTGCCTGAACAAGCTGCTCCTGATGTTTTTCCAGCTCCTTTATCATGCGGTTGAAGGCTTCCACAACCCGCTGGGTTTCGTCCCCGTTATCATCTCTCACAGGCAGAGGACTGAAATCGCCCTGGGCAATGCGCACAGTGGTTTTCTCAATGACATTCAAAGGATGGATAATCTTCTGGCTGACAAATGAAATTAAAAATCCGCCCGCGACAATAAAAACAATTACCGAAAGGATCAACTGATTTTTCAGTGTCTTGATGATGAAAAAAATTCTCTGGCGTTCAAAAGAAACAAGTTTCTGGGAAAGTTCGAGCAGATTTTTGCCGTGTTCCCGCAGAGGATCTTCTGTCTGCCGGATACAGGAATGATGGTTCTCCTTATCGCAGCCTGCCATCTGTTCCATGAGTTTCTGATATTCAAGAAATTCTCCTTCAAGAAGATTCAGTTGGAGAGCGCCTTTCAGATGCCCCACATCCGGAACAATCTTGGACAGCAGTTCCAGACCTTTGCGGATAAACTCCCGGTTTTCATTGAAATCCTCTTTTGATCCGTAAAGCAGCCAGTTTTTCTCATACCGCCGGATTTCAAGAATGATGTTGCTCAGATCATCGGCTATCTCTGCAAAATGCTGTTTGTGTTCAATCTGAAGAAGATAACTGTATGAAATGGCAGCAATAAAACCGATTGCCAGCATCCCGGCTGTCAGTCCTGCTATGATTTTCTGACGGATATTCAGATAAAAAGGAAATTTCCATGTTTTCAGATTCATACTGACCTCATTTTATTTGCTGATTTTATAAGCAATTCGCGATTGGGGATTTTTTAACTTGTATAGGCTTTAAGAAAATATTTTTGGGGATTCCTGTAGGCTGGGTTGAGGAACGAAACCCGACAAACTCAGAATGTTGGGTTTCACTGCGTTCAACCCGGCCTGCTCCAAAATAATTATCTTAAAAACTATATCAAATCAATGAAGAATTGGTATTATGCAGATTTTTCAGAAATCGGAAACCCGGTTTCTGCGCTGTAATCGCCTGTTCCGGTATGACAATTCTGTATAACATCATTATGTTAAACAAAGGATAATGCCATTTATCCTCATGGAATGCAACAGTCTCTGCGCCTTATTTCACCACGCGCAGCACATTGTCCGATTTCCGAAGCCGAAGCCACAGCGCACGGGTGATTATGTCTGCGGGATCCTCCTCATCTGTTTCCGCAAGGGCCAGGCAGTCTTTGATCAGAGGATCATTGGCCCCCCAAAGCCGGAATTCATCCCGGATAATATCTTCCAGGGAAGAAACCAGTTCCGGAAGCCGTTTTTCCTGCATATTGGCAATACGGGTTCTGTCCTGAAAATTGAGTTTCAATATCAGATAATCCACAGCCTCTTTGACAGTCCGGGGAATCCGGATGAATTCCTCCAGACGTCTTTCCGTGTCACCGTAGGGATATGTCTTATCATTTTCATAGCGGCGGGGATCAATAAGATGCAACTGGAAAACCACTTCCAGAAGATCTTTTGCAATTTTATAGATATTTGTATGCCTGGAATCGCGGGAACCGGTTATGCAAAGAACCTCAATGCTGTATTCAGCGATCCAGGCCTCAATCCTTTTTGCTGCCTCAAAAGCGGGGAGACGCTCCATGTCAATATACAAAAACGGAAGCTTGTGCTGCTCGGCCAGACGCCTGCCCATGTTTGCATTTTCTGCGGGATCTCCCATTGTGATTATCAGAACTCCGTCTGATTCAAGGATATTCTGCTCCACTGCCTGCACAGGATTGTCTGAATTTATTATATTAAGACGGCAGGTTTTTATCAAATCGCTGTTTTCCTGTGCCTGTGTCTGCGTTATCCATCCGCCTAATCCCAGATACAGATTGCCGGCCACATCCAAGGCGGCCCGTTCCACTCCGTCCTGGGCTCCTGAAATAATTTTTCTGATCATAGACTTTGCTCCATGCTGATTTTGTCATAATTCAGTATTATAGAATATTATATAATAAATCTTATTGAAATTTCAATAAAATTTATTTAATATACGCATTTTTGCCAAAAAAATATTCAGAAAAGGAGACAGCCCGCATTTGCCATGCCATACAAATATCATATTATCACACTTGGTTGCAAGGTAAACCAGTGTGAATCCGATGCCATTGCCCGATCTCTGGATGGGGAGGGATGGCTTCCTGTGTCAAAGGGGGAAAAAGCTGATCTTTGCATTGTCAACACCTGCACAGTTACACAGCGGGCAGCTATGCAGTCCCGTCAGACTGTGCGGCAGATGATCCGCTCCCATCCCGGAGCCTGTATTGCCGTGACCGGGTGCTATGCCCAGACCGAGCCGGAAGCTCTGAAAAAAATCAGCGGCATCTCTTATATCATAGGTCACGGTCACAAACATGAGATTCCGGAGTGTGCGCTTTCCCTGCTTCAGAAAAAACAGGACTCCCCTCTGACCATTCTCAGTGATGTCAGCAGAGAGCAGCATTTCGGACAGTTTCCCCTCACAGGTTTCGGAGATCGGACACGGCCTGTTCTGAAAATACAGGACGGGTGCAATTCCTTCTGTTCCTACTGCATTGTTCCATATGCCAGGGGACGGAGCCGCAGTATGCCGACAGCGGATGTGCTTGGAAGTATCAGAAAACTTGCAGAGGCCGGATTTCGGGAGGTTGTGCTTTCCGGAATTCATGCCGGATGCTATGGGCATGATTTAATTCCCAAAACAAATCTGTATGAACTTCTTTGCAGGATTGGGGAACAGGCTTTGATTGACCGGGTGCGGATCAGTTCCGTTGAACCCCATGAACTGGGCAGAGAAATGATCCGGTTTATTGCCGGATCAGCGCGTTTTTGCAAACATTTTCATATTCCGCTCCAAAGCGGGGATGATGGCATACTCAGGAAAATGGGACGGCCTTACACCCGTAATGATTTCAGAGATCTGATTTTATTCATCCGGGACACAGTGCCGGACGCGGCCATTGGTGCGGACACTCTTATCGGATTTCCGGGAGAAAATGATGCGGCTTTTGAAAATACATTCAGGCTGGCGGAGGAGCTGCCGCTGTCTTATCTTCATGTGTTTCCTTTTTCCATACGGAAGGGAACGCGCGCAGCAGATTTTCCCGCTCAGATACCTGCTGCTGCTGTCAAAAAAAGATGCGCTCAGATGCGTAAGCTTGGGGAAGAAAAGAAAAAACTTTTTTATGAAAGTTTTATAGGCAAAACTGTTGAAGTGCTTGCAGAAAACCGGAGAGATCCTGCATCCGGACATTTAAAAGGTATCAGTTCCCAGTATCTTTCTGTTCTGTTTAAGGGAGAGGATGAACTGAAAAACCGCATTGTCCGTGTCAGCATCAGGGAAGTACGGGAAGGAAACCTGGCGGTTTCATAACATATTGCAGGTGTGTCATCAGGCTCTGACACACCTCGGATATTTGGAAATTTATGACAAATATGAAATTCATCGCAGATTTGCATGTGCATTCACGGTTTTCACGGGCAACAGCCAAAAATCTGAATCCGGAAAATCTTTATATCAGCGCACAGGAAAAAGGCATTACTGTGCTGGCAACAGGGGATTTCACCCATCCGGGCTGGTTTGCGGAACTGAAGGAAAAACTGCTTCCTGCTGAACCCGGTCTTTTCCGTCTGAAAGAGGATATTGCACGGGAATGTGATCGCCATATTCCAAAATCCTGCCATGGGGAAGTCCGCTTTGCGCTGGAAACTGAAATCAGCAATATTTATAAAAAAAACGGTGTGGTGCGCAAAAATCACAATCTGATTTATGTGCCGGATTTTGATACAGCCGCGCGGCTTAACGCGCGGCTGGATGCAATAGGAAATATCAAATCAGACGGACGGCCAATTCTGGGACTGGATGCACGCAATCTGCTTGAAATCATGCTGGAATGCTCGGATGAAGCCATGCTGATTCCGGCCCATATCTGGACACCCTGGTTTTCCATGTTCGGGTCCAAATCCGGCTTTGATTCTCTGGCAGAATGCTTTGAGGAACTTTCTTCTGAAATCTTTGCAGTGGAAACCGGGCTTTCTTCGGATGCGCCCATGAACTGGCGGATTTCCGAATTAGATTCCCGTGTGCTGGTGTCCAATTCTGATGCGCATTCTCCCGCGAATCTGGGCAGAAATGCCAATTTTTTTGATACAGAACTCTCTTTTCCGGCTATTCGCGCCGCGCTGAAAGCCAAAGATCCAAAGCAATGTCTTGGCACGCTGGATTTGTATCCGGAAGAGGGCAAATATCATATGGACGGACACCGCAAATGCAATCTCTGGCTTAAACCTTCGGAAAGCATTGAAAAAAAAGACATCTGCCCTGTCTGCGGCAAGCCTCTCACTCTGGGTGTTCTGCACCGTGTCGAGGCTTTGGCTGACCGTGCCGAAGGTGTGAAACCGGAAAATGCTCTGCCTTTCCGTTATATTATTCCACTGCCGGAAATTCTTTCGGAAATTTTCAGTGTGGGAAGCAAGAGCAAAAAAGTGACAGAGGCATGGAGAATTGTGCTGGAAACTGTTGGCCCGGAACTGCAAACGCTTCTCTTTGCCACTCCGGAAGACATTGCAAAAGCTGGCATTCCTCTTCTGGATGAAGCCATACGCAGAATGCGCGCCGGTGAAATCCACATCTCTCCCGGATATGATGGAGAATACGGCAGGATAACCGTATTCACTCCGGAAGAAAAAGAAAAACTGCTGGGACAGTCTGCCCTGTTTTCTGCTTCGGAACGCAAAGCAAAGAAAAAGAATCCCAAATCTGAAAAAAACAGGAAATCTGATTCACTGAACACTGACAGCAATTCCAATTCTCTGATAACAGATAACTGTTCCCTGAAACCTGACACAAATTCCAATTCCCTGATAACTGACACCTGTTCCCTGATAACTGCCAATTGTTCCCTGATAACTGATAACTGTTCACTGATAACTGAACAATGTAATGAAGAACAGCAGCAGGCTGTGGAACACACCGGATCGCCTCTGTTGATAATTGCAGGCCCCGGTGCGGGAAAAACCCGGACACTGACCCAAAGGATTGCATGGCTGATTCAGTCACGGGGAATTTCTCCGGAGAATATTCTGGCTGTTACTTTCACAAACAAAGCCGCGCGGGAAATGAAAGATCGCTTGTCAATTCTGCTGAAAAATGAGGCAGCACAGCCTTTTGTCTCCACGTTTCATGCTTTTGCTTACAAATTATTGCAGCAGGAAGGCTGGGCAGGATTTTCTGTGATTGACGATGAGGAACGCAAAGCAATTGTCGCGGATGCCATGCATCTGTGCGGTGCGGACAAACCGAAACATTCTCTGACATTGCAGCATGTTGCTGATTTGATCAGCACCGCCCGGCAACGTATCATTGGCCCGGAGGATGATATTTCTTCTCTGACAGATAATGCCAATCAGTCTTTTTTTTCAAAAATTTACAGCAGATACCAGCAGATGCTGGCACAGGAGAAACTGCTGGATTATGATGATCTGATTTTCCATACCGTGCGCATTCTGGAGCAGAATCCGGATATACAAAATCGTTATACTGAAAAATATCAGCAGATTCTTGTGGATGAATATCAGGACATCAATGAGGGGCAGTACCGGATTATCCGTGCGCTGGCTCAGGAAAACAGTGAACTCTGCGTCATCGGAGATCCGGATCAGGCCATTTACGGATTTCGAGGAGCGGATGTGCGCTATTTTCACAATTTCACACAGGATTATCCCTCTGCCCGGATCATCCGGCTTAACCGGAATTACCGATCAGCCGAAAGTATTCTGGAATCCTCTCAGCAGGTGATTCGCAGCACAAGGCCGGATGATCCCCAACTTCGAATTTACTCCGGCATTCAGGGCGTGAAAACCCTGACCATTTTGGAACAGGCCACGGAAAAGGCCGAGGCTGTTGCAGTGGGAAAGCTGATTGAAAAGATCTGCGGTGGAACCGGTTTTCATTCCATTGATTTTGGCAAAACCGGGGAAAGCGGCATGAAAAGCGACCGGGGATTTTCTGATTTTGCTGTGCTGTACCGCACCCATGCACAGGCGGAAGTCATTGCGGAAGTGTTTGAAAAAGGCGGAATTCCCTTTCAGATTGCCAGCCGGGATCATGCCTGGGGTGAAAAAGGAATTGCAGAACTGCTTTCCTGGCTGAAACTCACAGAACACTTCGGAACCTTTCATGATCTTGAAAAAATCATCCGCAGGGACCAGACAGGTTCAGGGAAAAAAAGCATGGACATTTTCAGCAAATGGTTTTATCAGAGTGAAATGACGCTGACAGCCGCGCTGGATCATCTCAGCCAACAACCCATGCCGGATGCGGATGTGCAGAAAACTTTGCACAGATTTATGGAAAAAATCCAATTTATTGAGCAGGAATTGGAGGGAAAGTCCATTGCGGAAAAACTTCTGCATCTGCGTGAAAGAAGCGGGCTGTCATCTTTTATCAGTGAATCCCGGAAACGGGAAAATGCGTTTGATCGCACAATTTCCCTTGCAGAGGTTTTTGGCAATGATATAAAGTCGTTTCTGGAAATCACAGCTTTTGAAACTGATCAGGATACCTGCGATTTCCACGCTGAAAAGGTGAATCTGATGAGTCTTCATGCGTCCAAAGGGCTTGAATTTCCGGTTGTTTTTATCTGCGGATGTGAAAACGGCATGCTTCCTTACAAAGGATGGGACAGCAAACCTGTTGATTTGGATGAGGAAAGACGGCTGCTGTACGTTGGCATGACCCGTGCCAAAGAGGAACTGTTTCTGTCCTGGGCAAAAAAACGCACGGTTTACGGAAAAACATTGGAAAGGGAGATTTCACCTTTTGTCCGGGACATTGAAGACCGTCTGCTCACTTTGGAAAAAGGAAAGGCAAAGAGACAAAAGGAAAAACTGTCACAACTGGATATTTTTGCCTGAAAACAGAACAGTCATTCACATGTCATATTTTTTTGCATCTTTGCAAAAAAAAATGACGCTTCAGGAGCAGGTTCCGAACCTTCTCCTTTGGAAGGAATACTGCTTTCGGAATATACGGGAGGAAAAAATTTTTGTCGGAGGAATCTATATTGATTATTGTTTTTATTTTATCCTTTTCCATTCTTTTTCAGTTAATGGCCGCATACCGTGCGCTGAAACTTATACCGGTCACCGGCAACAGAAAGGCATGGATTCTGATTTCACTGGGAATTTTGCTGATGATCCTGCGCCGCTGCACAACCCTGATCAGCATCATTGTTTCGGATATTCCTGCCTCATCCATTGACATCTCCGCAGAATGGATTGCCCTGGGCACTTCACTGTTTCTGTTTCTGGGCATTTCCCATATTGCACCGCTTTTCCTTTCCATCCGGCAGTCCGCGGTGGAACTCAGAAAAAGTGAGGAACGGTACCGCTGTCTTTTTGAGGATGCCAGAGATCCGATTTATGAAACCGGCAAAGAGGGAAAAATTGTCACAGTCAACCAGGCTTTTCTGGATCTTTTCGGATACACCCGGAAAGAGACAGAGGAGATGAATATCCGTCAGATATATCTTGATCCGGAAGACAGGAAAAAATTTCAGTCTAAGATTGAATGTCATGGTTTTGTCAGGGATTATGAGGTGATGTTCCGTCACAGGGATGGAAGGGAAATCTGCTGTCTGCTGACCTCAAGCATCAAATGGTGCAATGACATGGTGGGCGGATACCGTGGCATTATAAGGGACATCACCGACCGCAGACAGATGGAAAAAGCCCTGCGGGAAAGTGAAGCCATGTTCCGCGCCCTGACGGAAAACACCAGTTCCGGCATTTTTATCATACAGGAGGACAGTTTCCGCTATGTCAACCCTTCTGCCGAAAGCATTTGCGGATATTCCAAAGCCTGTCTGATGACAAGGCATTACAGCGATATTATCCATATTGACTTCCGGGATACCATCAGAGAAGTCATAGACCAGATACGCTCCGGAAAAGAATATGTTCTGCGTCATGAAATCAAAATTGTCACAAAGGATCTCCGGGAAAAATGGATAGATCTTACCATTTCGCCCATCTGCTTTGAAGGACAGAAGGGGCTGCTGGTTACAGCCGCTGATATTTCAGTCAGGAAAGAGATGGAACAGAAACTCAGGGAAAGGGAGCAGTGGTACCGTCAGTTCTTTGAGGATGATCTGACCGGGGATTATATCACCCATGTTGATGGCCGGATTATTGATTGCAATCCCGCAATGGCAAAAATTTTCGGTTTTGCATCCGTGGAAGACAGATCGCTGTATAACGCGGCAGAATTCTATCCAAACCCTGAGAATCGCTGCAAAATGCTGGATCTGCTCCGCCAGAAAAAGAAGCTGGAATATTATGAATCGGAACTTCGGGATAAAAACGGCAGACCTGTGCATGTGATTGAAAATGTCATCGGCATATTTGACGAAAACGGAAATCTGGAGAAACTCAGAGGCTATATTTTTGATATTACCGAATCCAAAAAACTGGAAAACAAACTGCGCCAGGCCCAGAAAATGGAGGCTATAGGGACACTTGCCGGAGGGATTGCCCATGATTTCAACAATATTCTTGTTCCAATCCTCTCATATGCGGAAATGGCCCAGATGGAAAAACTGGAAGACGCGAAAAGAAAAAAATTCATGGGTGAAATCATCAATGCCGCAAACCGGGCAAGAGAACTGATCCGGCAGATTCTGATCTTCAGCCGTCAGACTGAGCATGAGAAATGTGCAACAGAGATGAGGCCCATCATTGCGGAAGCTCTGAAACTCCTGAAGGCCGGTCTGCCTTCCTCCATTGAAATCCGTCAGCATATTGATTCCCCGTGCGGGCCTGTGTTTGCTGATCCGGTACAGATTCACCAGATTGTCATGAATCTGGGAACCAATGCCTTTCACGCGATGGAAAAAAACGGGGGGATTCTGAATGTGGAACTGCGTGAGATTTTTATGGGCCCCGATGATGTAAAGCATCATACGGATATGGAGACCGGACATTACATCCGTCTGATGATCAGCGATACAGGGGAGGGAATGGATCCGTTCACAATGGGCAGAATCTTTGATCCTTATTTCACGACGAAAAAGCAGGGAAAGGGAACCGGGCTGGGGCTGGCAGTGGTTCATGGCATTGTGAAAAACAGCGGTGGGCATATCCGGGTTTACAGCGAAAAAGGAAAGGGAAGCAGCTTTTTTGTCTATCTGCCCAGAATCAGAAATATTTCTTTTGGGAACAGGAAGCCGGAAGAGCAGATTCTTCCCACCGGTTCTGAAAAAATTCTGCTGATAGATGATGAACGGGTGATTGTGGAAGCCCTTGCAGAGATGCTCAGCAGGCTGGGATATGATGTGGAAGTTCAGACAGACAGTGTCAAAGCACTTGAAATCATTATAAACAGGCCGGACACATACGATTTGGTGATTACGGATCAGACCATGCCGCATCTCAGCGGTACAGAACTGATCCGCAATATCAGACGTATACGTCCGGATCTGCCGGTTATTCTCTGTTCGGGCTTTGCGCAGGCCGTTTCAGACAATAATTCGGAGCCATTATACCATTATGTCACCAAGCCCGTAAGCATGGGCGAGATGGCTGTCACCATACGCAAATTGCTGTGCCGGCAGCCCTGAAGAATTAAAAATCTTAACTTATATTGCGCGGCCCTTTCAAAAATCAGGAGATTATCCTCTTTTCGCTGGTATGACGGCTGTGCGTAAGGTGAACTGATGACACTGACACAATCACGGGAACCGCCCTTTTCCGAATAATCTTTTCAGCAGTTTTCTATCGGATGGCAGCGGCAATCTTTTCTGCGGTCTGCCTTATCTCATCCATATTTCCGGGTTTGAGTACCCAGTTGGTCATGGCCATTTCCGGTTCGTCTGCTGACCTGGGAATCAGATGATAATGATAGTGCATCACCACCTGGTTGACAGTCCGTCCATTGAGCTGGAGACAGACAAGACCGTCTGGTTTCAGAGCTTCTTTTATGGCATGGGAAATTTTTTTTGCGGCCCTGTGGATGGCCAGCATATCCTCATCGCTCATTTCCCATATATTTTCCGCATGATTTTTCGGAATAATCAGGGTATGCCCTCTGTTGATGGGATTGATGTCTTCAAACGCATAGACCCGATCATCCTCATACACCCTGAAACTGGGAATCTGTTTTTTGATGATTTTGCAGAAAATGCAGTCTGTCATTTTTTCCTCCTGGAATAAAAATATTGGATATTCTTAACCTTTCCCAAAACACTATCCTCTGAGTTTCAGACACAGTTGTGCCACTCTCTGACCCAGTTTCATTCCATTTTCAAGGGTTCCGCTATCCGGTATGCCTGTGCAAGCTGTTCCGTAATGCCCGGTTGCGGACAGGGGATCTCCTGCTATGACCATGCCGTAAATCAGCATGCACTGGATAATGGACATAATGGTGGTTTCTTTGCCTCCGCTGGGATCGCCTGAAGTGGCAAAGGCCGCGCCGACTTTGCCTTCCATTTTTTTGCGGACACTGACAAAATCATCAAACACTTTTTTCAGTTCCGCCGCCATCAGACCGAAATAGACCGGGGAACCGGCAATAATTCCCTCTGCGCTGACAAAATCCTCTTTTGTCACCTCATCGGTTTTTTTCAGCACAGCCTCAGCGCCTTCCACTGAATCAGCTCCTTTGGCAACAGCCTCTGCCAGTCTGCGTGTATTGCCGCCCCTGGAATAATATAAAACAAGAATTTTCATTAAAACTCCTTTGAAATGGTTGGTAGTGGGTAAAATCCTTTGATGACGGTCTCCCCTCCCTTGAGGGAGGGGCAGGGGGAGGGTGAAAACATCAGTTTGTTGCAGGATATTATTTTTTACCCCTCCCCTGACCCCTCCCGCAGGGGGAGGGGGATTTTCAAAGGATTTGACCCACTACCAAATGGTTTTTGTTCTTTGCGGAAAATTCCTGAACTGTTTGCGGAAATATAGCTGAAATCTGCAGAAAAGAAAAGGATTTTGTCGGAAATATCCGGAAAAATCAATTTTCCTTGTTACTGTGTTTTTTCCGTATTATAATCAGCCCATGTTAAGCACCGTCAGTCATACCGGCGAAAGCAGGTATCCGGAATTATCTCAAATCACTGGTTTCCGGCTTAGGCCGGAATGACGGTGAAAGCGGATAACTTCCTGATTTTTGAAATAGTTGCTTAACATGAGCAAATAACTGCCGGATTTTCTGCAATTGCTGAATATTCGGCCAATGGTAGTGGGTCAAACCGGTTGATGACGCGGAAAAAACTCTCCCCTCCCTTGAGGGAGGGGCAGGGGGAGGGTGGGAAAAAGTGTATAACTGCAGGGCATTTTTCCCCCTCCCCTAACCCCTCCCTCAAGGGAGGGGAATTCCAGAATCAAATGATTTGACCCACTATCCGGCCAATAAACAATTTTTCCGGGTACTGCTGATGAATCTTCGTACATATTTACCTGTTTTTCTGCCTGCCACACGGCAGGAAATGGAATCCCTGGGATGGAAAAAACCGGATGTGATTCTGGTCTCAGGGGATACCTATATTGACACCCCATATTCCGGAACTGCTGTAATCGGACGGGTTCTTTCAGATGCCGGATTCAGGGTTGGCATAATTGCCCAGCCTGATACAGACAGCGGGAATGATATTGCAGCTCTGGGGGAACCTGCTCTGTTCTGGGGCGTGACATCGGGCAGTGTGGATTCTATGATAGCCAATTATACGGCATCGGGAAAGCGCAGGAAAAGCGATGACATGACCCCCGGGGGGCTGAATGTCCGCAGGCCGGATCGGGCAGTCATTTTTTACGCTAATCTCATACGCAGGTATTTCAAAAACACCTGTCCCATTGTCCTGGGGGGGGTTGAGGCAAGTCTGCGCCGTATTTCCCACTATGATGAGCGGTCTGATTCTCTGCGGCGTTCCATACTTTTTGATGCAAAGGCTGATGTGCTGGTCTATGGAATGGGCGAGCAGAGCGTTGTGGAACTTGCGGAAAAATTTCGTCAGAAACAGGATATCCGTTCTATACGGGGGATTTGTTATATCAGCAGGGAAATTCCGGAATCTGTGCCCGGATTTGCGCAGTCAGATACGGAACTGCCTTCCCATGCCGATGTGTGCCGGGATCAGCAGGCATTTATCCATATGTTCCGGATTTTTTATGAAAATTCGGATCCTTTTACCGGGGCACGTCTTTTTCAGAAACAGGACAGCCGCTGGCTGGTGCAGAATCCTCCGCAGTTTCCTCTTTCTCCGCAGGAACTGGATCGGATTTATGAACTGCCTTATACGCGGGATGTCCATCCCCTGCATAAACAGAAAGGGCAGGTCAAAGCCCTTGACACTGTCCGTTTTTCTCTGACCACTCACAGGGGCTGCTATGGCGAATGCCGCTTCTGCGCGATTGCCGTGCATCAGGGACGGCATGTGGTTTCCCGCACAAAACAGTCTCTGATCCGGGAAGCCCTGTCTTTTGCAAAACACCCGGAATTCCGGGGAATCATATCAGATGTGGGCGGCCCTACAGCAAATATGTACGGCATGGAATGCAAGCGGAAAACAGAAAAAGGCGCGTGCACAAACAAAAGCTGTCTTTTTCCGGAAATCTGCAAACATCTGCCTGTATGCCATGACATGCAGATAGATCTGCTGCGGGCCCTGCGGAATCTCCCCGGAGTGCGCCGGGTTTTCATCGGCTCCGGCATCCGTTATGATCTGATTCTCAGTGACCGGAAAAGCGGAACCGCCTATCTGGAGGAGATCCTGCGGCATCATGTGTCCGGACAGTTGAAAATAGCGCCTGAACATACAGAAGACAGCGTACTGAAATATATGGGCAAACCGGGCCGGGAAAGCCTGGAGGCATTTCTTGCCCTGTTTGACAGACTGAAAGGGAAAATACCGGAAAAACTCTTTCTGACCTATTACCTGATGGCAGCCCATCCCGGATGCACACTGGAGGATATGCGCAAACTCCGTGCCTTTGCCCTGCGAACCCTGCGGCTTCTGCCTGAACAGGTTCAGATATTCACGCCTTCGCCTTCCACCTGGTCTACCCTGATGTACTGCACAGAGACTGATCCCTTTACAGGTGAAAAAATTTTTGTGGAAAAAAAAGCCGGGAACAGACAGAAGCAGAAGGACACTCTTTCGGGGGGAAAGTCTTATGGCAGAACTGCCGCATAGCGTATGAGAATCATAAATTTTCTGTGTTATCCCATGCGGTTCCTGCGTGAAGATGGTGAATGCCGAAATTTTTTTCCTCCCGGCCTGTGAACATGATGCGGCAGCGGGACTTTTATACTGATATTTTTAAATTTATAAATCAATATGTTATTTAGAATCAGCATAAGCATTATCATGGATATATCGTTTAACAATTTGTATTTATTATATTATGTTACGCCGCTTCGTCACTCAGGAGAAAGCCTGAGTCCATAACACTTTGAAAAAAATGGATTCCTGCTTTCGCCGGAATTGTGGATAGGGAGATTTTCCGGTCATACCGGAGAAAGCCTGTATCAGCAGCTCTTTAAGGTGATTTCCATTAATGATTATAACGTTTTTCGCAGGGCGGGCACGGCTTTTTGTGCCCGCCGTCCTGCTGAAACGGTGGGCACAAAAAGCCGTGCCCACCCTGCAATGATGGTACATTTTTTCATGGAAATCGCCTAA